>NZ_JACOPH010000002.1 GCF_014287635.1 Roseburia zhanii | reverse complement strand
TGGAAGGGATAAACGCTGAAGGCATCTAAGCGTGAAGCCCCCCTTAAGATGAGATATCCCAGTTATAAACTGTAAGACCCCTTGAAGACTACAAGGTAGATAGGGCAGAGGTGGAAGTGCAGCAATGCATGGAGCTGACTGTTACTAATCGGTCGAGGGCTTGACCAAGAAATGCTTAGAGAAGGCGAGCGTCAGCGAAGGCTGAGGTTAGCATTTCTGGTCGTTCGGCGAACAAAGTGAGCCGAACTTCCTAAGAAAGAATGTTGACCGCATATCTAAGCATAAATCGGATAGATCTGTATGAAGTTTTGAAGGTATATGAAATCTGAAAACTAAAAAGAGAAAATGAATGACGTTTTATACGTCTTTTCATACTATATGGCGGAATAGCTCAGTTGGCTAGAGCACACGGTTCATACCCGTGGTGTCGAGAGTTCAAATCTCCCTTCCGCTACTAAAGGCAAATCGAAATGATTTGCCTTTTTTGCTGTATAGGATTCGGGGGTCAAAAGCAACCAAGTTTATAGATCTTTAATAATTTTTATCTTTCTTTAAGCTGTAAGACAAAGTTTGTTCAAATTTATTTGTTATATTTATAGCATCACAGAAGTGATACAAAACTTTTTCATAAACTCTCCCCTTTGAAACCGCCAGTTCTGCTGGCGGTTTTGTTACGTCTAATGCAGTCTAATGAACTCCCATTTTAAAATTTGACACAAAAGAACAAAATAGATTACAATATCCAAAGAATAAAAGCTGCATATAATATTAAGAAGAAAGTAATAAGGAAATACAAAACGACAGAAGAAATCAGAGAGGATCATATGGCAAACAGGGTGAATCACAGAAAAAAGCATGAGATAAAGACAACATATTATGACAAGTTTCAGTGTTTAGCATCGGAATGTCCGATCACCTGTTGCAAGGAATGGAAGATATCTGTAGATGAGAAGTCCTCTAAGAAATGGAACGATACCAGATGGTCAGATCATAGAGAAACAGAATATATAGAAAATGCAAAAACGAAAAAACTTTCTGAGTATCTGATCCATTATAAAGAAGCAGATGTGATCTGTCTGAATGAGAAAAAAGAATGTCCCTTTTTAGACCAGCAGAAACTCTGTAAATTAGTATTGCGTTATGGAGATCAGATACTTTCGAAGACATGCAGGGAATTTCCAAGAGAGATCCATGAATTTAAGGATCGCAGAGAATATTCTTTAGCAGCCTGCTGTCCGGCTGTTGTGGATTTCTGGCGGGATACACAGGACGTGTTAGATAAAGAAGCTATGGAAAAGATGGAATCTGATATAAAAAATAACAAAGAGCGTCATTTGTATCAACTGCGTATGTTATTGATTTCCTGCTTAGAAGATCAAAAAATTTCGATCGAAAAGGCATTATTGATGGGATTTTATCTTTTATTAGAAGGAAAAGATGGCAGAGTGTCCTATCAGAAAGAAGAATTAGAGGAACTTTCACAGGCAGTTGATGAGATGGATTTTCAGATAGAAGATACTTTCTTAGAAGATAATGCCCTGTTTTTAGATATGACAGAAAATTATTGGAAACAGGGAATCTATCGAATTTTCTTAGAACCGCTTCGAGAAGAAGCCTCACGAATGGAAACAGATGATGGTTATATTGAAAATGAATTTATGCAGGAGTATGGGAAGTTTTTAAAAGTATATCGGGATCAGGAATCGCTTTTGCGGAAATATCTGATCGCAGAAATGTTTGGTCAGTTGTTATTAGATGACTATGACTGGCAGGATATGACCGTCGCAATGCAGTGGATCGGAATGGAATATGCGATTATGCGTCAGGCAGCTTTTTTAACATTTAAGCAGACAGGAACACTTTCCTATGAACAGATGAAAGAAGTGATCGTCTATATCGCAAGAATGACGGGATATGATGATGCGGATATCTGGGAATATTTAGAGGAAAGTTTTCAGACGCTGATCTGGGAATGGGGCTATTTTGCATTTATCATAGGAAATAGAAAGGGAGAATAGAATGAATACAATTCTGTTGATTGGGTTATTCGTTCCTTTTTTGGGAACAACATTAGGTGCGGCATGTGTTTATATGATTCAAAATGAAATACCGCCGCTGATACAGAAAATGTTATTAGGCTTTGCATCCGGTGTCATGGTTGCAGCAAGTGTATGGTCACTTTTGATGCCGGCAATGGAACAGTGTGCCGATATGGGAAGATTTTCGTGTATTCCGGCAGCGGCCGGCTTTGCATTAGGTATCTTTTTTTTATTAGCAGCCGATAAGATCTTGCCGCATTTACATATCAATGATGAGCAGCCGGAAGGACTGCCGAGCAAATTGCCTAAAAGTGCCATGTTAGTGTTTGCGGTAACGTTACATAACATTCCGGAAGGCATGGCAGTCGGAGTGACGTTTGCAGGATTTTTAACAGGAGAAACGACGATCACATTAGCCGGAGCAGTCGCATTGGCAGTTGGAATCGCCATTCAGAATTTTCCGGAGGGGGCAGTTATTTCACTTCCTTTGAAAAATGAATTAAAAAGCAGTCACAAAGCATTTTTATATGGAACTTTGTCTGGAATCGTAGAGCCGATCGGAGCAGGGCTTACGATTCTCTTAACAAGAGTTATAACACCGTTTCTTCCATATCTGCTTGCGTTTGCAGCAGGGGCGATGATCTATGTCGTAGTCGAAGAATTATTGCCGGAAGCTTCAATGGGAAAGCACTCGGACATTGCGACGATCGGCTTTTCAATCGGGTTTCTTTTGATGATGATGTTAGATGTGATGCTTGGATAATGACAGGAAAAACGGTCTGGCATGATAAACAAAGATGTACGAAACAGTAGTTACAAAGAAAAGAGATGAAAGTGTAAATATGCAGGAAAACAGAGAGAGTGAACGCCTGTATTTATATGCGTTGTCATTAGAAGAAATAAAGCAGATCATTGATGGGACACAGACATTTTTACAGGAATCCGCAGTTTCAGAGGTGATCGCACAGGCAGTCAGACGAAGATATGACAGAATGGAACAGGCACCGAAAGAAGCACATCCATGGCTGACTTACTGGCTGATTGAAAAAAAAGAGCAAAAGAGAGGAATCGGTTTAGTCGGCTGTAAATATCTTCCGAATGAAGATGGATATGTGGAGATCGGATATACGATGGCAAAAGAATACAGAAATCAGGGTTATATGACAGAAGCCCTGTTAGCATTTTTAGACTGGCTGTACGAATATCCATTTTGTAAAGGAGCAAAGCTATTGATCCGCAGTGCGAATCTGCCATCGAGAAAGGTGGCGGAAAACTGCGGTTTTTTGCATCAGGGCAGGGAAGAAATTTATGAAGTCTATCAATATGACTTTTGAACTGAAATAAATACAATAATTGCGTCGAATAATAGGAACATACTATTGATAATTTTTTAACGATATTATAAAATATTCTAAGAAGCATACAGACAAGTATATGTGAAAAGGAGAGAATAAGATGTACGCTGATGAAAACGTAATCAAAATTAAACACGCTGTTTTATATGAAGTAGCGAAACACGCTTTCGAGGGAACTTTAGAAGAAGAAAAAGATAATATTCCTTACAAGTTGATTCCGGGACCGACACCTCAGTTCCGTTGCTGTATTTATAAAGAGAGAGAAATCATCCGTCAGAGAATCCGTTTAGCAGAAGGAAAAGCACCGGGAGCTGTAGATGATGGCAATATTATTCAGGTAATCAGTTCCGCATGTGAAGACTGTCCGATCTCTAGTTATGTAGTTACAGATAACTGTCAGAACTGTATCGGTAAAGCCTGTGTGAATGCTTGTAATTTTCAGGCAATTTCTGTTGGACAGCATCGTTCCCACATTGATCCATCTAAATGTAAAGAGTGTGGTAAATGTGCCAAAGCCTGTCCATACAATGCAATCGCACATCTGAAACGTCCGTGTAAGTTTAACTGTCCGGTCAATGCGATTACATATGATGAGAATGGTATTTCCGTCATTGATGAAGAAAAATGTATCCGTTGCGGTAACTGTATCCATAGCTGTCCATTTGGTGCGATCGCATCTAAGACATACATGGTCGATGTGATCAACGCAATAAAATCCGGCAAACCGGTATATGCGATCTTAGCACCTGCAACAGAAGGTCAGTTTGGTGCAAATATCACCATGCAGAGCTGGCGTAATGCAATGAAACTGATCGGTTTTAAGGATATGGTAGAAGCTGGTCTTGGTGGAGATATGACCACACAGGCAGAAGGCGAAGAATGGTACGAAGCATACAAGGAAGGCAAGAAGAAAACAACTTCCTGCTGTCCGGGATTTGTAAATATGATCCGCAGACATTATCCTGAATTAGAGGATATGATCTCAACAGCTATTTCTCCGATGTGTGCCGTTTCCCGTATGCTAAAAGCAAAAGAGCCGGATGCAGTAACCGTATTTATCGGACCATGTATTGCTAAGAAATCCGAAGCAAATGAGCACAATATCGAAGGTAATGCAGATTATGTATTAACTTACAGTGAGATCCGTGCAATGATGAGAGCAAAAGGTGTAGAATTACAGCCATCTGAAAATGAATATCAGGAATCTTCTACATTTGGTAAACGTTTTGGTAATTCCGGTGGAGTTACAGCCGCAGTTGTAGAATATATGAAAGAAAAAGATTATGACTGCGATCCGAAAGTATGTAAGGCAAATGGTGCTGCAGAATGTAAGAAAGCACTTCTCTTATTAAAAGCAGGAAGATTACCGGAAGACTTCATCGAAGGTATGGCATGTGTTGGTGGCTGTGTCGGTGGACCAAGTGCATTCAAAGACCAGTTAGCAGCTAAGAAAGACCGTGATGCATTGATCGCACAGGCAGATGAGCGTACGATCGTAGATAACTTAGAGCATTATGACATGAAACAGTTCTCCATGCACCGCGCAGAGCATGAGACAGAAGCGTAGTTAGGTAAGAAGAATTACAAAAAAAGACTTGCAATTTTACACATAACTAATTATAATCTATAATTAAATAAGACCAAAGAGGGTATATTCGAAAGAGTATACCCTCTTTTTTGCTATTCGTTTACAATAAAAAAGTACCAAGCAGTTATGGAAAAAACAAGGTGGTGGTTCTATGAAAACGTTAGAAACAAATGATTGGATGATATTAAATAGTATCATTTACAAGATTTATACAACGGAAGATGCAAGGACAATGCGGGAACAGCTGATCGAGCAGATGAAAATGGTGTTGGATTTTGACAGTGCGGATTTTTATCTGGCAGCAAAAGATGGCAGTAAAAGATTAACCGAACCGATTACCTATAATTGTGATGAGGATGCCTGTGTAGATTATGAAGATTTAGATTACAGCCGGGGGATCATGTACAGCGGCAAGTGTTTAGTCTATCGGGAAACAGACATTATCTCAGATGAAAAACGTGTGCAGACAGAGTATTATAATAAGATCTACCGTCCGAATAAATGGCATTATTCTTTACAGATGATCTTAGGAAGAAATAAGGAATTTTTAGGTGTGATCACGTTTTACCGCACGATCGGAAAGGATAATTTTCAATATGATGATATATTCTTATTAGATATGTTAAAAGACCATATTGCTTACCGTCTGTATCGTGACAGGCAGGAAGATTCGGGCTCAGAGGAAAAACTGACCGTTACCCAGGCGTGTGAAACCTATGATCTGACAAAGCGTGAGCATACGATCTTAAAACTACTGATGCAGGGAAAGGATAACAACCGGATCTGCGACGAGTTAGCAATCAGCGTTAATACACTAAAAAAGCATATTTTAAACATATATCGTAAGCTTGGTATTAAAAATCGTGTACAGATGTTTAAGATGATCAAGGAAAAAGAGTAGTTCAAATACTTAAAAAGTACCATAAAAATGGTAACAAGAATGCATTGCAAATAAAAAAATAAGGTAGTATGATTTCAAATAAGCAAAGGAGCTATCCATAGAGGATGGCTCTTTTTTTATATAATAGGAAATTTCTATTATATTAAAAACGCTATTATAACTGGTAAATAAGTTGATGAGGATTAAGGAGGAAAAGAATATGAAAGAAATAGTAATGATTATCAGACCAGAAAAATTAGAGGATGTGAAATCCATTTTAGATTCCATTCATTGCGGTGGTATGACAATCTCAACCGTCATGGGATGTGGTACCCAGAAAGGAAGTACAGCAGGAGTCAATGAGATCAAAGGATTCAAAACAACAATCAACCTGTTGCCGAAGATCCGCGTAGAGGTAGTTGTAGAAGATAAATTAGTAGATAAGATCATTTTAGCAGTCAGAGAAAAATTAGCAACCGATCATGTCGGTGATGGAAAGATCTTCATCAGAAATATTGAAGAAGTTGTCCGTATCCGTACAGGTGAGCGTGGAGAGAAAGCATTATAGTTGAATTTGGGATCGAGGTGATACAATGTGGCAAGACCAATAGTTGAAATTAACGGAGTAAATAAAATATATGGAAGTAATCATGTTGTAAAGGATTTAAACCTTGTTGTAGAAGAAGGTGAATTTTTAACACTGTTAGGTTCTTCAGGCTGCGGAAAAACAACAACACTCCGTATGATCGCAGGATTTGAAGAACCGACATCGGGAAGTATTAAAGTCGAGGGCGAAGCGATCGAGGAAAAAGAACCATTTGAACGAAATGTCAATACCGTTTTCCAGAGTTACGCACTTTTTCCACATAAGACTATTTATGATAACATCGCATACGGACTGAAAATGAAAAAAGTCCCAAAAGATGAGATCAAAAAACGTGTCCATGAAATGATGGAACTCGTACAGTTAGAAGGATTTGAAAAACGTTATCCGAGCCAGCTTTCCGGTGGACAAAAACAGCGTGTTGCGATTGCAAGGGCACTGATCAACAGACCAAGGGTATTACTGTTAGATGAGCCGCTTGGAGCGTTGGATCTAAAACTTAGAAAGCAGATGCAGTTAGAGTTAAAACGGCTGCAGAAAAAATTAAATATCACATTTATCTATGTAACACATGATCAGGAAGAAGCATTGACGATGAGCGACCGTATCGCGATCATGAATGCAGGTGTCTTAGATCAGGTAGCAGCACCGACAGAAATCTACGAGCATCCGGCAACAAAATTTGTTGCAACTTTTATCGGAGAAACCAATATCTTCGATGGATCGATCAGGTCGATCAACGGAGAATCGTTAAGTATCCAGATTGAAAACGGTGATGTGAAAGCAACCGGAAGTGAATTTGCAGCAGGTGAATTTATCAATGTTTCTGTCAGACCGGAAAAGATGAAATATGCATTAGATCCGGTAGAAGGATTTACGTTGATCGCAACCGTTAAAGATTATGTTTATGTAGGTTCTGTAGTAAAATGTATCGCCGTCCTTCCAAACGGAAATGAATTAAAGATCGAACGTTTAGCAGGACAGCCGCTGCCACAGTTAGGAGAGCAGATCTTCCCATACTGGAATGAAAAAGATGTCGTTGTGATCCACAACAGAGATCAGATCTTTTATCAGGCAGTTGACAATGTAGTTTTAGGCTAGGAGGTGATGGTATGAAAAAGCACCAGTGGAGAGCAAATACACTTCCATCATTAGTTACGGTAGGACCGGTTACATTATGGTTATTGTTTTTTGTAGCAGTTCCGCTTATCTATGTGGGAGTGATGAGTTTTTGTTCCTTAGATCAGTATTATAATGTAACATTTCAGTTTACGTTAGATAATTACAAACGGTTGTTTGATGTGAATTATATCAAGATCTATGGACAGTCTGTATTGATCGCTTTTTTAACTACGATCATCTGTATCCTTGTAGCGTATCCGTTTTCGTTTTTGATCGCAAGGACAAAGAGTAAGAAAAAGATGATCTTATATATGTTAGTCATCATTCCATTCTGGACAAACTCACTGATCCGTATTTATGGATGGAAAACTTTTTTAGGAACAACAGGCTGGTTAAATACAGCACTTCAGTTTTTACATATTACAAGTGAACCGTTAGAGCTTTTGTTCCACAGAGGAACAACGGTATTAGGCATGGTATACTGCCTGTTCCCATTTATGGTACTTCCGCTTTATACAGCGATTGAAAAATTAGATGGCAGCCTCTTAGAAGCCTCGGCTGATTTAGGGGCAAAAGGATTTTCAACATTCTTTGAAGTGATCTTACCTCTTACGGCAAGCGGAATCTTTTCAGGAAGTATCATGGTATTTATACCGGCATTGGGATATTTCTTCGTTGCAGATATCTTAGGCGGAGGCAACTCAGATGTTATCGGTAACCTGATCGAACGACAGTTCCAGAGTGGTAATAACTGGCCATTAGGAGCAGCATTGTCGATCATATTGATCTTAATCACACTGCTTCTGGTAAAAATCTATCAGAAGTTAGGCGGAGATATGGAAAGTCTGGGGGTGTAGGAAATGTCAAGACAGGGAAAAAGAAAAACAAAAAAAGGGATTGGAATCGCATTTTGTACCTGTGTATATCTGTTTTTGTTCCTGCCGATCCTTGTGATCGTTGTCAATTCCTTTAATGCAACCACAAGCAAACCATATCTGACATGGAAAGGATTTACCTTTGACTGGTATGTGAGATTATTTGACAATGGAGCACTGCTTTCCTCGTTTGGAAATACGATCATCATTGCAGTTGTAAGTACTTTGCTTGCAACCATGATCGGTACCTTAGGTGCTTTCGGAATGTATAAGTACAAATTCAAAGGAAAAGGCGTGATCGATGGACTGTTATATATTCCGGTCGTTATTCCGGAGATCGTACTTGGTATTTCCTTATTGTCACTGTTTACAAATGTGAATATCCCAAGAGGAATGCTTACATTGATCCTGGCACATGTCACATTTTCCGTACCATTTGTCATATTTAATGTCAGGGCAAGGTTAAGTGGTTATGATAACTCAATCGAAGAAGCGAGCATGGATCTTGGGGCAAACCGAGTGATCACTTTTTTTGAGATCACACTTCCGGTATTAGCACCGGGAATTGCAGGTGGTGCATTGTTAGCATTTACTTTATCCATTGATGATGTGATCATCAGTTACTTTGTTAATGGACAGACAAAAACATATCCGTTAAAAGTTATGGAAAGCATTAAGAGCGGTGTTGCACCGGATGTCAATGCACTTTCGACACTGATCTTATTAGGAACGATCGTGTTAGTTGTACTGACACAGAGTGATTTTTTAAAGAAAAAGAAGGCATAAGTCATAAGTGAATATCAATGAGGAGGAAACGATTATGAAAAAACGGATCTTAAGCGTATTATTAGCAGGTTGTATGGCAGCAGCATTATTAGCAGGCTGTGGCGGTAAATCTTCTTCCGCAGAAAATGGAGAACTGAACTTATTTATCTGGACAGAATATGTACCGGATGCAGTCATTGAAAAGTTTGAAAAAGATTATGGTATCAAAGTCAATGTGACAACATTTTCTTCGAATGAAGATATGCTTGCAAAAGTAAAATCTGAATCCGAAGGTACATATGACATTGTACAGCCAAGTGATTATATGGTGGAATCCATGGCAGCACAGGGCCTGTTAGAGGAATTAGACCAGAGTGCTTTGACCAATCTTGATAATATCGGAAGCCAGTACTTAAATGCAGATTATGATCCGGGCAATGTATATTCCGTACCATATCAGGGTGGTGTGGCAGCAATCGGTGTCAATACTTCTAAGATTACCGACGATATCACTTCCTATGATGATCTGTTCAAATCCGATTATAAAAATTCATTAGTCGTATTAGACGATTACCGTGCAACGATCGGAATGGTAGAACGGAGCATGGGACTGAGTGTCAATGAAACAGATGCCTCAAAATTAGCAGAGGTAAAAGATAAACTGCTTTCCTTAAAAGATAATATCAAAGTCTATGACAGTGATTCACCAAAATCACAGCTGATCTCCGGTGAGTGTACCTTAGCATACTGCTGGAGTGCAGAGATCGCATTGGCAATGGAAGACAACCCTGATGTCAAGATCGTATATCCATCGGAAGGTGCTTTCAAATTCATTGACAACTGGGCAATTGCAAAAGGTGCAAAGAACTATGATAACGCAATGAAATTTATCAACTTTATGTGTGATCCGGAAGTTGCAGGAATGGTCATGGAGGAATTTCCATACTTAAACTGTAACCAGACAGCCATTGAAGCAAATGCAGATTATGCATCAAACGAAGCAAAGAACGTTCCGGCAGAAGTGTTTGAAGCAGGTGAACGTGATAAGGTATTAGATAATGATACGATCGCAATCTATGACAATATGTGGACAGAATTAAAACAGTAATGAAAGGGAGAAGATCATTATGGAAATCAAAAAGATGTTTATCGATGGGGAATGGGTAACCGGTAGTGAAAAAAAGAGTTTTGATGTGATCAATCCGGCAACGGAAGAAGTGATCGCAAAAGTATATGAAAGCAGTGTGGAAGATACAAAAGCAGCCATCGCAGCCGCAAAAAAATCCTTTTATGTGACCAGAGAGTGGCGGGATATGGACTCTACGACCAGAGGAAATGTGCTGCTTAAGATCGCAGATCTGATCGAAGAACATGCAGACGAACTTGCAATGTTAGATACGATCGACAATGGAAAACCATTAAGAGAGGCAGAAGGGGACATCAGTGATGGTGCACACTGTTTTAAATATTATGCAGGACTGATCAAAGTACCTTATGGCGGTGTCTATGATGTCAATGAAGGATTTGGAAAAATGCACAGCTATACAGTACATGAACCAGTCGGAGTATGTGCACAGATCACACCTTGGAACTATCCGTTTTTAATGTCAGTCTGGAAATTAGCACCGGCGCTTGCAGCAGGAAACAGCGTTGTATTTAAACCAAGTCCAAAAGCACCGTTATCGACGATCCGTTTATTTGAACTGTTTGAAGAAGCAGGACTTCCAAAGGGATGCGTCAACTTATTGCAGGGAGATGCAGAAGTAGGAACAGAAATGGGAGAAAATAAAGATGTGGATATGATCACATTTACCGGAAGTACAAGAGTCGGACAGAGCCTGATGCGCTGCGCAGCAACAAATGTGAAAAAGATCGGTTTGGAATTAGGTGGAAAATCCCCGAACGTGATCTTTGCAGATGCCGATCTTGATGGTGCGGTAGAATGGGCTATGATCGGTATTTTCTTCAATCAGGGCGAAGTATGCTCTGCAGGATCAAGGATCATTATTGAAAAATCCATCAAAGATGAATTTGTGGCACGTTTAAAGAAAAAGACAGAAGCTATGACGATCGGTAATCCTGTGAACAATCCTGACATGGGCCCGATCATTACGAAAAAAGATATGGAAAAAGTTTTGTCCTATATCCAGAGTGGTATAGATGAAGGTGCAACACTTGTGACAGGTGGAGAGCGTTATACCGAAGGAGAATGTGCAAAAGGTTACTTTATCAGACCGACAATTTTCGATGACTGTACTTCGGATATGAAGATCGTCAGAGAGGAGATCTTTGGACCGGTCGTAACGATCCAGACATTTGAAACTGAAGAAGAAGCGATCGTAATGGCAAATGACACCGATTATGGTCTTGCAGGTGCAGTCTTTACTTCAGATATCACAAGAGCACATCGGGTAATTGCAGAGATCCGCGCAGGTATCACATGGATCAACTGTTACAATCCGACTTTCAATGAAGCTCCATGGGGCGGCTACAAGATGAGCGGTCTTGGACGTGAACTTGGTATTCATGGTTTAGAGGAATATCAGGAGGTAAAACAGATCAATATTAATCTGACACCAGGTGTTGTGGGATGGTATGAGCATTAAGAGGTTTTGAAAATATCATAACAGAGTTTTGAAAGAGCGTTGCAGTTTGCATATGGTAAGGGAACTGTAGCGTTCTTTTTTATAGGCTGTGGGTGTCAAAAGGTGGCTGTCAGTTTTTTGATTGGCAGATTGCACAAAGTCACAAAATAGTCTCGGCTTTGTGCAATTTGCCAGCCACTAAGTTGTGAGCCACCTTTTGACACTCGAATCTTTATAGGGAAGGTTCAACAAAGTTTGGTTATTTTTATATAAAAACCATAACTTTAGTCTAAGTAGACAGACCCATAATTTGGTGCTAATATAAAAATATTGTCAAAAGACACTCTTGAAACCTTATAAACGGAGAAGTCTAAGAGTAGATGAAAGTCTGCTGTCGGAATCATCTAAACAAAAAATTTCGGGTGTACATGAAATAAAAAAGGAGGCACGGAATTTGAAAGTGACAAAAATGATAAGCAGGAAAATGGCAGGCGGCATGTTATTGGGCTTTCTGGCTGTGGCAGGTATGGTAATGGGAAGTCAGGGAAGTATGACAGTATATGCGGCAGAAGAATTGCAGGGAAATGGAACAGCAGATGATCCGTATGTGATCACCGGATCGGAGGATTTGTGGCAGTTCGCAGAGATTGTAGACAAATCTGAGGATAGAAATGAATGTGCGAAAGTCGCAGATGGTGTAACACAGATCGATACAACGGTACGTGGAGAAGAAACAGACTTAACATGGAATCCGATTGGAGATCCCACCATTTCCTATAAAGGGATTTTCGATGGTAACGGGACAGAGATCACGATCCATGTTGACAGAGAAAGTGACACTCATGCTGGTTTGTTTGGCATATTAGGCAGCAGTGGAGAGATAAGAAATGTAACAACTGCAGGAAGTGTTAAAGGCAAGTTTTATGTAGGAGGTATCTGTGGAGAAGCCAATGGAGCAAAAATCGTAAACTGTAACAATAAAGCAGATGTAACAGCAGGTGACAGTTATGCAGGCGGCTTGGTTGGATATGCATTAGGTGCACAGATCGAATCTGATACCTCGATCAGCAATACAGGTGCGATCACAGGAGCGAAAAGTGTAGGTGGACTTGTCGGTGCAGGGTACAATTCAACTGATATAACAGCTCATGAAGGGATTACCAATTCCGGCTCTGTAACTGCTACGTCAGATGCTGATAATGTCGGCGGCTTGGTCGGATATGCAAGTGCTATGTTCATTCAAGCGAATGGAGATATCAGCAATGATGGTAAGATCCATAATGCAGCGAACGGTGATTATAGAGGGACTGGTGGACTGATCGGATATGGAGAGCAGGTATCTTTAATATCCCAGAATGGACGGATACAAAATTATGGGGAAGTGACCGCAGCAATCAAAGGTGTTGGCGGGATTGTAGGTTTTTTAGAAAATACAGGTGCCAGATATCCGGTTCAGGCAGCAAAAGGCATTTTCAATATGGGAAAGATCACAGGTAAGACGAGTGTAGGTGGACTTCTCGGGGAGAGTGCATGTTATTTACCGATGACCTCTACAGAGGGATTTATGTTCAATGCCGGAGATGTGGAAGGAAATGGAGATAATGTCGGCGGTGTGATCGGAAAAATGGCTACAAAAACAGATAGTGGTAATTATGGGAATATTGGAAATGTCAAAAATACAGGCAAGTATACCGGCGGTGTGATTGGATTATGGAACATTACGAGTAGCAGTTTAGAAAATACATTCAATGCAGGAAATGTGGAAGTAACCGGTGAAGATGCCACAGACGTTGGTGGTATTGTAGGGAAATTTATGGGTGTTAATATTAAGAATTGCTTTCATACAACGGAGTATCCGCTGATCGGTAACGGAGAAGACGAGAAAGAGGAGATCACCGGCAAGATATCGAATTGTTACTGTATGGAGAAGAATACATCACCATGGAATGGCGAGATCACAAAGACCATGGAAGAATTTAGTAGTGGAGAAGTTGCATATCTGCTCGATGGAAGTGGAGAGGACCGGAATCAGAATTTGTTCTGGGGACAGAATATTGGAACGGATAAGGCTCCGATATTAAGAGGTAAGACTGTATATCAGGATGGAAGTACATACAGCAATACAGCGGGACATCTCTATGGTGATCCGCAGTATGCATGGAATGAGAGCGATATGAGCTTTACAGCATATAGACAGTGCCAAAGATGTGATTATAAAGACACTGAAACCGTAACTGCAACTTATACAGAGGAAGAAGCAGGCTGTGATACTAGTGGTAAAAGAGATTACAGGGCAGAATTTACAAATCCGGCATTTGAGGTTCAGACAAAGACAGTGATCCTAAACCCACTCGGACATGATTATGATGAGCCACAGTATACATGGAATGAAAGTGAAATGAGTTGTACGGCAAGCAGAATCTGTAAGAGATGTAAAAAAGCAGAAAATGAAACTGTAACAACAACCTATACCGAAGAAAAAGCGGGTTGTGAAACCAGTGGAAAGAGAGATTACAGAGCAGAATTTACAAATCCGGTATTTGAGGTTCAGACAAAGACAGTGATCTTAAATCCGCTTGGACATGATACCACAGATGTAGTCTGGCCAAAGGATGAAAAGGTACATTGGAAAGACTGCAAAAATGAGTGTGGAAAGAAATTAGAACAGGCAGAGCATACATTCAAGACGGTCATCGACCGTCAGGCAACAGAGAGTACCGAAGGCAGCAGCCATGAGGAATGTAACGTATGCGGCTATCAGAAAGCAGCAGTTGTGATTCCGGTGATCAAGAAGGAAGAAACCATAAGTGGACAGCCGTCCGATAGCAGTAAGAATGATCAGACAACGACAGATAAGAATAACCAGACGGCAGATACACTTACCGTCGGACAGGTGGTTGTGAATCAGGCAGATGGAGCTTCCTATACCATCAAGAAGAATTCTGATAATGTTTATGAAGTAGAATATAAGGCACCGAAGAACAAAAAACAGACAAAGATCGTCGTACCGGATACGATCAAGATCAATGGTGTGACTTATAAAGTAACATCGATTGCAAAGAATGCATTTAAGAATAATAAGAAACTTAAGACCGTTACGATCGGTAAGAATGTATCAAAGATCGGAGCGAATGTCTTTACCGCCTGTAAGAAGTTAAAGACAATTACGATAAAATCCACCAAACTGACAGCAAAGACACTTTCTAAGAGTACATTTAAGGGAATTACAAAAGCAACGACGATCAAAGTACCGAAAAAGAAATTATCCGCTTACAAGAAATTATTTAAGAGCAGAGGACTTTCATCTAAAATCAAAGTAAAGGCATATTAAAGTAAGATAAACAACGTTACAGTTTACAGGTTATCCTGTGGACTGTAACGTTGTTTTTATATGCATATTGACAGAAATAAGAGAAACGTCTTATACTAATGGAGTTTGAAAAAGGAACGATAGATGGATAAAATCCATATAAAACAGAACCAAATCCAATAGAAAGTAATGAGGTAATACCTGTGGGCACATATGATATCATCGTACTTGATTTAGATGGAACACTGACAAATTCACAAAAGAAGATTACCCCAAAGACAAAAGATGCCCTGATGAAAGCACAATGTGCAGGCAAAAAAGTCGTATTGGCATCCGGCAGACCGACCGGAGGTGTGACAGGGCTTGCAGATGAATTAAAATTAGATCTGTATGGAAGTTATATCCTGTCTTTTAACGGAGGACATATCATCAATTATGCAGATGGATCGATCATCTATGATAAGACAATTTCTCCGGAATGGGTGGCTCCGGTTTATAAAGAGGCTTTAAAAGCAGGACTTGGTATTCTTACTTATACAGATAGTGAGATTATTATCGGTACACCACAGGATCAGTATATGGAATTAGAGAGCAGGATCACAAAAATGCCGCTTCGGTATGTTGAAAATTTTGCAGAGTTTGTGGATTTTCCGGTGAATAAGATGATTTTAACCGGAGAGCCGGAAGCTGTTTTAAAAGGGCAGGAGCTTATGCGGGAGAAGTTTGGTGATCAGTTAAATATTTTCCGATCAGAGCCGTTTTATCTGGAGATGATGCCACAGTATATTGATAAGGCATATTCCTTAGGGATTTTGTTAGATGCGTTAAAGACAGACAGGACACATATGATCTGCTGTGGAGATGGATTTAATGACCGTTCCATGATACAGATGGCAGGACTTGGTGTTGCAATGGCTAATGCACAGGAGGAAGTAAAAGAAGTGGCTGATTTCATCACAGGATCAAATGATGAAGATGGCGTTGCAGATGTTGTATATCAGTTTATGTTAGTATAGGAGTTTTTATGGGATTAGATGAGATCAGACAAAAAATTGATGTGATCGATACACAGATGAAAGAATTATTTCTTGCACGCATGGATCTTTCCGCACAGGTGATCGCAGTCAAAAAAGAAAATGGCGGGGCAGTTTATGTGCCTGAACGTGAAAAAGAAGTCATAGAAAAGCGTTCCGCACAGGTGGAAACAGAAAAATTACCGGAATATCAGATGTTTGTAAGACAGGTCATGGCGATCAGCCGGACGTACCAGTATGCACAGATTGCGGATATGGCAGAAGAACTTGCAGTTTTGCCGGAAGGGAATGGGAGTATCATCATAGAAGCATCAGATGAACAGGGCGAAACACAGTTTTATACGATGTTGGATGCAGCAGCATTAGCAGACCTTTCAATCGAAGATATTTCAGTGACAGAGCAGGGAGAAAACGGCACACATTACCGCTATCGGGTGAGCGGAGATTTTTCTCGGAATTTAGCAAAAGGAGCAGTCCTTCAGATGATAAAAGAGATAAAAGAGGTACAGATACTACCTAAATAAAATCATGCGGTCACAGATAAAATAATTAAAAAGTAGTATAAAAATGGTTATTATGGTGGATTGCAAAAGCAGACTGTATAGTCTATTATAAGCATATGAAGCGACGGAGCTTGTGGAAACACAGGTTCCGTCTTTTTTATGCAATAGAAATGTTCTAACAGCATAAAAAGTATTCCATGCGGGATGCGCACTCGCATGGAAAGGGAAATCAGAAGAAACATCATAAAACAGCAGATATTAAGGAGGATAAGATTATGAGTTTTGAACAGGTAAGCAAAGATTTAGGTAAAGTAATTGAATATATCCATGCAGACAAATTAGATGATGCAGACAAAAAATTGATGACAGAACAGACATTAGATTATTTTGACAACTATGTAAGTCCGGGCTGGTTAAAATATCGTAAATCCGTTTCTACAAACTCCGCTGTATTAGAGTGGACAGATCATGATGGTATCTGTGAAGGCTTATACGGAGAAGAATTTATCGACTGCTTAGGTGGTTTTGGTATTTACACATGCGGACACAGAAATCCGGAGATCTTAGATACCGTAAAAGCACAGTTAGATCATCAGGCATTACATTCACAGGAATTATTAGATCCGCTTCGTGGTTATCTTGCAAAAGCATTAGCAGATATCACACCGGGAGATTTACAGTACTGCTTCTTTACCAACGGTGGAGCAGAAGCCGTTGAGATGGCACTGAAATTAGCAAGGATCGCTACAGGCGGAAGATGGTATATCTCAACTGTTGGTGCTTTCCACGGAAAATCAATGGGTGCGATCTCCATGGGTGGTAAGAGTACATACAGAACACCATATATTCCAATGGTACAGCAGGTACAGCACGTAGAATATGGTAATGCAGAAGATGCAAGAAAAGCAATCAAAAACTTAGTTGCAGTTGGTGAAAAAGTAGCCGCAATGATCGTTGAACCGATTCAGGGTGAAGCTGGTGTCATTGTTCCGCCAGAAGGATATTTAAAAGAGCTTCGTGAAATCTGTGATGAATACGGTGTAGCATTGATCTTTGACGAGATCCAGTGTGGTATGGGTAGAACAGGTACGATGTGGAGATGTGAAGCAGAAGGTGTCACACCGGATATCATGACATATGGTAAAGCATTTGGTGGTGGTATCATGCCGATCACTGGTATTATCTGCAGACCACAGATGTGGACACAGGAACTGATCGACAACCCATGGTTATTAGGTTCTCCTACCTTTGGTGGTAACCCTGTATGCTGTTCCGCAGCGATCGCAACGATCAAATATATGATCGACCATGACATTCCGGGAGAATGTGCAAGAAAAGGTGTGACATTAAAAGCCGGCTTAGAGTCCTTAAAAGCAAAATATCCGGAAGTGATCGACGATGTCAGAGGTTTAGGACTGATGCTTGCAGTTGAGTTTAAGACAAGTGATATCGGTTACTCTGTTGCAAAAGGCTTATTCTCAAGAGGTGTTATGACAGCAGGTACATTAGTTAATGCAAAATGTATCCGTTTCGAGCCGACAGCCGTTATTACAGAAGAACAGATTGCACAGGTTATTGAGAGAATGGACGCAGCACTTGCAGACACAAAAGCAGAGTTCAATTTATAGAATGGTAGAATTGTGAGAGTGGCGTAGCAACGGAGCAATTCGTGTATCATATAACAGTCGAAATATTACAGTAGAAAGAAGGCGTTTCAAATGTTAAGAGAAGCATTACCGGAAATCGTAACAGGAAGTGTACCGGGAAAATCAGCAAAAGCATTGTTAGAGCGTAGAAATGAGGCAGTTCCAAAAGCACTTTGCGGAGCCACTTATCCAATTTGTATCAAACGTGGTGAAGGTGCTATGGTCGAAGATCTTGATGGCAATAAATTCTTAGACTGGATCGGTGGTGTTGGTGTGTTAAATATCGGTTATTCTAATCCGGAAGTCATTGAAGCCGTAAAAGCACAGTCCGAAAAATATTTCCATACCATTTTTAATGTTATTGTGCATGAAGGTTATGTGGAATTAGCAGAAAAGTTTAATGAAACCATTCCATGTCGTGGAACAAAGAAAAAGACCTATTTTGCAAACTCCGGTGCAGAAGCAGATGAAAATGCGATCAAAGTTGCAAAAGCATATACGAAACGTCCAAACGTAATCTGTTTTTCCGGTGCATTTCATGGACGTACCAACCTGACCATGGCGCTGACCGCTAAAAAAGCATATTCTAACGGCATGGGACCATTCCCGGCTGGTATCTACCGGGCAGAATTCCCATATCTGTATCGTGCACCAAAAGGATATACAGAGAGCGAAGCAATCCGGTTTTATATAGAAAAACTAGAAAAAGTATTTGATGAGCAGACATTGGCAAAAGACGTTGCTGCAATTTTAGTAGAGCCGTTACAGGGTGAAGGCGGATTTATTCCGGCACCGATCGAATGGATCAAGGCAGTCCGTAAGATCTGTGATGCGAATGGCATTTTACTGATCGCAGATGAAGTACAGTGTGGTAACTGCAGAACAGGAAAATATTTTGCATCAGAGTACTGGGCAGAAGCAGGAGCAGCACCGGATATCGTTTCTACAGCAAAATCCATGGGTGCCGGAGCACCGATCAGTGCGATCACAGCAAGTGAGGAAATCATGGATTCCGTTATTCCGGGAACCATAGGTGGTACTTACTGTGGTAACCCGCTTTCCTGTGCAGCAGCATTAAAGACAATGGAGATTTATAAAAGAGATGATTATCCGGCAAAGGCACGCCATATCGGTGACGTGGTAAGGACAAGATTTGAAAGCTTCAAAGAAAAATATGAAGTTGTAGGTGATGTCCGCGGCATGGGTGCAATGCTTGGAGTAGAATTGGTAAAAGATAAAGAATCCAAAGAGCCATATCCGGAATTGGTAAGCAAACTGATTCAGTGTGCATTACAGAAAGGGTTGCTGCTTGAAAATGCAGGTTCTGCCGGTAACGTCATTCGGTTCCTTGCACCGCTTTGCATGACAGATGCACAGATGGAAGCAGGTCTTAAGATCTATGAAGAAGCATTAGTAGAAGCAATGGAGAGCTTAAAATAATGAAATTTAATTATCATTTACCGGTCAATCTGGTGTTTGGACGAGGCAGAGTTGCAGAACTAGGCAGCATTGCAAAAACTTATGGAAAAAAAGCATTGATCGTGACCGGAAAAGGAAGTACAAAAAAATCAGGTCTGTTAGACCGGGCTGTGAAATATTTAGAAGAAGCAGGATTAGAGAGTGTTCTGTTTGATAACGTAAGCCAGAACCCGCTGACAACAACAGCAATGGAAGGTGCAGAGTTTGCAAAAGAAAATGGCTGTGATATGGTCGTTGCCTTAGGCGGCGGCAGCATCATGGACTGTGCAAAAGCAATCGCATTTCTAGCTGTCAATGACGGCGATATCAATGATTATATCTTTAACCGTTTAGAATCCGATGTGGCATTACCATTGATCTTAGTACCGACTACCTGTGGAACCGGAAGTGAGGGCAATGGATTTGCAGTATTGACGAATCCTGATAATGGCGATAAAAAATCATTACGCTGTAATGCGATTGTAGCAAAAGCATCGATCATCGATTCAGAATTGATGGAAACGATGCCAAAGCATATTTTAGCATCGGTAGGTTTTGATGCATTATGCCACTGTATGGAGGCATATATTTCAAAGATCGCACAGCCGATGACCGACATGTTAGCTTTACAGGGCATGGAACTGATCGGGGCAAACCTGTTAAAGGTATATCAGGGAAACGGTGATGCAGAGGCATGGGATGCAGTCACATGGGCAAGTACGATCGGAGGAATGGTCATCAATACCGCAGGTGTTACCGTTCCACATGGTATGGAGCATCCGGCAAGCGGACTGCGTAATATCGTACATGGCAGAGGACTTGCAGCACTGACTCCGCCTGTGATCGAAGAAAGCATCAAAGGAGCACCGAAAAAATTTGCAGCGATTTCAAGATGTCTTGGCGGTAAAGATGAAACAGACTGTGCCGACCGTGTGCGTCAGCTTTTAAAAGATATTGATCTTGCAACAACCCTGAGTGAACAGGGGATTTTACCGGAAGATATTGACTGGATGGTGGAAAACTGTTTTAAAGTTTCCGCAGCAGGCATTGCAAATCATCCGGTCACATTCGACAGGGAAGATATCAAAAGATTATACGAAAAGGCAATGTAGTTGCCATAATTTGAGATTTTTGTGTTCCTATATATGGCACCGTTATTCTGAGAGGATAACGGTGCTTTTTTCATACAATCCTGCGAAATCCCACATCAAAGTATAAAAAATCTTTCCATTCTCCGATAAATATAGTAAGATATACATAACTAGAATAAAAAACAGGAGAAGACATATGAGAAAATCATTGATAGCAGCAGTCATGGCAGGTGTGATTCTGTTTGGAAGTATTCCAGAGAGCACATTTGCAGAAACAACAGCAGCTGAGGGGGAGATTGTTTCTATACAGGAGAGTTATGAAGCCACAGATCATAGTATAGATGATACAGCAGGAACAGATGCTTTTACAGAGGAACTCTTAAAAAAAGCAGGAGGTTTTATTCAGCCGGAATATCACGAAGCCGAGTATGGTTCTTTGTCAGAAATTTATGAGGAAGATGAAGATGATCTGACAAAAGGCTCTGCAGTTTATCAG
Source organism: Roseburia zhanii (assembly GCF_014287635.1). Classification (GTDB taxonomy): domain Bacteria; phylum Bacillota; class Clostridia; order Lachnospirales; family Lachnospiraceae; genus Roseburia_B; species Roseburia_B zhanii. The sequence continues at coordinate 405,433 of NZ_JACOPH010000002.1, read as the reverse complement.
CATCCATGGGATAGTTATTCGAGCAATTATTACTATAACCAGTTAAACAGCAATGAAAAGACCTTCTGGGATCAGTTAGACAGTATGTGTCTGGGTTATCTGACAGGAACAGATACGATATCTTCCACACAGGATAAAGACGGAAAAACGGTCTATCCGACAAAATCTGTTATCTTTTCCAATATGTCAGGTACAAAGGCATTGAATACAGCATTGATGTTTAAATATTCAAATCCGCAATATTATTTCTTAGATATCAGCGTATACGGAAGTACGATGGGAACAGGCGGAATCATCACACTTACTGTTTTTCCGGCATTTGCAAATGGAACTGCCCGTGCAGCAGCGACGAGCCGGATGCAGTCTGTGATCGATACATGGATGCCACAGATCAATGCACAGCCGACCGAATTATTAAAAGAGAAGAAAGCGCATGATCTAATCTGTGAAAAAGTAAGTTATGATCCCGGATATGATACAAAGAGCGATGATATGAATGAATATAATCAGGTAGCCTATAGTGTATTTTGTACAGATACGACAGTTTGTGCAGGTTATTCACAGGCGATGCAGTTATTGATGAATGCAGCAGGCATTGACTGTTCCATTGTAACAAGTGGTGACCATGAATGGAACATTGTGCGTATCCAGAATATCTGGTATTATACAGATCTGACATGGGATGATTTTTCAACAGAACAGGCTGCCATATATGGACAGGGTGTCGGATATAAATATTTTAACAGAAGTAACCAGGCATTTATGAATGATTCGGCAAGACTGGTAAGATCCCATACACCGGAATCTATGTGGACAGGGTATTTGCCGGAATTAGTATATGATTCAGGTGCTACATGGACAGATGCCGGAACAGTCAGTACACCATCGGTCACACTTACAGCACCACAGATCGTCTGCAATCAGGATACGATCAGTATGTCTGCACCTTCCGGTGGAACGATTTATTATACGACAGATGGCACGAATCCTTCGATCGCATATTCAAGAGCAGCAAAATATACCGGTGCATTTACGATCACAGCACCAACCACGATCAAAGCAGTCGCCGTTGCCAATGGTTATTTTGACAGTACGGTGACAGAAGTGACAGCCATCCCGCAGTATGTGGTAAGCTTCAATGCAAATGGCGGCTATATCGGAAAGAAGAGTGTGACAAATACCTCAAAGACAGCTGCATATGGAGAAAGTGTAGGCAGGCTTCTTTCACCAAAGCGTAAGAATTATGTGTTTTTAGGATGGTACACGAAGGCATCCGGCGGCAGCAGGATTTCAGCGGCTACACCGGTCAGTGGAAGTACGGTCTATTATGCACACTGGGCAAAAATCAAGCCGGTAAAAGCATCGATCTCTTATGCGAAAAGTACAGCTTCTAAGACGATGAAAGTCAAGATCAAAAAGATTTCTTCTGCAAGCGGTTATGTGATCCGCTATTCTTTAAATAAGAATATGAAATCTGCAAAGAAGAAAACCATATCGGAAACTGCAGGTAAGATATCAAAACTGAAAAAGAAAAAGACTTACTATGTACAGGTGCGTATGTACCAGAAAGATTCTGCAACAGGAAAGAAAAAATACGGTGCATGGAGCAAGATTAAAACTGTAAAGATAAAGTAACCTGACCGGATGGCTGTGCAATTTTATGATGCACAGCTATCCTTGTGTAAAATAAAACGGATAACAGGAAGTTTTTGTTATATCAACGAAAGGGGGAGAGAGCATATGAACGAAGTGATTTTAGTGGTTGACGATGACAGTGCAAACTTAATGTTAGCACAGAAAATGTTAGGGAAAGAATTTCGCATTGCAGCCGCAAATTCAGGAAAAGCAGCCTTGCGTTATTTAGAAAAACATAAGCCGGATCTGATCCTTTTAGATATCAATATGCCGGAAATGGATGGTTTTGAAACCATGGAACAGCTGCAGGGCAATGATTCCTATAAGTCCATTCCTGTGATCTTTTTAACAGCAGATAAAAGCGTGGAAACAGAAACGACCTGTTTTCAGGTAGGTGCGATCGATTTTGTAGGAAAACCTTTTGTGCCGGAAGTGCTCTTAAGCCGTGTAAAGAAAACACTTGAATTAGAGCATTACCATATGCATTTAGAGGATATGGTAAAAGAAAAGACACAGCAGATCAAAGATATTCAGGAGCATGTGATCGCAGGTATGGCAAACTTGATCGAATCAAGGGATAACAGTACCGGTAAACATGTGAAGAATACACAGATGTATGTGAAACTGATCGCAGATGAACTGCGCGAGCGTGGAATCTATCAGGACATTTTAAATGATGCATATATCCATGATCTGTGTAATGCAGCACCATTACATGATGTCGGAAAGATCAGGATACCGGATCACATTTTACAAAAACCCGGAAGACTGACGGAAGAAGAATATGAAGTGATGAAGATGCATACAGTCTACAGCAGAGATATCATACAGGATATCATCGGAGATGTAGAAGATGAAGAATACGTAAAGATGGCGCAGGATATCGCATATTACCACCATGAAAGATGGGACGGCAGGGGATATCCGATGGGACTTTCGAAGGACAGGATACCATTATGTGCCAGGATCATGGCATTAGCAGACGTATTTGATGCATTGTATGAGGAACGGTGTTATAAACCGGCAATACGTCCTTTAGAAAAAGTCATGGATACGATTTTAGCCGGTAAAGGAACACAGTTTGATCCTATTATCACAGATGTATTTATCAGCATGGAAGATAAATTGCGGGAAATATTAAATCAGATGGAATGATAGAGATTGTGTTACAGTTATAAATTAAGTGGAGGAATACAGTGGAAAAAACAGATTATCTGGAGGAAAGCCAGTCGAAAAAGGAAAAGATCATACTGATCATTTATAGTTTCTATACGTTAGCCATGTCATTAGTGACATATGTGATTGGCTGGGCAAGCTGGATACTGCCATTTATACTGATTGGAATGGCAGTGGCATGGTGGATATCCATAAAAAAATACAGAACTTACCGTTTTCGGGCATTTTGTATCAGTGCGATCGCATTATTTAATTTTGTGATCTATGGAATGCATTCACAGAGCCTTCCACCGATACTTTCTACTATGGGTGCACTTGTGATCCTGCTTGGAATATTTAATATCCCGCAGATTGTACATTTAGCAGTTGCAGCGTCACTCTTTTTAATGATCTATCATGGATTTGTCATACGGACGATCCACGCATCTGCGATAGAGGATGTCGTTCGTGTGATCTTACAGATCGTGTCTGTATTTACGATTGAATGTGTGACCTATTATCTGGTAAAAACACATATTGACGTAAATGAAACCTTAGTCAGTACCATAGAAACCTTAACAATAGCAGAACAGAGCAAAGATGATTTTATGGCAAATGTTTCCCATGAGATCAGAACCCCGATCAATACTGTCTGTGGCATGAGTGAAATGCTGCTGCGCGAGGATCTTTCAGAGAGTGCACGAGAATATACATTTGATATCCAGACAGCCGGAAGAAACCTGCTGTCTGTTGTCAGTGATATCTTAGATTTTTCAGAATTAGAATCCGGGAAGATGGATCTGATCGAAGAACCTTATAATATCACATCAACAGTCAACGATGTCATGAACATGGCAGTTGCCTTGAAAAATAATAAAAATGTGGAACTGATCGTGGACTGCGATGCTTTGATTCCCAGAAATCTGTCAGGGGACGAACAGAAACTGCGCAGGGTGATCATGAATTTAGTCAGCAATGCGATCAAATTTACAAGGGAAGGCTGTATATTGATCCGGTTTAGTGCCAGAAAAGAGGAGTATGGGATCAATCTGACAGTCAGTGTCAAAGATACCGGAATCGGGATACAAAAAGAGAATTTAGAGAAATTATTTACCACCTTTAATCAAGTCGATACGAAAAAAAACAGGGAAGAAGGCGGTATTGGTTTAGGTCTTGCAATCTCACAGGCAATCGTCAAAAAAATGGGTGGATTCATTACAGTAAAAAGTACTTATGGAAAGGGGACGGAAGTCCAGTTCGTGATTCCACAGAAAGTTTTAGAAGATGAGCCGATCGTAACTATCAGAAATCCGGAAAAGATCCATGCGATTGGTTATATCAATATGGAAAAATATGATTATTCGGCAATCAGGGAAGGTTATGCTAAAAGTATCGAACGGATGGCAGGACAGCTTCGCGTATCATTCCGGTTGTGCCGGAATCTGCCGGAATTAAAGCGCCGTATCGAGAAGACAAACTATACACATGTCTTTATCAGCTGGGAAGAATATTGCGAGGACAAGCCGTATTTTGATGCATTAGCAGAAAAGACAAAAGTAGTTTTAATTTTAGACCGGGAAAATGACAGCAATGTAAACCGGAAACTGTTCAAGATATATAAGCCATTTTATGTATTATCCGCAGTATCTGTGCTCAATGGAGAGAGCGTGGTACAGAGTATTGACAGCAATATCTATGCAAATCACCGGTTTATCGCACCGAAGGCAAGTGTTTTAGTTGTCGATGATAATATTATGAACTTACGGGTTGTAGAAGGACTGCTCCGTCCTTACCGGATCAAAGTATTTACGGCAACAAGCGGCAGGGAGGCATTACAGAAATTAGATACGATGGAATATGATTTTGTATTCATGGATCATATGATGCCGGAAATGGATGGAGTGGAAACCCTTTATCATATCCGCCAGAAGCAGGGCAATTACTTTAAAAACATTCCGGTCATTGCACTTACAGCAAATGCGATCAGCGGGGCAAGGGAAATGTTTTTATCCGAGGGATTTGCGGACTTTGTAGCAAAACCGATCGAACTTTCCGTATTAGAGCGTGTATTAAGACGATATATTCCGGAGGATAAGATCATCAAAGTAGAAGAATATGAAACGGCGAAGAAGGAAAAGACAAAACTGTATTCTGAAGAAAAAAAGGAACATGATCTTTCGATGCAGGGGATCAATGTACAGCAGGGGATCATTTACTGTGGAGGACTTATAGAAGATTATATCGATGTTGTATCTGCTTATTATAAGACCGGACTGCATAAGATTCAGGAGATTGAAGATTCTTATCAGAAAAAAGACTGGAAAAACTATACGATCTTAGTCCATGCGGTTAAGAGCACATCACTTGGGATCGGGGCAGAAGAATTATCAGAAATGGCAAAAGCATTAGAAGCAGCAGGGCAGTCGTCTGATGAAGCCTATATCACGGAACATCACGAAGCAATGATGCAGGAATACCGTAAGATCATGGATGTGCTTAAAGACAATATCATTACAGAAAAAACAGAAGATACTTCCGGTGATACCGGTGCGGCAAAGATGGAAGATACATCAGAAGGATATGCATCAGAAGAACGTGGAACAGAGAAACAAATCGGAAAAGACAGACTAACGGAATTATTTACACAATTAGCAGAACAGTTAGATACATTTGAAAGTACGGCTGTAGAAGGGTTATTAAAGGAACTTTTCCAATACGAATATCAGGGACAGGCATTAAGGACTGTGTTATCTTCTGTAGAAGAAAAAGCAGAGGCATTTGACTTTTTAGGGGCAGAAGAAGAACTGATGAAGTTACAGGAAAAAATGAGGTGATAAGATGTTTAATGTATGGAAAGAAAAAATACATGGAGAAGATGTCCCATTAAGGGAAAAGATTTTTTATCTGATGTTATTTATGGTACTGTTATCTTCTATCTTATCCTTTGTGGCAGGGGTGTTCAGGCAGGATGTAGCAGGACTGTTGCTGCCGATGCTGATACCGGTTCCGATCGTAATATTTTCATTCTGGTATACGATGAGGTATCGGAAAGTAGAATTGCCGGCAGTATTAGTGGATATCGCAATTCATTTTATCCTGATCCCGCTTGCTTTCTTTACCAGAGGTGGTGCAGACGGCGGTACTGCCGTATGGTTTATCCTGGCTATTTTATATGTGTTCCTGATGTTCCATGGAAGACTGTTTTATGTTATGCTCACAGTTACCCTGTTGATGATCATTGGTTTATACAGTATGTCCTATGTACATCCGGAATGGGTCATTGGGTTAGCGGACAGAGCAGAAGTTTACACAGACTCAGTGGTTGCAGTTATTCTTGCAGGGATTATCTGCGGCTGTCTGGTTAAATTCCAGAACCGGATCTATGCAGAGGAAAAAGAGATCACGGAACAGCAGAAGGAAGAAATCGAACAGTTAAGCCGTTCGAGAAGTGCATTTTTTACAAATATGAGCCATGAGATCAGAACACCGATCAATACGATCATCGGTTTAAATGAAATGACACTTAGGGAAAATATATCCGATGAGATCGCAGAAAACTCCATCAATATCCAGAATGCGAGCAAGATGCTGTTAGTGCTGATCAACGATATTTTAGATATGTCTAAGATCGAATCTGGCAAAATGCAGATTGTTCCGGTACAGTATGATACGGGAAATCTCTTTAGTGATCTTGTGAATCTGATCTGGATCCGGGCATATGAAAAGAAGTTAGAGTTTAAGATCGATATTTCAGAAGATATTCCATCGACCTTATTCGGGGATGAAGTAAGGATCAAACAGGTACTGACGAATATTCTGACCAATGCAGTCAAATATACAAATGAGGGTTCTGTCACATTATCAGTGCAGAGTGAACAGATGGCATCAAATATCGTCCGTCTGCGTATTTCCGTATCAGATACAGGTATCGGGATCCGTAAAGAAGATATGGAAAATCTGTTCCATTCATTTAAACGTGTAGACGAAGCAAGAAACCGCGGCATAGAAGGAACAGGACTGGGACTTACGATCTCGAAACAGTTAGTGGAAATGATGGGCGGAAAGATCACGGTGGACAGTATCTATACGAAGGGAACCGTCTTTACAGTTATCTTAGATCAGAAGATCGTTGATGGAAATCCGATCGGATCAATTGATTTTATGCTAAAGAAAAAGTCATTAAGCCGTTCAAATTATAAACAGAGTTTTGAAGCACCGGATGCAAAAGTGCTGATCGTCGATGACAATGAAATGAACCTGTTAGTTGCATGTAAACTGCTCCGTTCCACAAAAGTGCAGGTTGATACCGCAGCAAGTGGAAAAGAATGTTTAGAAAAAACAAGACATAAGTATTATAATGTTATTTTTATGGATCATATGATGCCGGAAATGGATGGTATCGAAACCTTAAAACAGCTTCGTGTACAGGAAGACGGACTTTGCAAAGATACACCTGTCATTGCACTGACAGCACATGCGATGTCGGGTGCCGAGCAGCTTTATATCCAAAATGGATTCCAGGGCTACTTATCCAAACCGATCAGTGGGACGTTATTAGAGGCGGTTCTGTTAAAATATCTGCCAAAAGAATTAGTCGAATACACTGCAGATGCAGAAGAAGTATTAGAGGAACAAAAGACGATCCGCCTGATCTCTAAAAAACGGAAACGATCTGTTACGATCACGACAGACTGTGTCTGCGACCTGCCGGAAGAATGGCTGCATATGTATGACATCAAAAATATGTATTACTATGTCTATACTGATGAAGGAAGATTCTGCGATACAAAAGAGATCAGTTCCGATGGTCTGTTACAGTATATCGAACAGAATGGTCGTATGGCACACTCAAAGCCTGCGAGCGTCAGTGAATATGAGAATTTCTTTGCCAATGTATTAGAGGAATCAGAAAGCGTGATCCATATCTCCATGACCTCCCTTGTCAGCGAGGGATATGCACAGGCAGTATCCGCAGCAAAAGGATTTGACAATGTAACAGTCATTGATTCAAAGCATCTTTCCAGTGCCATGGGGATCATGGTATTATATGCTGGAAAATTAGCAAAAGAAGGTAAGAGTAAAGAGGAGATCATTGCACAGACAGAGAAGCTAAAAGAGAGAGTATCGACCAGTTTTATTGTTCCAACACCGGATAATCTGTATCGGAACGGTAAGATTAAAAAGCATGTAAAAGTAATGTGTGAAGTATTGAACCTGCATCCGGTCATTGAAATCAGACAGGGAAGAATGGGCTGTGCCTGCATTGAAACGGGAAACGTTAAAACAGCATATAAAAAATACATACGCCGGAAAATGCGTGGAAGAAGAAAAATCGATCACAGGATATTGTTTATCACCTATGCAGGCTGTTCAGTAAAAACGCTCGAACTGATCGAAAAGGAAGTGGAAAGATACATGAAGTTTGAAAAAGTCATTTTCCAGCCGGCATCTGCAACAATCTCAAGTAATTGCGGATTAGGTGCATTTGGACTTTTATATTTGAAGAAGAAGTGATAAAAAATGATGGACAGAAAACAAAAAATTATCGCAGGCATCGTAGGAATGACAGTCTGCCCAATTATGTATTTTTATTTATTAGAGGCATATACACATAATGGATTTACAGAAGTAAGACCATGGTCACAGTTTTTTAATATCATCTTATTTGAACTTGTGGCATGGATATTATTCTTTTTGTTCCGGAGTGCCAAATGGGCACTGAGAACAGAGGGGATCGTGGCAATGACAGCAGGACTTGCCAATGCCTATGTGTATTCCTTCCGTTCCCTGCCACTTGTGCCATGGGATATTTATTCCGTCAAAACGGCAATGAGCGTAGCAGATAATTATGATTTTATGCCATCGGTCAGGTATGTAGTGGTTGTACTCGGATTTGTGGCTATCATATCTGCAGTCCGGTTTTTTGATCTGCGCTTAGAGAAACTGAAATGGTATGCAGGTCTTGCGGCAGCAGTTGTGATCTGTATCATACTCTCAGGTGTGACGTATGTTTTACAGCAGGAAGATTTTCAGAACCGGCACAGAATGTATAATAAATTGTTTACACCGGTATATATGTGGCAGGTTAATGGATTTGCACTGACCATGGTCATGGAACTTCCCTATATATCGGTAGATAAGCCAGATGGTTATGATAAAAAGGCGGCAGAAGAACAGCTCATGGCATACCAAAAAAAAGCAAAAGAGAACGATGCCCAGACAAAAAATAAGCAGGATCCGAATATCATCGTGATCATGGATGAAGCATTTTCAGATCTTGCCATTCTTGGAGATTTTCAGACGAATAAAGATTATATGCCTTATTTTCACAGTATGCAGGGAGCAGACAATACAATCAGCGGCTATCTGAATGTATCAGTCTGCGGTGGTAATACTGCAAATACGGAGTTTGAATTTTTAACAGGCAATACGATGGCATTTCTGCCACAGGGAAGTGTGCCGTATCAGCAGTATGTGAAACATAACATCGAGGCACTTCCGTCATATTTAACAGGCTTAGGTTATGAAACCTATGGAATGCATCCATATTATGCAAGCGGCTGGGACAGAGATACGGTATATCCGTTGCTGGGATTTGAGCATACGGCATTTATCGAAGATTATACAGACAGAGAGTATATCCGCAAATATGTCAGTGACAGAAGCTGTGTAGAAAAGATCAAGGAAACCTTTGAACAGAAGAAAACCGGTAAACCAATGTTTTTATTTAATGTCACGATGCAGAATCATGGTTCTTACAGTGACGCTTATGATAATTTTATACCGGATATTGCTGTGGAAGGTGCATCATCAGAATCGTTATCAGCCTATTTATCACTGATAGCAAAAACAGATCAGGCATTAGAAGAACTGATCACATATTTTAAAAATGTGAATGAACCGACGATGATCGTGTTCTTTGGAGATCACCAGCCAAACGATGTTGTGGCAGAACCAGTCTTGCGTTTAAATGGAAAGAGCAGCAGGAATCTTTCAGAAGAAGATACAAAACTGCGTTATCAGGTACCGTATCTGATTTGGGCGAATTATGAGATCGACACAAAAACAGAAGAAGATACCAGTGCCAATTATTTAGGAATGAAAGTATTAGAAGCAGCAGGGATCACATTGCCGGCATATCAGGAATTTTTAAAAGATTTTGAAAAAGGTTATCCAATCCTTTCCGCAGTCCGTACAGAGGCGGCATCTTCACCGGAGATCAGTAAAAATGAATACCGGCAGCTGCAATATTATGAATTATTTGATAAAGGAAACTAAAGGAGATTTCATGGACAGATTAAAAAAGGACAGGGGCGTGTATGCGTGTGCATTTTTGCTCCCATTTTTGATCGTGAGTATTATCTGTATCAAAAATCAGGTATATCCGTTTGGAGAAAATTGTATTCTCCATATCGATATGTATCATCAGTATGAGCCTTTTTTTACAGAACTGATGGATAAATTAAAAAACGGAGGGAGTCTTTTATATTCGTTCCGTATCGGGCTGGGTTCAGATTTTGTATCATTATTTGCATATTATTTAGCAAGCCCGTTTAACTGGCTGAGCGTATGTATTCCAAAGGGATATGTCATAGAATTTATGACAGTGCTGATCCTTATCAAAACAGGACTCTGCGGACTGACCTTTGTGATCTATCAGAAAAAACATTATGGTCTGGTCAGTTATGCCGGCGTGATCTTTGCAGGATTCTATGCATTGTCCGGTTATATGGCAGCTTATTACTGGAACATCATGTGGTTAGACTGCTTGGTTTTAGCACCGCTTGTGGTCGCAGGTTTGGAGCGTTTAGTTAAAAAGAAAGATGCAGGACTTTATTGTATCAGTCTTGCCATATCCATTCTTTCTAATTTTTATATATCGATTATGCTCTGTATTTTTCTGGTGCTGTATGCAATGATCTTATTGGCAGAAGAAACAGAAAACATCAGACAAAAGGTACAGGTATTTTTTAGATTTGCATTGTATTCTCTGTTAGCAGGAGGCATGGGAGCCGTTTTGATCTTTCCGGAGATCGCAATTTTAAGCTACAGCGGATCATCAGGCGTATCTTTTCCGGATACGGTCGAATGGTATTTTGATCTGATCTCCATGCTGGCAAGACATTGTAATAATGTGACGGTTTATACCGGACAGGAGCACTGGCCGAATCTGTACTGCGGTGCAGCCGTTTTCTTATGTCTGGTATTGTATTTATGCAACAGGAAGATCTCATGGAAGAAGAAATTACATCGTGTGCTTTTGATCGTATTTTTCTGGCTAAGTTTTTCAAATAATATGCTGGACTTTATCTGGCATGGAATGCATTTTCCAGACAGTCTTCCGGGCAGGGAAGTGTATCTGTATGTATTTTTGTTAGTGACAATGGCATATGAAGTTTATGTCTTAAAAGAGGGCAATACACGATTTCATATCGTGCTCGGAGTGATCGTAACAGCAGCATTTCTTGGAGTGTCAGCGTATGTTGCTGACACCGGACAGGTTGCGGTAAGATCCCTGCTTTTAACAGGTGCTTTTACTTTTTTTTATGGAATCTTTATGATTGTGCAAAAAAGCAGCGATCAGGAACGGAAATTGTTTGCGTCCTATATGCTTGGGACATTAGCTATTCTAGAGTTATTTATGAATTATGATACAACAGGGATCTCGACGGTCAGCCGTACTGATTATACAAAAAACTGGGAATCCGTACAGACCTTGCTGGAACAGGTTGATGCGATGGATGCAGAACCGTTTTACCGGGTGGAAGAAAATGAGCGGCTGACGAAAAATGATGCCGCTATCTATGGTTATTCTTCTTCGACGATATTTTCTTCGCTGATGAATATCGGAGTGAGCAGATATTACAGAAGCCTTGGCATGGAAGGCGGTAAAAACTTCTATAGTTACAGCGGAGCAACGCCGCTGACATCAGCGATGTTATCCGTCAAATATCTGATCTCAAAGAGTCCGTATCTTGAAAGCCCGCTTCGGACATTGGTTGCACAGGACGGAATAAATTATATCTATAAAAATGCATATACGCTGCCACTTGGTTTTATGTTAGATACTGATTTTGAATATCGGTGTGCATTAGTACAGGGCATGGCAGTCAGAAATTTAAACCGGTTTGCCAAAAACTTAGGTGCCACAGAAGATATGCTCGTACCATTTGATGGTATAGTTGATGCAGGTGATGAAAAGACAACCGTCACAGCGGCAGAGGACGGTTATCTGTATGCGACCTATACCGATACATCTGTGACAAATATTACAGTAAAAAATGGAGAACGCACACAGAAATTCAATAAGTGTGACCATGGCTACATCTTAGATCTGGGTTGGTGTCAGGCAGGGGATGTTGTGGAGATCACGAATACGAACAAAGTCTCAGAGTTTAAAGTAGCGGTCTACAGCCTGAATATGGATGCACTGCAGACGGCATATCAGACTTTAAATGCACAGACGTATACGGTAGATACATTTGAGGATACAAAGATTACAGGACACATTACAGTAGAAAAGGCCGGAGATCTTATCTTATCCATTCCAAATGAAGCAGGTTTTCGTGTATCTGTCGATGGAAAAGAAACAGAGTGCCAGACATTTATGAACAGTATGATAAAGATACCATTAGAAGAGGGAACTCACGAAGTAACCTTACAGTATATGACACCCGGACTGAAAATGGGCGCAGCAGTCAGCATCAGTTGTCTGTTTCTGTTTATATTGCTGTGCATATGGTATCAAAAAAGGGAAAAGGAAGTTTTATGAAATCAAAAGAATTTGTGAAAAATTATAAGCAGCCATTTAGTGAATACTGCCCCTGTGTGATCGACTGGAATGGTGAGATCTATCTGTGCAGTAAGGGACATTTAGAAACATTAGTGGAAATTAGTGGAGATAAAGATATTTTAAGCGGGATTCCAAAAGAAGTATCCCCGTTATTCTATCTCACGGAAAAATTAAAGTGCGTGGTTGTCGATTATGAGAACCAGCTGTATGCCGAAGAGTTATCGCAGGAGCAGCGGTATGCACTGTTAGATCTGGCGGAGGCAAAGCTGATACTTGTTCGTCCGGTGGATATTAAGGAAAAGAGTGGGGGTTAAAGTGAAAAAACTGCCGCACCAGCCAGATGTCTGGGGCGGCAGTTCTTTTCTTGTTAGTCTATATCCAGCAGTTTTTTGACTGCGTCTAACATCTCAGGATGTTCTCTCAAATTTAAAATGAGTTTCTTTTCAAAATCTGTGATCTGCAGGGAAGGTTCTGTTTTATGACCAAACGTTCCCTGAATATCTTTAATATTATAAATCTCACAAAGTATCAAAAGCGTATCTACACTTGGTTCAGACTGACCATTTTCCCAGCCATAGATTGTTTTTTCTGCAACGTTTACCGAACGGTCTTCTAATTTGCAGACAACATCTCTCACAGAAAGTGCATTCTGCTTTCTGGCTTCTTTTAATACCTTTGCGATCAATTCGTTTTTCATAGCTACCTCCAGAGGAATGATTTTGGAAAATTCCAACCTTATAACGGATACAAAATTCCCCGTATATCTCTATCTTATAGTAGTATGCAAAACGCGTCAAATCATTCTTAAAATATAAGAAAAACAATATTGAAAATCTTACAAATAAAGAATATAATGAAATAATAATTCTTAAAATCTAAGAATGGTGGTGCTATTTTTGAAAGAACATAGTAAGTCATCAGAATGGCTTATCCAATATATAAAGGAACAGAAGATTTCCATAAAACAGATGGCAGCAGATCTTCATATCGATGAGGACCGTTTTGTGGATGGGGCAGTTTTTGGAATCGAAGAATTTTTAGATATTTGCGGTTATTTACATATTACACCAGAAAGAGTACAGAAAGAGATCAGGGAAAATGATAAGGTATCGATGTGAAATACATGGGAAGGATCGTTCTATCTGGCTGAAAGAGAATTTTTGTCCGGAGTGCAATCATAGAAAATACGTTAAGACAGAATCAGATATTTACTGGTGTAAGAGGTGCAATGTACCGCTTTATGACAAGATATGTCCGGTCTGTGGCACGCATGGCAGGCGTGTAGCATCTGATCTGCGTCCGGTTTTTCCGGAAGAACGTCTGTTAGTGGAGATTATCTTAGGCAAGCCATTTTGTTACAAAGAGGCTTCTGTCTGGAATACATCGGGAAACAGTTACATTATTGACGGTGAACTGAAACGGTTTTCCATTGCAGCATTGAAGGAATTAGATACAGATGCCATCAGGGAGGCATATGCTGCAAATGCAGATCATAATACGGATACGGCTTTTTTGAAATATGCATCACAGTTTGTCTTATGCAATCAGGATCGTTTTGCAGAGATCGAAGAAGAAGCATTGCGGTATTTGCAGGAAGTGACAGCCGGATATGATGCAAAGGATATGTTTGTATCATTTTCCGGAGGAAAAGATTCTACGGTAACATCAGATCTTGTGATGCGGGCACTTAGTAATCCGCGGATACTGCATATATTTGGGGATACGACGTTAGAATTTCCGGAAACAGAGCGGTACATTGATCGTTTTAAAAAAGAACATCCGGTGACACCGGTGATCTCATCAAGAAATAAAGAGAAGAATTTTGAGGAATTATGTCAAGTGATTGGACCACCCAGCCGTGTGATGCGCTGGTGCTGTACGATTTTTAAAACCGGTGCGATCACAAGAAAGATCTCAGGTCTGTTTCGTGGGAAAACAAAGATTTTAGCATTCTATGGTATCAGGAGAAGTGAATCAGCAAGCAGAAGTAAATATGAGAGAGAATCCGAAGGACATAAGATCAGTAAACAGATCACGATATCACCGATCATTGACTGGTTAGATTATGATATCTGGCTGTATCTTCTGACAACAAAGATTGATTTTAATACAGCATACCGTCTGGGCTATACCAGAGTGGGCTGCTGGTGTTGTCCAAATAACAGTGCATGGTCAGAGTTCCTTTCTAAGATCCATATGAAAGAGCAGTATGAACACTGGCATCAGTTTCTTGTGGATTTTGCAAAGAGTATTGGTAAGGCAGATGCCAAAGAATATGTGGATACCGGTAAATGGAAAGCAAGACAGGGGGGAAACGGAGTCAGCTATGCAAAAAAATCAGTCATAGCTTTTGAACCCTGTGCATTAGAAGAAAATGCATTCAATTATGAACTGCAGAAACCAATCACAGAGGAATTATATGAATTATTTAAACCATTCGGGTATATCAACAGAAGTTTTGGGATTGAGCGTTTAGGCGAGATTTATATCATGCGTAAAAGCGGTCAGCCGATTTTGAAATTGCAGGGAAGGATCGGAAGTTCGCATTTAAAAGTGACGATCTTAGACCATCATATAGACGGTGCACAGAATCTTGCAGCGGCAGAAGATAAGATCAAATGCCAGCTTACAAAATACCAGATGTGTATCGGGTGTCGTGCCTGTGAAGGTATCTGTAAACATGGAGCGATCCGTATAGAAAGCAATGAAGATGGGATCACATATCATATCGATGATACAAAATGTGTCCGCTGTGCAGAATGTGTCAATCATTTTATTGCAGGATGTTATATGAGAAAAGTATTAGCAACAAAGAGGAATGGATAAATGGCAGTAAATAAAATACGTTTAAAAGGGCATGAAACATTTATATTGCGTGACGGATGGCTGACAAAAGGACTGATGGCAGTCGCAGCAGATCCGAAAGTATTTTCTAAAAATCATGGTGCAGATGCACTTGGCGTAGGTACAAATATGGCAAAAGCTATCCGCTACTGGCTCAGGGAAAGTGAACTTACGGAAGAAGATACAAAAGAAGGCGTAAAACTTACAGATACAGGTGAACTTATCCTAAAAAAAGACAGTTATTTTGAGGATGATTTTTCACTCTGGCTTGTACATTGTAATCTTGCGATGAATGCTCAGAAAGTGACAAGCTGGTATACATTTTTTAATCTGCTGGAGTCCGAAACCTTTACGAAAGAAGAATTAGAAGATGAGTTAGAAGATAAGATCCTGCAGTTTTTTCATGTGGAAAATGTACCGAAACGTTCGATCAGTGATGACTGCAATGCCATTTTAAATATGTACTACAGGGAAAATGAAAAGGATTATGATCCCGAAGAAAAAAAGGTCAGTCCCTTTGCACATTTAGGACTGCTCCGTAAACATATTGACCGTTATAGCAGGTCACAGCCGTATTTGAATACATTATCCGCAGATGTTATTTTATATATTTTAGCAAAAGCACAGGCAAAAGAGCACATGGACAGCCTGAGTATCGATACCTTAGTCAACGGACAAAATATGCCGGGAAAACTTTTAAACTTAAACCGGATCATGGTCAACCGGTATTTAGATGAATTAGCAGATGATAATTATCTGACTGTGAACCGGACAGCCGGATTAGATATGGTTTATTTAGAACAATTAGAAGTACAGACGGTATTAGAAAAGCACTATCAGAAAGGATCACCATGTACGAATTAAATGAAGTTATTGGGATTGACAGAAGATTTCAGAATTCGGTCAATCTTTCCATGGATCTGAATAATCAGAAAAAAATAGACAGTTATATCCCGACACGCTCTGCGAAAAGTATTTTAAACTGGTATCAAAAAAGTATAGAACAGAATACAGATAACGCAACAATACTGATCGGACCTTATGGAAAAGGAAAATCGCATCTGCTTTTAGTATTGTCAGATCAACTGCGTAAACGAGAAAAACCATTTCTTCCGGTGATCGTTTCAGGCACATATGAGGACCTGAACCAGGCATTTCTGATGGGGATCCTCGATGCATTAAAACGTGAGGATTTATCAGATCTTGCACCGGAAAGTTATTACAGCAAAGCCATAGATACGATAGAGTTGTGGAAAAAACAATATCCGATGGCATACGAGATCTTTTTACAGGAGATCACTGCTTTTGGATATCAGGAAAAAGACTATCATAAGCAGCTGGAACGATTAAATGAAAAAGTGCTTCGCAATTTCCGGAAAATTTATCCGAAGATCACAAATGGCAGTGAGTTTCAGCCGATCGTAGAACTCGAAACAACGAAGATCTATCAGGAGATCAGCCGGCTGTTATATGAAAAGTATCAGTATGCCGGTATTTTTATTGTATTTGATGAATTTAGCAAGTACATAGAAGGACATCAGGTCGAAACATTTGCAAGAGATATGAAGATCGTGCAGGATATGTGTGAGTTGTGCAACAGTTCGAAAAATCCACAGATGCATATCACATTTGTAGCACATAAAAGTATCAAAGAATATGGCACAGCACTTCCAAAAGAAATGGTTCATGCATTTACCGGTGTTGAAGGAAGATTAAAGGAAGTACCGTTTATTGTATCTTCGCAGAATAATTATGAACTGATCGAGCATGTCATAGAGAAGAAGATACCGGATTTTAACAAATATATCCGCAGTTTAAAACCATATTATGAAAATGCACAAAAATCTTATGGATTACAGTTTTTCCATTCATTGTTTGAAGCAGAAGATTTTGAAAAGATCATGGTCATGGGCTGTTACCCACTGCTTCCGGTCACTGTCTACCTGTTATTAGCGATCAGCGAAAAAGTGGCACAAAATGAAAGAAGTATCTTCACATTTCTTGCCAATGATGAAAAGGGAAGTCTTTACCGGATGATAAAAGAACGGCAGAGAGAGATCAAAGATGGCGGAGTGACGGCGGATGTTGTATATGATTATTTCTGTAATCTGTTCCGGGAAGAAACCGGTCTGGTTTCTATCCATACAGAATGGTTGAAAGCAGATTATGCATTGACAAAGACAACAGATAAAACAGAACAGAAGATCATTAAAGTGATGGCATTGTTACTGATGCTTCACAGAATAAGTGAGGCACCGGTAGAAAAAGAGATACTTTCACTTGCCTTAAATCTGCAGGAAGAATCTTTAGTGGCATACATGGAATCCCTTTGTGAAAAACAGGTCGTAGAATGGAAACATCAGAGTGCATCTTATGTATTCCGTAATAATGTCGGGATCGATCTTGAAAAAGAGATCAAAGATGTGATGGCGAAGATTCCGGCACAGGCAAATGATGCAAAAGTGATCAGGGAAATTTCTGAACTGGATTATATCCTGCCGAAACAGCACAATCAGGAGAATACCATTTCAAGATTTTTTGAATATGTCTATATGACAAAGGAGCAGTTTTTAAAACTGCCCGATGCAAAATATCTGTTTGAAGAACATTTTTCCGATGGTAAACTGATTGCCTTATTATCAGAAGAAACAGAAGATCGTTTAGAACAGGAGATCACAGACAAGATCCATACCTTACAGGATAAAAGAATCGTCGTTCTCTGCCCCTATGATGTATTTTCTGGAAAAAGTCTGCTGCGGAGATATCTTGCAGTTTTAAAATTATTGGAAGATACAGAGTTTTTAGAGCAGAATCGTGTATTAAAACAGGAACTTGAAAATAATGCAGATGATATCCGCTATGAATTAAATCAGATGTTGAAAAAGTCTTATCTTCCCGAAGAGGGAAATTGTGCAGTGATACATATGTCAGGTATTTATCCGCATGATGTCTGGAAGAAAAAGACATTTAACAGTTTCTTAAGTACTGTCTGTGATGAAGTATATCCGAAAACACCCAGAGTCAATAATGAGCTCATCAACCGTCAGCATATTTCAAGCCAGAATAAAAAAGCACGAAAAAAAATCGTAGAAATGCTTCTTTTAGAACAAGGAGAAGAAGTCCGGCAGAAATATGAAACCGGAACAGGACCGGAGGCGACAATCTATCGTGCAACCTTGCAGAGAACCGGAATCAGGGGTAGCAGACAGTTAGATCCGGGTTCAAAATTCGTCTTAGATGAGATCAATGCATTTATTGCAGACTGCGATGGCAGAAAGATTTCTTTTCAGAAACTCTATGAAAGGCTGCTAGGAGAAGAATATGGCGCAAGGCGTGGAATCCTGCCTATTTATATAGCAACACAGTTGATCCGGCTGCAGGGAACACCGGTGATCTATTTTGGAGATCGGGAAGTAGAATTAAAGGCAGATGTTTTTGAAAATATCAATGATCAGCCGGAAAATTACAGTCTTTATGTAGAACATGAAACAACAGAAAAACAAAAGTATCTGCAAAATTTAGAAGAACTATTTTCCATTGATGGACAAGAACATAAACAGGATGCAAAAGACAAACGGTTAAAACAGATCGCAGTCAGTATGCACAGATGGTACCGCTCACTGCCACAGGTGACACTCAATTTTAAGAACTGTCCGTCTGATATGACAAAAAAGCGGTTTAAAGAGATATTAGCATTTCGCAGATTATTCAGAAATATCGAATTAAATCCAAGAGAATTGTTATTTGAAAAAATTCCAGAGATTTTTGGAAATGAAGAATATGCAAAGACCGCAAAGAAAGTATCGCAGATCAAACTTTTTTTAGACAGCTATTTTAAAAGCTTGCAGCAGCAGGCAGTGACAGCAGTCAAAGAAGAATTCCGGGCAAAAGAAAATGAAAGTCTTTCAGCCTGTCTTTCCCATTGGTATGAGGGACAGAGCCAGATGGCAAAGACATTGTTATCAGGCAGTCGTGTTACCGGATTTATGCAGTATATGGCACAGTTAGATACATATGATGAGTTAAAGATCATACGCAGACTTTCAAAGATCATCTTAGATATCTATATGGAGGACTGGCAGGATACTTCTTTAGAAGAATTTAAAAAGATGCTGCATGAAACCAGACAGGAGATTGAAACTATCGGGCAGAATGACAGCACTCATACAGGCAGACAGCATCTGGTATTTACTAATCATCAGGGAGAAAAAATTGAACGGTTTTATGAGGATACCGAAGATGACAGCACCAGTTATTTTTTAAAGAATGCGATCTTAGATGCATTAGAAGAATTTGGGGATTCCTTAGAAACGAATCAAAAAGTGGCTGTATTGGTACAGACATTAGAGAAATTGATACAGTCATAAAAGGACATATGAGGAGAGAACATGAAACGTACAATATATTTAGATCATGCGGCAACTACTTTTCCAAAGCCGGAATGTGTATATCAGAAAATGGATGAGATTAATCGCAGCTTAGCAGTCAATGCTGGGCGTGGTTCTTATGCTCTGGCAAGAAAAGCAGTAAATGTGATAGATAAAGTCCGCATGGAATTAGCAGAAATCGCACATGCCGCACAAGTCGCAGAGGTTGTACTCACACCCTCTGCGACTTGTGCGTTAAATGAGATCATCGGAGGTATAAAACTCCGGCAGACAGATACGGTTTATGTATCACCATTTGAACATAATGCGGTTATCCGGTCATTACATTTGAAGCAGGAAAAAATCGGTTTTACAATCGAAGAACTGCCATGCAGGGAGGACTGTGCAGAGATTGATATAGAAAAAATGAAATATATGTTTGCGAAGAATCCACCGGCATATGTATTTATGTCCCATGTCAGCAATGTAACGGGTTATATATTGCCGGTAGAGAGGATCTCCAATGAGGCAAAAAAATATCAGGCAGAGATCATCGTAGATGCATCGCAGTCAATGGGACTCATTCCGATTGATTTTGCAGCATGGGATCTTGATTATCTTGTATTTGCAGGACATAAGACACTTTATGGAGCATTTGGAACAGGAGGATTTCTGATCCGGCATAAAAGAAGATTAGAGCCGTATTTTGCAGGAGGAACCGGAAGTGATTCTTTAAATCCAAGAATGCCCATACAAGCCCCCATGGCTTATGAAGCAGGAAGTCCGAATATCGTATCAGCAGGTGGACTTTTAGCAGCTATGGAAGATTTGAAAGCACATGGAAATGGAGCATATGAAGATGGGATACACTTCTTTTATGAAAAGGAGAAGATGCTGACAGAACGTCTTATTACAGGATTGCAAAAAATCAAAAACGTACAGTTATATCTGCCACCGGCAGATGCACATATAGGTATCGTAGCATTCAATCTCAAAGGGTATCAGGCAGGAGATGTCGGCATGATCTTAGATGAAGATTACCAGATCGCAGTCCGGACAGGCTATCATTGTGCACCGCTTATACATAAAGTGCTAGGAGATGAAAGTTATGCAGGTGTTGTCAGGGCAAGTGTTGGAAGATTTACGACAGAGGAAGAAATTGAGAGTTTTGTGGATGCAGTAGAGGAGATTTTGGAGGGATAGAGATGGGATCTATCGATATCTAAGATAAAATTTAATTATATAGAAAGGTTGGAAAAGTTATGGAAGCAAAAGAAGCATCATTAAAAGACATTATTGAGAGAGAACCACATCGATTAGAAGTACCATATTTTCAGAGGAAATATGTATGGCAAGAGGAACATTGGGAAGAATTACTGGAATCAGTTGAACATTTTCAAGATGAAAAAGTTTTTTGGGGGTCTATTATTATCAAATTAGCATCAGAAAAAGATAAAAATTTAGGTTTTAGTAAAGGATATATTATTGATGGACAACAGAGGTTGACAACGATTGCACTTTTGACAAAAGCAATCTATGATTCATTGGATCAAGATGAAATGAAAGATAGATTTAAACAAATAATGGAAAATGATATTTTCTTTAAGCCATATGCTTCGGCTCCTAAAAATGAGTATCAAATAATCATTAAACATTCGAGGGTTGATAAAAGAGAATTTGAGAAAATTGTGACAACAGGAATATATGATAATGAGAAAGTAACACTTTCTGATGAAGATTGTGGACAGATAGGTAGATGTTATCAATATTTTAGAAAATATTTAGATCAGAAAAGTGAATCAGAACTTGCAAAGTTAATGGATAATTTATATTGCGATGAAAAAGTATTTGTTTTAATAAGTTTAAATGAAAAAGATGTAAATGAACAGGCAATTTTTGATTCTATTAATCGTGCAGGACAGCATTTATCAACTGCGGATATAATCAAAAATAATTTGTTTAAAAAATTAGCTGCGTTAAATAATAATGAGGATGAAATTGGAAAACTGTGTGATAAATATTGGGATAATATTTTCTGGAGTGATGAAATTTGGGATGAGCAACGGAGATTTGGAAATTTGTCGAAATCTCATTTAGATTTTTTATTATATTGCATTGCATGTATAAAGTGGAGCGATGAATCTATTCAAGAATTAAATGATAATAAAAAATTAGAAATGATATATGAAAAAAGAACAGAAAATTATAACTATCAGGAATTAGAAGAATTAGTACATCAAATAGCAGAAATGGCATTGATTTATCAAAAATATATATGTCAATTTTCTGAAGATTTAGAAGAACAAACCTTTGATAAAAATTCAGATGTAACAAGATTATTGCTAATTATGGAAAAATGTCAAATTCAAATGTTCTATGCATATGTTTTAAAACGTTTGTGGGAAAATAAAAGTTTTTTTGATATTGACAGAAAACAGGTTGATTGTAATTTAGAAGATGAAGATTTAAGGGCAGATGCAAGAGCATTAGAAACTTATATTATGCGAAGAAAGATATGCAGTGCCAGTACATCAGCTTATTCAAAAAAATGTATAGAAATTTTGAAAAAGGGAATTAAAAGTTTATTTGCTGAATATCGAAATGACAAAGAATTAGAAAATCAGGAAAATAAAAAAATTGCGGAAAAAATAAAAACACTTAAATCGGAAGTTGCAAAAATCGTTCTATTTTGTTTGGAATTAGAAAAATGGGATAGTAGGGATGATGTTGGTAGTTTTTCATATACATATCAACTAGAACATATTATGCCGGTAAAGTGGAATCAATATTGGAAACTGCCAAGTGAAATTTCAGCAGATGAAAGGGATCAGGGAGTTAAAGAAATAGGAAATATGATTTTACTTAGTCAATCATTAAATAAACACATTAAGAACAGAGAGTTTGATGTAAAAATTAATGGGGAACAAATTACTGGAAAAAGCAAAAAAGAGGGTTATAAAGATAAGACACAGTTAAAAATGACTAAAAAAATTGTAGATACATATAACGCTGGGGATAAAGTGTGGGATGAAACACATATAAAAAATCGAACAGATAAAATTAGAAAAGAGATTATTGAACATTGGAATATACATGATTTATTAGACAGGGAGGAACCACCATGCCAGAACTAACAGAAGAAACCATGCGAAAGATCATATTTGAAATCTTACACAAAGAACGGAAAAACCTAAGAAGCAAGGCAAAAACCGATCAGCGGATGGCAGAAGAAATTGGAAAGACCATTATAGATTATTCAACAATGAGATTTTAACGGTGTAAGTGACAGAAAATAAAATTGTTTATATAACAAAGAATTGGGAGAATACATATGAGATTTAAGAGTTTGGAAATGTCTAATTTTATGCGTTATAAAGGAAATAACCGCATTGAATTTAGTTGTGATGATAAGAAAAATGTTACGATCATTTTAGGTGACAATACAGCTGGAAAAACGACGATTGCACAGGCATTCCGTTGGTGTTTGTATGGGGCACTTCTTACGGAACGCGGCAAAAAGCAGGAAGATTATCAGCTTTTAAATAATGATATATTAGCAAAAATGGATGCGAATAGCAGGGCAAGTGTTTTTATAGAGATCATAGCAGAAGATGACAGACATGTTTATCAGATTCGCAGAGAAGTACAGTATACAAGGCTTTACCCTAAGATGATTGCAAAAGAATTTTATAAGAAGGTAGCATTATATCAGTCAGAGAAGGATGATCCAGATATAAAACTTGAGATTCAAGGAGATTCAGAGATCAATGAACTGATCAACGAATTATTTCCAAGAAATCTTTCCCACTATTTTTTATTTGACGGAGAGCGTTGGAGTGATGCAACTGTAGATGGAGTAAAAGAAAATATCAAAGATTCTGTACATATTTTAACAGGATTATCTGCATATCAGGCAGCCATGAAACATTTAAAAGATATGGGCGGAAATTCTGTCATACGAAAATTTAATGATAAGATCAAAGGCAGCGGAAATATTTATGATAATCTGGCAGAAGATCGAAAGCAGATGGAGAGAAAGATTGAAAAATGTGAAGAAAGCGTAGAAACGGCAAAAATCAATATTACGCACTATGAAACTAAATGTCAGGAAATTGAAAACTATTTAGAAGAAAATAAAAATACAGAAATATTACAGAATAAGTATAAACAATGTCAAGTGGTCAGACGTACACAGGAAGAACGTAAGAATAGTGAATATAGAGCCTTAGTGCAGAGATTTAGTGAAAAAGCATTTATGATATTTGCAGAACCGATGATAGAAGCTTCTTTGAAAATGGTAAAATCCGTAGCAGGAGAGAGGCGGGATATACCACATATGCATCAGGCGAGTATTGACCATATCATTAAAAGTGGGAAGTGTATTTGTGGGCACAGCATACTACCGGATTCTACAGAATATCAGAATTTAATGGAACAGAGAAATTATCTTCCACCGGCAGATATTGGTTCTTTATTAGGTGAATTTGAACATATCGGGAGAAACTGGAAAAACACTACATCAGATACATTTGATGATATGAGAGAAAGTGCGCAGAGGGTAGATGATTGTTTAAGAGCTTATGAGGAAACCTGTAATCAGCTATCATCGATCGAAACACAGATGAATGAACAGATTGATTTTAAAGAAAAGAAGAATCAATTACAACATTATCGCAATGAAATGAAAAGACATTGCAACGAAAAAGGAGAATTAGAAGGTCGGATTGAATCTTATCGCAAACGTATTGCTACGATTGAAACGGATATGCGTAAACAGGAGGCACAGAGCGAAGAAAACAAAAAATGGCGTATGAGAGTAGAAATGGCAGAGCAGGTTTATGCACGTATGAAAAAAGATTTTAAAGAACGTGAAAGAGAAATCTTTACGGAATTAAATCAGCAGATACAGAACAATTTTGAGCGTATGTTTAATGCAAAAGATAAGAAGATACAGTTGACAGAACAATATAATATTCAAATGCTTTATAAGACAGAAATCGGAGGCTATCGAGAGGAAAAGAATTTGTCAGAGGGTGAAAAGATTGCCCGAAATTTTGCATTTATAGTAACAATTATGGAATACAGCAGGAAGAAAAAAGCTCAAAAGCTAATGTCAGATGAGATTGAAAATGATACATTACCGATTGTATTAGATGGACCTTTTTCAAAATTAGGAGATGAGAATATCCGTTTGATTGCAAAAGTACTGCCGGAAGTATCAGAACAGGTCATTATCTTTATGCTTCGCAAAGACTGGGCATATACGGGATTGGATGAGTATGTTGGAGCATCTTATTCGATCGACAAAGATGCAGATAAGTCTTATGCATCCATTCGCAGAACAGGGGGAATTTTATAATGGAAAACTATGAATTTTTTAAGAGAGAATTTGAGTTTCGTGGCAAACATGCACGTATGGCAGAAGAATTATGGATTTTAAATGATTATGAACATACTTATTTTAAGCGGTTGATAGACCTGTATGTATTAGCAGCAGTGGTAGGATTTCGTATGAACAGAAAAGCAGAACCGGATCTGTCGCCATTTACACCAAAGAGTATTTTCCCTGAACAGATGTTAAAAGAAAAAGCCAACTTAGATTTTATCATGCAGATGATGCTCATGTTAGATGATACAGAATCCATTACAGATGAGGAAAGAGTAAAAAAAGCATTTCGTGGGGCATCGACAAAAGAAGAATTTGACCAGATGCAGGAAATGTTTAACTCTTATGTCAGAGGTGGAGTAGAAGAATTATATGAGCGGCTGATCGTGCGGACACCAGATGCAGACGATGATTATTATGACGAAAAAACTGCAAATATTATGGAACTGTTTGAGCGTTTTGCGTGTCAGAATTAAAAAATGCGTATTGAAAATTTTTGAAAAAATAGTTGTAATAAGGTCGAAGAAGATAGCAGATTTCATAAAGCAGCTTTATGAGTATTATTATTTGAAAAAAATGAAATAAAAAAATGCAAAAAATATATCTCCTGAATGGTTATCAAGTTTTGACCAGCAACTAACGAAAACAGAAGATATAAGAGTGGAGATGCATAAAGCAGTTCTAAACTGATTTAAGTTTAGCAGAGAAGGGTAATGCCTGGCAAGAGGAAAATGCAAATTTATACGCATTTTTTTCGTAGAGAAGTTAGTGTGATCATCTAATGTGGATAACTTTCCTGAATTTATAAGAAATGTGAAAAACTATGAATTTTCCAAATTGGTAGGCTGTAAAATAAATTTACCTTTCAAAGCTTGGAAAAGCATGTTTCAGTAGTAGGATTACGCTTTTTGTGTTATATTAATTGGTGTGTGGTTATTAGTTCCACACAGATAAAAGCAGCTGTTAAAGTTAATACAGAACGACTTTACTTTACATATGTTGTTTTTTTGTGCTAATTTCTACACTGGTCACATTAGTACGACTGGTGATATCGT
Organism: Roseburia zhanii; assembly: GCF_014287635.1. GTDB lineage: Bacteria > Bacillota > Clostridia > Lachnospirales > Lachnospiraceae > Roseburia_B > Roseburia_B zhanii. Next base: position 379,198 of record NZ_JACOPH010000002.1, on the reverse strand, counting down.
AAAATTCAGTTATCATGGAAATATTATATACAAGCATATATAGTTGGAGGTTCAAATGGAAAAGGATTTACGTATGGAAGTGTTTTCTTCTAAAGATATTGTCAGAGAAACGTGCTTACATGTATATCAGTTACATACACAGAAGATTGATAACGCATTTTCCATTATAAGGGGTGCTGCATGGAAGCTTAGGAATTATTATCATGTAGGGGTATTTGAGGATGGAAAGAGGATTTATACTACTGAAAAAATTGAAGGAAACGTTCCAAATGCTGATTTTAGCATTGAATATGAAGGACTTCAAGAATTACCAGTACTAAGTCATAGAAAGATTTATTGTGAGTTGATTAAATATTTGATCACACAGAATTTGTCGAAAGTAATGATATTTGATAAGTATAGGAAATATTCATGCAAGAGTAATATTACAAGCAAATGGCTTATGACCAACCAAGGGTTTCAGACATTTACGTCAGAGAATAAAGAAATAAGCATTGAAAGAAAATATAATTTTTGGGTTGAAATATTAGATAATGGAAAGGCATATCTTAGACTCGATACTGGAAGTGTGTTTACTTCTAATCTTACAGTAAATGATTATTTAATAAGAGGTGTTGATCCTACCGGGATGGAAGTGAAAAATGATTGGGCAAAAAACAATCAGACAGGTATATTAACCGAAATTTGTGATTTTACAGTTACAGATAAACTAGATTTTGCTGATAACCTTAAGGCATATTATATTGAGCGTAAAGAAGGGTATAGGGTTGAAAAAATTCCTGATGATACAACAGTGGTGAAAGTGGAATTGCAACCTGGTAAATCATATCCATACTATCCTCAGGCTTTGAAACCTGTACTTACAAGAGAAAAAGTGGGAGAGATAGATCCTTTGTTTTCGCTTCGGATAGACTCGTACGTTAAAAGAGATATGCAAACAAGATTGGAATTAGATATAGATTTTATAAGAGACATAGGTGCTCTTTCTGATTTAGCTAATTTGGAGTTTAATACAGAAACATGCACAGTTGAAGAAATGGAATATACAAAAGGAAAGGTTCCATTACCTAAATTAATTTGTGGTAAGGATAAAGTCATTGAATGTGGCAAGGAATTTCAGGTGTTTAATTATGGATTTTATCGAAAGACAGATAGAAAAATAAGGATTGGCTACATTTACCCTAAGAATACTTTTGAAGAAATGAAGGCAATTGTCAATGAAATTTATTCATTTGCAACGCTCGGTAAGTATCATGGGGAAAGAGATAAATACATAATAGAAGGATTACTTGATATTCAGGCAGAGCCAATGATTAGAGAAGAATACGAAATTGGAGATTTAACGGATTATAAGAGAGCTGCCAATAGATTGCAGAAGGTGGAGGGGATAGACATAGTGATTGCACTTATTCCAGACGGTGTTGATGAGGATGGACCATATAATCCATTTAAGACAATATGGGCAAAAGCAAATATTCCATCGCAGATGATAAGCATGAAAACAGCCGAATTATTTGCAAGAGGAAAAGCAGAAGGCAATAAATCAAAGTATTATCTTCAGAATATTATCCTTGGAATTCTTGGAAAAACTGGAGGTGTTCCATGGATTGTAAAAGATATGCCCGGAAATGTAGATTGTTTTGTTGGTCTTGACGTTGCGACAGTTGCAAAAGGGATTCATTATCCGGCATGTTCAGTAGTTTTCGATAAGTATGGCAGGCTGCTTGGGTTCTATAAACCTACGACTCCACAGCAAGGAGAAAAAATAACAACAAGAATATTGCAGGATATATTTGATCAGGTTATTTTTTCTTATGAAGACAAATTCGGAGAGAGGCCAAAGAATGTGGTTATCCATAGAGATGGGTTCAGTAATGAAAATGATGATTGGTACAAGAATTATTTTGGGGCGAAGGGAATCGAGTATACTATTATTGAAGTCAGAAAGAATATTAGTTCAAAACTTATATTATTGCAGGATGATAAAGTTACCAATCCTCCAATGGGATACTGTGTTTATAACAATAATAGGGGTTATTTGATTACCACAGATATGAAAAATAAAAAAGGTTCACCTAATCCGATATTAATTGAAAAGAAATGCGGTGATATTTCCATGGCACATATTCTTACACAGATTCTATATTTGTCGCAGTTACATGTGGGTTCAACACATAAAATGAGGTTGCCAATTACAACTGGATATGCAGATAAAATATGTAAAAATAGAGATTTTGTGCCAGAAGGAAAAGTGGATGATAGGCTATTTTTTTTATGAAATCATACGTTCTATAAAATGTTTTCCGTAAGTTGTATTGAAAATTATTAGGTAAGTCGTAAAGTAGTAAACACCGATATATGGCTTCGATATGTAAAATGTGAAAATGCTTAATTAGCATGAAAAATTTCGAGAAAACACGATTATTTTGTAGAAATTATGATGATATGTGACATCACCTGTCCAGTGTATGGAAATCACGTTGTGTTCAAAACCTTATAATGAATATATGCACCTTATGGTGTAAATTCATTACAAGGTCAATCATGGATCACTGCTTATGTCCATATGTACGAATCCTTTGGCGGTGTTGCCAGAATTCTCGTACCGGATAACTGCAAGACAGCAGTTGTTCACAATGGTGGATGGAAAGACCAGCAGATCAATGAAACCTATCAGGAAATGGCCAAGCACTAGGGCACAGCTATCGTATGATCAGCTTGGAGCAATCATTGACCGCATTGCCCATGACAGCTATCAGATCAACATCACAAGCATTGATGCTGAGCATGGCAGATTCCTGAAGCACATAAAGTTCCGTTTTCCGGTGTGTTTTGGAGACAGGGAGACACAGAAAGATTGTAAAATATGATTCACCCCTGCTGTTTTCGAAACTGTTGTGGAGTCATGCCGGTTTCTTTCCGGAAAGCCTGTGAAAAATAGGACTGGGAAGAAAAACCGGTGCTTTCAGCAATCTGCAGGATAGAATGGTCTGTATTGATTAAAAGTTCTTTTCCTGCCTGTATTCTGCGGGATAAAAGATAATGGATCGGCGATTTTCCAATACATTCAGAAAAAGAGTGTGCTAAATAATATTTATTGGTATGTGTCATTTCTGCAAGCGTATCCAAGGTGATATTTTTGCTGTAATTAGCATCCATATAGCGTTTTGCAGCAGCACACTCTTTGGAGATCCGCATACCTTCATCTGAGATTAGAGATATATGCTGTTCCCGAAAAATATAAATAAACAGGATCTGTAAGATATTCCGGCAAACCAGATCAAAATCCGGTTTCTTTTCTAAAAATTCCTGCATCATCAGACGTGCAAACTGGATCAGATGGTTCTGTACAGAAGAATAGCTGTAATGTCCATAGTTTAAAGGAGCATCTTCTGCATGTTTCTTTGGAAAAGAAAATGCCATTCCATCGACTCCGAATACAATATATTCCATCGGAGCGGAAATCTTTGCTTTTTCGGTATGTTCAATATTCGGATTGATCAAAATCAGGTCATTTGGACGTACCGGAATGGTATCTCCGTCTATAAAAAATTCACCTTTCCCACTGATAATATAAAAAAATTCTGAAAAAGGATGCGTATGAGGCAGAGAAGGCCAGTCCCCCTCATATTTTGAAAATGATATGGAACGCAGATGAAAATCAGGTGTTTTAGTCTTTTGAAAAAAAATACTTTCGCTGCTCATACGCGGCTCCTTTCGCAATGGATATTCTCTGTTTAGTATAACATAAATTTTTTAAAATGAAAATTTTACTGTATCAATTTATAATCGCAAGATTTATAAAAAAGATAACAAAAATAAAATTGCAGACATGGCATGTGCCCGATATACTAAACATAAAGTAACGGTTTCGTATTTTGTATAAACAAGGAGGAGCATACGATGGAACAAAGGGGAAGATTAACATTACCGACAGATGCAGATATGGTAGAAGAAACACTCCGTTTAAAGGAACTTTTAGGAGCAGATGCATTGCGTGACTGCGATGGCACGACTATGCCGGATGAATTACTGTCTGCGGATGCTAAAAAATATGCAACTTATTATACAACAAGAAAAGATAATGAATGGGCAAAGGCTAATCCAGAGGAGATCCAGCAGGAATATCTGATCAGTGACCGTATCACAGCACGCAGTAATACGCTTCGGATTCGTCTGATGAAGGGATTTCATACAGAACAGTTAAAAGTCAATGAGATTGATGATCCAAAGCGCTGGTGGGAAGTGATCGACCGCACGACAGGAGAGGTTGTACCAACAGATCAGTGGGAATATGATAAAACGACCGGAGAAGTAGAGATACACACGATACCATATCATCAGTATACCGTAAGTTTTTTAGCATTTCTGATCTGGGATCCGGTGCATATGTACAACTTTATTACAAATGACTGGAAAGATGCGCCGCATCAGCTTACGTTTGATGTGCGCCAGCCAAAGACGCAGAAACATGTCAAAGAAAAATTAAAACAGTGGTGTATCGAACATCCCGATATTGATGTTGTGCGTTTTACTACTTTTTTCCATCAATTTACACTGACATTTGATGAGCAGAAACGGGAAAAGTATGTTGAGTGGTTTGGCTATAGTGCGAGTGTCAGCCCATATATTTTAGAAAAATTTGAAAAATGGGTGGGTTATAAGTTTAGACCAGAGTTTATCGTCGATCAGGGTTATCATAATTCCATGTTTCGTGTACCAAGTAAGGAATTTAAAGATTTTATAGAATTTCAGATGATCGAGGTCAGCAAGCTGGCAAAAGAAATGGTGGATATTGTACATTCCTATGGAAAAGAAGCCATGATGTTTTTGGGAGATCACTGGATCGGAACAGAACCGTATGGAAAATATTTTGCAAATATTGGTCTAGATGCAGTGGTAGGTTCAGTTGGAGATGGTGTGACCATGCGTATGATCTCTGATATCAAAGGTGTAAAATACACAGAAGGAAGATTACTACCATATTTCTTCCCAGATGTATTCTGTGAAGGCGGTGATCCGATCGGGGAAGCAGAGGAGAACTGGCTGAAAGCGAGAAGGGCTATCTTGCGTTCTCCATTAGACCGTATCGGATATGGTGGATATTTAAAACTGGCATCAGAATGGGATGGATTTATTGATACGATACAGCATGTAGTTGGAGAGTTCCGGCAGATCCATGAAAATATGCAGGGTAGCAGTGCTTATATGGCACCGTTTAAAGTTGCAGTATTAAACTGTTGGGGAAATTTAAGAAGATGGATGGCAAATCAGGTACATCATGCGATCTGGCATCGGGAAATCTATTCTTATGTGGGTGTTTTAGAGTGTCTTAGCGGTATGCCGATCGATGTAGAATTTATTACATTTGAGGATATTAAAAATGGCATCTTAGACAATGGTGAGATCAAAGTGATCATCAATTCAGGAGATGCCGGTACAGCATTTAGCGGGGATAAAAACTGGATCGATGAAAAAGTAGTCACAACGATCCGCAGATTTGTGGATAATGGTGGTGGATTTATCGGTGTCGGTGAACCGAGTGCCTATCAGTTTGAAGGACGTTATTTCCAGCTTAGCGATGTGCTTGGTGTAGATCGGGAAATGAATTTCTCTTTAAGCACAGATAAATACAATGAGATGGATCCAGAGCATTTTATTTTAGAAGATATTGATGGAGAAGTCGATTTTGGTGAAGGTATGAGCCGCATCTATGCACAAGGGGAAAATTACCAGATCTTATGCATGGATGGTGAATACAGCCAGTTAGTTGTAAATACCTATGGAAAGGGACACAGTGTGTATTTTGCAGGACTTCCATATTCTCCGCAGAACTGCAGGATTTTACTTCGTGCGATCTATTATGCAGCAGGCATGGAAGATGAAATGAAAAAATTCTATGTGACAAATGTGGATACAGAGCTTGCGGTATTTGAAAAGACGAAAAAGATCGCTGTGATCAATAATGCGAAAGAAGCAAGAGAAACCGATCTCTACGTGCATGGCAAGAAGGTTATGCATTTGGATTTAGAGCCTATGGAGATGCGCTGGGTAGAGTATTGAGTTTGAGAAAAACGGTTGCCTCTGTTTTTTATCTATGTTAAACTTAATGCAAGCAGAAAGTCGAAATCATATTTTATATGGGATGGCAATGCCATCCCATTATCTCTTTATCTGCAACTTTTTAGTACTTGATAGTTGCAGTGATCTTATAGTTTAAAAACTTCACTGCTTAGATTCCATAAACAAGTGAATAGCAGGGAGGTTTGAGTAGGTATCTGCATAGTATGTGTAAAAGAATCGGAAAAACTGATGGAAAAACTAGGAATTCATGGATATTTTAAATGAGATCAATAGCGAGGAGACAACAATCTTATTAGTAACACACGATGCAAAAGTGGCAGCAAAGGCAGATAAAGTGATCTATTCAGAGGATGGAACTATCAGGAAAATCTGTAGACTTGCAAAGCACAAAGATTCTTGTATAATTGTAAATGTATCATTGCAAAATGTAATGATATGAGGGGAAAATATTTGCTCCTCATTCGTAAGTAGTCATTATAAAGTACAAAATAATTGCAGTAACATATATAACAGTTACAGAAACAGGAGAACCCATGCGAGTAGGAATAGGATATGATGTACACAAATTAGTAGAAAATAGAAAACTCATCTTAGGAGGCGTTGAGATCCCTCATACATTAGGATTATTAGGACATTCGGATGCAGATGTCTTACTTCATGCCATCATGGATGCATTACTAGGAGCAGCCGCATTAGGCGATATTGGAAAACATTTTCCGGATACTGATGAGCAGTATAAGGGAATTTCGAGTATCCGTCTGTTAGAACATGTCAGAGATCTGATTGAAAAAGAAGGTTATCTGATTGAAAATATTGATGCAACTGTGATCGCACAGAAACCGAAACTCCGTCCATACATTGACAAAATGCAGGAAAATATTGCAAATGCTTTAAAAATTGAAAAAAATCAGGTCAATGTCAAGGCAACAACAGAAGAACGGTTAGGATTTACCGGCAGGGAGGAAGGAATTTCTTCACAGGCAATCTGTGCATTGAGCAGTCTGTATGAAAATAGCGTGATGGTGTCTGACAGTACAGGCGGCTGTTGTGGTGGGTGCCAGAGAGGATAGGTAAAAAAGTATTATGACAAAAACAGTTGACAAATAACAATTTCCTGCATAAACTATAAAAGGATTGAAAAAGGCATAGAACGGAAAAAGTAGAAAGTCCGCTGTAGTAAAGAGAAAAACTGTCATCGGCTGTGAGCAGTTTTACACAAGATTTTTGAAGTGCGTCCGGGAGCTGATCTGGTGAAGAAAGTAGCTGGATACGGATCATGCACGTTACGCATATCGAGTGAAAGCATAAGCTTTTAATAGAGTGGAACCGCGGATAACTTCGCCTCTAAACAGAGGTGGAGTTTTTTATTTTATAGAATAAAATGCTCCGCAAGGATATGTTCTTTTGTGCCTTTTTAAATGAAAGAAAGAAGTGAAAAAAATGGGTATTATCAAGCATATCAAAGAGGAAATTGAAGTAATACAGGAAAGAGATCCTGCGATCAAGTCACCGATCGAAGTGTTGTTATATCCGACATTCCGCGTGATGTTAAGTTACCGGAGAGCACATAAGCTGTATCTGAAAGGACATTTTTTCTGGGCAAGATATATATCCCAGCGTGCAGCAAGAAAAACCGGTATTGAGATACATCCGGGAGCAATCATTGGTAAAGGATTTTTTATCGACCATGGAAGTGGAGTAATCATCGGAGAAACGACGATCATCGGGGATAATGTAACTTTGTATCAGGGAGTGACTTTAGGCGGAACCGGTAAAGAAACAGGAAAGCGGCATCCGACGCTGTGTGATAATGTCATGGTCAGTGCAGGTGCAAAAATCATAGGTTCTTTTACGATCGGGGAAAATTCCAAGATTGGTGCAGGCAGCGTTGTTTTAGAAGAAGTCCCGCCAAACTGTACCGTTGTCGGTGTTCCGGGACGTATCGTAAAACGTGATAATAAGAAAGTACCAAGAAGTGATATGGACCAGATACATCTTCCGGATCCGGTAAAAGAGGATATTACAGCATTACAGCATGAAAATTCTGCTTTGTGCAACCGCATATTAGATTTAGAAAAACAGCTGAAAGAGTTAGAAAAAGAAAGGACTTAAGAAGCATGAAATTATACAATACTTTAACAAAACAAAAAGAAGAATTTGTTCCTTTAGAAGAAGGAAAAGTAAAAATGTATGTCTGCGGCCCTACCGTATATAATTATATCCATATCGGAAATGCAAGACCGATGATCGTATTTGATACAGTAAGACGCTATATGGAATATAAAGGATATGATGTAAATTATGTGTCAAATTTTACAGATGTAGATGATAAGATCATTAAAAAAGCGATTGAAGAAGGAACATCTGCTGAAGAAGTGTCAAAACGTTTCATTACAGAATGTAAAAAAGATATGGCAGATATGAATGTCAAACCGGCAACCACACATCCGCTTGCAACACAGGAAATTGACGGCATGATCGATATGATCTCTAAGCTGATCGAAAAAGGTTATGCATATGCAGCAGAAGATGGAACCGTATATTACAGAACACGTAAATTTAAAGATTACGGAAAATTGTCCCATAAAAATATCGATGATCTTCAGGCAGGTCACAGAGATATCAAAGTGACCGGTGAGTTAAAAGAAGATGCACTCGATTTTGTATTATGGAAGCCGAAAAAAGAAGGAGAACCTTACTGGAAATCTCCATGGTGTGACGGTCGTCCGGGCTGGCATATCGAGTGTTCTGTTATGTCAAAGAAATATCTTGGCGATGAAATTGATATCCATGCAGGTGGAGAAGATTTGATTTTCCCACACCACGAAAATGAGATTGCCCAGAGTGAGGCAGCAAATGGAGTTGAATTTTCAAAATACTGGATGCACAATGCCTTTTTAAATATTGATAATAAGAAAATGTCAAAATCCCTTGGTAATTTCTTTACTGTTCGTGAAATCGGAGAAAAATATGATCTTCAGGTACTGCGCTTTTTCATGTTAAGTGCACATTACAGAAGTCCATTGAATTTCAGTGCAGATCTGATGGAAGCTGCAAAAAATGGTTTGGAAAGGATTGTTACTGCGGCAGAAAATATCAGACATTTAAGAGAAAATGCAAAAGCAGCAGATCTTACAGAGGAAGAAAAAACTCTGTTAGCGGACAGCAAGGCATTTACAGAAAAATTTGAAACTGCCATGGATGATGATTTTAATACGGCAGATGCGATTTCAGCAGTATTTGAACTTGTAAAATTTATCAATACCCATGTTTCAGCAGACAGCAGCGAGGCATTTTTAACAGCTTTATATGACCAGATGAAGTCACTTTGTGATGTGCTTGGAATCATCATTGAAAAAGAAGAAGAAATGTTAGATGCCGAGATCGAAGCGTTGATCGAAGAACGTCAGGCTGCAAGAAAAGAAAAAAATTTCCAAAGAGCAGATGAGATTCGTGATATTCTTTTAGAGAAAGGGATCATTCTAAAAGATACCAGAGAAGGAGTACAATGGAAAAGGGCATAGATGCATATATCAGAGAACAGTTTGACATCAAAGAGGTGGATATCCGGACATATTCACCTCTGACACTTGCCTATATCGGAGATGGGATATTTGATCTTGTGATCCGTTCCATCGTTGTCGGACGGGGCAATACCAGAGCCAATGAACTGCATCACCGGACAAGCCATATTGTAAAGGCACATACGCAGGCAGAGATGGCAGAAAAGCTGTTACCGGTTTTAACAGAAACAGAAAATGATATTTACAGGCGCGGAAGAAATGCAAAATCTCCAACCATGGCAAAAAATGCAACCATGTCAGATTATAGAAAAGCGACCGGATTTGAAGCTCTGATGGGATATTTATATCTGACAGACCAGTTTGAGAGGATTGTTTTTTTAGTAAAAGAAGGACTTGTTGCAATCGGAGAAACATGCTGATCTTTTGCATGTAAAAACATGATTTTTGTGTTTGCAGACAGGGAATTATTGGAAGTATGTGAAATTGTTCTATAGAACATAAAAGGATAGAATGGGAGAATCCATATGAATTACGAAGAATTAAAAATAGAAGGAAGAAATGCTGTGTTAGAGGCATTCCGTTCCGGCAAGACGATCGATAAGCTGTTTGTCTTAGACGGATGCAAAGACGGGCCGGTACAGACAATCTTAAGAGAGGCAAAAAAGCATGATACCATTGTGAATTTTGTTGCAAAAGAACGCTTAGACCAGCTTTCAGAAACGAAAAAGCATCAGGGCGTGATCGCAATGGCAGCAGCTTATACATATGCAACAGTAGAAGATATTTTACAAAATGCAAAAGATAAAGGAGAAGCACCATTTATCATATTATTAGATAATATTGAAGATCCACATAATTTAGGAGCAATCATCCGTACGGCAAATCTTGCCGGAGCACATGGCGTGATCATTCCAAAGAGAAGGGCTGTAGGGCTGACAGGAACAGTTGCCAAGACTTCTGCCGGTGCGATCAACTATACTCCGGTTGCAAAAGTGACAAATCTGACTAATACGATCAAGGAATTAAAGGAAGAAGGATTGTGGTTTGTCTGTGCAGATATGGGTGGTACGACCATGTACGATCTGGATCTGAAAGGGCCGATAGGCCTTGTCATTGGAAGTGAAGGCGAAGGAGTATCTAAGCTGGTAAAAGAAAATTGTGATTTTGTCGCATCCATACCGATGAAGGGAGATATTGATTCCTTAAATGCTTCTGTAGCAGCAGGCGTATTAGCATATGAAATCTTACGGCAGAGAGGATAATGGAATGGAAGATTATGCAGGTCGCACAGATGAAGAACTGATTGCAGAGTTGAGGGACAATAGAGATGAGATCATTGACTACCTGTTAGAAAAATATAAATCATTAGTCAGAAAACATGCAAATGCGTTGTATCTGATCGGTGGAGATACCGATGATCTGATCCAGGAAGGTATGATCGGATTGTTTAAAGCAATCCGGGAATACCAGCCGGGGCATGAGGCATCGTTTTATCATTTTGCAGATCTTTGTATTGCAAGACAGATGTATACAGCAGTAGAAGCATCCAACCGAAAAAAACATGCACCTCTAAATTCATATATTTCGTTATACGATGATCCCGATGCAGACGGTGTGACATTAGCGGATATTCTGCCTGCAGATGCAGACGAGAATCCTGAGCATCTTCTGATCGGAAAAGAGAATATCGAACAGAAATTAGAAATGCTGTCAAAGAAACTGAGTAAAATGGAAAAGCAGGTCTTTGATCATATGTTAGAGGGATTGAATTACCGGCAGATCGCAGAGAGAATGGGAAAATCTCCAAAAGCTATTGATAATGCGATCCAGAGGATGCGTGGAAAAATTATGTAAAAAAATAAAAATTAAGTATTGACAGATCATAAATGATTTGATACTATATACAAGTCGTCGGTGATAACCGAATGATTTGCGGAAGTGTCGGAACTGGCAGACGAGCAAGACTAAGGATCTTGTAAGCATTGCGCTTGTGTGGGTTCAAGTCCCATCTTCCGCATTATTAAAAGTTTCAGGTTTTTCCTGAGGCTTTTTTATTTTGTCCAGTTGAAGTTTAACAGTAACGATAAGTCTGAATAAATAAAATAATGTCGGAATTTCGTATTTTCAACTTTAGATTTTTGTGATATTCTGAATATAGTCGTAATGTACTCTTGGTATTTTTTAATGAAGAATTTCGAAAGTACATGATATGAGGAGGAATATGCAATGATATATGATGAAAATGCTTTCAAAGAGAAAGCAAACCGAAAAGCACGTAAGATATGGATTGTTTTTGCGGTTTTATTGAGTGCCAATTATGGAACCGATACTGCAAACAGCCTATATCCGACCAGTTCTTATATCATTTTTCTGTTATTGTGCTGGCTGCCGCTGATTTCAGGAGAAATTTTATTACGTGTGAAAGGCTGGGCAACAGAGCTTTACAGGTATGATCTGGTCATTGGTTATGGGATTTTTTATACTTTTGTCATATGTACGACAGATTCGCCGATCGCATTTACTTATATTTTGCCGGTAACGAGCCTTCTGGTATTGTATAAGAACCGGCGGTTTATGATCAACTGTGGGATTGCAAATGTGATAGTTATCGTGGGAGCTGCAGTTTACCGGTATATGTCAGGGTTTAACAGTGCAGCAGATATGAAGAATTATCAATTACAGTTATCCTGTATTATTCTCTGCTATATCTGTTATGTCATGTCTATCCGTCATTTAAATGAATCAGACGGTGCTATGACTGACAGTATTAAAGATGATCTTCACAGGGTGGTCACGACAGTGGAGCAGGTAAAGACTTCGAGTAATACGATCTTAGATGGTATTACTGTTGTAAGAGAACTTGCATCTGAGAATAAACATGGATCAGATATTGTTATGCTCGGAATGGGTGAATTGAACGGAAATAACGTCCGGCTACAGGACCGTACAACGTCATCTACACAGATGACTTCTGATATCCGTGCACAGGTAGAAAATGTCGTTGATCTTATCGGAGAGATGGTCACGCTGGTCAAAAAGTCCGAAACACATGCAAGCGAGAGTGCACAGGATTTAGACAGCCTTGTAAATACTGCAGCTACAATGTCAGAACTTTCCTCAGATCTCGAACAGGTTTTACAGGATTTTGAACAGGAATTTGATATGGTAAAACAGGAAACCGGAACAATCGAGAAGATCACGAACCAGACGAACATGTTAGCCTTAAATGCTTCGATCGAGGCTGCGAGAGCCGGAGAAGCCGGAAAAGGCTTTGATGTTGTTGCAAATCAGATCCGCACATTAAGTACGGAAACACATGATTCCTCCGATCAGATACGTGAAGCACTTTCCCGTCTGGATACAACGTCTGAAAAGATGATGACAACTATTGAGGAAACATTACGATTGATTCAGGTCACACTAGAAAAAGTTACGCAGACTGGAGAAAACGTCAATCAGATCACTTCCGATTCGGAACAGCTTGGCAGACATATTCAGGTGGTTGACCATGCGATCAAGGAAGTGGAAAATTCAAATACACAGCTGGTATCTAATATGGAACAGGTTTCTGAAATCGTAGGTACGATCACTGAATGTATTGCACATTCCAGTCAGACAAGTGAGCGTATGCTCAGTAAATATGAGGAAACATCAAACAATATCAATACAATTGAAGGTGTCATGGAAAAAATGATGTGCGATCTTGGAATTGGTGGATTCATGGGAGTCGAAGATATCCAGCCGGGAATGAAGATAGAGATCGCATTGTCAGAACAGCCGGATAAAAAGTATTATGGTGAACTGATCCGGCAGATCCAGGATGGAATACAGATTTCCTGTCAGGACGGATTGAAAGTAAACGATGCCGTTTCCGGTATGATCCAGATCACAGCAGGAAATATTCTCTATTGCTGGGATAATGTGATATTAGAGCCAAGTCCGGCAGATGGATCAGGTATATTTAAGATATCGATCAATACAAGACCACGTATCAATAACCGTCGTAAGTATCAACGTATGGATCTAAACAACAGTTGTACCGTAGAGTTTAAAAATTCCGATAAAAAATACGAGGCAACCATGGATAATATCAGTGCGAACGGATTTGCATTTTTAGTGACAGATGAAGTTTTTGCACAGAGCAAGGGCAGGGAGATCACGATTACGATCAATGACTTTGCACTTCAAAATCATAATGTCCTTGAAGGCCGCATTATCCGCTGTTCTGACGACAATGGTTTATATATCGTAGGCTGTCAGATGCCGGAGGATGATTTCTATATTTATGATTATGTGGAGCAGAATATGCAGTAATGATGATGTGGATGTTTCTTTTGATAAGAGGAATGTCCACATTGTTTTTTTGATACTCGAACTAGATTGTGGAGGAAAGAAGGTCTCATACCTATGCAGTCTATGGTGGAATACTTTTTTCATATATCCGTTCTTGCCGTATCATCCTTTAGCGGAAGGGATTCAGTAATTTGCAGCTAGTCTGTTGCATAGACTTCAGTTGTTCTGTAATTCAGATTGCAGAGGGATCAGCCGGATTCATGGAACGCTGATCTGTTTGGATTTTACGAAATTTGTGAAGAAACAAAGAAAAACAGAGGATTTATTATATTAAAAAAATGTTTTGAAATAAAACATAAATATCACACAGAAAGGTGAAGAATAAGTTGAAAAGCAAAAAGTACATGATTTTTGGCACTATGATTCTGCTGCTCACAGGCTGCGGACTGCATCAGAAAACGATCCGTTTTGGTGCAGCCGGCATTGGTGGAATGTATGATGCATTTGCAAATGCATATGTCAGTATAGCGAACAAAGAAGAAAACGGTTTAAAATTAGAAACCAAAAATACAGCAGGATCGGCAGCAAATATCCGGCTTTTATCAGGCAGATATATTGAGCTTGGGATCGCACAGGCAGATCTTGTGGAAGAAGCTTATGGTGGAACAGGTGAATTTAAGGATGAAGCCTATCAGGGATATCAGGCAGTTGCCAATCTCTATCCAGAGGCATGTCAGATCGTTGTTTTAGCAGATTCAGATATTGAATCCACAGAAGATCTTTTAGGAAAAAGGATCAGTATCGGAGAGGCAGAGTCAGGAACAGAGCGGAATGCAAAACAGATACTTTCGGCACTTGGCATGAATAATGGGATGGTAGAAATGGTAAATTTAGATTATACCCAAGCAGCAGCAGCGCTTGCAGATGGTGAGATTGATGCATTTTTCTGTACGGCAGGGATCAAGACAAACGTGATCGAAGAACTGGCAAAAGAGAGCGGTATCCGGCTTTTAGATATCGGGGAAGACTGCAGAAACCGCCTGCTTGCGGCATATCCGTCTTATTCTGTCTATACGGTTCCGGCAGATACTTATACCGGACAGAGTGAAGATGTAGAAACCTTATGTGTACAGGCTGTGCTGCTTGCCAGTGAGAAACTTTCGGAAGATACGGTAAAACTGCTGACCGAGTTATTGTTTGTACATGAGAAGGACATCCGGTATGCGGCTTCTATCAATTTAAGTGAAAAGGAAGAAGATGCAGTAAACGGCATAACGATCCCATTCCACAAAGGTGCTGCTGCATATTATGCAGAACATGGGATAGAAGTAAAAACAGAATGATAAAAGACAACCAGAAAGGATCAATATGCAAATTCAGTTAGATATGTATCAGACATTGGCAGCTTCGGTGCTGGTGCTGATGCTTGGTGGTTATTTAAAACAAAAGATACACGTATTAGAAAAGTTCTGTATTCCGGCACCGGTGGTCGGAGGAATTTTGTTTGCGATCGGAACATGTATCTGTTACAGTACCGGAATCATGGAAATATCATTTGATGATACATTGAGGGAAGTCTGTATGGTATTTTTCTTTACTTCGGTAGGTTTTCAGGCAAATCTGAAAGTGTTAAAAAGCGGCGGCAGATCCTTAGCCGTCTTTTTGGGATTAGTCCTGCTTCTGATCGTGTCGCAGAATCTGCTTGCGATCGGAGTATCGCATCTGCTTGGGATCGATACGCTGATCGGTATGTGCACCGGCTCTATTCCGATGGTAGGCGGACATGGAACAGCAGGAGCATTTGGACCGGTACTAGAAGATCTCAATGTCAAGGGAGCAACAACAATCTGCACCGCAGCAGCCACATTTGGATTGATCGGCGGAAGTCTGATCGGCGGGCCGTTAGGAAAGCGGCTGATCGAAAAGAAAGATCTGCTTTCTACTGTTGTGCCGGAAGATGACAGCCTTTTAGTAGAAGAAGAAAAGAAGCATGAACGTCATACCAATCTGTATGCATCAGCAGTATTCCAGCTGATCCTTGCAATAGGGTTAGGTACAATCTTTTCATGGCTTTTAACAAAAACAGGAATGACATTTCCCATCTATATCGGTGCAATGATCGCAGCAGCATTATTTCGTAATATCGGGGAATATTCCGGCAAATTCGTCATTCATATGGGTGAGATCAATGACATTGGAGGAATTTCCCTGTCGTTATTCCTTGGTATGGCAATGATCACCTTAAAACTCTGGCAGTTAGCATCACTTGCTCTGCCGTTGATCGTCCTGTTGGCACTACAGGTAGTATTGATCTGTGTATTTGCGGATATCGTTGTATTTTGTGTGATGGGCAGAGATTATGATGCAGCCGTGCTTGCAGCAGGTACGTGTGGATTTGGAATGGGAGCAACACCAAATGCCATGGCAAATATGCAGGTGCTGTGTGACCGGTATGCACCTTCTGTAAAAGCATATCTGATCATTCCATTGATCGGCAGCCTGTTTGCTGATTTTATCAATAGTCTGGTGATTACATTTTTTATCAATATATTGTAAGAGGAGCGTTCTGAACAGTTACAGAGGAGGAAAAAATATGTTTGGTTTTAAAAAGAAAAAAGAAGAAGATCATGCATATGATCTGGCATATGACAATCTGGCAGTCCCGGAGATCCACACACATAAGATCCGGGGATCAGAAGAAGAAAATGACACAGATAGTGGGATTACTTATGACAGTGTAGCGATTCCTGAAATCCATATCAGAAAAAAATAATTATTTATTGTTGATTTTATGGTCGAGATATGTATAATTATAAGAGGTGAAGTTGGGAAACGGAACCGGATATGGATATCGCATTTCCTACATCTGTAGGCGATGATCAAAAACACTAAATATCAAAGAAAAGAGGTTAATGTAAGATGGCAAAAATCGATTTAAGCAAGTATGGTATTTCCGGAACAACAGAAGTAGTATACAATCCTTCTTATGATGTATTATTTGAAGAGGAAACCAAAGCAGGACTTGAAGGTTTTGAAAAAGGTCAGGAAAGTGAATTAGGTGCAGTCAACGTTATGACTGGTATCTACACAGGACGTTCCCCTAAAGACAAATTCATTGTTGTAGATGAGAACTCTAAAGATACTGTATGGTGGACATCTGATGAATATAAGAATGACAACCACCCAATGACAGAAGAAGCTTGGTCTGCTGTAAAAGAGATCGCTAAGAAAGAGCTTTCTAATAAGAGATTATTCGTAGTAGATGCATTCTGTGGTGCTAACAAAGATACACGTATGGCTATCCGTTTCATCGTAGAAGTAGCATGGCAGGCACATTTCGTTACAAATATGTTCATCAAACCTACAGAAGAAGAATTAGCTGACTTCGAGCCGGATTTCGTTGTTTACAATGCTTCTAAAGCAAAAGTTGAGAACTACAAAGAATTAGGTCTGAACTCTGAAACTTGTGTAGCATTTAATATTACAAGCCGTGAGCAGGTTATCGTAAATACATGGTACGGCGGAGAAATGAAGAAAGGTATGTTCTCTATGATGAACTACTATCTGCCATTAAAGGGCATCGCTTCTATGCACTGCTCTGCTAATACAGATAAGAACGGTGAGAACACAGCAATCTTCTTTGGTCTTTCAGGAACAGGTAAGACAACACTTTCTACAGATCCTAAGCGTCTTTTGATCGGTGATGACGAGCACGGCTGGGATGATAACGGTGTATTCAACTTTGAAGGTGGATGCTATGCAAAAGTTATCGATCTTGATAAAGAATCTGAGCCGGATATCTACAATGCGATCAGACGTGATGCTCTCCTTGAGAACGTTACATTAGATGCAGCAGGAAAGATTGATTTCAAAGATAAGAGCGTAACAGAGAATACTCGTGTATCTTATCCAATCAACCACATTGAGAACATCGTTCGCCCGATTTCTTCTGCACCAGCAGCTAAGAACGTAATCTTCTTATCAGCAGATGCATTTGGCGTACTTCCTCCAGTATCCATCTTAACACCGGAACAGACACAGTACTACTTCCTGTCTGGTTTCACAGCTAAGTTAGCAGGTACAGAGCGTGGAATCACAGAGCCTACACCTACATTCTCCGCTTGCTTCGGACAGGCATTCCTTGAACTGCATCCTACAAAATATGCAGAAGAACTTGTTAAGAAGATGGAAAAGAGTGGTGCAAAAGCATACTTAGTAAATACAGGATGGAACGGAACAGGAAAACGTATCTCTATCCGTGATACCCGTGGTATCATTGATGCGATCTTAAGCGGAGATATCTTAAAAGCTTCTACTAAGAAGATTCCAATGTTCAACTTTGAAGTTCCTACAGAACTTCCGGGAGTTGATGCTGGTATCCTTGATCCTCGTGATACTTATGCAGATGTTTCTGAATGGGAAACAAAAGCAAAAGATCTTGCTTCAAGATTCGTTAAGAACTTTGCTAAATACGAAGGAAATGATGCAGGTAAAGCATTAGTTGCAGCAGGACCGGAAGCATAATCAGAATTTACATCTGAATTAAGATATGATAAAATGGTTATAGTTAGTATTTACTAACTATAACCATTTTTTATATCAAAGGAGTGAGAGAAGATGGCATATTCATCAGAGAAATATAAGGAACCTTCCGTCAAAGAATTTACACAGGCAGCAAAAGTGTATGATTCCGGTCATGCCAGTATTTATGAAATGTGTAAGTGTGTGTCGACATGGTGATGTGCGTGTATATAAAAAACAGGAATATGCGGAGATGCTGAAGCAGGCAGGATTTAAGAAGATGACGATTCAGGCAGAAAAAAAGATGCGCTGCCATGTAACTGCCATAAAAAAATAATGTTTTAGCATCTGCCACAGTTTCTGCATGGAAAACAGCCACGGCGTTTTAATTGTGGCTGCCATTTAGAAATAGTGATCGATCCTCCTTTCTGAAAGCTGCCGGTATGGTAATGATCTGTGATCGTTAAAGTATCATCCGTCTGGCGGATCACAAGAGGATATACAGTAATCTCATCTGGATGCATACAGCTTTGATGAAGAACGGGTGCGTAAGTCTGACCGTTCATTACAACCTGCTGGTCATAAGTGATGATCTCACAGACACCATTTTCATAAGTGACCGCAGGTTTTTTATGACAAATATATGATTCTGGAAGTTTGCAGGTATTGATCGAAAACACACCTGCAATTGTTTTTATATCTGACATAATGATTTTCTGACTCCTTTTTTACTGATCACAGATTGTAGGCATTATGACAATTGCGTAGCAATGGGGCAATCCGGGAACATCAGTGAGTGGCAAAATTTGCTTTTGACACTTACTTCATATTATAACGTATCTAATTTATAAATTCAAACAATAGACCATTAGTCATATTTACGTTTGAGGTGATGTCTGCTATAATATGTCAATACGCAGAAGATTTGAAGGGAGCAGTTTGATGATAGAGCTTGATGCTACTGTAACAGCAGGATGGAATCTGTTAGAAGATCCGGCATTAAATAATCTGCCGGGTGGAATCATCATATATGAAGTAACACCAGATCAAGTGAAGATACATTATCTGAATAATAAAGCATATAAGATCCTTGGTTGTAAAACAGAAGAAATTGACCGATCAAGGGAGTTGGAATTAGCGGATTTGGTTACAGAGTGGGAATTAGAAAGAGTACAAAAAGAACTGACAACAGATATGGAGTTAGATGGCAGCTGTGTCTGCTGGTTTCAGGGAAAAGAGTGTAACGGAAGAAATCCATGGTATTCTCTTCATGCAGAACAGATGAAAACAATATCATCACGCAGACTTTATCTGGCAATACTCCTAGATGTAACCAAGAGCAAGGAAGAAGAATTAGAAGCGAAGAAATTAGCGGCAAGGTCACAATATATCTTTGAACATGATTCACTGACCGGACTGTACCGCAAAGAGATCTTTGAGAAAAAAGTAGATGCACTGTTAGCGGCAAACCCACAGAGCGATTATGCGATCGTTATGTGGGATGCAGAACATTTTAAGCTGATCAATGAATTGTTCGGTTATGAAACTGGTAATCAGCTTTTAGTGCGTGCAGCAGCCTTGATGCGCAGGTATGTAGGCAATAAAGGGGTTGCAGGACGAGTAGGTGCAGACCAGTTTATCGCCTGTATCCCATTAGAGCGGCTGGATATGCAGAAGGCCTTCCGCCGGATCAAGCGTATGATCGATGAGATGCATTTAGATTATGAGGTAAGGATATCTGCCGGGATCTATGTGATCATTGATAAAAAGGAATCGGTAGATTTGATGTGTGACAAGGCTTCTATGGCATTGTCGAGCATCAAGGGAAAATACATGGAATCCTATGCTTATTACGACAGTAAGATGATGCATAGCATGATCCATGAGCAGGAGATCAAAAATGAAATGCAGGAGGCATTAGATCAGGAGCAGTTTAAGATCTATGTGCAGCCGAAGTATGATATTGCATCCGGTGCGATCGTTGGCGGAGAGGCTTTAGTACGCTGGCAGCATCCTGGAAAGGGATTTGTCAGCCCGAATGATTTTATCCCTTATTTTGAAAAAAATGGTTTTATCAGTAGCATGGATCAGTATATCTGGAAAAATGTTGCCGAATATTTAGAAAATTGTGTAAAAGAGAGCAAACGTGTATTACCGATCTCTGTGAATGCATCGAGGATTGATTTTTACAGGGACAACCTGTATGAACATTTTACGGAACTGTTAAAAGAATATAATTTAGCGTCAAAGTATTTAGAACTTGAAGTAACGGAAAGTGCTTATACAGCAGATGAAGATGTGATCTATTCGACATTAGAGCAGCTACAGAAAGTCGGCATGACAATATTGATCGATGATTTTGGCAGCGGATATTCCTCTTTTAACATGATGAAGCAGGCACCGGTCGATGTATTGAAATTAGACATGGAATTTTTACGTGGCTTAGATGAAGGCGGACGGGGAAAGACGATCGTCAAACATATGGTACAGCTTGCACAGGATCTTATGATCCCGGTGATCGCAGAAGGTGTGGAAACGCAAGAACATGTGGAACTTTTACAGGAGATCGGCTGCGATTACGCACAGGGATATTATTATTCGAAACCTGTTCCACTAGAAGAGTATGATAAGATGGTGCAAAAAAGCAGGAAATGATAAAGTAAAAGTCAGTTTGGTAAAAAGGGGAAATATATGGCATTACAGTTTATTCTGGGTAATTCCGGCAGTGGGAAAACCTATTATATCCATCAGAAAATTGTGGAATTATCGAATCAGGATCCAAAGAAGAATTTTCTGATCATCGTGCCGGAACAGTTTACGATGCAGACGCAGCGGGAACTGGTAGATATGCAGATGCATCACAGTATTATGAATATCGATATCTTAAGTTTTAAACGGCTTGCATACAGGGTGTTCGATGAATTAGGAAGTTTCTGTTATCAGGTCTTAGAAGAAACCGGAAAGAATCTGATCTTAAGACGCATTGCACAGGAAAAAGCGGACGAGCTTACGGTACTTAAGAAGAATATGACAAAAATGGGCTATATTGACGAAGTAAAATCCCTGATTTCTGAATTAGCACAATATAACATAATGCCTATGCAGTTAGCAGAGGCAGCAGAAAAACTTCCTGAGGGAAGTTTTTCTTATAAATTAAAAGATGTGCTGACGATGTATCAGGGTTTTTTGGATTTCTTAGAGGGACGTTTTGTAACGGCAGAAGAAGTCTTAGAGTTATTGATCGATGTCGCAGACCAGTCAGAGATCTTAAGAAACAGTGTGATCGTATTTGATGGATTTACCGGATTTACACCGATACAAAACCGGCTGATCAATGAATTATTAAAAACGGCAGAAGATATCTATGTGACTGTGACGATCGATGTGAGGGAGAACTTTTATCATTGTATGGGTGCACATGAACTTTTTGCGATGAGTAAAAAAATGATCAGGTCTTTACAGAAGATGGCAGATGAACTGCATATTCCTGTTACAGATCCGATCGTTTTTGCACATCATAAAAACAGCCGTTTCAAGCAGTCAGAGGCACTCTTTTTCCTTGAGCAGAATCTGTTCCGCAGCAGGGGGGATCAGTATGATCTAAAGGAAGGACAGACGGATATTTCTATCTACAGCCTGAAAAATCCAAGGGAGGAACTGCAGTATATTGCAAGGGAGATTGAACGTTTAGTGCGGAATGGGCAGTACCGTTATAAGGATATTGCGATCGTCTGTGGCGATCTGCAGGGATATGCGAATTATGCCAATGAAGTTTTTATGGAGTATCAGATTCCGGTATTTATCGATCAGAAAACTTCAATCATATTTCACCCATTTATTGAGTTTTTACGGGCATCTCTAGCAGTGGTATTATATGATTTTTCCAATGAGAGCATTTTCAGATATCTGCGGAGTGGGCT
The DNA here is from genome assembly GCF_014287635.1 of Roseburia zhanii. GTDB lineage: Bacteria > Bacillota > Clostridia > Lachnospirales > Lachnospiraceae > Roseburia_B > Roseburia_B zhanii. Next base: position 356,856 of record NZ_JACOPH010000002.1, on the reverse strand, counting down.
GTCAGGCATTACAGCAGAAGAAGTTGACCGGATTGAAAATTACTGTATTGCAGCCGGAATCAGGGGTTATAAGAAGTGGAGCGAGATGTTCTGCTACCGTCCGAAGGCGTATACAGAAGAATCTTTAGCAGGGATCAATGAGATACGGGAAAAGATCGCAGAACAGTTTTCTTCATTTTATCCGGCACTAAAACAGAAAAATATCACAGTAAAAGAGCAGATACTAAGCTTTTACCGGTTCATCTGTGAACGGCAGATCGAGAAGCAGTTAAAAGAAAAAGAACAGTTCTATGAAGAAGCAGGAGATCTAAAGCACGCAAAAGAATATGCGCAGATCTACCGGATCGTCATGGAATTATTCGATAAGATGGTTGAACTCTTAGGAGAGGAAGAAATTTCCTTAGAAGAGTTTGCACGTATCTTAGATGCAGGCTATGAGGCGGCAGATGTGGGAATCATTCCTCCGGGATATGACAGAGTAGTCTTTGGAGATATTGAGCGAAGCCGCTTAAATGAGATCAAAGTACTCTTTTTTGCAGGCGTGAATGATGGAGTCATTCCAAAAGCAGGTGGAGCAGATGGGATTCTTTCCCAGTTAGAGCGGGAGCATTTAGAAGAAATGCAGATCGAATTAGCACCGACTGTCAGGGAAAAAAGTTTTATCCAGAGATTTTATCTCTATCTGAATCTGACCAAGCCATCGGAAAAACTTTATCTGTCTTATGCGAGAGTCGATGGAGAAGGAAAAGCGATGCGAAGTTCGTATCTGATCCATATGATCTTAAAATTATATAAAGGTCTTGAAATACAGGAGATTGAGGAAGAACCATTCATCAAGCGGATTGTAACGCCAAAGAGTGCAAGGGCACTTTTAGTTGAGGGAATGGAACATGCCTCAAAATGGCAGAAAAATGAGGAAGAAGAACAGATCCGTTATTGGGCAGCATTATGCCGCTGGTATGAAAATGAGCCGAAGTTAAAAGAAGAAGCCGCAAAACTTTTAGAGGCAGCGAAGTTAAAACATGAAGATACACCGATTTCTGCTGCTGTTACGAGAGCCTTGTACGGAACGTCCATAGAAAACAGTGTGACCAGACTAGAAACCTTTGCAGCCTGTGCTTTTTCCCATTTTCTGACATATGGACTGATGTTAAGGGAACGGAGTGAAAGCGGATTTGCAGCGGTGGATATCGGAAATGTATTCCATGAAGTATTAGAGCAGTATGCGAAGAAACTGCGTGAACATGGATATAGCTGGTTTACGGTTACAGAGGAAGAAAGTGAGCAGATCTTAGAAGAAGCAGTGGAACAGGCGTTAGGAGAAAATCATAATACCGCTTTGTATGAAAATGCGAGAAGCAGTTATGCAAAAGACAGAATGTACCGTATCTTAAAACGGACAGTCAATGCACTTTTATATCAGGTCAGACAGGGAAAATTTGCACCGGATGGATTCGAGGTTTCTTTTTCCTATGCAGAAGATATGAAATCGGTCAATTTCCAGCTGAGTGAAGAAGAAAAGATGCATCTGCGTGGACGTATCGACAGGATTGACACCTATCAGAATGAGGATAAAGTATATGTCAAGATCATTGATTATAAATCCGGCAATACAAGTTTCCAGTTTTTAAATATCTATCATGGATTGCAGTTACAGCTGGTTGTCTATATGAATGCAGCAGTCGAATTGATGGAGAAACGGTATCCGAAAAAAGAAGTAGTTCCGGCAGGTATTTTCTATTACCATGTCAATGATCCGATGGTAGAAACAGATCAGGCATTAAGTGAAGAAGAATTAAAGAAGAATATTTTAAAACAGTTAAAATTAAATGGATTAGCAAATGACAGCCGTGAAGTGATCGACAGTTTAGATACTTCCTTAGATGGGGCAGTCAGTGTCACCTCTGATGTCATTCCGGTCGGTTTAAATAAAGACGGCTCTTTGAAAAAAAATTCAAAGGCGATGAATACCGCCGATTTTGCAGCATTATCTTCTTATGTCAATGAAACGATCCTGCATTTAGGACAGCGGATGTTAAAAGGGGATATCGGTGTTTTGCCATATGCATTAGGAGATCAGACCGGCTGCGATTATTGTGCATACCGTGCAATCTGTCATTTTGACAGAAAGGTGCCGGGATTTGACTACCGGAAGTTAGAAGAATTGTCAGATGAGGAGATCATCGGAAAAATGAGAGGAAGTCAGGAACTATGAGTATGAAGTGGACAAAGGAACAGGAACAGGTCATTACCTTAAGAAACCGGAATATTTTAGTTTCTGCGGCAGCCGGTTCCGGAAAGACAGCTGTCTTAGTGGAGCGTATCATACAGAGGATCTTAGATAAAGAACATCCGGTAGATATAGACAGAATGTTGATCGTAACTTTTACTGCGGCAGCGGCTTCAGAGATGCGGGAGCGTATTGGTGCTGCGATTGAAGCTGCTTTAGAAAAAGATCCGGAAAATACACATCTGCAAAAACAGACGACACTGCTTCATCATGCCCAGATCACGACGATCCACAGTTTTTGTCTGAATCTGATCCGCAATTATTTTCACAGGATCGATCTTGAGCCGAATTTTAGGATTGCGGAAGAAGGCGAATTAAATCTTCTTCGGGAAGATGTGATCGCAGAAGTCTTAAATCAAAATTATGAAGAAAAGACTAAGGAATTTTTACTGTTTGTGGAATGTTTTGCAACAGGAAAAAAAGATGATGCCCTGCGGGAACTGATCTTTAAATTATATCATCTTTCCATGAGTGCACCATGGCCAAAAGAATGGCTGCATGGATTGACAAAGGCATATCAGTTTAAAGATATGGAAGAATTAGAGCATAAGGACTGGATGCAGGCTTTAATGACCTATTTACGGCAGATCTGCATGGATCTTACAGGTTTAGCAGAGCAGAACCTTAAGCTGGCATCAGATGATGATGGACCATTGTATTTAAAGGAAACAGCAGAGCGGGATCAACTTCGCATCGAACATTTAAAAGATGCAGCCGGATATCATCAGATGGCAGAGGTTTTAGAGCATTTTGCATTTGACAGACTTCCTGTAAATCGTAAGTATGAAGGCAGTATTGAAAAATTAGAGTGCTTTAAGGAACAGAGAGATACGATCAAAAGCACAGTCAAAAAATTAAAAGAAGATTTCTTTTTTGACACAGAAGAAGAAATCCTGAACCGTTTAGCACAGATGGCTCCGGTGGTGACGGAATTAGTCCGTCTGACAGAAGAATTTACAGATGCATTTGATGCAAAGAAAAGGGAAAAGAATATCTTAGATTTTTCGGATCTTGAGCATTTTGCATTGAAGATCTTATTAAATGAAGATACAAAAGAACCGACAGAGGCAGCATTTGAGTGTAAAAAACTCTATGAAGAAGTTATGATCGATGAATATCAGGACAGTAATCTGGTGCAGGAGAGTCTGTTATCTGCGGTTTCAAAAGAAGATATCGGCGAATATAACCGGTTTATGGTAGGAGATGTCAAGCAGAGTATTTACCGGTTCCGTTTAGCAAGACCGGAACTTTTTATGGAAAAATATGATGCGTATACGTCTGAAGGATCAAACTGCCAGAAGATCGAGCTGCATAAGAATTTCAGAAGCCGTAAGGAAGTCCTTGATATTACAAATCATATGTTTGAAAAGCTGATGAAACGGGATTTAGGAAATGTTGAATATGATGATGCGGCAGCATTATATTTAGGGGCAGAATATCCGCAATCTGATGACATGAAGCCGGAGATCCTTGTAGCAGACAGCAAAGAGGAACTGTTAGAAGAAGCAGAACTGACTGATCCGGTGGCACTTGAGGCAGAACTTGTCGCAGACCGGATCAAAAGACTGATGAGAGAACAGCAGGTAACGGATAAGAAAACCGGTATGCTGCGGGATATACGCTATTCAGATATTGTGATCTTACTGCGGAGTTTCGGCAAATATGCAGATACGTTTATGGAAGTATTTGAACAGAAAGGCATTCCGGCACATGCGACTTCAAGAACCGGCTATTTTCAGACTTTAGAGATACAGACAATTTTAAGTTTGTTAAAGATTTTAGATAATCCAAGACAGGATATACCGCTCGCAGCAGTTTTACGTTCCCCGATCGGCGGTTTTTCGGATGAAGAATTAGCCAGATTAAAAGCGGCAGGGGGAGAGAGGTCATTTCATGCCAGCGTTTTAGAGGCAGACCAGACGCAGCTAGAAGAAACTCTGTATCAAAAGTTAGAATGTTTTTTACAGAAATTATCGGGATATAGAAGCTTAGTAACGGAACTGCCGATACATGAACTGTTATATTATATTTTAGAGGACAGCGGTTATGCAGGCTATGTATCTGCGATGCCGGGAGGGGAACGGCGGAAAGCGAATGTAGAAATGCTGTTAGAAAAGGCAGTTGCATATGAAAAGACAAGTTACAGAGGACTGTTCCACTTTATCCGCTATATGGACAGGTTACAGAAATATGAGGTAGATTATGGAGAAGCCGATGTTGTAAATGAGAGTGCTGATGCCATAAAACTGATGACGATCCATAAGAGTAAGGGATTGGAATTTCCGGTCGTATTTGTATCTGCAACAGCAAAAAATTTTAATAAAACAGATGTCAGAAGCCGTCTTGTCATTCATCCGGATCTAGGAGCCGGAGTTGATTTTATCGATCCGAAACAGAGGGTCTATGGAGCAACCTTATATAAAAAAGCGGTTGCAAAACAGATGGAATTGGAAAATCTCGGAGAAGAACTCCGTGTCCTTTATGTAGCACTGACAAGAGCAAAGGAAAAGCTGATCATCACCGGAGTAAAAAAAGATGTCAGAGCCTGTATCGAGAAATTAGAGATGCGTTATCAGAGCAAAGATAAGATCGCATTTTTAGAGCGGGCAGGTGCAAGATCGTTTTTAGACTGGATCTTAACAGCGGCAGCAGCCAGTGGCGAAAGTTCCCTGATCGAGATCTGGGACGTACAGAAGTTAGTAGAAGAAGAAACCAAAGAACAGCTTGATAAGGCAGCAGGTTTAGGAGAATTGTTATACCGGGTATCCGATGTTGATGAAGAAGCAGATGCTTATGTTACAAAACAGTTGTCCTATCAGTATCCATATCAGATCGAAACAAACCGGAAGGTCAAATATTCTGTATCTGAGTTAAAGCATCGGGCAATGGAGGCTGTATTCGAGGAAGAAGAACTAAAAAGTGCTCCGCTTCAGAAAACGGAGTCATTGGAATTTACACCGTATATTCCACGTTTTGCAGGTGGTGAAGATACAACAGTCAATCAGGGTGCACTGCGGGGAAGTGCCATGCACCGGGCATTAGAGTGCTTAGATGTGAAAACATTAGCCGGAAGTGATGATTTAGAACAGCAGTTAGAAAAGGAAATCATAAAGATCACTGAAAAAGGACGGCTGACCGAAGAAATGCGACAGCTTTTACGCAGGAAGAAATTAGTGCAGTTTTACCAGTCTCCACTTGCAATGCGTATGAAAGCTGCCGCAGAAAGAGAAGAACTCTTTACAGAGCGTCCATTTGTGATGGGACAGTCCGCAGATGAGATCGAGCATGATGGCAGCGATACAATGGTCTTAGTGCAGGGAATTATAGATGCCTTTTTTATCGAAGATGATGAGATCGTATTATTAGATTATAAAACAGATGTGATAAACAGTGCAGAAGAACTGAAAAACCGCTATCAGAAACAGTTAGACCTCTATCAGTGTGCCCTAGAAGCAAATCTGGGAAAAAAAGTAAAAGAAAAACTGTTATATTCATTTTACTTAGATGCAGTGGTTGAGGTATGATAAAGATATCAGACAGGAAGAAAAAGTCAGGAGTGTCAGAATGAAATATATATTAGCGTCTGCTTCTCCACGGAGAAGGGAACTTTTAGAACAGATCGGTCTGGAATTTGAGATCATTCCGGCTTGTGGTGAGGAAGTGATCCAATATGAAAGACCGGAAGAAGTTGTTATGGATCTCTCAAGGCAGAAAGCAGAAGAAATTGTAAAAAAGCGTACAGAAATCACCATCCCAGAAGTAATTATCGGGGCAGATACCGTCGTAGCTTACAAAGATACAATTTTAGGGAAACCAAAGGATAAGGGAGATGCTTACCGCATGATCTCTTTATTGCAGGGAGACAGCCATAAAGTCTATACCGGTGTGACATTGATCTTACGGTCAGGAGAAAAAACGACTGTACATAGTTTTTTTGAAGAAACGAAAGTGACGATGTATCCGATGAGCGAAGCAGAACGGGAATGGTATATAGATACGAAAGAGCCGTTTGATAAAGCAGGAGGTTATGGGATTCAGGGGAAATGTGCCATATTCATAGAAAAGATCTCAGGTGATTATAATAGCGTGGTAGGACTGCCGGTGGCAAGAATCTATCAGGAATTGTTAAAACTTGGCGTTGATATTTATGGAGAATCATAATATGATATGAAGGGCAATAAGGAATTACTTTTATCCTGCAAGCAGCTAAACGATAGCAGCAATGCCGTCATTCATGGATTTAGAATCGTAACGAAGATGTGGAATAGATAAAGGTATTAGAATAGACAGAGAAATCAGGAGGAATTTCCATGGGAACATATGATGAAGAATGTTTAGAAGTATTTTTAAAAATGCAGACACAGCTATTTCGTGAGGAAGTAGCGTCTAATATGGAAGAAGCAGAAGAATTTTTAGAAGACTGCATGGCAGTTGTCTGTGAAAATATAGAAGAAGTAAAAGAATATTTAGAAGAATCCGGCATGGATGTTGCAGGAATGAGCGATCAGGAAATCGAAGAAGCAAGTGAAGTATTTCCACTTTCAGATCACAGATATCTGATCGTGGAAGGTTAGAGGAACATGGTTACAGCTTTTGAGATCCATAAATTGTAATATAGAATTGGAGCACATATGAAAAATAAGATCAATCTACTTGCAGGGGTACTTGCAGTATCAGTATTTTTTGCAGGATGCAGCATTGGCGGCAAAGAGATCGTAGTTACCAGTGGTGTCGGAAGCAAGGATGTATTTAAAATAGGCGGGGATTCCTGTAACCAGACAGAAGCAAAAGTCTACCTTGCCAATTATCAGAATATCTATGGCAAGAGTTATGGCATCGATCTGTGGGAGCAGGGATTTCAGAAGAAAAAATTAAAACAATATGTAAAAGAAGTTGCACTATCAGAAATGACAAAGATCATCTGTATGGATCTGTTGGCAGAAGATCAGGAAATTGCTTTAACTACAGAAGAAAAAGCACGCATCAAAGATGCAGCAGCAAAATATTATGAGTCCTTAAATGAAGCAGAACTGACCTATACAGGGGCATCACAGTCAGATATTGAGTCCATGTATGAAGATTACGCACTTGCAAATAAAGTATACCAGTCATTGACGCAGAGTGTGGATGAAGAAGTAAGTGATGATGAGGCAAGGATCATGGAAGCCATGCAGATCTATGTCAAGACACAGGATAAGGCAGAAGAGGTATCGGCAAAACTAGCTGCAGGGGAAGATTTTGCAGCAGTAGCAAGCAATTATAACCAGAAACCTGTCATTGAGATTACTTTTGGACGGGGAGATCTTCCGGAAGAAGTCGAAAAAGCAGCTTTTGAACTGGATGATGGAGCAGTATCAGACTGTATACAGACAGACGACGGTTTTTATTTTATCAAATGTATCAATAAGTTTAATGAGGAACTGACAGATGCAAACAAATCAAATATTGTAGATGCAAGGGAAAAAGCAGCATTTGATGATGTATATGAGGAATTTGTATCGACGCTTGCGTCAAACTTAAATGAATCTGTATGGGAAAATATTCCGCTTGTAACAGATGGAAGTATTTCCACAGACAGTTTTTTTGAGATTATCGATATGACAATAGACTGAACAGGGATTTTTTAACCGCATATTCTAAGAAAAAAGTTTAGGATATGCAATGGAGATATATGTAGTAAAAGCAGGTGATACCTTTGGAACGACCGCAGCATGCAGATACATTTCAAAAAAAGAAACAGATTTAGGAGAATTTAAAATGTCACAGTCTATCGGGCAGAAATTTACACCGTTGAAATTATTGAAATTTGCATTTCCATCGATGGTAATGATGGTATTTATGTCATTATATCAGGTCGTTGATGGGATTTTTATTTCAAGATTAGTAGGCAGCAGGGCACTTTCTGCGGCAAATATCGTATATCCGCCGATCAGCGTATTATTTGCCGTCGGAGTTATGATCGCAACAGGTGGAAGTGCTTTGGTGTCAAAAGAATTAGGAGAGAAAAAGGAAAAAGAAGCAAGAGAGGATTTTACATTTCTGGTAGTGGCAGGACTGGTATGTTCGCTGCTTTTAATGGGGATCGTTGTATTTTCAGGAGATGCACTTTACTATCTGTTAGGGGCAAATAAAGAACTAATCGGATATTGCAGGGAATATTTAGTGATCGTTATGTATTTTGCACCGGCAGCCATGTTACAGATGATCTTTCAGTCATTTTTTGTGGCAGCAGGAAAGCCACATTTGGGACTGGCAGTTACGGTCCTAGCCGGAATTACAAATGCTGTCTTAGATTATGTTTTTATGGGCATTGCAGACATGGGAATCATGGGTGCTGCCCTTGCAACAGGAATCGGACAAGTGATCCCTGCGGTCATCGGATGCATTTTTTTCCTGCAGAAAAATAAAGAGCTCCATTTTTGCAGGTTTGTACCGGATTTTGCAAAATTAGGACAAGCATGTTTTAATGGTGCATCGGAAATGGTCACGAATATTTCGAATGCAGTGATCACCTATTTATTTAACATCATCATGATGAAGCTGATCGGGGAAGATGGTGTTGCAGCAATTACGATCATATTATATTCGCAGTTCATGTTCAATTCCTTGTATATGGGATTTTCCATGGGGACAGCCCCGGTGATCAGTTTTAATTATGGAGCAAAAAATGAGGAAGAGGTCAGGAAGATCACAAAGATCTGTAAACGATTTGTGATCGGTTCATCGATCGGTGTGACGATTTTATCGTTCTTATTGGCAGATTTTGTGACGATGGTTTTTGTAACAAGGGGAAGTGCAGTATATGATCTGACTGTAGAAGGATTTATCCTGTTTTCTATTTCTTATTTGTTCAGTGGATATAATATTTTTACATCATCCTATTTTACCGCATTGTCAGATGGAAAAACTTCTGCACTGATCTCATTTAGCAGGACGTTTGTCTGTATTGTGGCATCATTAATGATACTGCCGCAGTTATGGGGAATCTATGGAGTCTGGCTGGCAATCCCATTAGCAGAATTAGTTACGGTAGGACTTTGTATCGTATGCCGGAAAAGAGCAGTGAGAAAGTAGTAAAGAATATCTGAATCGGTGAAATATAAAAAGGTCTTTATATGAAATAAGCAGGAGCAGCGAATGTGAGATCACATTTGTTGCTCCTGTTTGTTGTCAGATGGTTATTTTAAGCACAGACTACTGAGTAATCTGTCTACGGAAATTATTTTGCTAACAGCATCATGATCTTATTGCTTCGTGCAATGAATTTTGTCATGGCATCCGGACTTAATGGCTGGTTGCTTAACATGGCAAGATCGTATAACTGCTCACAGAAATCATTGGTATATTCAGAGTCTTTATGCTCTAAGATATATTTTACCAGATCATTGTTAGCGTTTAATGTTAAGGTCTGGTCAGCACCAAACATGGATGCATCCATACCCATACCGCTCATGGCATACATCTTCATCATATCCTGCATACGACGGCCTTCTTCGGAAAGCGTGATGATAGAGGAAATGTTGGTATCCTTTAATTTTTCTACCTTAACCGTCAGTTTGTCGTTGTTTAATGCTTTGTGAAATACCTCAGAAAGAGTATCTGCGGCATCTTTTAATTCATCAGCATCTGTTTCTTCTTTTAAGGATTCTGTCAGGTCAGCATCGATACGCATGAATTTATATTTTTCATTACGACGCTCTAACTGGGAGATAAATGAAGTATCAATGTTGTGGTCTAAGATCACAGCGTTCATGCCCTGTTCTTTAAACATCTTGATGTACTGTCCCTGCTGGTTCACATCGGTTACATAGTAGATCACACTGCGGTCATCTTTTTCTTCGGTATTGTCATCCGTTGCAGAAGATCCGTCTGCATTTTCAACTTCAGGTGCAGCTTCGTCAGAGGATTCTTCACTTTCTTCGACTGGTTTGATCCATTCCGGCAGGGTGAGATACTTATCATTGATATCTTTAAATAAGATATAATCATTGATCTTATCGCAGAATTTTTCATCTTTTAAGCAGCCGAATTTGATGAATGGACTGATATCATCCCAGTATTTTTCATAGGCTTCTTTATCTGTCTTACACATACCGATCAGCTTATCAGCAACTTTTTTGGTGATATAATCGGAGATTTTCTTTACAAAGCCATCGTTCTGCAATGCACTACGGGATACATTTAATGGAAGATCAGGACAATCGATCACACCTTTTAACAGCATTAAAAATTCAGGAATGACTTCTTTAATATTGTCTGCTACGAAAACCTGATTGTTATATAATTTAATGGTTCCTTCGATGGAGTCGTATTCTGTATTGATCTTCGGGAAGTAGAGGATACCTTTTAAATTAAATGGGTAATCCATATTCAGATGAATCCAGAAAAGCGGCTCTTTGTAATCTGCAAATACTTTCCGGTAGAACGTCTTATATTCTTCTTCCGTACAGTCTTTTGGATTTTTCGTCCAGAGCGGTGTAGTGTCATTTAGCGGAACCGGACGTTTTAAGATCTTTAATTTCTCGGTTCTTGGTGATACTTCAACCGTTTCCTTTTCGCCGTTTTCATTTTCTTTTTCTTCGGTCTTTGCTTCTTCCACAACGGTTTCAATCACGGTATCGGTATCTAATCTGTCTTCCGGATTGATCGTTTCATATTGTGGCTCAGCATTCGCTTTCGATAAGAAAATCTCAACCGGCATGAAAGAGCAGTACTTTTCAATGACTTCTCTTGCACGGTATTCATTTGCAAATTCTAAACAATCCTCATTTAAGAAAAGTGTGATCGTAGTACCGACAGTATCTTTGATACCATCTTTCATATCAAATTCTGTACCGCCGTCACATTCCCAGTGTACGGGCTGTGAACCTTCTTTATAAGAAAGCGTATCAATGTGTACCTCGTCTGCAACCATAAATGCAGAGTAGAAACCAAGTCCGAAGTGACCGATGATCTGATCATCATTTGCCTTATCTTTATATTTCTCTAAGAAATCATTTGCACCGGAAAATGCGATCTGATTGATGTATTCTTCCACTTCATCAGCGGTCATACCAAGTCCGTTATCAGTAAATGTCAATGTCTTTGCATCGGAATCTGTGATGACTTCAATCTTAGGCTTATAATCAGCCGGAAGTTCGTATTCACCCATCATATCGAGTTTTTTCAGTTTCGTGATCGCATCGCAGCCATTGGAAATGAGTTCACGATAGAAGATATCGTGATCGGAATAGAGCCATTTCTTAATGACCGGGAAAATATTGTCACTGTTGATTGATAAACTGCCATGTTTGTCTGCCATATTAAAAACACTCCTTTATACTTAAATGTACTATTTTTGTTCATCTATATATTATCTTATAACGTGGTTTTTCAAAAGTCAATAGAAAACTAGCACTCTTTGATGATGAGTGCTAACAAAGTAGCTGAAATGCCGATAAACAGAGGCGTGGGGGATTTCTTAAAAGTTTATAAAATTTGGGAAACAGATAAAAATTCCATAAAATTTTATACTAAAGAATTGTATCGTTTATAATTTTATGTTACATTTCACTGGTGGTATCCTTCTTTTTGGAGGAAACAGTCTATGGGGAAAAAACGAACATTACAACAGCTTACAATCAAAGATAATTTCATGTTCACCGCAGTTATGATGAATGAGTTAAATTGTCAGGGATTTTTAGAACGGGCACTTGAGATTCAGATTGATCATGTTGTTGTAGACAAAGAGAAAAGTCTTATCTATCATCCAGATTATCATGGCATACGTCTGGATGTCTATGCAAAAGGAAATTCAAAGGCATTTAATATCGAAATGCAGATTCAGCCAAAAAATAACTTACCACGTAGGACACGTTATTATCACGATCAGATTGATATGAGTGAATTGCACCCATCAGAAGGTTATGAAACCTTGCCGGAAGCATATGTTATTTTTGTATGTGATTTTGATCCATTTGAAGATGGAAAATACCGATATACATTTGAAGAAGTATGCAAAGAAACAGGCAAAACTTTACAGAATGGCAGACATACGATATTATTAAGTACAAAAGGAAATAATGAATCAGAAGTACCGAAAGAATTAGTAGAACTGTTAAATTATATTGGGGCAGAAGATGCCATTCATTCGGATGATTGCAATGATTCTTATGTCAGACAGCTGCAAAATAGTGTCAATGATATAAAAAAGAGCCGTCAGATGGAGGAACGCTTTATGATGATCGAAGAATTGATGCAGGAAGAGTTTCAGGCAGGAAAAGAGGAAGGCAGGACAGAAGGTAGGATAGAGGGAAAATTAGAAACATTAGTCACCAATGTTACCAATATTCTAAGTATCAGAAATCTGTTAACAGATTCCATAAAAAAATTAGTTACGCAGACAACAGATACGGATGTACTTCAAAAAATGCTTGAATCGGCTGTGGTTTGTACCAGTACAGATGAATTTTTAGAAACATTCAAAAAATAACACTAAAAAAAAGCATATAAGAAGGATGCCACATATAAAGATGAAATTGAAAATCCGATTCCTCATTACAATAGATAAGAGAGGTGTTTGATATGATCATATTAAAAACAAATTTAGAATTAAAACTGACATTTGAAAAACTCATACGGACGATGAAAGAACCGGTAGAATGGAACGGAACTTTCGTGGTAGTAGGAGATTACCTGATCCTTCAGGGAAGGGTACGGTCATTATTTTTCAATTTTGAGAATAGAAAAGTCCTGACGAATATCATCGATATACCTGTGAAAGAGGAAGATGTGATCGAACTTGACAATCATACAAAAGTGCAGAATGTATTAAATCTTGTATTGTATGCATTTGGAAAATGGGGCATGATCCGCGGTGTGAAAGTGGAACAGGATTACGCACAGTTAAATACATTATTTACAACAGTTCTTCGGGAGTTTGCTGTGGAACCGGGATATAGTCAGGAGAATTTCCGCTTTTATAAAGCCGGTATCCGGCTGAATTATGAAGATGTCATCGGATGTGCCATAGAGGCAGAAGAAGAAAAAGAAAAGCCGGTGGAAGAAGAAATGGAATCCGGTGGATTGTGGCATAAATTAGTCTGGAATAAGCAGAAAAAGACATTTCTAAAACAGGATACAACGTATGCCCAAAGACAGAAGAACCGTCTGGGAAATAACTTTTATATGGTAGGTTATCAGTGTCCGAAATGCAGAGAGTATCTGCACATGGTCGTTTTTCCGGAAAATAAGGAATTTCGGATTGAAACAGTGGAGGGTGGTGTATTTTTAGCCAGAGCCTATACTTGTAATACCTGCCATTGTTTTTATACGCCAAGACCGGAGAAACTCTTAGCAGAAGGCGATGTTTATGTAATGGATTTTATGAGTGATACGCATGCTTATGAGGATTATTTAGAGCTGTTAGGCAGCCAGGGAGATCGTGTGTCCAATTATAAATTCAATGAATATGAAGTGATACGAAAAAGAAAGAATCAGATGCAGATCAACGATACAAAAGAAAGTCTTGAAACGATATGTTCTAATATGGATGCCTTGGATGACAAAGGATTAGAAGTATTAAAGGCGAAGATCGAAGAAGGATTTTATCCGGCTGAAAGTGTGAAGTATTTAGAAAAAGCCGTAGATGAGGCAGGACGCTCACCTAAGCGTGGAAATAGAAATCATGTAGATGACAGACAGAGTGCCAAAGATTTCAAAGCAGGCAGCAGACGAAAAAATGGAGAACATTTCAGTGCAGATGGCAGCCGGCAGACAGAGCCGCAGTCGGGTGCAGATGGCAGACCGGATCGGTCTTTAAAAATGAATGATGGACAGAGCACTGATCTGCAGGATGGAACAGGCAGTCAGCCAGGAAATGAAAGACATTCCGTTATGCATAGCAGCCAGCAGGCAGAAGATCAACAGCAGGAAGATAGTGCATCTTCGGATGGTAAAACGGTATCAAAAGACCAGATAGAAAAGAAAGAGATCCCTAAGACAAAATTAGATGCTGCAAGAAAACGATATCTTGCAAAATGTAATGTGATCGACAGGTTATCACCGACGCAGTTAGAATCGTTTAAAAAGGAGCTCTTGCAGGAAAAAAATCTTTATGATACAGATAAAGAGCCGATCTTAGCTCAGATCCGGAAACGTGAAGAAGCACAGAAATGTGAATATATCCAAAAATTAGCGGCAGGCTGTAAGGGAGAAAATTACGCAAAGATGCAGCGTGCAATTTCAGAAATTGAAAAGACAGATCTGCCGGATACAGAAAAGCAGAAGGTTTTAGAAACTTTGTATCAGGAAAAGAAAAGGCAGGGCGAAGCAGAAGTGGCATCAATGGTACAGAAAGCACCATCGACACAGGATCTAAAACAGTTCCGAGCTTTTATGGATCGTTTAAAAGGCTATTCCGAAGTGGATCTTTCACCATATGAGGCAGCATTAAAAGAGAAGCAGAAAGCAGCAGAAAGCCGTGAGATTTCCAATATGATCCGTCATACAAGGATTGCAGACCGTACCGGACTTACGGAATTGATGAGAAGATTAAAAGGGATGCAGTTTGATGAACAGCTGCTTGCTCCTTACATGCAGAAGTTAGAAGAAAAACTTACAGCAATGGATAGCGAAGCATTAGATAAAATCTGTGAAAATCTGCCGCAGATGACAGCAGATGAAGCCTTAGAAGCCTATCAAAAGGTAGATGAAGGCATCTTTTTGCCGAAGCTTAAGACAAATGCACTTGAGATGTTAAAGAAGCGTCTGATCAAGTTAAAAACAGATGAGTGTGAGTTATTAGTCCATAAATTGCAGGAAAGTTTAAAAGGAAAGATCAAAGAAAATGACAGGTATCATTTCTATCCGGCAAGAAAAGTGATGATGAAAGAAGCAACGGAGGAGGAATTAGCAACGATCCGGTTTGCATTAGATACCTATGGTACAAAACGTGGATTATTTGAATATCCGATCTTAGTTGTGGATACATCAAGAAATCAGTCTGGAAAAGAAGGAATCATCTTGACACCGGAGCATTTATTTTACAGGACAATGTTAAATGCATATATGATTCCGATCGGAGATATCCGGAAAGTACAGACACAGACAGGTCTGTTAAATACAGGCGTGTCGATTGAAATAAAAGATGGAACGAAGATCAGACTTCCCTATGCAGTAGACAAAAAAGAACTGCCTGCATGGGGCAGCTGCCTGAAAGATTTCATATCTTATCTGCAGGAAAAACCGGATTCCAGGAATCTGACATATCTTGCCAGTGAAAAGCATGAAACGATCTGTTGTTTCCGCTGTGGATATACCTATAAAGGTGGAAATGTCTGCCCGAAATGTGGCTATAAAATGAACCGTTAATATATGTATATAAAGAAGAACCGCTGCTGCCATCAGCACCATAGCCTAATTTACCGGAATAGGTAAGTACATGGATGGCATTTGCCTTATTACCGATATTAAAGGCGGCACGAGGATCTGTTATTGCAGTATCTCCTGAAAGAGCAGACTGTTTTACATCAAAAAGTAAAGTAAATGCCTTTGATTTTAAAACAGATGTGTCTGTTACAGATGCGTGGTAAACGGAAGCATTTTTCACTGTACATTTACATCGATCACAGTATCACAGTCAGATACTAAAGAGGTAGCAGTACTGCTTGTTAAGGTCATTCCGTTATTGTCCTCTAAAGGTTTTGAAAAACCTTCCGGAAGCCGGATAGCTTGCGGATAATGTGAGAACAAGTGCCATGCACAGAATCTTTCGTCCCTGTGCTTCATAAAATCCCTCCTGATATAATTTTTAGTACATAGTAAAACCGCTGTTATACGAAGTATACTTATGACTTGTATAACAGCGGTTTATCAAAAGTTCTATATATTATTTTACTAAAAAAGAAAGTTTTTTTGTAAAGTTTACTTAGCCAGATTCTTCTGTGCAGTAGAGAGCATCAGCTTGATACGGTTTAACTGATTTACTTCACTGGCTCCCGGATCATAATCGATCGCTACAATATTTGCAAGCGGATGCTGTTTGCGTAATTCTTTGATAACTCCTTTGCCGACAACGTGGTTTGGCAGACAGCCAAACGGCTGAGTGCAGACAATGTTATTCGTGCCTGTATGGATCAGTTCTAACATTTCACCGGTCAGAAACCAGCCTTCACCTGTCTGATTTCCTAAAGATACGATATCTTTGGCATAATCAGCAAGGACAGAGATCTCTGCAGGCGGGGTGAAATGACGGCTCTTTTCAAATTCATCACGGGCAGCACTTCTTAACCATTCGAAAAATGCAATGCCAAGGTTGGCATTTCTTGCAGCTTTCTTATTCTTGCCAAGATATTCCACTTGAAAATTCTGATTATAGAAGCAGTAGAGTAAAAAGTCAGTCAGGTCAGGAACAACAGCTTCTGCACCTTCTGATTCTAACAGGTCAACTAAATAGTTGTTTGCAGCAGGAAGGAATTTTACAAGGATCTCACCTACAACACCAACTTTCGGTTTTTTGATATCAAGCATCGGAAGGTTGTCAAAATCACGGATAATCTCACGGCACATCTGTTTGAATTTCCGGTGGGAGAGTACTTTATTCTGTGCAACAAAGGCAATGACCTTTTCCTTCCACTTCTCATGCAGTGCATTTGCAGATCCGGGAACTGCTTCATATGGTCTGGTACGGTACAGACAGCGCATAAAGATATCACCGAATATCAATGCATAAAGTCCATGCTGTATCAGCGGAAGTGTAATCTTAAAGCCCGGATTTTTCTCTAAGCCGCTTAGGTTGATCGAAATGACAGGGATATCTTTATAACCGGCTTTTTCTAAGGCACGCCGGATAAAACCGATATAATTTGATGCACGGCAGCCACCACCTGTCTGGGAGATTAAGACAGCAGTTTTACTCATATCATACTGACCGGAAAGGACCGCATCCATGATCTGACCAACGACGATCAGGGAAGGATAGCAGGCATCATTATTTACAAATTTTAATCCGGTATCGATTGCTGTCCGGTTGTCATTATCGAGTACGACCATATTGTAGCCTGCGGTACGGAAAGCAGGCTCTAACAGCTCAAAATGGATTGGTGACATCTGTGGGCAGAGGATCGTATAATTCTTACGCATTTCCTCTGTAAATACCACACGGTTGTAATTTGCAGGAACGATGGTACGGTTCTTATCTGTATTGCGTTTCTCGCGGACACGGATCGCTGCAAGTAAGGAACGGATACGGATACGTGCAGCACCTAAGTTATTGACTTCATCAATTTTCAGGCAGGTATAGATCTTGCCTGATTTACTTAAAATATCATTGACACAGTCTGTAGTAACGGCATCAAGACCGCAGCCGAAAGAATTTAACTGTATTAAGTCTAAATGATCCTGCGTCTTTACATAGTTTGCAGCCGCATAAAGTCTGGAGTGGTACATCCATTGATCCATAACGATTAAAGGACGCTCTACCGGATGCAGGTGTGAGATCGAATCTTCGGTCAAAACAGCAAGTCCATAGGACGTGATCAGTTCCGGGATGCCATGATTGATCTCTGGATCGACATGGTAAGGACGGCCGGCAAGGACGATTCCGCGTTTGTTATTTGCCTTTAAGTATTCTAAGACTTCCTCACCTTTCTTTTCAATTTCAATCCTTGTATCGGAAAGTTCCTTCCAGCCGGCTTTTACGGCAGCGTGAATTTCTTCTTTTGGAATCTGAAATTCTGTGGAAAAGACTTCTGCTAACTGTTTCTCAAGGGCGTGATAGTCTCCAAATGTTAAAAATGGATTTAAGAAACGCACCTGACCGGAAGTAATGGCATCTACATTATTTTTGATATTTTCCGCATAGGATGTAACGATCGGACAGTTATAGTGGTTGTTCGAATCCGGAAATTCGTTACGTTCAAATGGAATATCAGGATAGAAGATAAAATCAGCCTGTTTATTTATCAGCCATGATATGTGACCATGGGCTAATTTTGCAGGATAGCATTCGGATTCACTTGGAATGGAATCAATTCCCATCTCATAGATCTTTCTCGTAGACTGCGGAGAAAGCAGAGTGCGGAATTTTAATTCTTTAAAGAAAACTGCCCAGAACGGATAGTTTTCATACAAATTTAATACGCGTGGAATGCCGACAGTACCACGGACGGCTTCTTCTTTTGAAAGCGGCGGGTAAGCAAACATTCTGCGGTTTTTATAAGCAAAGAGGTTTGGAACATCCTCTTTTTTCTTTACTTCGCCAAGTCCCTTTTCACAGCGGTTACCGGTGATATATTTTCTGTCACCGGAAAAATGGTTGACCGTTAAAAGACAATGGTTTGTACATCCCTGACAGCGTGTTAATTCTGTATCAAATGTCAGGGCATTGATTTCATCAGTGGAGAGCATACTGCTTGTCTGGTTTTCCTCATAGCGTTCTCTTGCGATAAGGGCAGCACCAAACGCACCCATGATACCGGCAATATCAGGACGTACAACTTTACAGCCGGATATTTTTTCAAAACTTCTAAGGACGGCATCATTATAGAATGTACCACCCTGAACAACGATGTTCTGACCAAGTTCAGAAGCATCAGATAATTTGATGACTTTAAACAGTGCATTTTTGATGACAGAATAAGCAAGACCGGAAGAAATATCTGCTACGGTAGCGCCTTCTTTTTGTGCCTGTTTAACTTTTGAATTCATAAATACGGTACAGCGTGTACCAAGGTCGATCGGATTCTTTGCAAAAAGCGCTTCTTTTGCAAAATCCTGTACAGAGTAGTTTAAGGATTTTGCGAAAGTTTCGATGAAAGAACCACAGCCGGAAGAACAGGCTTCATTGAGCTGCACACTGTCGATCGTCTGGTTTTTGATCTTGATGCATTTCATATCCTGGCCACCGATGTCTAAGATACAGTCTACCTTTGGATCAAAAAATGCGGCTGCATAATAGTGGGCAACCGTTTCTACTTCACCTTCATCCAGTAAAAGAGCCGCCTTTAATAAAGCTTCACCATAACCGGTAGAGCAGGAATGTACGATCTTTGCACCGTCCGGCAGAAGCTTATAGATCTCTTTGATAGAACGGAGAGCTGTAGCGAGCGGACTGCCGTTGTTGTTACTGTAAAAAGAATATAAAAGAGAACCGTCTTCTCCGATCAGGGCGATCTTTGTAGTCGTCGAACCTGCGTCGATACCAAGGTAGCAGCTGCCCTGATAGGAGGCAAAGTCCGCAGTTTTGATATTATGTCCTCTGTGACGGTTTAAAAATTCATCATATTCAGCCTGATCTTCAAAAAGCGGCTGCATTCTGGCAACTTCAAATTCCATATGTAAGTCAGAAGAAAGTTTTTCCTTTAAGGAAGAAAGTGTTGTAATGGAATCTTCTTTATAATTTAACGCAGAGCCGATCGCTGCAAAAAGATGAGAGTTTTCCGGCTCTATCGTATGTTCTTCGTCTAAATTTAAAGTTCGGATAAATGCATTTTTTAATTCGGATAAAAAGTGGAGCGGACCTCCTAAAAAGGCAACATGGCCACGGATCGGTTTCCCACAGGCTAACCCACTGATCGTCTGGTTGACAACTGCCTGAAAAATAGAAGCGGAAAGGTCTTCCCTTGTAGCACCTTCATTGATCAGCGGCTGGATGTCTGTTTTTGCAAATACACCACAGCGGGCAGCGATCGGGTAGATCTCCTGATAATTTTTGGCATATTCATTCAATCCGGCTGCATCTGTCTGGATCAAAGATGCCATCTGGTCAATAAAAGAACCTGTACCGCCGGCACAAATTCCGTTCATACGCTGTTCCACATTACCATTTTCAAAATAGATGATCTTTGCATCTTCACCGCCTAATTCGATCGCAACGTCTGTCTTAGGGGCATATTCAGAAAGGGCAGTTGATACAGCTACGACTTCCTGTACAAAAGGTACTTCAAGATGTTTGGCTAATGTCAGTCCACCGGAACCGGTGATGACCGGTGATAATTTCAGATCACCTAATTTTTCTAAAGCCTTTGTAACAAGGCTGGCAAGTGTTTCCCTGATGTTTGCAAAGTGACGCTCATAATCAGAAAAGAGAATCTGGTTGTTTTCGTCTAAAACGGCGACTTTGACAGTTGTAGAACCGATGTCAATGCCTAGTTTATTCAAGTTGTTATTTTCCATAATACCACCTGTTATTTCTTATTAAAATGTACTTCTGTTTACAAACAAACTGTATTATACGACAGTATACGACAAAACACAAATAAATTTTTTCAAAACTTTTGCTAAAATTTCGGATAGCAGATATTGTTTTGGCAGTAGCAGATGCAGGCTGGGTGCATACAATATGATAACGATTGCTATATGGAGTTTATGATGGAGTGCAGGGGAATTATTCATGTTGTAAAAGAAGGAGATACTTTATATACATTGAGCAGAAAGTATCATGTACCGCTTGTGCAGGTGATGTATGCGAATCCTTTTGTAGATATTTATAATCTGCAGGTCGGGGATGAACTGTGCATACCGGTTTCGTTAAGGAATATGCCAAGAAGTTAGGGGTATCTAAAATTTTAAAATAATTTGTTGAAATGGGGTAAGACTTACAGTATGATAAAAGAAAAGGAAGGGGTTGGTGCATGATGACACACATGAAGGAACGGGCAGTAGAATTGATAGAACGTATACCGGATGATAATATGTTTTATGTGATCAACATTCTTCAAAATCTTGAAGAAATGTCATCTGACAAAACAGCAGAGAAAAAGCAGGCGATGGAAGCACTTGAAGGTGTGCTGAAATTTAGCGGAAGATTATCCGAAGATTTTGATGCAGATAAAGAATTAGAACTGGCGAGGGAGGAAAAGTATGGTAATCCTGATTGATACAAATATTATAATAGATGCACTTGCCGATCGGGAACCATATGCTACAGATGCGAAACAAATAATGGAAAAATGTGCAACAAGGGAAATCACAGGAGTACTTGCTGCACATAGTATTCCAAATTTGTTTTATATACTTAGAAAAGAATTTAGTCAGGAAGAAAGAAGATATCTTTTAAAGAATTTATGTAAAATATTTCAGGTTTCAGAATTAAATGAAAAGAGAATAATTGCTGCATTGGAAAATGAAATGTTTTCGGATTTTGAGGATGGTCTGCAGGAAGAATGTGCCGTTGCGTCTATGGCAGATTATCTCGTTACAAGAAATCCGTCTGATTTTAAACATTCACGAATCAAAGTGATACTTCCAAATGAGTTTCTAAGGAAAATGCAGGAAAACAAAAAGGAATGATTCCTGTTACAGATCACTCCCATAAAAATCCATTTGAAATGACGAAAAGTAATTTTAAATGGATTTTTTTGTTCTGAACAATCCACTGATATGCGTTGACAAAGAATATCTGACAACTTATAATGCAAGTTATAAAAAATACGAAAAGGCGGAATGAAAATGAACAATTTTTTGAATAAGCTGGAACGGAAGATGGGCAGATTTGCGATCCCGAATCTGATCGTATGGATATTAGCAGGTTATGTAGTCGGATATACACTAAGTTATTTAGCACCAGGTGTTTTAAATTATCTGACCTTAGAGCCGTATTATATTTTAAAAGGACAGATCTGGCGGTTAGTGACATGGGTACTGATGCCACCGGATTCAAGCCTCTTATTTGCAGTTATCATGGTGATCTTTTATTACCAGTTAGGACAGGCATTGGAACGTACATGGGGTACATTCCGTTTTAATGTGTACATTTTTGGCGGAATCATCTTTACTGTGATCGGAGCATTTATCCTTTACGGAGTGATGTATGCGGTCTATGGTGTTCCGGTTGCCGGAATGGGAGCATTCTTCTCTACAAATTACATTAACATGGCAATTTTCTTAGCATTTGCCGTATGTTATCCGGATATGGAAGTACTGTTATATTTCATTATCCCGATCAAAATGAAATGGATGGCAGTTGTCTATGGCGTTTTGATCATCTTCAGCCTGATCCAGACGAATTGGGCAGGCAGGGTAGCGATTATCATGTCACTGCTTAACTTCCTTGTATTTTATTTTTCCACAAGGAATTACAAACGGATTTCTCCAAAGGAGATCCACAGAAGGCAGACATTTAAGTCACAGATGCGACAGCCGGCAGGTCATGGCGGTGTAACAAAGCATAAATGTGCAATTTGTGGCAGGACAGAGTTAGATGATCCGACACTCGAATTCCGGTTCTGTTCAAAATGTGAAGGAAATTATGAATATTGTCAGGATCATTTGTTTACACATCAGCATATACACAGAAGCTGACAGGAGAGAACATGAAAGATACGGTCTTATTATTTGAATCAAGAGATCTCTGCTATGAATCAAACCGGTATTTCATCAAGTGCTTAAAGCAGGCATTTGAATCTCTTGGCTATCCGGTAGAAGTCTGTGATCTGTCACTTCGGATGGAAGAAAAATTAGAAACGGTTTTAGCAGGGCAGGAAAAATATATGGCTGCACTTGACTTTAATTCCCTTCTGCCGAGAATGGAATTAGAGGACGGTACACCATATTTAGAGGCATTTCAGGTGCCGTTTTATAATTATTTAGTCGATCACCCACTCTATCATCATGTGGGTATCCGGTGTGGATTTTCGCATTATTCGGTGATCTGTATTGATACCTGCCATCAGAAATATATGCAGAAATATTATCCGCAGATCAGGCAGGTATATTATCTGCCGCTTGGTGCCGCAGAGGCGCAATTTGAAAAAGAGCTTGAACAAAAAAGGTTTGAGCTTCTTTTTTTAGGGACATATGAACCGGAGGCAGCATTGCATGAACAGTTAGAAGATTATGCATTGCCATTAAAAAAAGAAGTCAGTGCCTTGATCGATATGATGGATGCTGACCATGCCCTGACGCAGGAAGATGCCCTGGCTGCTTATCTAAGGGATCAGGGTGAAGTTTTAACAGAAGCAGAGTTTGCAGTACGTTTAAATCATGCATATTTAGCAGATAAATATCTTCGGAATCTGAAACGGAAAAAAGCAGTAATTGCAGCGGAAAAATCCAAAATACCATTTACAGTGATCGGGCATGGCTGGGATGTATTAGATGAACTGCATCATAAGCAGGTCACGCTTTATACCGGTGGAGTTTCTTATCCGGTGTCGATACAGATGATGGCAGATGCGAAAATACTGCTTAATACGACCCCATGTTTTCATGGTGGACTGCATGACAGAGTGTATACAGCAATGCTAAACCATACACTGGCTTTTACAGAGGATACTCCATTTTCAAGAAATGAATTGGCAGATCAAAAAGAAGCAGTTTTATATAATGACAGTGATTTAGATACATTGACAGAAAAGTTAGCAGATATCTATAAACATCCTGCTGAGATCAAAAACATCACAGATCATGCATACCGGAAAGCACAGGCTGCGTACACATGGGAGCATCGGGCAGAAACATTTTTTTCCGGCGTACATACCGATAGGTAGAAGTAGCAACTGAAAATTCTGGACTTTTATATGATGAGATCAGGTAGAAGGCGGAGAACTGGAGGCTTGATGTGAGTGTAATGGATTAGACGGAAGGTAGTGAGCCTGTGTCTGGTTGGGAGCGGTGGTGACAAACTGCCATCGTGCGTATAGCGTCCACTGGTTTCAGCTCGGCTTTCTGGTGCACCTAAGCTGGCTTTGGCGTAAGCGTTTATTCAAAAAACTGCCCAAAACTCGCCTTTTATCTGGTGGAGAGTCTATCGTTATTAAGCTCAGACAGTTGGGCAGTTTTTTACGCTTATGCCAAAGCTAGCTAAGGTGCACACGAAAGCCGGTCAATGAAACCGTGGACGCTATACGCACGATGGCAGTTTGATTTACGCAGTAAAGACACAGGCAGGCTACGTTTTCGTGGACAGATATCAGAACCCTTATCTTGCAAGTGTTCTGTGAAGTAGCCATAAAAAACAGAAAATATGATCAGAAAGTTTGTTATTTATGAGTGATGAAATAAATTCAAATTTTTCAGAATATACTGAAATCCCAAAAGAAACCTTATCCTTCCCCACCACATAAATTATAGCTGCACATTCCAGACACCAACCCACCACAACGTAAATTGCCTGTGTCAAACAAAGTGTAGATTATACTGCCATTGCGTCCGTATCCGGTGGTCTGGTTTCATTGACCGGTTTTCGTGTGTGCCTTAGCAGATGGTGACATAAGCGCAAAAACTGCCCAACTGTCTGAGCTTAATAACGATAAACTTTCCACCGCATAAAAGGCGAGTTTTGGGCAGTTTTTAGAATAAGTGCTTATGTCACCACCTGCGTAGGCACACTAGAAAACCGGGCTGAAACCAGACCACCGGATACGGACGCAATGACAGTATACCAAAACCCTACCCAGACACAGGCTCACAATTTATCCATCATTCCACTTTACATAATCCCCTACATACGCTATCCTTAACTACAAAGCCATCTCAAAACATAACATTCATTATAAGAGAAATATTACAAGAAAAAACCAACAGGAGTCCCCAAATGAAAACAGTAAAAGTCAGAAACTTAATTATCGGTGAAGGAATGCCAAAAATCTGCGTCCCCATCGTAGAGAACACAGAAGAAAATATACTAACAGAAGCTGAAAAAATAAAAACTCTGCCGGCAGATATTGTAGAATGGCGTATGGACTGGTACGCACAGGTCACAGATGAACAGGCAGTCGTAAAAACAGCAGAAAAACTGCGAAATATCTTAGGAGAGATGCCATTACTTGCCACTTTCCGTACAGCAAAAGAAGGTGGAGAAAAAGAGATTTTAAAAGCAGATTATGAAAAACTGAATCTTGCCGTTATAAACAGCGGCTATGCAGATCTGATCGATATTGAAGCATTTATCGGGGAAGATACCGTAAAACGGCTGATTGTAGCAGCACATCAGGCAGGAGTTAAAGTAGTAGCATCTAACCATGATTTTACAAAGACACCACCCAAAGAAGAAATCATAAAACGGCTACGTCAGATGCAGTCGTATGATGCAGATATTCCAAAGATAGCAGTCATGCCGGAGAAGAAGGCAGATGTATTGTCATTATTAGAAGCAACAACAGAGATGCATGAACAGTATGCAGACCGCCCGATTATTACCATGTCCATGTCACATGATGGAATGATCAGCCGGATCTGCGGAGAATTGACAGGTTCAGCTCTCACCTTTGGGGCAGCAGGAAAGACATCTGCTCCCGGACAATTAGATGTACATGAATTGAAGCAGATATTGTCTGTTTTGCATCGTTAGTTATCATGTGAATAAAGGAACAGCTTAGCATACAAAGATGTCACGGAAAGTAAATCTGCGGCATCTTTTTTGTAGTTACTGCTTCGCAGTATCATTTCAAACATTACATCTGCCTTTTACGTGCGAGCACGACAAGTCAGAGGCAATGTTTGAAATTAGCCTTGAATCGTAACTAAATTTTTAAAAAAAATGTAATAAAAAAAGGAAAAGAGAAAAAAATGCGGTAAATATAAAGAGTAGGGATTCATTTGGCTAAGTCAATATGGGAGATGAATAAATGACAATTCGTGAAAATATTGAAAAAATGGAACAGGAAACATTGAGTCCATATGCAACCCTTAGTATTCATACAAGAGGCAGGGAACGGGAAGAAGAACCCTGTGATATCCGTCCGGTTTTTCAGAGAGATCGTGACAGGATCTTACATTGCAAGTCTTTTCGGAGATTAAAGAACAAGACACAGGTTTTTCTGACACCCAAAGGTGATCATTACCGCACCCGTTTGTCGCATACCCTGGAAGTATCCCAGAATGCAAGAACGATCGGAAAGGCATTACGTTTAAATGAAGATTTAGTAGAAGCGATCGCATTAGGGCATGATCTTGGGCATACACCTTTCGGACACGCAGGAGAACAGATTTTAGATTCGCTTTGTCCGAACGGATTTCACCATAATGAACAGGGTGTCCGTATTGTAGAAAAATTAGAAAAAAACGGCAGAGGACTAAACCTGACATGGGAAGTGCGGGATGGTATCTTAAATCATCAGACAAAGACGATGCCTCATACTTTAGAGGGAAAGATCGTAAGGCTTTCCGATAAGATCGCCTATATCAATCACGATATCGATGATGCGATACGTGCACAGATCATGGTAGAGGAAGATATTCCAAAAGATCTGCGTGATATTTTAGGACATACGACAAAAGAACGTTTGAATACTTTAATACATAATATTATCACAAACAGTATCGGCAAAGATGACATTATGATGTCAAAAGAAGTCGGAGAAGCAATGTTAAAGCTGCGTGAATTTATGTTTGAGCATGTCTATAAGAATCCTGTCGCAAAGGGTGAAGAAGTCAAAGCGAGGGCATTATTAGAACAGCTTTATGATTACTATTTAGATCATATGGAACTGATCCCGGAGAAATATATACGGATGACCGATACCGGTGAAACAAAGGAGCGTATCGTCTGTGATTATATTTCCGGTATGACAGATCAGTATGCCATTGCAAAGTTCAGCGAATTTTTCCTGCCGCAGGCATGGCAGGTCGATGGCTATTAAAGTTGGATTTGAGATAGAAAAAGGAGGGAAGGAGTGTGCCGTTTTATTCAGATGATTTAATAGAAGAAGTCCGTTCAAGGAATGATATTGTCGATGTGATCTCGAATTATGTCAGATTACAGAAAAGAGGAAGTACTTACTTTGGGCTGTGTCCGTTTCATAATGAAAAGACGGCTTCTTTTTCTGTAACTCCGGGAAAGCAGATGTATTACTGCTTTGGATGTGGTGCCGGAGGAAATGTATTTACATTTCTGATGGAGTATGAGAATTTTACATTTGCAGAAGCAATGCAGGCATTGGCAGAGCGGGCAGGTGTAGAACTGCCGGTGCAGGAGTATTCTCCACAGATGAAGCGGGAAGCGGACAGGAGACAAAGACTTTTAGAAGTGAATAAAGAAGCAGGAAAATATTATTATATGCTGCTTCGGAGTGAACATGGAACACAGGCACTTGATTATTTTAAAAAGCGTGGTTTAAGCGAAGAAACCATGCGGAAGTTCGGGCTTGGTTATTCGGATAAGTTCAGTGATGATCTTTACCATTATTTAAGAAATAAAGGATATGAAGATGAACTGTTAAAAGACAGCGGTCTGATCTCTTATGACGAACGCCGCGGCGGACATGATAAGTTCTGGAACCGGGCGATGTTTCCGATCATGGATGTGCACAATAAGATCATCGGATTTGGCGGGCGTGTCATGGGAGAAGGAGAACCGAAATATCTGAATTCCCCTGAAACCAGGATTTTTGACAAAAGCCGTAACTTATACGGACTTAATTTTGCAAGAACGACCAAAAAACCACAGCTTCTGCTATGTGAAGGCTATATGGATGTGATCGCACTGCATCAGGCAGGATTTGACAATGCCGTTGCATCTTTAGGAACGGCACTGACAAGCGGACATGCGAATCTGCTGAAACGGTATACCAGGGAAGTATATTTAACCTATGACAGTGATGGCGCAGGTGTGAAGGCTGCCTTACGTGCGATACCAATCTTAAAGGAAGTAGGGATCGTGACAAAAGTCATCAATATGCGTCCATATAAAGATCCTGATGAATTCATTAAGGCTTTAGGGGCAGAGGCTTATGAGGAACGGATCGCACAGGCAGAAAACAGTTTTATGTTTGAGATCCGTATGTTAGAGCAGAATTATGATATGAACGATCCGGAAGGCAAGACTGCATTTTATAATGAAGTTGCACAGAAACTGTTAGGATTTACAGAAGACCTTGAACGTGATAATTATATAGAAGCAGTTGCAGGCAAGTACCAGATCGGATTCGAAAATCTTCGGAAATTAGTCCTGCATCTAGGGACAAAAGGCGGCATCACCGCAAAGAAACCACCGTTAAAATCCGGTATTCATGAGAACAAGAAAAAAGAAAACGGCATGAAGCAGTCACAGAAACTGCTCTTGACATGGCTCATTGAAGATACCCGATTGTTTCCGGTCATTGGAACATATATCACACCGTCGGATTTTACCGAAGAAGTCTATGGCAGAGTTGCAAAGATCTTATATGAGCAGTTTGAAGAAACGAAGACGGTCAATCCGGCAAAGATCATCAGCATGTTTGAGAGCGAAGAGGACCAAAGAGAGATTGCTTCTTTGTTCAACGCACATATCCACAATATCGAAACAAGGGCAGATATGGAAAAAGCATTAAAAGAAACGGTTGTGCGGATCAAAAAGAACAGTATCGACCACCGTTCAGCGAATTTAGCACCGACCGATATGGCAGGCTTACAGCAGTTAGTAGCAGATAAGCGACAGTTAGAACAATTAGAAAAAATGCATATTTCTATCGAATAAGGACAAAATAGGTTACTGTTCATAACTAACTATGAGAGGAAGAAGACATGGAAGAAAAGAAAAGTAAAACAGAAAAGAGTACGAAAAATCAAAAAACAGAGATTGTTGCAGCAGATAAAGCGGAGCGTGCAGCAAAACTGACAGAGAAATTAAAAGAACTTGTGGAAATCGCAAAGAAAAAGAAAAATATGCTCGAATATCAGGAAATCAGTGATTTCTTCCAGAGCATGGAATTAAATGCAGAAGAATTTGAAAAGATCTTAGACTGTTTAGAGGCAAACAATATCGACGTGCTTCGTATCAGTGATGACGAGGATGACGAGGAGATCCTCTTAGATGATGAAGAAGAAATCGAAGTGGAGAAGATCGATCTCTCTGTACCGGATGGAGTGAGCATTGAAGATCCGGTGCGTATGTATTTAAAAGAGATCGGTAAAGTGCCGCTTTTAAGTGCAGAAGAAGAGATTGAATTAGCAAAACGTATGGAACTTGGCGATCAGGAAGCTAAGAAACGGTTAGCAGAAGCGAACCTTCGTCTGGTTGTTTCCATTGCAAAGCGATACGTAGGACGCGGTATGTTGTTTTTAGACCTGATCCAGGAAGGAAATTTAGGTCTTATTAAAGCAGTCGAAAAATTTGATTACCGGAAAGGATATAAGTTTTCCACTTATGCAACGTGGTGGATTCGTCAGGCAATCACAAGAGCGATCGCAGATCAGGCAAGAACAATCCGTATTCCGGTGCATATGGTAGAAACGATCAACAAACTGATCCGTGTGAGCAGACAGTTATTACAGGAATTAGGACGGGAGCCGTCACCGGAGGAAATTGCAGCAGAGATGAATATGCCGGTCGACCGTGTGCGTGAAATCTTAAAGATCTCACAGGAACCGGTTTCCTTAGAAACACCGATCGGTGAAGAAGAAGACAGCCATTTAGGTGACTTTATCCAGGATGATAATGTTCCGGTTCCGGCTGATGCAGCAGCATTTACACTGTTAAAAGAACAGCTTCAGGAAGTACTTGGTACGCTGACAGAACGTGAACAGAAAGTGTTGACACTCCGTTTCGGTCTGGATGATGGCCGTGCAAGGACATTAGAGGAAGTAGGAAAAGAATTTAATGTTACCCGTGAACGAATCCGTCAGATCGAAGCAAAAGCCCTGCGCAAACTGCGTCATCCGAGCAGAAGCCGCAAGTTGAAAGATTATTTAGAGTAAGCATATGGTAAAACTTTCAAAAAGATTGTCACATCTGGCAGATATGGTATCAGAAAACAGTATCCTTGCAGATGTCGGCACTGACCATGGATATATACCGGTCTGTTTAGTACAGACAAATAAGATCGCAAAAGCATTTGCGATGGATATTAAAAAAGGTCCGCTGCTGCGTGCCAAAGAACATATTGAAACATATGGATTGGGTGATTACATAACAACAAGACTTTCTGATGGAGTAGCAGCTCTCTTAGAGGGCGAAGCGGATTCCATTCTGATCGCAGGAATGGGCGGAGGTGTGACACTCCATATCTTACAGGATGGAGAGGCTGTGATCGCATCAGCAAAGGAACTGATCTTACAGCCGCAGTCAGACATTGCAAAAGTACGGGAATACATTTACCGGAAAGGTTATGTGATCGATCGGGAAGATATGGTCTTTGAAGATGGAAAATATTATCCCATGATGCATGTGGATCTTACGAAGCAGCTGACAAAACAAGAGCAGGATAGATATTTGAGTGAAGATGGGCAGGTACTCTGCCGTTATGGAGAATGTCTGCTGCGTGATAAAAATGAAGTTTTATATTGTTTTTTACAGCATACCATCAGTCAGCAGGAGCAGATACTTTTGAAACTTTCAAAAACAGAACAGACAGAAGCAGTCATACTGCGTATAGGGCAGATCGAAGAAAAACTTGCCTGTGCAAAATTGGCGCTGGCATATTTTTAAGGAGTGATATCAGGTGAAGTGTAGAGAATTGATTCATATTTTAGAAGAACAGTCACCGGAATATTGTGCCTGTGACTGGGATAATGTAGGACTTTTAACAGGCAGCTTAGAAAAAGAAGTAGAAAAAATCTATATTGCATTAGATGCAACAGATGCAGTCATTGATGCGGCAGTCGCAGCAGGTGCAGATATGTTATTGACGCATCACCCGCTTATTTTTAAAGGGGTGAAGCAGATCACATCAGACGATTTTACCGGCAGAAGGCTGATCAAACTGATCCGGCATGATATTGCCTGCTATGCGATGCATACGAATTTCGATGTCAGAGGCATGGCAGATCTATCAGCAGCCATGATCGGATTGGAAAAATGCAGAGTATTGGATGTAACAGCCGTTACAGACGGAAAAGAAGAAGGCATCGGAAGAACCGGCAATTTGATCGATCCTATGACATTAAAGCAATGTGCATTATTTGTAAAAGCAATTTTCTCTTTAGAGCAGGTCAAAGTATTCGGGACACCGGATACGATCTTAACTAGGGCGGCTATTTCACCGGGATCTGGAAAAAGTGAGATCAAAAATGCGATCGCACAGGGCGCAGATGTACTTATTACAGGGGATATCGACCACCATGACGGAATTGATGCAGTAGCACAGGGACTTTGTATCATAGATGCCGGACATTATGGACTGGAACATATTTTTGTATCCTATATGAAAGAATATTTAGAACGCCGTTGTGAGAATATAGAGATTATGACTCAGAAACTGACATTTCCGTTCTGGGTGGTTTAAGGAGAGATGATATGGGTGAAGAATATGTAACACTTAAGATCAACGGAGAAGAAAAAAACTATAAAAAGGGAACTTTATATCTGGATATTGCAGAGGAGTACCAGAAAGATTATCAGGACGATATTGTATTAGTCACATTAGATAACAGACTCTGCGAACTGCATAAGAAAGCAGATAAAGATGGAGAACTTAAATTTGTGACAACAGCCGATGCCGCAGGACGCAAAGCATACCGCAGAAGCCTGACACTGTTATTACAGAAAGCACTTTATCATCTGCTTGGTAAGAAAAAATCCGTGATACGTGTGATGCATTGCATCAGTCAGGCATATTACTGTGAATTAGTGGAATATGGAAAACCAGACGAAGCCTTATTGCAGCGTGTCAAAGAAGAAATGCTGCGTATGGCAGAAGAAAAACTCCCGATCGAAAAAAGCAGTATGGGATTAGATGAAGCCGTTGCCCTGTTCCATGAACTGGGCATGACTGATAAGGAGCGTCTGTTCCGTTACAGAAGAAGTTCTAATGTCAATATCTATTCCTTAGATGGATATTTAGATTATTTCTATGGATATATGGTAGCACATACCGGATATTTAAAATATTTTGATCTACGGCTCTATGATGACGGTTTTGTACTCATGTTCCCAAATGAAAATACAAAAAAAGTTGCAGAGTTTAAGCCTTCAGTAAAACATTTTGACACTTTAAACAGTGCGAGGGAATGGAGCCAGACGATGGGCGTCGGTACGATCGGAGCATTAAATGATGCGATTGCACAGGGCAGGATGCAGGAAATGATCTTAGTGCAGGAAGCCTTAATGGAAAAGAAAATCGGGGAATTGGCACAGAAGATTGCATCTTCCCAACACCATAAATTTGTGATGATCGCAGGGCCGTCCTCATCAGGAAAAACAACATTTTCACACCGCCTTTCCATTCAGCTTGCCACATTAGGACTGCATCCTTATCCATTAGGTTTAGATGATTATTACCACAGCAGGGAGAAGTGTCCGAAAGATGAAAATGGTAACTATGATTTTGAATGTTTAGAAGCCTTAGATGTGGAACTGTTCAATCAGGATATGCAGGCACTTTTACATGGCGAAACCGTAGAACTTCCGACATTTAATTTTAAAACAGGAAAAAGAGAATACAAAGGCAGAACCTTAAAATTAGGCGAAGGAGATATTTTAGTCATTGAAGGTATCCATGGCTTGAATGACAAATTATCTTATACCCTGCCAAAAGAAAGCAAATTTAAGATTTTTATCAGTGCCTTAACACAGATCAACGTGGACGAACATAACTACCTGCCAACGACAGACGGCAGACTGATCCGCCGTATTGTAAGAGATGCGAGAACAAGAAATACAACTGCACAGGAAACGATCGCCATGTGGGATTCTGTCAGACGCGGAGAAGAGAAATATATCTTCCCATTTCAGGACAGTGCAGATGTTATGTTTAATTCGGGCTTGATTTATGAGCTGGCTGTGTTAAAATCATATGCGGAGCCGTTATTGTTCGGAATCGAGAAAACGGCACCGGAATATATGGAAG
Organism: Roseburia zhanii; assembly: GCF_014287635.1. Lineage (GTDB taxonomy): Bacteria > Bacillota > Clostridia > Lachnospirales > Lachnospiraceae > Roseburia_B > Roseburia_B zhanii. The sequence goes on along the minus strand of NZ_JACOPH010000002.1, from coordinate 323,880 downwards.
CAAAAAGACTTTTGAAGTTTTTAGATTATTTCCTGCCGGTACCTAGTGAGGAGATCGGAAGAAATTCCATCTTAAGGGAATTTATTGGCGGAAGTACGTTTCATGTATAATAGAATTGTGTGAGTTGCATAGCAATGGAACAATTCATGTATTAAGTCAATCATAGTAAGTAGGGTAAATGATCGCGGCTGTATGAACATACAGGTGAGGAAAGTCCGGGCTTCACAGGGCAGGATGCCGGATAACGTCCGGTAGAGGCGACTCTAAGGATAGTGCAACAGAAATATACCGCCAGATTTTTCTGGTAAGGGTGGAAGGGCAGTGTAAAAGACTACCGCCTTTCTGGTAACAGAGAGGGCATATGTAAACCCCATCCGAAGCAAGACTGAATAAAAGCGTTGACGTGGCCCGCCAGCTTTAGGTTAGTTGCTTGAGATAACTGGTAACAGTTATCCTAGATAGATGATCATTCACGACATAACCCGGCTTATCGCTCTGCTTACATTATTGAGAGTATCCGTCAGCAGGCATCAGGATCAAAAGATGCCTGCTGAACTTTTACATATATGAGAAGGATCAGGGGGATTTCCATGAATATTAGAGAAATATTAGAAAAAGCCTACCAGAAAAAGGCATCGGATATCCATATCATACCCGGCTGTCCGGTGATGTTTCGGATCAACGGACAGATGTGTGCACAGGAGGAGATCTGTACAGAAAAAACAGATATAGGGCACTTTTTGCAGGAACTGCTGACAAAAGAACAGTTTGTCACATTAGAGCAGGAAGGCGAGATCGATACCGCTGTCACTCTGCCGGAATTTTCGAGAGTACGTGCAAATATCTACAGACAGCAGGGGATATATGCGATCGCAGTCAGAATGCTTTCGGCAACCATACCAACACCGGAAGAATTAGAACTGCCTAAAGCAGTAACAGATCTTACGAAAGAGAATAAAGGTCTGGTACTCATTACCGGAGAAGCGGGAAATGGAAAGACGACAACAATCGTAAGTCTGTTACATAAGATCGCAGAAACAGAAACAAAAAATATCATTACGATAGAAAATCCAATCGAATATGTGATCCCGCATGAAAAGAGCATGATCTCCCAGCGTGAGATCGGAAGTGATACGACAAGTTATGCAAAGGCAGTAAAAGCAGCCCTCCGGCAGGACCCGGATGTGATCTTTATAGGGGAACTGTCCGATGCAGATACGATTTTAGAAGCAATCGCAGCAGCAGAAGCAGGGCATTTAGTATTTTCTTCCCTGCATACAAACCGGGCAGAAGATACATTACACAGGTTGATCGATATTTTCCCGGAACACAGAAGACAGCAGATCCGCGTCCAGTTAGCAGATGTATTAAAAGGGATCGTGGCACAGTGCTTAGTCCCTTATCAGCAGGCAGAAGAAAGAAAGGCTTTATTTGAGATCATGTCCGTTGATAAAGAGATACAGACATTATTAAGGGAAGACCGTATCTCACAGATCCCGTCTGCAATGGAAAGTAAAAAGAACGTGAGGATGCAGACATTAGATGATGCACTTTTAGAAGCCTATATGAAATGTCAGATTTCCGCAGAAACGGCTGTGTCTTATGCATTTGACAGTGAACGTATGAAAGAGCGTACCAAAATTTACTAAATATTATCTGTTTATAAAATGTTTCTTAAAAGACGATAGGTTTATTGACAGTCAGGATTGTAAAATGTACCATAGTTTTAAACAAAAGAAATGAAGGTGCATGATAATATGAAAGAAAAAGTACAAAGATTTATGATGGGGCGCTATGGTTTTGATGAACTCTCCAAAGTATATTTAGGAGTAACGATCGTATTGATGATCTTATCCATGTTTGTAAAAAGCTCCCTTTTATATGTTTTGGCATTGCTGTTATTAGTTTACAGTTACTATCGGGCGTTTTCTAAGAATATCGCTAAAAGGCAGACAGAGAACCAGAAATTTTTAAACAGCAGATATCAGGGCGTAGTCAGCTGGAATAAATTTAAGAACCGGCAGGCACAAAAGAAGATTTACCGTTTCTATAAATGTCCGCAGTGCAAACAGACAGTCCGGGTGCCAAAGGGCAAAGGAAAGATCTGTATCACCTGTCCGAAGTGTCAGACGGAATTTATTAAGAAAAGTTAGGAAGAAATGCTATGTTTGGATATATCAACATTAACAGACAGGAATTGACAGAAGAAAGTGCAAAAGCGTATCAGTCTTATTACTGTGGACTTTGCCAGAAATTAAAGAGTAACTGTGGAACCAAAGGGCAGATGCTTTTAAATTATGATATGACATTTCTGATCGTACTGTTGACAGGATTATATGAATTAGAGCATGAAGAAGTGACATTTACCTGTCCGATCCATCCGACGAGAAAACAGAGGGCATGGATCAATGAAGCAACGGAATATGCAGCTGATATGAATGTGATCTTAGCCTATTATAATTTAGAAGATGACTGGAAAGATGAGCGGGCATATACGAAGAAGGCATTTGCTAAAATGCTTACAAAAGATTATGAGCGTATTAAGCAAAAGTATGGCAGACAGGTACAGGCAGTAGAAACTTATATGGAAAAACTTGCTGCCGCAGAAAAAGCAGGAGAAGAAAATATAGATGTCATTGCAGGACTGACCGGAGAAATGGTCGGAGAGATCTTCGACTGGAGAGAAGACGAATGGTCGGAAGAACTGCGCTGCTTGAGTTTTTATCTTGGAAAATATGTTTATCTGATGGATGCATACGAAGATATTGAGAAGGATAAGAAACGTCAGGAGTACAATCCGTTATCAAAGATGGTTTGTGAAAAAGAGGGCGATTTTGAAACTTTTGCAAAACTGCTCTTAACGAGTATGATGTCAGAATGTGCAAAGTCTTTTGAGCGGCTGCCGATACTTGTACATGCCGATATTCTTAGAAATATACTCTATTCCGGTGTCTGGTCGAGATACGAATATCTACAGCTTAAGAAGAAAAAACAGCAGGAGAAAAAAGCAAAGAGAGGAAAAGCAAATGTTAAATCCCTATGAGATACTAGGCGTATCTGCGAATGCCAGTGACGAAGAGATCAAAAAGGCATACCGTACATTGAGCCGCAAGTATCATCCTGATGCAAATGTCAATAACCCGAATAAAGAGCAGGCAGAGGAAAAATTCAAACAGATCCAGCAGGCATATGATCAGATCATGAAAGAAAAACAGCAGGGTTACAGCTATGGTGGCAATGGTTACAGTTACGGAAATGCAGGAAAATCCACTTATGGCTATGGCGGAAACCGGACATATGGCGGATATTCTTCAAGAAACAGTGATTCCATTGAATTACAGGCAGCAGCGAATTATATTGCAAGCCGCCACTATGCAGAAGCATTGCATGTATTAAGTTCTATTGTTTTTGCAGAACGCGGGGCAAGGTGGTATTATTATAGTGCGATGGCGAATGCCGGCATGGGCAATAATGTTACAGCCAAAGAACATATCGATCAGGCTGTTGCATTAGAACCGAGTAATATGGAATACCGGCAGTTTAAGCAGCATTTAGATTTTGGAGGAACATGGTATCAGGATATGGGTCATAGTTATGAAAGACCTTATGCAGGAACAGGAAGCTGGTGTCTTAGTATGCTGTTTTTGAATATGCTCTGTAACTGCTGTTGTCTAAGACCATGTTAAGTGGGAGAATATGAGAAAACAAAAGAAAGCAGGAAGAAAAAACAAAGCCGTAAACCAGACAGAACGGACAGATCTTACAGGAATCTATATCACACTTCTGTTTATATTGTTTCCCTTAGCGATCCATTACGGGTACACAGATATCCTTACGGTAAAAACAAATATTTTCTATATTCTTACAGAAAGTTATCTGTTTCTTATGTGTATTTACTTTCTGACAAGAGAATCACATACAGAAAAGAAATTCTGGGACAGCAGGTCTGTGTCAGATTTTTTTGCGTTGGGATTTCTGGTTACGGCAGTTATTTCATGGCTTTGTAACGGGAATAAGAAGGAACAGTTTTTTGGCACTTATGGCAGATAATATGGGACTGCTTGCGGTCATCTGCTGTGTGCTGTTATATCTGACAGTCAGGGCAACGCTGCAGTTTAAGCAGTATGTCATCAATGGCATATTAGCAGCCGGAATGGTGGTCTGCTCTCTGGCTGTGATCAACCATTTGGGATTTGATCCGTTGTCGGCTTATGTGGGATTTGAAGCAGATACGAAATTTTTATCGACACTTGGCAACCGGAATACGTTAGCGGCATATATCGCTCTGCTCCTGCCATTTGGCATGACATTTTTTATGGTCAGTAAACAGTGGAAATCAAAGATCTATTATGGAATCTTTTGTTTTATCGGATTTCTTGGAATGACAGCCGCAGACAGTGACAGTGCCTATCTCGTTACAGGAATCATGTTTTTGGTTTCATTACTGCTAGCCAAAGAAACAGAGGAAGGATTTTATCTGATTACTTTAGTTTCTGTTTATTCTGTGGCGGAACTTTTATTTGTGCTTTTACGAAAGATCAGAGGGAAAGAGTCCTGTCTGTATCTGCATGGAGGGCTTCCAGAGATGCTTTTAGATATCAGGATCAATCTTGTTTTGCTAGTGATTACCCTGATCTTACTTTTGACAGGATATATGTTATGGAAACAAAAGAAAGATGCAAAAGTATTCTGGAAATGGTTTCGGATCGTCATATTAAGTGTAACTGCTGTTTTTGCAGCAGGGCTTGTGATCTTTATGATCTATGTAAATGTGGCATGGACAAAACACGAGGCAAAAGAACAGTTAGGAGCCTTATATTCCTATCTGTATTTTAGTAATACATGGGGAACGAAACGGCTGCGTATCTGGAGAGCGGCACTAGAGATCTATATGAGAATGTCAATTCCAAAGAAGCTGATCGGAGTGGGACCAGCCGGATTTTATTTTGCATCACAGACGTATTTATCAGCAGAAGAGTTAGCTGCATTTGCCAACGAGGGGCAGCTGATCGATGCACATAATGAATATCTGCAATATCTGGTGACGTATGGCATGATAGGTGTTGTGTTGTTTATCGGATATGTGACTTCAGCCATTAGAAGTATTTTGAAGGTAGGAAAAGAAAAACGTGAGATACTTGCGTTTGCTATGGCAGGGATTGCATTTTTAGTTCAGGCAGTTGTAAATAATGCACATATTTATATAGATCCATTGGCATTTGTATTACTGGCTATGGGAATGAGTTTTGTGAATGAGGAGAAGTTAGTATAGTATGGAAGGACCGGATAGTTACAAGAAGAAAATAAAAACAGCAGATATAAGAAAAGCACAAAACCGTTTAAAAAAATCCGGTTTTGTGCTTTTTTGTGATCGTTCTCTGTTTATTCTACAGTAACCGATTTTGCTAAGTTTCTTGGCTGGTCAGGATTCAATCCTTTGCCGACAGAAGCATAGTACGCGATCAACTGGAAGATCACAACCGCAGAGAAGATTGCAAATGCATCCGGTGTATCTGGAAGCTGTAAATGTACATCACAGATGGAGTTATCTGTAATGGACTGATCTTTGCTTAAGAGAATGACATAAGCACCTCTTGCCTTTACCTCGCGGATATTAGAAATCACTTTACTGTATACATGCTGCTGGGATGCAACAGCGATCACAGGAACACCTTCACTGATCAGTGCGATCGTTCCATGTTTTAATTCACCGGCAGCATAAGCCTCCGCATGAATGTAAGAAATCTCTTTTAATTTTAAAGCACCTTCCATGGAAAGTGTATAATCAAGTCCACGGCCGATAAAGAATGCATTCTGTGCATTGATCATACGTTTTGTCAACTGCTCGATCGTATCAGCCTGCTCAATGAGTGGTGCGATCGTGTCAGGTACTTTCTGTAAGGTCGCGATAAAATCTTTTGCATAGGTTTCGTCAATCTTATGCAGTACAAGACCGAGTTTACATGCTAACAGATAGAAACTTGCAACCTGTACGGTATATGCTTTGGTACTTGCAACTGCAATTTCAGGGCCTGCATGGGTATAAAGCACATAATTGCTTTCCCTTGCGATCGAAGAACCTTTTACATTTACGATCGCTAAAGTCTTTTTCGTATATTTGTTTGCAAGGCGGAGTGCTTCAAGTGTATCGATCGTTTCACCGGACTGTGATACGACGATGACCATGGAGTTTTCACCGATCACAGGTTCTTCATAGCGGAACTCCGAAGCGATCGCTACCGTTACAGGGATTTTAAGCATACTCTGGATCAGTGTTCTTCCGACCATTCCTGCATACATTGCAGTACCGCAGGCAACTACAGTGATATCCGAACAGTTTTCAAAGAAAGAATCCGGTATGGCATCTTCTGTAAAATCCGGTAAGCCGTTTTTGATCCTTGGAGCGATCGTACGAGTGATCGCAGCCGGCTGTTCATGGATCTCTTTTAACATATAATGCGGATATCCTTCTTTCTGGGCAGCAGTAACGTCCCAGTTTACTTCTAAATATTCCGGTTCCACGGCATGACCGTCAAGATCATGTAACAAGATACCATCTGCGGACATTGTCAGGATATGATATTCCGGTACGATAAAATAGCGTTTGCTATATGCGATAAATGCTGTCAGGTCAGAAGCGATAAACGAACCTTCCTTGCAGTAAGTAGCTACCATCGGGCTTACATTACGGACAGCATAGATCTTTCCCGGATGATCTTTAAACATGATACAAAAAGCAAACGAACCGCAGAACAGTTTTACCGCTTTTTTGATCGTTGCCTCCGGATCTCCATTATAGAGCTTGTTGAAAAGAGCAGCAGCAACTTCAGTATCTGTTTCTGAGATCAACTGGGACTGCAGGTCATATGTTTCGACAAGTTCGTGATAGTTTTCGATAATGCCGTTATGGATCAGAGCAACATTTCCAACCTTGTGTGGATGTGCATTGGCATTTGTAACACCTCCATGTGTTGCCCAGCGGGTATGACCGATTCCACAGGTCGAGTTGTTGTCATCATCACAGATCGCACGCAGATCAGCAACTTTTCCGACCGTTTTCCGAATGGAAATCTTTCCGGTGTCTTTGAAATAAGCAATACCTGCACTGTCATAGCCGCGGTATTCCAAACTTGCAAGACCGTCTAATAAAATACTCTGTGCTTCCCTTTTTCCGGTAAATCCTATAATTCCACACATATTAAAAATCTCCTTTTATTCAATTTTATGATTATCAGACGGTTTGCAGAAGCTTTGTTAAAAAGTCACCTTTTCTTTTTGACTGCTGCATACGTGACCGCCTGTCACGTTCAGGCATCCGCCGAACCTTCGATCACCTGAATCCTCGTCAACCAGTGTATGTTATCCGTACCCCACTGGTGCATGGCGCTAAAGTTTCTAACTTTTCGAAATTCATGTCCTCCCAGCACGAATTGTCTTATTCTAACATATTATAATGGCAGTGTCAAAAAGTAAAAATAAGCACCGGAAAACATATTTTAAGCTTTCCGGTGCCTGTGTTAACGTGTGATATTTATTTTTTTCTTCTGTTGTTCTTCGCAGTATTTGCAGCGATAGATCTCTTTTTTGGAATCTGTCAAAATAAAGATCTGGTCAAGTTCCTGTTCAATCGAAGTGATACAGCGTGGATTCTTACAGTTGATCACATTGACGATCTGTTTTGGCAGATGCAGTTCTTTTTTCTCAACAATCTCATCATTCTGAATGATATTGACGGTGATATTGTGATCGATAAATCCGAGGATATCAAGATCCAGGGCATCGATCGGACACTCGACTTTGATGATGTCTTTTTTACCCATTTTATTACTTTTGGCATTTTTGATAATAGCAACAGGACAGTCAAGCTGCTCTAATTTCAGATATTTATAGATCGACATACTCATACCTGCCTTGATATGGTCAAGTACGAAACCTTCGTGGATACCACTGATATTTAACATATGATTACCTCCATTTCAACAGGGTGAGAATTAACGCCATCCGGACATAGACACCATACTGTACCTGCTTAAAATATGCAGCTCTTGGATCGTCATCGACTTCAACAGAAATTTCATTTACACGAGGAAGGGGATGTAAGATCAGCATATCTTTCCTTGCAAGGGAGAGTTTGTCCTTTGTTAAAATATAGAAATCTTTCATGCGTACATAATCTTCCTCATTGAAGAAACGTTCTTTCTGTACACGGGTCATATATAAAATGTCAAGTTCAGGAAGGGCATCTTCTAACCGTTCTAATTCTTTAAATGGAATATTGTTTTTCTTTAAAACATCTTCTCTGATATAGTCAGGAACCCGCAGTTCTTCCGGTGAGATCAGTACAAATTCTACGCCCGGATAACGGGTTAAGGCATGGATGAGAGAGTGTACGGTACGTCCGAATTTTAAATCACCGCAGAGTCCGATCTTTAAATGATCTAAGCGTCCTTTTAAGGAACGGATCGTAAGAAGATCGGTAAGTGTCTGGGTTGGATGCTGATGACCACCATCACCGGCATTGATGACTGGAATAGAAGATTTAGAAGAAGCTACAAGAGGTGCACCCTCTTTCGGATGACGCATAGCACAGATATCTGCGAAGCAGGAAATAACACGGATTGTATCAGAAACGCTTTCACCTTTTGCAGCGGAACTGCTGTCTGCACTTGAAAAACCTAAAACAGAACCACCAAGATTTAACATGGCAGATTCAAAACTAAGTCTTGTACGTGTGCTCGGCTCATAAAAACAGGTTGCCAGCTTCTTTCCTTCACATGCATGGGCATATTTCCGGGGATTTTTTTCGATGTCGTTAGCCAGAGTAAGAAGTTCATCTAATTCTTCTACAGAGAGGTCTAACGGGCTCATTAAATGACGCATAAAAGTCCTCCTTCATGATGATAAATGATAAAATTTATTCATAAATGGGCAAAAAAAAATCCTGATGCAGAAATTTTCTTTGCGGCATTTTTACTATCATATACCCTCAAAACAGAAATTGCAAGAAAAAAATGTTTTCTTTCAGAAATGATTATGGTACTATGGTTACAGTTCACACAGCAGACAGACATTTACTGTCTGACTGCGTAAGAAAGTGATTCAAGTGGTGATTTTTGCTTCGCAAAGCGAACTTTCATGTAAAAATCACGAGTTACTGCTCACGGAGTGAACAGTAACGTACTATGTTGATACAAGGGTCAAAAGTCATTTTCCTTGGAAAATGAACGGATTCCAAAGGTGTGCAGAATTGCGGGAACTGCCACGCAGCGGAGCAATTCGTGTATCAACTAATTTGAAGAATTTGAAAGGGAGAACAATATCATGGCAGATAACAGAAAAGATAATAATGAAGAAATCATGTATAAGGAAAGAAAGCGTCTTTTATTTTTTGGCTTACCGTGGACATTTACAAAATATACCATTACACCATCTGTACTGACGATTGACGAAGGTCTGTTAAAGACAACAGAGAACGACTGTTACATGTATAAGATACAGGATGTCAGACTGACACAGACAATAGGAGAGAAGATTTTCGGTTTAGGCAGCATCGAATGTTTTTCCGGTGATGTCACACATCCTGATCTGAAACTGATCCATATCAAACATGCAAAAGAGATTAAAAATTACATATTAGATGCATCTGAAGAGGCACGTATGAGACGGAGAACTGTCAATACGATCGATATCGGAGCAGATGCATTAGATGATTGATCGTTACTGCTTACGGAGTGAACAGTAACGATTGATCCACTGCAGTAGTCATGGTTCATTATTATGGTCCTGTAAGTGGCAGAGAATATGTTCAAAGAGCAGACCGGCTCCCATCCACAGAGGGAGATAGTCTAAACGGATCAGTCCGTTGATATTGAGTTTTGCATTGCTATAGTCCCAGGGGCAGAGTTTGTGTTTCTTTAAGAAACTTCCACTGAAATATTCAAAAGAAATAATACCGATCCCATAGATTCCACTGCGTAAAAGCAGTGGATATTTTTTTATATAAGGATATAATTCCCCGATCAGGGATGCCATGCCATAGATCGGAAACATCCAGATCGAAGTGTTCCCGGTTAAAGTTTTATCTTTTTTACTGAAAGATCCAAGAGAAGTATAGATGATCTCCATACACCATCCGGTCAGTCCGCAGATGGCAAAGTTTTTTTCAAAATGATGTTTTTTCATAAAAGAAGTGTGTGCAGGAACGATAAAAATATACCTTATATAAGAAAAAAATGAAAAAAAGACAAACCGCACAAAAATCATACAAAAAACTTATTTATTTTTACTAAAAATGCCATAAAAAGTAAACTTTTACTAAAAACTGCATTGAAAAAATATGCAATATTATATAAGATAGTATATGTGAAATATATGGGAAAGCTGGCAATATTGCCAAAAGGAGGAAAAATATGAAGGGACTCAAAAAAGTGTTGGGTTTTGTAACTGCAAGTGCACTGTTTGTAACTGCATTGCCGGTAAGCAGTATGGATATGACCGTATTTGCTGATACGGCTGTTACAGCAGATAAGACGATCCGGTTACAGCCAGGAGATGCATCTGCGTTCCATGATACGGATGAAGATGGATTTGGTGAGTTTGAAGGCTGGGGAACTTCCCTTTGCTGGTGGGCGAACCGTATTGGTTATAATGCAAAATTAACAGATGAGGCGGCAAACGCATTTTTCGGTGATAATGGACTGGAAATGAATATTGGCCGTTATAATGTCGGTGGTGGTGACAATGTCGGAACAGAAGATGATGGCAGTGAATACTGGCATAAAGCACATATCGTCCGTTCTGATTCCGCAGTACCGGGATATGCCACAGATGTAACAAAGATTGACACATCAAAAAAGACGATTGAAGAATATAAGTCAGAGTTTACCAGAGTAGATGAAGAATGTGGTTATGCATGGAACTATGACTGGAATGCTGATAAGAACCAGATGAACGTTCTGATCGCAGCAGCAAAGGCAAGTGGAAAAGATTTTATTGCAGAAGCATTTTCTAATTCACCGCCATATTTTATGACAGAAAGCGGATGTAGTTCGGGAAATACAAATTCAAGTGTAGACAATCTCCGTAAAGATTCCTACAATGCATTTGCAGCATATATGTCAGATGTCATTGTACATTGGGCTAAGGAAGGTGTGATCGATTTCCAGAGTACAACACCTATGAATGAGCCGGATACCAATTACTGGGGTGCAAACAGCAATAAACAGGAAGGCTGTCATTTTGATCCGGGCCGTTCACAGTCAGAGATCATTGTGGCGTTTGCAAAGGAATTACGTGCACAGATCGCAGCATCTGATAATGACAATGTAAAAGCATTAGAGAATATCATTTTTTCAGCATCAGATGAAACAAGCATTGATTCAGCCATTACAAACTATGGTTCTTTATCAAATGCAGCAAAGAATGTTGTAACAAGAATCGATACACATACATACAGCGGTTCAAAACGTGAAGAATTAAGAAAAACAGCAGAAGAAGCAGGTGAAAACCTGTGGATGTCTGAAGTAGATGGTGCTTATACAGCAGGAACAGATGCCGGTGAAATGACCGCAGCATTAGGACTTGCACAGAGGATCATGACAGACTTAAAGGGCTTAAAGTCTTCCGCATGGATTCTTTGGAATGCGATCGATATGCATTCAGACAGCACGACAAAGACAACATTATGGCCAAACAGTAACAATGATTTTGCATCTATGGATGATCTGTATGCAGCAGTAGATTTAAATGCAGGCTACTGGGGAATCGCATATGCAGACCATGATAACAGCAAGATTGCATATACAAAGAAATATGATGCATTTGGACAGTTCTCAAAATATATCAAACCGGGATATGCGATCATCGGATCAGATGGCAACACCTTAGCAGCATATGATCCAAATGAAGGAAAAGTTGTTATCGTTGCGATCAATACAGATAAAACAGACCAGACATGGAAGTTTGATCTTAAGAGCTTTGCTACGGTAGGAACGAATGTAACAGCAAACCGTACAAGTGGGAAAGCTGATAAAGCAGATTATACAACCAGAACAACCACTGATGGAGAACGCTGGGCAGATGTAGCAGCGTCTGATGATATCAAAGTAAACACAACAGGTAAATATTTTACAGCAACCGTAAAAGCTAATTCCATTACAACTTATACGATCGATGGAATTACTTATGATGCATCAACAGATGATTACGGTTATGATGATGCGTTCTTAAAAGAACTTTCTTTAGATGGGGCAGCCGTAACAGGAAGTACACCTTGGAAGGACAGTACAGTCAATACACCGGATAAAGTTATCGATGGAAACTACAGCACATTCTTTGATGGTGTAAGTAATGGATATCTGACGATCGATCTTGGTGAAGCAAAAGATATCGTAGCAGTAGGTTACGCACCGAGAAGCGGTTTTGGCGGCAGATGTGTCAATGCATCTTTCTATGGATCTACAGATAATACAACATGGACAAAATTATATACGATCACAAATACGCCATCCGCAGGTTCCATTACAGTAGCTGCATTAGATGATTTAGCAGGTTCTTACCGTTATATCAAATATGCAGTACCGGAAGGCGACAGCAGTGCAAACTGTAATATCGCAGAGATCAAATTATATGGAACCATGTCAGGCATAAGTGAGAAAATTGCTTACTACAAAGGACTGACAGATGGAAAGACTTATTCTGAAAAGACAAAAGCAGCTTTTGATGCAGCAATGGCAGCAGCACAGGCACTTGTAGATGATGGTACTACAGACAGAGTAAAATTACGTGATGCAGCTTATGCACTTGAAGATGCTTATAACGCATTAGTTGAGGTCGGAGAAAAGAGCTCTTTCTCTGGTGTAGATGGAACAGTTATGTATGATACAGAAGGCAATGTGATCCAGGCACATGGCGGCCAGATCCAGCAGATCAGATATGATTATGATTACAATGGAAATGGCACGTTCGATGATGATGAGCATACATTCTGGTACTGGGTTGGTGAAGATAAGACCAATGATTACCGTCCATGTCCGGGTATCCGCGGATATATTTCCAAAGACCTTTATAACTGGAAGGATATGGGAAATATCTTAAAGACAGCAACTGACTGGGATGAATTTACAACAGATTCTTATTTTACAGATCTGTATGGTTCCGCAGGTGTTTCAAAAGAGGAAGCAAAAGAAAGTGGTTTATGGGATATTTACGCAGATATCTGGAAAGGTGAATATTCTGATGAAGGATGCGTGATCGAGCGTCCGAAGATGCTTTACAATGCTAAGACAAAGAAATATGTGATCTGGTTCCATGCAGATGGACAGACACCGGAATCTACCGGAGGAAACTACGCAAAAGCAAAAGCCGGTGTTGCAGTTTCTGACAGTCCGTTTGGACCATTCAAGTTACAGGGAAGTTATTTATTAAACTGTGATGAAAATGCAGATCACGGATTCGATTCAGAGGGTGGTCATGTGCGTGATATGAACCTCTTTAAAGATGAGGATGGTACAGCATATGTACTTTATTCTTCCGATGGAAATCAGACCATGCACATTGCAAAATTAAATGATGAGTATACAAATGTAGCCAAAAAACAGGGTGAAGCTGTAGAAGGTGTTGATTTCTCGAGAAACTTTGTTGACGAATCAAGAGAAGCGCCGGCAATGTTTAAATACAATGGAAAATATTACCTGATGACTTCCGGCTGTACAGGCTGGTATCCGAATCAGGCAAGTTATGCTGTAGCAGACAGCCCGTTAGGACCTTTTACGACGGTAGGTGATCCTTGTACAGACAACGGATCAAGCACGACTTACGATACACAGAGTACCTGTATCTTCCCGGTAGATGCAGCAAAAGGTAAGTTTATTTATATGGGTGACCGCTGGAGCAATCCGGATAAAGGAAATGCATTACGTGATTCTAGATATGTATGGCTGCCGATCGAATTTTTACCGGACAACCAGATGGCGATCAGAAGATATACAGACTGGACATTAGAGGAATTAGAGAATAAAGAGGCATTTGCCGTAACAACAGAACTTCCTACGGTTGTAACGTCTGCCGCAGAAGTAGAAGAAAAGATGCCACAGACGCTAGAGATTACCTTAGCATCCGGTACCAAAGAAACCGTTGATGTCACATGGGATGGATTTCCGACAGAGGAACGTACATTAGGAATGGTTACATTAACAGGTACTATGAGTAATGGACGTGTAGTAACACATAAAATTAACGTTGTGGATGCAAAGACGATTTATTTCTTCGACTGTGCAGCAACAGAAGATGCAGGTTACCTGACTGTTTTAAAACAGCAGCTTAAGAATGGTTTGCGTAATACAGCAGCAGACCAGAAATATACATCTGCGAATAAAGCAGGTTATACAGGTATACTTGATACAGATTTTGGTATCAAAACAGCAGGTTCAGATATCTGGGCACATGGTTACTGGGCAAAGAGCGGTAAGAATATCACATATGCATTTAAGTTAGAAGCTGGTACTTATACCGTTGCAACCGGATATCAGGAATGGTGGAGTGCATCGAGAGGTATTCAGGTAGCAGTTACAGATACAAAAGATAATACATTAGCATCTAAGAGCTTTACACTTGCTTCTTCTGACACAAGCTTACAGAAGAATGTGCCATTTACGATTGATGAAAAAGAAGTAGTAACTGTTACAATAAGCAAGACGGGATCGGCTGATCCGGTCTTAAGCTGGATCGCTGTTATGCAGGATGAAAAAGGTGCAAGTATAGAAGACAGATTATTAGCAGCCGTTGCAGAAGGTGAAGCGCTGAACAAAGATCTGTATACTGCAAAGAGCTATAGTATTTATGCATCAGTTTTAGCATCAGCAAAAGAATTATTGGCACAGGACGATATCACAGAAGCAGATGTCAACCGTATGTTAAAGAACTTAAATGATGCAAAGACAGTCTTAGAGTTAAAGAGAGCAGATACACCAAATACAAACCCATCTGTACCGGATAATAGTTCTAATGCAGGTAATAACAATAGTAATCATACAACTGTAACACCACAGACCAAATCCGAACCGGTGATCATCTGTGATGAAGAATATGATGTAACATATGGTGATAAATCATTCCATCTTGGAGCAGAAGTTGCAGCAGGAAATGGAACACTCACATACAGTAGTTCCGATGACAAAGTTGTTTCTGTAGCAGCAGATGGTACTGTAACGATCAATGGTGTCGGTATCTGTACGATCACAGTAACACTTGCTGAGTCTACAGATTATACGGCAGTTTCCGTACCGGTAACCATTACTGTAAATCCAAAAACAGTAAGCGTTAAGCGTGTGAAAGCTTTATCCGGCAGGAAGTTAAAAGTCCAGTGGAAGAAAGATACAAGTGTGACTGGCTATGAAGTACAGTGTGCATTGAATAAGACATTTAAGTCTGGCAAAAAAACAGTGAAAGTAACAAAAGCAGGTACAACATCTGCAACGATGAAAAAACTGAAAAAAGGCAAAAAGTACAATGTACGTGTACGTGCCTATAAAGTAGTTCGTGTCAATGGAAAATCACAGAAACTGTATGGTGAATGGAGTAAAGTAAAAACCAGTTCCAAAGTAAAATAAGCAATGAAGGATCATAGAAGATCCAGAAAGGAAGCATATATGAGGAAGAGGATATTTCGTTCCGGCATATCTCTGATGCTTACAGCGGCGATGCTTGCGGGCAGTATGGCAGTTGCAGAACCTGTAAAAGCAGATGAAACTGTTGGAACAACATATTATATTGATGCTCAAAATGGGAATGACAGCAATGATGGTACATCCGAAAGTGCAGCATGGAAAACATTTGCAAATGTGGATGACCTGACATTGACAGAAGGAGATCAGGTTCTTTTAAAGGCGGGCTGTACATGGAACAGCGAAAAGCTGTTTATCCAGAATGCAAAAGGAACTGATCCGAATCCTGTTGTCATAGGTAAATATGGCGATGGAGCAGATCCTGTGATCAATGGTAATGGTAATCCATGGAATGACAGCAAGGATGTCAGCAGTCTGAAGAAAGAAGATGTTGCAGCCGTACATATCAAAAATTCAGAACATATTGTGGTACAGCATCTTGAAGTAACCAACTGGGAAAGCGATGAAGCAGATCTGATGGATGATACGATACCGGAAGGTGGATATCAGCAGAGTAAATCCATGCTGACAGGTATTTTAGTAGAAAATCGCGATGCTGGTGAATTGGAAAGTGTTGCAATCAAAGACAACTATGTACATGATGTCAATGGTTATATGTCAACAAATGGTTCCGAAGGTGATAAAAAAGGTTCCGGTGGTATCATGGCTTTAGTTACCGGTGGAACAACACAATCTTATTTTAATAATTTAGTGATTACTGGAAATAAAGTAGAAAAGGTATGCCATGAGGCTATTTATATGGAAAGCTGCTGGGCAGCACGTACTTTAGTTGGTGGTGCAAAGAGCCAGCAGGCAGGAAGTTTGGAATGGGTAGGCTGGTCAGGTGTCTATGTGGCAGATAACTATGTAAATAATGTTGCCGGAGATGGTATCGTACTGATCAATGCAGACGGTGGTGAAGCAGAGTATAACCTGATCACTGCCAGTGCAAAAGAAGATTGGAATTACAGCAGAAATCCCGCTCATGCAGCGATCTGGATGTGGAATTGCAATAATGTAACGATGAAGTATAACGAAGCAGCATATACAGAGAGTACGCAGGATGGTATGGCATTTGACTGTGATTACGGTAATCAGAATGTGATGTATGAGTACAATTACAGCCATGACAATAAAGGTGGTTTCTGGATGGCGTGTCCGGGACCATACTACACAGTCAATTCTGTAGTACGTTATAACGTCAGTATAAATGATGGTCTGTTCAATGGTGGTCGTATCATTCGTGTTGGTGAATATGGAAGTATTGGACATCAGGTATATAACAATACGATCTACTGGAACAATGGATATGAATTATCTGCTGTAGAACAGGGAAGCTGGACATCTGGTGTAAATGGAACGGTACCGGGTGTTACAAGCGGAACAGATATTTACAATAATATCTTCTATGGCGACAGCGGAACATTCGTAGATAATGCAGGAACAACTTACAATAACAACTGTGTATGGGGTGCAGCAAAAGACAGCTATATGGCAAATGTGGATGATGTCAATGCAGTGATTGCTGATCCGAAGTTTGTGGACGTAGAAGATTATACAACCGGAATATTTAATGAAAATAAAAGGGTAACACTTGGTAAAGCAGACGGATTCAAACTGACAGCCGCATCTCCTTGTATTGATGCAGGTATGGAATATATGGCTGTACCGGAGGAATCATTTGATGCTGTAGCAGATGAGATGGTAAAAACCAATATTACACTTGAAAATAAGGATTATGATGGAAAAGCAGTTCCGTATGAAGATACAAAAGTGGATATCGGAGCATTTGAGTATCAGGGAAAAGGTTTGGCACCGGAAGAAATTGTTACAGATAAGTCTTATTTAAAAGCATTACTTGCACAGGCAGAAGCTTACAAAGAAAGTGATTTTGAAACATCAGGATGGAGCGCATTTAAAACCGCTTATGATAAAGCACAGACCATAGAGAAACGTGTAGATGTGTTACAGGAAGTGGTAGATGCATATGCTAAAAATCTTGAAAACGCAATGATGGGACTTGCAAAATCCGGAGCAGTCCGTGAGGGAACACCGGCAGATGATACATTAAGTTCTTATACATCTGCTGATACAGTGGATAACTCAACATTTGAAAAGAGCGGTACAGACTGGGGTTACTGGCAGGCAACAGTATCTGTTTCTAATGAACAGGCACATACCGGTTCCGGAAGTCTTAAGATTGCAAAAACAGCAGGTAAAGATACCGGATATTCCGAACTTGGAAAGATCCCGGTAAAACAGAATACAGAGTATGTATGCGAAGCATGGATCTATTGTGGAGATTCCGCAGCAAGCAGTGTAGGATTAGAAGCAAAACATCATAACAGCTATGCAGGATCTGATATCAAACTCGGTACAGCAAGTGCAGAAGATGTTGAAGGTGATACATGGAAAAAAGTAAAAATGGAATTTACCACACAGGGGTATGACTGGATCAGTATTGCAGCAAGCAGTACATTAGATACCGCATATCTTGATGATGTTGTTCTTTATCAGAAGACATTTACAACTGATGAAGTGTTAGACCGTACAGGTTTACAGACTGTATTAGCAACAGTCCCATCTGAAAAAGAAGATGCATATATGTCAACAGCATGGAAGAATTACAAAAATATTTTAACAGCAGCAAGATTAAAATGTGCAGACGCAATGGCATCACAGGCAGAGTTAGATCAGGCGGTCTTAGATGTCAATGAAGCATTGAGTGCATTAGAGAATGCAAAACGTGGTAACAAGACCGTATTAACAGCTATGTATCATGCATATGCATCTGATGTACAGGGAAGTTACACAGCAGATACATGGAATGCATTCTGCAGCGCATTACAGAATGCAAAAGCAGTGATCGATGAACAGGATGCAATGCAGCCGGAAATTGATACAGCACTTGCAGCATTAGTAAATGCAAGAAATAATCTGAAGATTCAGGCAGGAAGTGGAAATGGAAATACAACAACCACTGTAACAACAAAAGCAGATCAGCAGATCACAGTAAAAGACAGTTATACAAAGACAGCCGGAGATAGAGCATTTACGATCAGTGCAAAATTAACAGCCGGAAATGGTACATTACAGTTTGCAAGTTCGGATGAACGTGTTGCAACAGTTTCATCACGAGGCAGAGTAACCGTAAAAGGTGCCGGAATCTGTAAGATCACAGTAACAGCAACTGCAACCGCAAATTATAATGCAAAGACAGCAGAAATTTTGATCAAAGTCAATCCGAAACAGGCAGCAGTTAAGAGTATCAAAGCTGCTAAGGGCAGGAAAATGACTGTAAAATGGGCAAAAGATTTTTCTGTCAGCGGATATGAGATCCAGTATGCATTAAAATCTAATTTCAAAGCTGCAAAGAAAGTGACTGTTAAGAAAGCATCTGCGGCATCTACAACCATTAAGAAATTAAAAGCCGGCAGGAAATATTATGTTCGTGTACGTGCATACAAAGATGGAAGTGTCAATGGCCAGACAGAAAAACTTTACGGAGCATGGAGCAAAGCAAAGAAAACCGGCAAGATTAAAAAATAAAGGAAGATAAGTCAGAATGCAGGGCAGAATCAGAAAAACGATTTCGATTGGCATGATGACAGTGATTTGTGCCGCAGTGTTTATATCCTGCGGCACAAGTGCTGTAAAAGACCGTGCCACAGTCATGGAGATTGATGGACAGATTGTACAAAAAGAAGAATACCAGATGTTAGCACAAAGCCATGTGGCAGAAGTGAAGATGCAGTATACGACCGATGAGGCAAACCGGAAGGATTTCTGGACAACGGAATTTGAAGATGGCAGACCGGTCGATCAACTGATCACACTTACAACTGATGAATTAGTCGAAAAAAAAGCCATAGCAAAACTTGCTAAAGATGCTAAGATCGATAACGATACCGATTATGCAGCCATGGAAGAATCATTAGGAAACCGAAATGAAAATGCGGTCTATGGTGTGACAGAGATGGAACTGTCAGATTATTATGAATATATTTATACGCAGACAGAATCAGAATTATTAGAATATCTGAAAAAGAAAAATCCTGTCACAGAAGAGGAAGTACGAAAAGCATATGAAGCGGATATTGAAGATTATACCAGTGATGTGAGTATAGATCTGTTAGTTGCAGAAATGGATGCAGATGCCAAAGCAGACGAACAGACACAGATAGTGAAAGCATTAGAAGAAGAAGCGGATATCAATGTGCTTACACAAAACTATCAGGATGTGGATTTTTATACGATCACATTGTCCTCTTTAAATACGCAGGAAGGAAAAACCGGTGTGTATACAAGCCGCTGGGAAGTGGCATCAAAGATGCAGCAGGATGAAGTATCAGATGCTGTTTATGCAGATAATCATGTACTGTTTATGCGCTGCTTAAACCGCAGTGAGCATGTGGCAGAACCTTTTGAAGATATCAAAGGAGAATTAGAGAGCCAGATCCTTACGAAAAATGCGAGAGCGGTTATACGGCAGGAAGCGGAGCAGGCAGAAGTGGTGGAAAAGGTTGATTTAGAGAAGGTTGTGTTAGAGGCTGTACAGTGATGGAAAAGTAGTGAGCCTGTGCTGGGTGGGGTATTGACAAACTGCCACAGAATCCGTATACTGCCGGCTCTTTTCAAGCCCGGCTTTTTAGTGTACCTAAGCAGGTGGTGACATAAGCGTTTATTTCAAAAACTGCCCCAAACTCGCCTTTTGACGTGGTGATAGGTTTTACGTTATCAGGCTCAGACAGTGGGGCAGTTTTTGACGCTTATGTCACCACCTGCTAAGGCACACACAAAAGCCAGTCAACGAAAAGAGCCGGCAGTATACGGATTCTGTGGCAGTTTGATTTACGCTGTGTGGGCACAGGCAATTTACTTTTTGGATGTGTGATGTTAATATGTAGGTAAATATTTTACAAAAGAACTGGTATTCAGGCTATTATTACTGTTTACAGTAGGTGAGCACGAATGGTCTATGGATAAACAGCTTAGGAGGATCAATGAAAAAGAGAATAAAGCGATTTGAAGCAGCATTGCTTAGTATGGCAATATTATTTTTGACATTTTCTGGTGATATGGTCATGGCAGCGGATACTGAAACGCAGAAAACGACTTTTCCGGTCCATGTCATTCACAAAACGGGTGATGATAAAGAAAATTTTGTCATTGTGATCATGGGGGATGGGTATACTGCAGAACAGCAGGATCAGTTTTTGGAAGATGTAAAAAGAAAGGCGCAGGGAATGTTAAGCTGGTCACCATATAAAGAGTATTCAGATCGTATCAATATCTATGCCGTACAGGTAGTTTCAAATGAGTCGGGGATCAGTGAGTATGGAGGGAAGAGCGTTGATACTTATTTTCATGTTAAAGCTGTCGGAAAAGCACCTGGATTTACCGGTGATGGAGCCGAAAAAGCCAGAAAGATAAGAACAGAATTGGAAGATGATTATTTAGATCATGGTGCAAATGTCGGAACTATCCATATTATATCTAATGATGAAGGTTATTATGGTGCATCTGTCAATCCATTATTTTCATTTTCAGCTAATTGCAGTGAAAATCTGGATGGATCCGTTATGGCACACGAAATGTCACACAGTATCGGAAGATTAGGTGATGAATATGGAAGATATACAAACACTCCTAATACTTCAGATACGTCAGATCCTGATATGATCAAGTGGAATAAATTGTTGGGATTTCGAGGAATCGGGATTACGATGGCAGGAACAGATACAGCATTCGCTCCTAGCCGGAAATGTATGATGCGCTGGCTGGATCAGCCTTTTTGTGAAGTGTGTAAGATGGAACTGGTCCGAAGGTTAAACAGTACAGATTACGTCAGGAATCCGCAAGCACTCTATCTGGCCGATCCTGAAATTACTATTTCACATAACAGAACAGGAACGCTGGATACAGATAGTGAAAAATACAGGATTAGTGAAAAAAATATCACAAAGGCTAATGAGGAGTCACTGGAATTTCGTACAGTTGTGCAGAATATGGTTGATCGGGAACAGCATCTGAAAATGAGTTTTCAAATCCTGGGTGAAGATGGAGTTACCGTTAAATATAAAACAGAAAAAGAGTATACGATTCCTGCACTTACGAATACCTATGATCCGGATGCTGCAAGAGAATCTCTTTCGGTTGTGCTTCCGGTTGTCTATGGATTGTCTGGTGGGGACAGGTTAGATGGAAAGATCATTGATATGGATACCCAGGAAGTTTTAGCGACAGATAAAACTTCCAGACAGACATGGAATACAGTCAATATACATTATGAGTGCCGGAATGAAGATGGAACGAACAGTGCCATTCCTGATACAACGCCAGCCATTGTATATGTACCAGAGGATTCCACTTATATCTTAAGGAAACCGGAGCTGTCTGGTTATACCTGTGTGGGCAGCAGCATAGATCAGGAACAGATAAAAATTACAGAGGATGGTACAGATATTACTTATTATTATGAAAAAAACAATGACTCATCCGGAGATTCTGATCAAAAAATAGCCGAGTGTACAACAAATCCTGTCTGTGTGACGTATGACGAAAAACCTCATACGTTTGATATTACACCGGGAGAGGGTGTAAAGATGCGTTATCGTCTGACAGAAGATGCACCTTATACACTCACAGAATTACCGGCACATACAGATGCAGGAAACTATACGATTTATTATGAAGCATCTTCGGATGCAGCGAAAACATCTTATGGTCAGGCATCTTTAGAGATTATGAAAGCTGCGACAGATCTTAAGTTAGTGCCTGCAGCAGAAAATTTAGAAGGTGGTGGAAAGGTAGGATTACAGCTTATCAGGCAGGGAATTCCTGAGAAAGAAAAGGTCAATATGGTTTGTGATAGTTCTAAGATCACACTGACAGAGATGCAGGATGACAGATGGGAAGTCATACTGCCGAATGAAACAAAGACATATGTATTTACGGCATATTATGGTGGAGATGATAATTATAAGGAAAGTAAAGCCGATTGTCAGGTCGCTGTAACAAAAAAAGAAGACCAGTCAGGCGGAACGACGGGAGGGACTACCGAAGAAACACCGGGAGGAACAACAGGAGGAACAACAGGAGAAAAACCCGAAGAAACACCGGGAGGAACAACAGGAGGAACTACCGAAGAAACACCGGGAGGAACAACAGGAGAAAAAACCGAAGAAACACCGGGAGAACCAAATCAAGTAGAAACACTCTCCGGTAAGATCATTCTGCTCAGACCAAAGGTCATAAAAAATACTTCAAACGTAGAAAATATCAATACTACCCTGAAAAAAGCTGTCATTGAGGCGGACCAGCAGGCAAAGAACAGTTCCATCAGAATAAAATGCAATGCCGGAAAGAGAAAAAAACTGATCTTTAAGCTTGAGAGATCAACCATAAAATTACTTGTGAAAAAAGAAGTGAAAAAATTGCAGTTTGATAGTGGAAATCTCAGGATTACAATGGATCGAAAAACATTAAAGGAAATAGAAAAACGAATTTCTGTAGATGTTTATTTAGAGATCAGAAAAGCAGATAAAGATATCCTTTCCCGAAGGGCAAAGAAGCTTGTCGGAAAACATACAATATATGGATTTAAAATCAGAGGAGCAAAGAAAAAACAGATAAGCAGGTTAAAAAAAGGCAAGATCACCGTAGAAATCCCTTATCGTTCTTCTGAGATAGAAAATTCAAAACAGCCTTTTGCATATGCCATCAACAAAAAAGGCAATATTGTAAAACAAAAAAAATCTTCTTATGATGCAAAGAAAAAGGCAATTAAGTTTACAACAAGCCAGCTGTCTAAAGTGCTTACCGGATATTAAGAGAGCATTTCAAACTTATTGGAAAAATTTCAGAAAAAGGTTGACAAAATGCTCTAAATGTATTATTGTACTAATTAGGTAATACAAACAAAGGAGAACATGGTTATGGAAAACAGGAAGATACAGCACAGGAAGAAAATGGCAGCACCGATCATCATAGCAGTTTTATTGATCCTCTGGTATATTGGAATGGCGATCGCCTGTTTTTGTATACCGGAGATCCCGTTCATATTCAAGATACTTATGGCAATTATTCCGGCAGCTATTTCCGGTGTCATAAGTTTTGTATTAGCAGAAAGAATCAAAGAGATAAGGAGTGGAGAAGAAGATGATCTTAGTAAATACTGATTATATCACAGGAAAAGAATTTGAAATGTTGGGTTTGGTAAAGGGCAGTACGATCCAGAGCAAGAATATCGGAAAAGATATCACACAGAGTTTTAAGACGATCGTAGGCGGTGAACTGAAAGCATACAATGAGATGATGAACGATGCAAGGGCTTTAGCAACCAAACGCATGGTAGAAGAAGCGGAAGGCATGTCGGCAGATGCAGTTGTCAATATCCGTTATGCATCTTCAGCGATCATGCAGGGAGCAGCAGAGGTTATTGCCTATGGTACGGCAGTAAAATTTGTTTAAGTATTATAAAAAGAGAGCATATGCTCTCTTTTTGTCTGCCATGATTTATATTTCATTCTATGCAGTTGCATGGTTTAAAAGTTCATCGAGATGTTCTAATGTACTATTGAACCTGCAGCCATACTGATAGTGGTCATGGTCAATCGCACGGCTGTGTATGATCTCTACAACCGTAAAAACATTTTCAATGGAATCTTCAGACTCCAGTGATGCATTAAAGTAGTAGCCGGTAGGCAGAACACATTCGGAAATAAATGCAATACCATCTTTTGATATATCTACTAACTGTATCGGAGAATCCAGGTCATGGATACCTGATACGACCGGATCGTCTTTATACAGATCTGAAATACTTAAGTGTAATGTGATCGGAATACGCTGGTTCTTCCTTTTTTCTATCATAGTACTTCCCTCCTATAACCCTGTAATGTCAATTATATAATGGTTTTTTCGGCTTCGTCAAGTGCAAAAAGTTCTGTAAATACATTGACTTTGTAAAACCCACTGTATTATAATTTACGCGGGTAGATTGGTAAGCTGTTATTACAATCTACAACAATCATGGAAATATGTTTACAAAAAGCATAGGATGGAGGAACAGATGAGTATTCAGGAATTTAAACCGGTAAAAGAAGGAAAAGTACGTGAGGTATACGATGCTGGTGACAGTATGATTATCGTAGCAACAGACAGAATATCGGCATTTGACCATATTTTAAAGAACATCATCACAAAAAAAGGTGCGATTTTAACACAGATGTCTAAATTTTGGTTTGATTTTACAAAAGATATTGTACCAAATCATATGCTTTCAGTAGATGTTAAAGATATGCCGGAATTTTTCCAGACAGAGCGTTTTGACGGAAACAGCATGAAATGTCAGAAATTAAACATGCTTCCGATCGAATGTATCGTGCGTGGATATATTACAGGTACCGGCTGGGAAAGCTATCAGGAGAATGGAACTGTATGCGGGATCAAACTTCCGGAAGGGTTAAAAGAATCCGATAAATTACCGGAGCCGATCTACACACCGACCACAAAAGCAGAATTAGGTCTGCATGACGAACATATCACATTTGAAGAAAGCGTGGATATTTTAGAAAAGCTTTATCCGGGCAAAGGTGCTGATTATGCAAAGCAGATCAAGAACTGCACGATCGCATTATATAAAAAATGTGCAGAATATGCACTCAGCAAAGGAATCATCATTGCAGATACGAAGTTTGAGTTTGGTTTAGATGAAAATGGCAATGTGGTACTCGGTGATGAAATGCTCACACCGGACAGCTCCCGTTTCTGGCCATTAGAAGGATATGAAGCAGGAAAATCACAGCCATCTTTCGATAAACAGTTTGTAAGAGACTGGTTAAAAGCAAATCCGGACAGTGACTATTTACTTCCGGAAGAAGTCGTAAAGAAAACAGTCGACAAATATGAAGAAGCATTTGAATTATTGACAGGTAAAAAGTTTGAATAATTAAAGCAGGAGAATCCAATGAACAACACTGAATTAGACAACAAAAATCCATGGGAAGGCCTGCATGAGGAATGCGGCGTATTTGGAATGTATGATCTGAGTGGAGGAGATGTAGCCTCAACCATCTATTATGGACTGTTTGCATTACAACACAGAGGACAGGAGAGCTGTGGTATCGCTGTAAGCGAAACGGATGGTCCAAAAGGCAAGGTGACAACTCACAAAGATATGGGATTAGTCAATGAGGTTTTTACAGGTAAGACATTAGAGCAGATGAAAGGGGATATCGGTGTAGGACATGTCCGGTATTCCACTGCCGGAGCTTCCACAAGAGAGAATGCACAGCCGTTGGTGTTGAACTATGTTAAGGGGACATTAGGATTAGCGCATAATGGTAATTTGATCAATGCCAGAGAATTACGGCATGATCTTGAGTATACCGGGGCTATTTTCCAGACAACGATCGATTCAGAGGTGATCGCTTATCACATCGCAAGAGAACGTCTGGAATCCAAATCCGCAGAGGAGGCGGTTGTTCGTGCCTGTCGTAAGATCAAAGGTGCGTATTCATTAGTTGTTATGAGTCCCAGAAAACTGATCGGTGCAAGAGATCCGTTTGGATTTAAACCACTTTGTATCGGAAAAAGGGACAATGCTTATATCATTACATCAGAAACCTGTGCACTAGAAACGATTGGTGCCGAATTTGTGCGTGATGTGCTGCCGGGAGAAGTGGTTGCCATCACACCGGATGGACAGATCAGCTCAGATTGTTCTTTATGTCTGCCACAGGAAAAAGAGGCAAGATGTATTTTTGAATATATCTATTTTGCAAGACCTGACAGCCATATTGACGGTGTATCTGTCTATGCATCAAGAATCAAGGCAGGACGTTTCCTTGCCATGGATTCACCGGTAGATGCAGACCTTGTTGTCGGTGTTCCGGAATCGGGTAATGCTGCAGCATTAGGCTATGCGTTAGAATCCGGTATTCCATACGGAACTGCATTTGTGAAAAACAGCTATGTGGGAAGGACATTTATCAAGCCAAAGCAGAGCAGCAGGGAATCTAGTGTACGTGTAAAATTAAATGTATTAAGAGAAGCGGTAAATGGAAAACGTGTCATTATGATCGATGACTCGATCGTAAGAGGAACGACTTCAGACCGTATCGTAAAAATGCTTCGGGATGCCGGAGCAACAGAAGTACATGTCCGTATCAGTTCACCGCCATTTTTATGGCCATGCTATTTTGGTACGGATATACCGGAGAGGGAGCAGCTGATCGCCTATAACCGCACGATCGATGACATCTGTAAAGTCATTGGCGCAGACAGTTTAGGCTATCTTGAAATCAGACGGTTAGAAGAATTGTCAGAAGGACTTCCAATCTGTAAAGGATGCTTTACCGGTAAATATCCGTTAGAACCTCCAAAGGAAGATATCCGTGGAGATTTTGAACGGTAAAAAAATAGTGATACGAAATATCAAACAAAAAAGAGGAGAATAGATAATGAGTACAGACAGATATACAAGCCCGTTATCCGAAAGATATGCCAGCAAAGCAATGCAGTATATTTTTTCACCGGAGATGAAATTTAAAACGTGGAGAAGATTGTGGATCGCATTAGCAGAAACTGAGCAGGAATTAGGACTTGATATTACAGATGAACAGATCGCAGAGTTGAAAGTACACAAAGACGATATCAACTTTGAGGTCGCAAAAGAGCGTGAAAAATTAGTCCGCCATGATGTTATGTCCCATGTATATGCATATGGTGTACAATGCCCGAAAGCAAAGGGAATCATCCATTTAGGAGCAACTTCCTGTTATGTTGGCGATAACACAGATATCATCGTGATGGCAGAAGCATTGAAATTAGTCAAAATAAAATTAGTCAATGTGATGGCTGAGTTAGCAAAATTTGCAGACACCTATAAAGAACTCCCAACATTAGCATTTACGCACTTCCAGCCGGCACAGCCTACAACAGTAGGAAAACGTGCAACATTATGGTTACAGGAATTTATGATGGATCTTGAAGATCTTGAATATGTAGCAGGTAGTTTAAGACTGTTAGGTTCTAAAGGAACAACCGGAACACAGGCAAGCTTTTTAGAACTGTTTGACGGAGATAATGAAACCGTTGATAAGATCGATCCGATGATCGCAGAGAAGATGGGATTTAAGAACTGCTATGCAGTATCCGGTCAGACCTATTCCAGAAAAGTAGATACACGAGTGGTCAATATCTTAGCAGGTATTGCTGCAAGTGCTTACAAAATGTCAAATGATATCCGTCTGTTACAGCATTTAAAAGAAGTAGAGGAGCCATTTGAGAAAAATCAGATTGGTTCTTCCGCTATGGCATATAAGAGAAATCCGATGAGAAGCGAAAGAATCGGTTCTTTAGCACGTTATGTCATGGTAGATGCCTTAAATCCGGCAATCACATCAGCGACACAGTGGTTTGAGAGAACCTTAGATGATTCTGCAAACAAACGTTTAAGTGTACCGGAGGCATTTCTTGCGATCGACGGTATCTTAGATCTCTGCTTAAATGTAGTAGATGGTTTAGTAGTCTATGATAAAGTTATCACAAAACATCTGATGGCAGAACTCCCATTCATGGCAACCGAAAATATTATGATGGATGCTGTGAAAAAAGGCGGTGACCGTCAGGAATTGCATGAGAAGATCCGTCAGCTTTCCATGCAGGCAGGTGCACATGTAAAACAGGAAGGAAAAGAGAATAATCTGCTCGAACTGATCGCAGCAGATCCTGCATTCCAGTTATCTTTAGAGGAATTACAGGCATCTATGGAGCCTTCAAAATATGTAGGACGTGCACCAAGACAAGTGACAAAGTTCTTAGAGGATGTTATACAGCCTATTTTAGATGAAAATAAAGAACTGCTTGGCGTGAAAGCAGAGATAAATGTTTAAAACATATCAGAAAATATGTAACAGAACAGCCATCCTGCTGGTATTCTTTCTGTTGCTTTATATAGTGGCAGCAGAAAGTGTGCCGGATAGGCTGATGCAAAAGAAACAAAACATCACTACACAGGAAACAGTCATCAAAAGAGAAATACAGGCAGGAGTTGTATTAGATCTTAGAGAAAGGCTTTTTGATACGGGCATTATTTCAAAAGAGTTAGAAGTAGTATATCTGACACCGGAAGAAGAAGCAGAGAAAGTCTATACATTTCTGCAGGGACCAAGGGCTTTTAGTGAGAGTCTGCCATGGTCAGGTGACTGGTGCCAGAAGATCGTCCGCCATAATTCCTTCGGTGGTTTTGGATGTGGATTATGCTGTATGGCGAATATTTACAGCACACTGACACCATATGAGTGTTCTCCATGGGATATGTATGAATATGCTACACAGGCAACGCTTTATTATCCGACAAAAGAAAGCGGTGCGATTGGCTGGGACGATATGAAACAGACCTTAGCATCTGTGGGATTTACCTGTGAAAATTGCAGCAAACCTGCTACCTATGAAGAATTTCAGGAACAGATGACACATACGGATTCTGCAATCGTATTAGTCAGCAGTGGAGAAGACGATATGTTCTGGAAAGATACCGCAGGTCATTATGTCAATATCTGGCTTTATCAGAAGGACAGTGACATGGTATTTCTTGCCGAGCCGGGAGATCCGGAGAATAACAGGACATGGATACCGCTTCGATATGTATATGATGCTTTAAAAACCGTCAGCCAGTATCAATATCTGACTGTGACAGCTTATGCAGAAGAAAGTAATCAGTGGAAGTGGAATGGAATAGATGATGTTTGGAACGGAAAATTCTAATAGGCAGACTGCCTGTATTTGCAAGACTATTAAAGATTGGTCAGCAGATACAGGCAGTTTTCGATTGCAGCTCCTTCGACAGATGGAATATCTTTTGAAATCTCAAGACATTGACATATAAAATCCGATGCAGTATCAACCGATTGTTCCAAAGAAAACTCCCGAAGCAGCAGGGCAGATACGATACTGATAAAAATATCACCGGTTCCGGGACGAGAAGGCGTGATCTTTTTCTGTTCGATCAGGGAAAGCGAAGATTCAAAAATGGCATTTATGACAGAATCCTTTCGTTCGATTCCCGTAATGACGATCTTTGAGGCTCCCATAGCCTGTAATTTCCGGCAGATTTTTACAAGTGCTTCATCGGTTGGGTCAGGAGCATAGTTGGTATCTGTCAAAAGGCAGGCTTCTGTTAAATTTGGTGTGATCAAAGCGGTAAAAGGAAGCATCGCCTTTAAACTTTCGATAAAAGCAGGCGTAACAGTTTTATAAGCCTTTCCATGATCACCCATGACCGGATCAAAGAAAATCGGGATTTCCTTTTTTAGGGTAGAAAAATAAGCTTTTAACTGTTCAATCTGTTCTGTAGAATTTAAAAATCCACAGCAGATACCATCAAAAGAAACCGGAAGCAGGTTTAAATGGGATAAAAACTGTGGAAGATGTGACGATAAGTCAACCGAATAATGTGTTTCAAATCCGGTATGATTGCTGAAAATAGCAGTGGGGATCGGACATGCCTGTACCTTACAGCAGGAAACAACAGGAAGGGCGACTGCCATAGAGCATCGCCCAACCCCTGCCATATCATTTATGATCAATAATTTTGGCGGAATCTGTTTATTTGTCATAAGAAGTACCTTTTGCTGCCGGAGCATATAAACACTGTGAACGGAGAAGTGCAGGACGCAGAGCCATATATACGGCAACGGCTGCGACTGTTGAAATAACAGCGTTAATGCTTGTGGCAGTAATGTTCCATGCAAGTGTCAGTTCAGCAGCAGGTTTTCCTAAGATAACCAGTTTGTAGAAATAACCTACGAGCGGATCGAAGATCACATTAAATAACAGACCACTGATAGATGCGATCAAAGCCCATTTAAAGATTTTCTTAGAATCTGTTAAGGTATTGATCTTTCCGATACGGTGCGCAACTAAGCCTGTGATCAGTCCGATGCAGAGTTTTAAGATAAAAGTCTTTGGTGCATAGATGATATAGACAGGATCAAGAAGATCACCGATCGTCATTCCAATCGCACCGCCAAGTCCACCATATAAGCCGCTCATGATCAGGGCACCTAAGACACAGACAGCATTTCCTAAATGAATGGAAGTAGCATCACCGCCCGGAAGTGCGATCTTGATCTGCAAAAAAGTAAATACTACATAAGAAAGTGCAGCAAAAAGTCCGATTGTTACAATTCGCGTTACATGTTCGTTTCTCATAATAACTCCTCTTTTCTCTAAAACTTTGTTTTAAGCTATTATAAGCTATAATGGTATGAAACAAATAACCAGTTGATGAAAATTTGACCATGCCAGTTTAAACGTGGGGAAAAGAGTCCTCATTTTGTATAGGATCCATAAAATGAGGAGTGCCCCGGTATCCGAAGACACCGAGGCTATTATGAAAAAATTTATCAATATAAACATGAAAATAAACTAAGAAAAGTTTTCCTTTAAACAAATATTATTGTAGCAATTATATATGAATAAAATATGAACAAAATAAAAAAATATTGTGAAAATAACAGAAAATATATGGTATACAAGATGTGGTTTGTGTAATATCACGAAAAAGTGGACGGCAGAAATATTACATCTGCTTCTTACGTGCAAGCACGACGAGCCAGAAATAATATTTGAAATTCGCTGTGTATAGTAATTATTAAAAAAATCAACAATTCACAACAATAGTATGGACGCAGTCTGTATAAAATGCTAAAATAAAAATAACTATAAAATACGTTTTTGCAAAATGTTCGGACAGGGAGGTTAGAACATAAGAGTCAAAGGAGTGATCATATGGCACTTACAATTTCATCAAACGCCCGGTTAGTGGGAAGCTTATTTTCTGGTATGTCCTCAAGAAGGACAAATAATTTTACAAGCAGTCTGTTTTCATCATCAGATATGTTAGGCATCAATTATATGGATTATGCCAGCATCAAAAGCGGTTCTTATTATAAACTGTTAGATGCATACTATTCTTTAGATAAAACATCAGACAGCACGAAGACTTCTGCAACAGATAAGACAAAAGATAAAAGTGATTTACTGACAACTGCTAAAACAACAGATTCCGCTTCTAAGTTAGCAGCATTAGAAGAAAAATCTGAAAAGTTAGGCGATGCAGCAGATGCATTGACAACCGTTGGTAATAAGTCTTTATTTAAAACAACGACAAAGACTGATGAGAATGGCAAGACAACAACTGTTTATGACACAGATAAGATTTACCAGGCAGTCAGGGAT
This sequence comes from Roseburia zhanii, assembly GCF_014287635.1. Classification (GTDB taxonomy): domain Bacteria; phylum Bacillota; class Clostridia; order Lachnospirales; family Lachnospiraceae; genus Roseburia_B; species Roseburia_B zhanii. Next base: position 291,970 of record NZ_JACOPH010000002.1, on the reverse strand, counting down.
TTTGCAGATCAGTATAATTCACTTTATAACAGTGCAAGCACTTCAAAAGTAAAACAGATTTCAAATGCGGCAGCATCTATGGTGAATTATACAGCATCAAATGAGAAACTGCTTTCTTCCATGGGAGTTACGATCGATGAAGAAACAAAGAATCTAAAGATCGACGAAGAAGCTTTCAAAAAAACGGATATGAGCAAAGTAAAAGGACTGTTCAATGGTTCGGGTTCTTATGCATACCAGGTTTCTGTAAAGGCATCCATGATCAACTATCATGCACAGCATGAAGCATCTAAGGCGAATACCTATACAAAAGCCGGCGGATATTCAAACAATTATTCTTCAGGAAGTATCTGGGACAGCATGATCTAAATCATTTCTTATGTCAAATAAAATGGGCTAAGGTTTTTCCTTAGCCCATTTTTGATTCAGTTCATTGCGCTAATTATCATTTTCATCATCAGATGACATGGAATAAACAGAACGTTTTCTTGCCATTTCATCATTTTCAAGATATTCATCATAAGTTGTGATCTTATCAATGATCGTTCCGTCCGGTAAAAATTCAATGATACGGTTCGCTGTTGTTTCAACAACCTGATGGTCACGGGAGGAGAAAAGGATAACGCCCGGGAATTTGATCAGACCATTGTTTAATGCAGTGATCGATTCCATATCCAGGTGGTCAGTCGGCTCATCTAAGATCAGTACATTAGAAGCTTCGATCATCATACGGGAGAGCAGTACACGTACTTTTTCACCACCGGAGAGCACACGCATCTTTTTCACACCGTCTTCACCGGCAAAGAGCATTCTTCCTAAGAATCCGCGTACATAAGTTGCATCTTTGATCTCAGAGAACTGTGTCAGCCAGTCTACAATGATCAGGTCTGTATCGAAAATCTTAGTATTGTCTTTCGGAAAATAGGACTGTGAAGTTGTTACGCCCCATTTGTACGTTCCCTCATCCGGTTCTAATTCTCCGGTAATAATCTTAAATAAAGTTGTTTTTGCAAGTTCGTTACCGCCGACAAATGCGACTTTATCATCATGTCCGAGGATAAAGGAAACATTGTCTAATACTTTTACACCGTCGATTGTTTTGCTGAGGTTCTCTACCATCAGTACGTCATTACCGATGTCGCGGGACGGACGGAAGTCGATATATGGATATTTACGGCTGGATGGACGGATCTCATCTAGCTGGATCTTCTCAAGTGCCTTCTTTCTGGAAGTAGCCTGCTTGGATTTCGAAGCATTTGCAGAGAAACGTGAAATAAATTCCTGTAATTCTTTGATCTTTTCTTCTTTTTTCTTATTGGCTTCTTTCATCTGCTTTACTAAAAGCTGGCTGGATTCATACCAGAAATCGTAGTTGCCGGCATAGAGCTGGATCTTTCCATAATCAATATCGGCAATGTTCGTACAGACTTTGTTCAGGAAGTAACGGTCGTGGGATACGACGATCACTGTATTTTCAAAGTTGATCAAAAATTCTTCTAACCATGCAATCGCATCGAGATCTAAGTGGTTTGTAGGCTCGTCGAGAAGCAGGATATCAGGATTTCCGAATAATGCCTGTGCTAACAATACTTTGACTTTTAATGCACCCGGCAGATCTTTCATCAGGGAATAATGCTCTTCAGTCGGAACACCAAGACCATTTAAGACCATAGCAGCATCAGATTCAGCATTCCAGCCGTCCATATCTGCAAATTCGGCCTCTAATTCACTTGCGCGGATACCATCTTCGTCAGAAAAATCTTCTTTCATATAGATAGCATCTTTTTCTTTCATAATATCATAAAGACGTTTATTACCCATGATAACGGTATCTAAGACCGGATATTCGTCATATTTGAAGTGATCCTGCTGTAAGAAAGAAAGACGCTGTCCCGGTGTGATGATAACTTCACCGTTTGTCGGTTCTAACTGACCGGAGAGAATTTTTAAAAATGTAGATTTTCCTGCTCCGTTTGCACCGATCAGACCGTAGCAGTTCCCCTCTGTAAATTTAATGTTGACTTCTTCAAATAAGGCTTTCTTGCCAAGCCTTAACGTGATGTTACTTGCCTGTATCATATAATTTACCTTTCTTTGACGTAACCATGTAAGAATGGTTACTTTTCTACTTATTATAATTATTGTGTCTAACCATAATTATTGTACAAGAAAATCTTTTTTTTGCAAGACTTTCTTCATAAAAGGAAAATATTTTACACATACTTTGAAATATAGGGTTCGAGTATCAAAAGGTGGCTTATAACTTAGTGGCTGGCAAATTGTACAAAGCCGAGCCTGTTTTTATTCCGTTGTACGAAAATAAGAAAATCTAAGTCTGCCTGAATTAGGTTATGACAAAGTGACGTGTACGTCTTAAACGCCCCGTCCATGGGGCGTTAAGACTTTTGCTGCCGTCCATGGCAGCAAAACACTATGCATGAACAGGCTGACTAAGATTTACTAATTTTCTTCCAAAGTCACAAACACAGACTCAGCTTTGTACAATTTGCCAATCAACATACTTGAAGCCACCTTTTGACACCTGAATCAATATAGTAATGAGAGAAAAGAGGATTCCATGAAAACATTAAAAGAACTTTATCAGGACATTATGAAAAAAGAATTAGAAAACGGAAGAAAATTAGAAGAAGAAACAGATGCATATTCCCTCGACTGCCTGCTGCATCCAAAGAACCATGCGGCTGTGATCGCAAAAAATAATTGTACAGACTGCAATATGGATCATGACTGCCAGAAGAGCTGTGTCTTTGATGCAATTTCAAAAATAGATGGCAGACTCTATATCGATCCGGCAAAATGTGCCGGCTGTGGAGCGTGCATCGATGCGTGCAAAATGGGAAATCTGATCGAAAATAAAGAAATCTATCCTTTATTAGAAGTGTTAGCAGAGCAGAAAAAAGAAGTATATGCTTTGGTGGCACCTGCATTCATCGGGCAGTTCGGGGAAGATGTGACAGAAGGAAAGATGCGGAGTGCCTGTAAGAGTGCCGGTTTTTCGGGCATGGTAGAAGTGGCTGCGTTTGCTGATATCCTTACCTTAAAAGAGGCATTGGAATTTCACGTAAATATCCATAAAAAAGGAGATTTCCAGCTTACAAGCTGCTGCTGTCCGGTCTGGATCGCAATGATACGCAATGTTTACCATGAACTGATCGGACATGTTCCGGGGGCAGTATCACCGATGATCGCAGCAGGCAGAGTCGTAAAAGCACTGCATCCTGACGCATTTACAGTGTTTATCGGTCCTTGCATGGCAAAGAAAAAAGAGGCAAAAGAAGAAGATATTGCAGATGCCATAGATGTTGTCCTCACTTTTGAGGAAATGAACGATATATTTGAAGCACTGGGTATCGATCCAAAAACAGAAACAGAAGATATCAGGGAACATTCTTCCATGGCTGGACGTATCTATGCAAAAGCAGGCGGTGTCAGCGAGGCAGTCAAAATGACAGCAGAGCAGTTGAATTTAGAGAATACAGTAGAAATCAAAGCTGAAAGAGCAGATGGTGTCAAAAACTGCAAGGAGCTGATACAGCGTATTTTAAACGGAAAAACCGATGCTAATTTTTTTGAGGGCATGGCATGTGTGGGCGGCTGTGTAGGTGGACCGAAGGTGCTCATTGAAAAAGAGAGTGGGAGAGAATATGTAACGCAGTACGGCAAAGCGGCATCGTATCAGACACCGCTCGAAAATCCTTATATAAGAGAAGTGTTAGAACGTCTTGGATTTACGGAAATTGAAGATTTTGTGGAGCACAGCAGACTGTTAGACCGTACATTTTCCTAAACAGGAGGAATGATTACTTTGTTTCGTTACTGTTCACTCCGTGAGCAGTAACTCGTGATTTTTGCATGAAAGTTCGCTTTGCGAAGCAAAAATCACCACCTGAATCACTTTCTTACGCAGCCAGACAGCAAATGTCTGTCTGCTGTGTGAACTGTAACTTTGTTTCTATTTTTGTACCAAAAAATGTCGTCGAAACTATTGATTTTTTGGCATAAGACCTATATAGTATTATATTAGAGGCGGCATGAAAAAGCCGCCATAAATCTAGGAACATTATAATCTTTTAAGGAGGAAAACAAATGTCTAGAGCAAAACAGTCAATGGACGGTAACACAGCTGCTGCACATGTAGCATACGCTTTTACAGATGTTGCTGCCATTTACCCAATTACTCCTTCCAGCCCAATGGCTGACACTGTTGACCAGTGGTCCGCAGCAGGACAGGAGAACATTTTCGGAAACCAGGTTAAAGTCGTAGAGATGGAATCAGAAGCAGGTGCTGCAGGTGCCGTTCATGGTTCATTAGCATCCGGTGCTTTAACTACAACATTTACAGCATCTCAGGGTCTTTTACTTATGATCCCGAATATGTACAAGATCGCTGGTGAGCAGTTACCATGTGTATTTGATGTATCAGCACGTACAGTAGCTACACAGTCTTTAAATATCTTTGGTGACCACAGTGACGTATATGCCTGTCGTCAGACCGGTTTCGCAATGTTATGTGAAACAAACCCACAGGAAGTTATGGACTTAAGCCCGGTTGCCCATTTAGCAACAATCGAAGGAAAAGTTCCATTCATCAACTTCTTTGATGGATTCCGTACATCCCATGAGATCCAGAAGATCGAGAAATGGGATTATGCAGATTTAAAAGAAATGTGCAACATGGACGCAGTTGCTGCATTCAGAGCACATGCATTAAATCCGGAACATCCTGCAATGCGTGGTTCCCACGAAAACGGGGATGTATTCTTCCAGCATCGTGAAGCTTGTAACACAGCTTACAATGAATTACCGGCTATCGTTGAAAAATACATGAACAAAGTAAACGAGAAACTTGGTACAAACTATGGTTTATTTAACTACTACGGAGCAGAAGATGCAGACCGTGTGATCGTAGCTATGGGTTCCATCAACGACGTAGCAGAGGAAGTTATCGATTACTTAACAGCTAAGGGTGAGAAAGTCGGACTTGTAAAGGTTCGTTTATATCGTCCATGGGTTGCTGATGCATTCTTAAAAGCTCTTCCAAAAACAGCTAAGAAAGTTGCTGTTCTCGATAGAACAAAAGAGCCGGGATCATTAGGAGATCCATTATACTTAGATGTTGCTGCAACACTTCGTGAAGCAGGATTAGATACGATCGTATTAACAGGCGGACGTTACGGATTAGGTTCTAAAGATACACCACCTTCATCTGTATTCGCTGTATACAAAGAATTAGAGAAAGATGCTCCAAAGGCACGTTTCACGATCGGTATCGTAGATGATGTTACAAACTTAAGCTTACCAGAAGTTAAACCAGCTCCTATCACAGCAGCAGAAGGAACTGTAGAATGTAAGTTCTGGGGACTTGGTGGAGATGGTACTGTAGGTGCTAACAAGAACTCTACTAAGATCATCGGTGACCATACAGACAAATACATTCAGGCATACTTCCAGTATGACTCTAAGAAAACCGGTGGTGTTACAATTTCTCACTTAAGATTTGGTGACAAACCGATCAGAAGCCCATATTACATCAATCAGGCTGACTTCGTTGCCTGTCATAACCCAGCTTATGTAAATAAGGGATTCAAGATGGTTCAGGACGTTAAACCAGGCGGAGTATTCATGATCAACTGCCAGTGGTCTGACGAAGAATTAGAGCATCACTTAAATGCAGAAGCTAAGAAATACATTGCTGATAACAACATTCAGTTATATACGATCAACGCTATCGATAAAGCAATCGAAATTGGAATGGGTAAACGTACCAATACAATTTTACAGTCTGCTTTCTTCAAATTAGCAAACGTTATGCCGATCGATGAAGCAGTTGACTTTATGAAAGCAGCAGCTAAGAAATCCTATGGTAAGAAGGGTGACGCAGTTGTAGAAATGAACTACAAGGCAATCGATGCCGGTGTAGATGCAGTACATAAAGTAGAGATTCCGGCTTCATGGTCTAATCCGGCAGCAGATCCTGTTAAGAAACCATACGAAGGACGTCCGGAAGTAGTTAAGATGGTAGAAAACCTTCTTGATCCTATCTCCTTAATGGATGGTGATTCTTTACCGGTATCCGCATTCATGGGTAACCCAGACGGACAGTTTGAACATGGTGCATCTGCATATGAGAAACGTGGTACAGCAGTTACAGTTCCTACATGGAATGCAGAGAAATGTATCCAGTGTAACCAGTGTGCATTCGTATGTTCACATGCTACCATCCGTCCATTCATGTTAAGTGAAGACGAAGTAAAGGCAGCTCCTTCTAATATTAAACTTGCTGATACAAAACCAAAGGCAAGCGAATACAAATATACAATGAGTGTATCTCCATTAGATTGTATGGGATGTGGTGAATGTATCACTGTATGTCCAGTTGGTGCAATCGAAATGGTTCCACAGGAATCTCAGGCAGACGAGCAGCCAGTATTTGACTACTTAGTAGCAAATGTTGGTAAGAAACCGGGAATGCCGGCAGACAATACTGTAAAAGGTTCCCAGTTCAACCAGCCATTACTTGAGTTCTCAGGATCTTGTGCTGGATGTGCTGAAACATCTTACGCTCGTTTAATCACACAGTTATTTGGTGAGCATATGTACATCTCCAATGCAACAGGATGTTCCTCTATCTGGGGTGGTCCGGCTGCTACATCACCATATACAGTAAATAAAGATTCTAAGAAAGGACCAGCATGGGCTAACTCCTTATTCGAGGATAACGCAGAGCATGGTCTTGGTATGGAAATCGGACAGAAAGTTCTTCGTGAGCAGGCAATCGCAAGCGCAGAGAAATGTGCTTCTTCCGATAAAGCAAGCGCAGAATTAAAAGATGCATTTGCTAAATTTGTTGAAACAAAAGATGATACAAAAGCAAATACACCTGCAACAGCTGCATTAGTAGCTGAATTAGAAAAAGCAGCAGCAGCCGGATGCCCGGATGCAAAAGCAGCGGTTGACAAGAAAGATTACCTTGCTAAGAAATCCGTATGGATCTTCGGTGGTGACGGATGGGCTTATGATATCGGATTCGGTGGATTAGACCATGTACTTGCTTCCGGTGAGAACGTAAACGTTATGGTATTCGATACAGAAATGTACTCTAATACAGGTGGACAGGCTTCTAAGGCTTCTAACATCGGTGAAGTTTGTCAGTTCGCTGCAGCAGGTAAAGAAATCGGCAAGAAGAGTCTTGCAGAGATCGCTATGAGCTATGGCTATGTATATGTAGCACAGATCGCTCTGGGTGCAAACATGGCTCAGGCTGTTAAAGTTATCGCTGAAGCAGAAGCTTACAACGGACCTTCTCTGATCATCGGATATGCTCCATGTGAGTTACACGGTGTTAAGGGTGGAATGAACCATTGTCAGGATGAAATGAAGAAAGCTGTTGCAGCCGGATACTGGAATCTCTTCTCCTTCAACCCAGCATTAAAAGCAGAAGGAAAGAATCCATTTACATTAACATCTAAACCTGGTGATGGAACATATCAGGAATTCTTAAATAATGAAACACGTTACAGCCGTCTGACAAGATCCTTCCCGGATCGTGCTAAGAAGTTGTTCGAAGCTTCAGAGCAGGCTGCAAAAGACCGTTACGATCACCTGTTAAGATTAGTTGAATTATACAAATAATTTTTATCAGGCAGACCGTGGATAGTCTGTATCAGGAGTTGTTGTATGAGTTTTTCATACAACAACTTCTTTTTAAATTTTTGAGTGTTTTATTGTACAAACTGTATAGAATATGTTATCATAAGATTGTGGTTATATAAAAAATGTACAAAGGAGAGAAGCTATGAAAAACTTAAAAGTAAGAAACAAGCTCAACCTGATATTGCTCTGCATGGCAGTTATGATCCTTACAGCCGGGATCTGTGCAATCAAGGGATTGAATGATGTACGGAATCATGCAGATGAAGTGTTAGAAGAAGCTGTACGGGTGGATTATGATGAATCAATTAAAGAGGAAGTAGAGAATGCGATTTCCGTTTTGGATCAGTACAATGCTAAGTATGAGGCTGGTGAATACAGTTTAGAAGAAGCAGAGAAACTTGCAGCAGATATGCTTCGTGAAATGCGTTATGGCGAAGATGGTTATTTCTGGGCTGATGATACAGAAGGTAACAATATCGTACTTCTTGGAAGTGCAACAGAAGGAACGAACCGAATGGAAACTGTAGATGGTAACGGCTATCAGATGGTAAAGAATATCATTGCAGTAGGACAGGAAGAAGGCGGTGGATACAGCGATTATGTATTCCCAAAAGCAGGTGAAACCGAGAATTCACCAAAGAGAAGTTACTCAAAATTATATAAACCGTTTGGCTGGGTGATTGGAACCGGAAATTATACAGACAGCCTTGATGAGCAGGTCCAGGCAGAAAGTGCAGAAGTCAATAAGATCGTAAGGAAATGGATCAGTGCCATGTGCGCAGTTGTTGTTATTTTCTTTGCATTGACAGTAATATTGACAATATGTGTGATCAAGGATATTACATCTTCGTTAAAGAGAGTGGTTGCATTTGTTGAGAAGCTTGAAACCGGAGATATGACAGGGCGTGCAAGTAAGCGGCAGTTAGCACGTAAAGACGAATTTGGAACATTAGCAAGAGCAATGAATAATCTTTCTTCGACTTTTGACCATGTGATCAGTGATGTGAAAAACAGCAGTTTTATATTGACAAATGGCGTTGGAGATTCTGTTGAGAATATCGATCTTTTAAATGGTGAGATCGAAGGAGTTTCCGCAACAACCGAAGAATTATCCGCAAGTATGCAGGAAACAGCAGCGGCAGCACAGCAGATCGCTACCATGTCCCATGAGATAGAAACTGTTTCAAAAAGTATTGCAGTACGTTCACAGGAGGGTGCAGAAAAAGCAGTCAGCATACATGAACGGGCAGCAAAAGCAAAAGATGAAACCGAACAGAACCAGCAAAAGGCAAAGACCATACAGTCTGAGATCAGTGTAAGATTAAAACAGGCATTAGAAGATGCCAAAGTCGTAGACCAGATCGAACTGTTAGCAGAGTCTATTATGGAGATTACAGCGCAGACGAACCTGCTTGCACTCAATGCTTCTATTGAAGCAGCAAGGGCAGGAGAAGCCGGTAAGGGATTTGCAGTTGTTGCAGATGAGATCAGAAATCTTGCAGAACAGTCAAAGACAACGGTAGAGAATATCCAGCAGGTAACGCAGGAAGTAACCGGTGCTGTCAGTCAGTTGTCAGAGGATTCCGGCAAGCTGTTAGAATATGTTTCTGAAGATGTTACAGAAAACTTTGATTCTTTCCTGACAGTTGCAAGTGCATACAATGAAGATGCAGCTTATGTGGATGAATTAGTCACTGATTTCAGTGCAATCTCAGAAGAATTACTTGCTTCTATCGATGGGGTCTTAGAGTCAATCGAAAGTGTCAGCAGATCAGCAAATGAAGGAGCCACAGGAACGTCAGATATCGCCGTTAAAGCTGCAAATGTGGCAGAAAAATCTTCGCAGGTGCTTGATGTGATCAAGAATGCAGGCTCAACAGCAGAGGTCTTAAAAGAAAAAGTAAGTAAATTTATTGTAAACGAACACGAATAATTTAGGCAAGGCAGTTCACAGATGATATGTGGACTGCCTTTTTCGGCATTGACAATATATGGAAAATTGATTAGACTATAACCGAAAATAAAATTTAGGAGGATGGATTTATGAAAATCTTAAAAAAAGTATCATGCTTTGTGCTGACACTTGCGATGTTAGCAACAATCGTCAGTGTACCGGATGCAGCATATGCAGCAACAACAAAAGACACAGTTCCTGCAAAGATCCGTATTTATTCTGGAGTTTATGATAACTCTGCGATCAGTTTTGACTATGATAATGCAGGTGATCAGGTAAAGAATGTTAAGACAAGCAACAAGAACCTGATCGCAAGACAGACAAGACAGGAAAGTGCATCAGAAGAATATGCAAAAGACAGTGATTTTTCTTATAATTCTGCACAGATCGGTCTGTATGCAAAAAAAGAAGGAAAATATACCGTATCATTTGATGTATACAGCAGTGATGGAACAACAAAGAGAAACAGCTACAAAGTAACTGTTTTTGCAAAGAATGACAATCCGTTTACAGATATCAAGTACGCGGGAAAATCCCTGTTTTCCTACAATTCTTCTTATAGTTCATCACAGGAGATTGCAACAAAGAGCAGTGGTAAATTATCCATTAAGATGGCAAAAGGATATAAATTAAAGAAAATCGAAGTCATTACCCGCGATAAAGCCGGTAATGAAGTTGTAAAAGTTGTAAAGAACAACAAGAAAATCAAACTTGGTGAATATCCATACAGCTATTCTTATGAATACCAGAGCAGCTACAATCCACAGTACTGGAGAAGTTACTGGTATAAATATATGAATGCATCGACAAGAATCCAGATCACATATAAGGACAAATGGACAAAGCAGGAAGAAGTGACTTCTTACAGCATCAATAAACTTGCAAAATAGAATAGGGCAGTTTATTTCCCCGGTCTATCTGTAATATGCAGATAGGCCGGGGATTTTTTTTGAATGATATGGTTGTTGCCTCAATCCCTTGTTCTATAGAATTCTGGATAAATTTATAGAAAATGGAAATCCTATCAAAAAAAGAAAAGAGGATTTTTTATGGAGCGAAAAAAAGCAGCGATGGATGGAAATCATGCAGCAGCTTATGTGGCATATGCCTATACGGATATTGCAGCGATCTATCCGATCACACCTTCCTCTGTGATGGCAGAGGCAACAGAAGAATGGGCAGTAGAAGGACGAAAGAATCTGTTTGGAAATGTAGTGGAAATTTCAGAAATGCAGTCAGAAGCAGGAGCGGCAGGAGCCGTCCATGGGGCACTTACAGCCGGTACATTAGCCACGACTTTTACCGCATCACAGGGATTGCTTTTAATGATCCCAAATCTTTATAAGATCGCAGGGGAAGGACTGCCGGGGGTCTTTCATGTGGCAGCGAGAAGTATTGCGACACATGCACTCAGTATTTTTGGGGATCATTCGGATGTTTATGCGTGCAGGCAGACAGGAGCAGCTATGCTTTGTGCATCTTCAGTACAGGAAGTGATGGATTTTGCACCAGTGGCGCATGCTTCTGCAGTAGAAGGACGTATTCCGTTTATCCATTTTTTTGATGGATTCCGAACTTCACATGAGATTCAGAAGATCTCCATCTGGGACGAAGAAGATCTGCGTGATATGTTTCCTATGGATTCCTTAAAAAAATTCCGCAGGAATGCCTTAAATCCAGAACATCCGTTTGAGTGTGGGCAGGCACAGAATCCGGATACATTTTTTCAGGTGCGTGAAGCTGCAAACCGTCATTATGAGGAAATACCAAAGATCGTAGAGCAGTACTTTAAAAAAGTAAATGAAAAGACCGGTGCAGATTATCATCTGTTTGAATATTATGGGGATCCAGATGCGGAATGTGTGATCGTTGCCATGGGTTCTGTCTGCGAAACGATCACAGAAACGATTGACCGTCTGCGTATGGAAAATCAGAAGGTGGGACTGATTAAAGTACGCCTTTACCGTCCATTTGCAATAGAGCATTTTATTAAATGTCTGCCGGAAAGTGCAAAAAGGATCGCCGTCATTGACCGGACAAAAGAACCAGGATCAGCCGGAGAACCATTGTATTTAGATGTAGTGTCTGCTCTGCGTGATACAGCATTTGCCGATAGGAAGGTCTATCATGGACGTTACGGATTAAGTTCAAAAGATACGACACCGGAACAGATCGCAGCAGTATTTTTAAATCAGGAAAAGCAGGAATTTACGATTGGGATCAAAGATGATGTGACAGAACTTTCCCTAGAACCCGTTCATATACCGGAAATGCCTGAGAATGAGGTATACAGTTGTAAATTTTATGGGTTGGGAGCAGATGGTACTGTCGGTGCAAATAAAAATTCCATTAAGATCATTGGAGATCATACGGATATGTATGTACAGGCATATTTTGAATATGATTCTAAAAAATCGGGCGGTCTTACGGTATCACATTTGAGATTCGGCAAACAGCCTATCCGGTCTGCTTATCTGGTGCAGAGAGCAAATTTTGTGGCATGTCATAACCCATCTTATCTCTGGAAATACAATATGGTACAGGAACTTGTAGAGGGTGGGACGTTTTTATTAAACTGTCCATGGGAGGAACAGGAAATTGCAGAGCATCTTCCGGGACAGTTGAAGCGTTATATTGCAGAAAATAAGATCCGGTTTTATGTGATCGATGCTGCAAAGATCGGAATGGAAACCGGCATGGGGGCGACAAGGATCAATACGATTTTGCAGGCGGCATTTTTTAAGTTGGCAGATATCCTGCCGGAAACACAGGTGATAGAGTTATTAAAAGATGCAGTCAGACGCACCTATGGCAAAAAAGGTGAAGACATTGTGGAAAAGAACTGTGCAGCCATTGATGCCGGTATGCAGGGAATCAGAAAGATCGAGCTAAAACAGGAATGGCTGTCATGTGAAAGTGATGATCTGTTTGGAAAGAAAATCTGTGCAAAAAGCGAATATGTATCTGATTATGTCAATCATATCCAGCGTGCCGTCAATGCGTTTGAAGGAAATAAACTGCCGGTATCAGCATTTTTAGAATATGCAAGCGGGGCAGTCCCTTCCGGTACAGCGGCTTATGAAAAAAGAAATATTGCTGTACGCATACCGCACTGGATCGCAGGAAATTGTATCGAATGTAACATCTGTTCTTATGTATGTCCACATGCGGTTATCCGTCCGGTGGCAATGGATCATACCGAACGGCAGAAAGCTCCGTCTGGCATGGTCAGCAAAGATATGCGTGGTGCAGAAAAATACCAGTTTGCAATTACAGTATCTGTATTAGACTGTACCGGCTGTGGAACATGTGCAGCCTGCTGTCCGGCAAAGGACAAAGCGCTTGTCATGGAACCTACGGAAAAATACTATGATTACCAGAAATATTATGAATATGGAAGAACGATCAAAGAAAGAGAAGAACTGGTGGAAAAATTTGGAATTTCCAGTGTCAAAGGCAGTCAGTTTAAACAGCCATTATTAGAGTTTCACGGAGCATGTGCCGGCTGTGGAGAAACCGCATATGCAAAACTGGCAACACAGTTATTCGGAGAGAGGATGTATATTGCAAATGCGACCGGATGTTCTTCTATCTGGGGTAATTCATCACCTGCCACACCATATACAATCAATGAGAAAGGAAGGGGACCGGCGTGGTCAAATTCCTTATTTGAAGATGCTGCAGAATTTGGCTATGGAATGTTATTAGGGGCAGATGCGATCCGCAAAAGCCTTCGGGAAAAAGTAGAGGAGATCGTGGAAACGACAAAGATAGAATCATTAAAAAAGGCGGCAGATGCATGGATTTTAAGCTATGAGAACGGGCATGAAAACCAGATGACATCTGAAAAACTGACCGGAGAACTGTTAGAATGTGACTGTCAGCTTGCAGAAGAAATCCTTGAGAAAAAAATGTTTTTATCAAAGAAATCAAACTGGATCTTTGGTGGAGATGGCTGGGCATATGATATCGGTTTTGGAGGTTTAGACCATGTACTTGCCAGCGGCAGGGATATCAATATCTTAGTATTTGATACAGAAGTGTATTCTAATACCGGCGGACAGGCATCAAAGTCAACTCCGATGGGGGCAGTTGCACAGTTTGCAGCCGGTGGCAAAAAAAGCAGAAAAAAAGATTTAGCAGCCATGGCAATGAGTTACGGAAATGTATTTGTGGCACAGGTAGCCATGGGAGCAGATTACAACCAGTGTATCAAGGCATTTACAGAGGCAGAAGCATACCCTGGAACATCATTGATACTTGCCTATGCACCATGTATCAATCATGGGATAAAGTCTGGAATGCAGATGGCGCAGGAAGAAGAAAAGTCAGCAGCAAAGTCAGGCTATTTTCCATTGTTCCGCTATCAGCCGGCAGTTAATGGGCAGGACAAAGCAGTATTTCATTTAGACAGTAAAGAACCAGATGACGGATTTTACGATTTCCTGCATGGAGAACTGAGGTTTGAATCATTAGTCAGACAGAATCCCATATTAGCACGGGAGTTGTTTGAACAGGCGAAGGCGGATGCCGACGCGAGGTATAAAAGCCTTAAGTTTTCCTCTTTACAATAAAACACGATAATGCTACAATCATAGAAGTTAATCACAGTTCAGTGAATGTATTTATGGCTCATATGACATGTTGATCTAAGAAGGCATGATTCTTATGTTATATGGGCTATAGCTGAACGGTTATAAAATATAGTTTCGTATGCATAGATATGAGGGCGGACTTTAGGAGGAAGCATTTATGAGTGGAATGTCACAAAAGTTAAAAGGATATATAGACCGCCGGAAAATACAACGGGAAAGGATAACAGATAACGTGGAAAGAGAAGATTTTTTACTCAGTCAGATTGACGAATTTAGAGAAAAAGCAAAGCAGCTTCAGAATTTGATCTCATCAAAAGAAGATAAAGTGCAGGAACTTCAGGAAATCGTAGAAGAAAAAGAAGGACAGGCAAAAGAACTCTCTGATATTATAGAAGAACGGCAGGATGCGGCAGAACGTGTTGTTTCCGGTGTAGGCGAACAGATTGACGGCATGGTCAATAAAGTAGATGCCAAGTTAAAAGAATTAAACGAAACATTTGCAGAGCGTTTAGCAGAGAATGCGGTAAACAGCACAGAACAGAATGAAGCAGTACGCAAACTGATCGATGAATATCAGGACAAAATGTCAGAAGCGATCAAAGGCTTAGACGGACAGTTTGAAGCAGTTAAGAATGAAATCTGTGAGAAAGTACATACCGAGGACGTGAAATGTTACCGGAATATGCAGACACTGATCGAAGAGTCTGACCGTAAGATCGAAGAAACCAAAGATGCAGTTGCAGAGTTAGTATCTTTAAAGACGATGGTCAAAGTGACACTAGTGTTCACTGCATTGAATTTTGTTGGATTAGCGGCATTTTTGATCCACGTTTTAGGAATTATATAAGAAACATTTTTTGAAACAGGAATATATATAAGATATACGAAGTTCAGGGGGTGTCAGGAAGCAATGCATATACAGCTTTTTTTGACAGCCCTATTCGTTGTATAACAATACCGGCTGTATTACGGTTGACAAAATATTCGTGAATGGTAATACCGGATACATGACAGGTGAGGATGACATGGGATTAGAACAGAAAAATAAAGTATGGATCATAGGACATAAGAATCCTGACACAGATTCAATCTGTGCTGCGATTGCCTATACAGAATTGAAAAACCAAATCAGCAAAGAGCATCATTATGAAGCAAAGCGTGCAGGAAGTGTCAATGAAGAAACAAAATATGTGTTAGAGTATTTTCATATGAAGGAACCAGAGTTAGTGACAGATGTTGGTGCACAGATCAAAGATATTTCTTTTCGGAGGACTGCAGGAGTCACTGACCATATTTCTTTAAAACGGGCATGGGAACTGATGAAAACAGAGAATGTTGTAACACTTCCGGTAACAGATGCAAATAACAGGCTGCGTGGACTGATCGTTACGAGTGATATTGCAACTTCTTACATGGATGTATACGATAACCGTATCTTAGCAACAGCAAAGACACCTTATAAGAATATCGTGGAAACATTAGACGGTATGATCTTAGCAGGAAATGAACATGCATATTTTGTAAAAGGTAAAGTCGTTGTTGCAACCTCGAGTCCTGAGTGGATGGAAGAATTTGTAGAAGACGATGACCTTGTAATCTTAGGAAACCGCTTAGAATCACAGATGATGGCAGTAGAGAATAATGCAAGCTGTCTTGTAATCTGTTCAGGATTTGCAGTCAGTCAGGAAGTGATCGATGCCGCAAATAAGAGAGATTGTGTCATTATCGGGACACCTTATGATACTTTTACAGCTGCACGTCTGATCAATCAGAGTATGCCGATCAAATATTTTATGACAAAAAAAGACCTGATCGGATTTGATGTGGAAGATTATCTTGATGATGTCAAAGAAGTGATGTCAAAAGTGCGTCACAGGGATTTTCCGGTGGTAGATGAAAATAATAATTACATTGGAATGATCTCAAGACGTAATCTTTTAAATACACAGAAAAAGAAAGTAATCTTAGTAGACCACAATGAAAAAGCACAGGCAGTAGATGGGATCATGGGAGCAGAGATCGTAGAGATCATTGACCATCACAGACTAGGCAGCTTAGAAACCATCTCACCGGTATTTTTTCGCAACCAGCCATTAGGCTGTACGTCTACGATCATTTTTCAGATGTATGAAGAAAATGGCATCGAAGTCACAAAGGAGATCGCAGGTCTGCTCTGTGCAGCAATCATTTCCGATACTTTGATGTTCCGTTCACCGACCTGCACAGCGGTTGACAGGGCTGCAGCGGAAAAACTGGCGATTATTGCCGGAATTGATATTGAGATACTTGCAAAGAATATGTTTCAGGCGGGCAGTGATTTTAAGAGAAAGACACCAAAAGAGATTTTTTATCAGGATTTTAAAACATTTTCTGCCGGAGAATATAACTTTGGCGTTGCACAGCTTAGTGCAATGAGCCGGGAAGAAGTAGAGACTGTCAAAGAAAAGTTAAAAGATTATATAAAGATTGTGTTAAATGAACGGAAATTAGATATGATTTTCGTGATGCTGACCGATATAATAGAAGAATCAACAATACTGATCAGTGAGGGAGAAGACGCAGATGAGATGATCGGACGCGCATTTTCTGCCAAAAGGGAAACAGATGGTTACCTGCTAAAAGGTGTCGTATCCAGAAAGAAACAACTGATACCTGCACTTATGGCTGCGATGCAGGAGTAGTGGAAAGCAGACGCAGTCAAAAGTGAGCAGGATGCCTGCAAACTGTAACCTTAGTAAGGGAGTGATACAGAATGAAGTTTGAAAAAATGGAGAATGGTTCTCTGCGTTGTACATTGACGCAGGAAGATTTAGAACAAAATGGCGTGGAACTTGAAGATTTCTTTTCGAATACTGCAAATGCCAGAGAATTTTTAGAAAAACTGATCCGTATTGCGGAAGATGAAGTAGGATATACAACCAATGGAAATATGATGTCTATTCAGGCGGCGATCATGTCTGAGGACGAGATTGTTTTAACATTTTCAGACAGTCAGGTCAGCGGTTCCGAGATCATAGAGCATATCAAAAATATGTTTCATTCTTCCCAGAAAGAAGCAGAACCGGCACAGATAGATGTGAAAGAAGATATTTTATCAGAAGCAGGCGGAAAATCAAAAGATACGCAGTCAGAAGCGAAATGCGATGGTTATGTCTATCTGCTGACATTTGCATCTTTTCCAAGTGTCAGAAATTTCTGCAGGATCCTGCCGCAGAATCATTTAACAGACAGCAGATTGTATTATCTGAATCAGAAGAAGCAGTATTTTTTATGGGCAGATCTAAACAACAGTACCAAGGGCTATGTCTATGAATTTGTAGCTGCGTCGATGGAATATGCAAATGGAATCGAAAAAGACAGTGCACGCAGCAGTTTTTTAGAAGAACATGCAGATGTGATCATTAAGGAACATGCATTAGAAAAATTAGCACAGTTATAAGGAGCGGACAAAAGATGAAGCAGGTATGGAAACCGGGCAATATGCTCTATCCACTTCCGGCAGTAATGGTTAGCTGCAAAAGAAAAGATGAAAAACCAAATATCATTACCGTTGCATGGGCAGGTACGATCTGTACTTCTCCGGCAATGTTATCGATCTCTGTAAGACCGGAGCGGTATTCTTATGATATTATCAAAGAAAGCGGCGAATTTGTGGTAAATTTAGTCACAAAAGACCTGGTATATGCAGCAGACTACTGCGGGGTACGATCCGGCAGGGATACCGATAAATTTAAAGAGATGCATTTAAACGAGCAGAAATCTGTCAAAGTTGCTGCACCGGGAATTGCAGAAAGTCCTGTCAATATCGAATGTAAGGTATGTGAAATAAAAGAATTAGGAAGTCATCACCTGTTTATCGCGGAAGTGGTATCTGTCAGTGTAGATGATGATTATATGAATGAAAAAGGTAAATTTGAATTAAACAGATCCGGGCTTATCACTTATTCCCATGGAGAATATTTTGAACTGGGTAAAAAAGCAGGAAGTTTTGGTTATTCCGTCCGTAAGAAAGCAGCCGGAAAGAAAAACAGATCTGCGAAGAAAAGACCACGTAATAAGTAAATATTTTCAATATAAAAAAGTGTGCATCAGCACACTTTTTTTATTGTATCAGCATATCCATCAGATATGTGTAAATATCCATATTCTGTTCTTTCCAGTTCCGGCAGACCGCTTCTGCCTGAGCTTTTGTCCTGACATGGATCGTAAGATCAATCATGGAGATCTCTTTTTCCTTCAACTGGCAGCGGACATCATAGCCGGATGCAGTAGAGCGGTAAAAGTCAGCAACGACTGCATTTTCATTTTTCAGATCCATTTTATTTTTTTCAAAATAGGCTTTGATATCATTCTGGATCGCAGGAGAGATCTTATCACCGAAGAATTTTAAAGTGTCCTGTCCGGCAGATGTAATATAATACTGGGTATTACTGTGTGAGGATTCTGCACGAATGAGTTCAGAATCTAAAAGCCCGCTTAGAATCTGCTGTACAGTAAAATAATCGGTATAATCCTGCTCTAAAAAGAAATTAGAGATCTGTGTATTGGAAAGTGGAAAGTCCACTTGGTCTAACATAGCTAAAATGGTCATTTTATAGATAGTATTTGGCTCTGCCATTTAATTCCTCCTTTTCCCTGATAACTGTTGCGTTCTTTGAGTGTCTTGCTTATGGTGTTTAAAACACGTTTTTTATCAGCACTCCAAAGAGGAGCTGTTAGTAAACTTTTTGGTCCGTCACCGGTAATTCGGTGGATCACGATATTTTGCGGAAGCAGTTCGATGCAGTCTGCGATCAGATTGGCATAGCTATCTAAATCCATGACAGGAAACGGGTGGTTGTGATATTCGGTATCTAAATCCGTTCCTTTTAAAATATGAAGAAGCTGTAATTTAATGCCGGAAATCGGAAGGTTTGATACATAATCTACAGAATCTAACATCATATCCCTTGTTTCATCTTTCAGACCTAAGATCAGATGTACGATGATCGGAATATTGCATTGATGCAGACGGTTTACTGCACAGTTAAAATCCAAAAGAGTAAAGCCGCTTCGGATGAATTTTGCAGTCTGTGGATGGATCGTCTGTAAACCAAGTTCGATCCAGACAGGTTTTATGGCATTGATCTCGCAGAGCAGATCGATCACATCATCATCTAAACAATCCGGTCTGGTTGCAATCGAAAGGATCACGATATCAGGATGCATGATGGCTTCCATGAATAATTTCCGCAGATAGGGAATAGGTGCATAAGTGTTAGTATATGCCTGAAAATAAGCAATGAATTTTTGCGCGTTGCTCTTTGTGCGAACCTTCTCCTTTGCAGCTTCAATCTGTTCTGTGACAGAAAGGAGAGGAGAAGTGGCAAAATCTCCGGAACCACCGGAACTACAGAAAATACAGCCCCTTGTATCTAATTTCCCATCGCGGTTTGGACAGGTCATACCGCCATTTAAAGATAGGCGGTAGATCTTCTGTCCATAAGTCTTTTTTAAATAATAATCCAGTGAGTAATAGCGTTTGTCACCCCAGAGCATCTGTGTATTATGCATGGATATGGGATTTTACAGCATTGCTCACAACTTCTGCAACCCTTGGATCAAATGCTTCCGGCATAATGAAATCTTCATTTAATTCTTCATCGCTGACGAGAGCTGCAATCGCTTCTGCCGCAGCAAGTTTCATTTCTTCTGTGATGCGTGAAGCTCTGCCTTCTAATGCACCTTTAAAGATACCCGGAAAAGCAACAACGTTGTTGACCTGATTTGGAAAATCGCTTCTTCCTGTTCCAACAACCTTTGCACCGGCAGCTTTAGCGATATCCGGCATGATCTCTGGTGTAGGATTTGCCATTGCAAAAAGGATCGCATCTTTATTCATCGAAGAAACCATTTCTGCACTGACAATATTCGGTGCGGAAACGCCGACAAAGATATCAGCACCTTTTAAGGCATCTGCTAATGTTCCATGTGCATTTTCCAAATTAGTTACTTCTGTCATTTTCTGCTGCATCCAGTTTAAGTCTGGATAATCTTTTCCGATGATACCTTGTCTGTCACACATGGTCACATGCTTAAATCCATAAGTTAAAAGCAGCTTTGTGATCGCAATTCCGGCAGAACCGGCACCGTTTACGACGACTTTGCAGGTTTCTTTCTGTTTGCCGGTGACTTTTAATGCATTGATGATACCTGCAAGTACAACGATTGCAGTACCATGCTGGTCATCGTGGAAAACAGGGATGTCTAACATTTCTTTTAAGCGTTCTTCAATCTCGAAACATCTTGGAGCAGAAATATCCTCTAAGTTAATGCCTCCAAAAGCTGGAGCGATATTTTTTACAGTGGCAATGATCTCTTCTGTGTCCTGTGTGTCTAAACAGATCGGTACTGCATTGACATTGCCAAACTCTTTAAATAATACACATTTACCTTCCATAACCGGCATGGCAGCGTATGGACCGATGTTGCCAAGTCCAAGAACCGCACTTCCGTCAGATACAACAGCAACGGTGTTGGCTTTCATGGTATAGGTATAGGCTTCTTTTTTGTCTTTTGCAATGACTTTACATGGTTCTGCAACTCCCGGTGTATAAGCGATGGAAAGTGCATCACGATCCTTTACAGGTGATTTTGAAACTGTTTCTAATTTTCCGTTCCATTCTTTGTGGGCAGCTAATGCCTTTTCTCCGTAATCCATTGAAAAATACTCCTTTATCTTAATCTTAAATTCTGTAATGATTTTGTATGATAAAATGAAAAAACGTGCTTTTTTATCAGCTTTTATATCATAGCATTAAAAAAAAAACAAATCAAGAAAAAGGACTTTCTATTTTGACGACAGTGGTGTATAATGGTTACTGTTCAGACGCATAGCTTGACACTGCGCTGTCAAGCTATGCGCCATAGTGTTTAATTATTGTGTGATTACAGCCCCTGCCTCGTAGAGGCATTTTAAATGGGCTGTAATCGTTGCTGGTCACACTGTTAGGTGTGAACAGTAACGTATAATGGTTACTGTTTATTGCTATAGCAGTAAATGATAACTGATCCATCGTTATGTCATATCGGCAGAATAATCCCCATGATATAAGTTTAAATCGTATCATATATATGCGTGAACAGGAGTTGTTAAAATATGAGAGAAAAATATGAAAGCCTTTCAGTAACGGTGTTAAAAGAATTGGCGAAAGCAAGAGGGTTAAAGCATTTATCAGGCTTAAAAAAGACGGAGTTAGTAGATCTGATGGTAGCAGAAGATGAAAAGGATGCTGCAAAACAGGCCAAAGATGCAGGAGAAGGAAAAACGACAGAGGGGACAAAGGCTGTAAAGGAAACAGCAAAAACAGAGTTAAAGACCGACACAAGAGGATCAGAAGATACAAGAAATACGGAAGAACAAAAAACAGCACAGGAAGTTTCCATGAAAGAGTTAGACAGCGGAATGACAGCAAATGGTATTTTAGAGGTCATGCCGGATGGTTATGGATTTATCCGCTGTGAAAATTATCTTCCGGGAGAAAAAGACGTTTATGTATCTCCCTCACAGATCCGCAGGTTTAACTTAAAGACAGGAGATATCATTGCAGGCAACACAAGGATAAAGACACAGCAGGAGAAATTCAGTGCACTTTTATACGTGACTTCGATCAATGGATTGCATCCAAGTGAAGCACAGAAACGGAAGAATTTTGAAGATCTGACACCGATTTTTCCAAATGAAAGAATCCGTTTAGAGCAGCCGGGGGCATCTGTGGCAATGCGTATCGTCGATCTGGTATCACCGATCGGAAAGGGACAGCGTGGTATGATCGTTTCCCAGCCGAAGGCAGGTAAGACAACCTTATTAAAACAGATCGCAAAGTCTGTCACAAAAGCATATCCAAATATGCATCTGATCATTTTATTGATCGATGAAAGACCGGAAGAAGTAACTGATATCAAAGAAGCGATCGAGGGCAATAATGTAGAAGTTATCTATTCCACATTTGATGAACTTCCAGAACATCATAAACGTGTATCAGAGATGGTGATTGAACGTGCAAAACGTTTAGTAGAACATCGCAAAGATGTTATGATCCTGTTAGACAGCATCACCCGTTTGGCAAGGGCATATAACCTTACCGTTCCACCAAGTGGAAGAACGTTATCCGGTGGTCTTGATCCTGCAGCACTCCATATGCCGAAACGATTCTTTGGTGCAGCAAGAAATATGCGTGAAGGCGGCAGTCTTACGATCCTTGCAACAGCATTAGTAGATACCGGAAGTAAGATGGATGATGTTGTTTTTGAAGAATTTAAGGGAACCGGTAACATGGAACTCGTACTAGACCGTAAATTGTCAGAAAAACGTGTATTCCCGGCAATCGATATTGTAAAATCAGGTACAAGACGGGAAGACCTCTTGTTAGACAGAGAAGAACAGGAAGCTGTTGATATGATGCGTAAAGCATTCAATGGAAGTAAATCAGATGATGCAGTAGAGTCTGTTTTAAATATGTTTGCACGAACGAGAAATAACAAAGAATATATCCAGATGATCAAGAAAACAAGGCTGTAGTTTTGAAAAAATACTTGCATTTTTTCTTATCAGTGTTTATAATCATAAAGCAACTGAAAAAGAATGCTATGGTATAAAATTGGAAACGACACAAGTGTATGCTTGATAACGAACAACACAGGTGTCTTTTTTGTATTCGTTTTTATGAAAAAGGAGAAAATTTTATGCCTAAAAATTTATTTCAAAACATTGTATTTACGCTAATGATGGCGTTTCTTATGGTTTACGTGATGATCTGCTACAACATTTCCTTAAACACAGGAGGAATGAGTAATCAGGTTTTTCTCATGGCTTTTCATGAGATGGTTATTATGTGGCCGGCAGCATTCATATTAGAATTTTTTATCGTGGATAAGCTGGCACACAAGCTGGCTTTTCGTTTAGTAAAGGCAGATGACCGTCCAATCATCATTATCTTAGCAATTTCTGTTATGATCATTTGTATCATGTGTCCGGTCATGAGTCTTATTGCAACTATATTATTTAAACAGGCGGGTTCTGAAATCATATCCGTCTGTTTACAGACAACATTTATGAATTTTCCGGTAGCTTTTTTCTGGCAGTTATGCTATTGTGGACCGTTTGTTCGTTTCTTATTTGGAAAAATGTTTCCAGACAATAAGAACTAAGTAACAAAATTAAAAAAATCATAAAATTGCTTGCATATTGTAATCCGGTGTGCTACAATTAAAAAGCTGTTTATCGGGATGTAAATTAGCAATCAAAGAAATCGTGTATATCTGCATGGCAGATATGAAACAGATCATTAAAATATGAAAATAATGTGCGAGGTGAAAGACATGAGAGAAGGAATCCATCCAGATTACTATCAGGCAACTGTAACATGTAACTGTGGCAATACATTCACTACAGGTTCAACAAAACAGGAAATTCACGTTGAAATCTGTTCTAAATGCCATCCGTTCTATACAGGACAGCAGAAAGCTGCTCAGGCGCGTGGACGTATTGATAAGTTCAATAAGAAATACGGCATGACTCAGAAATAATATACAGTGCGTGATGAGGTTGAGGTTCATATCTATGTAATCTCAACCTTTTTTTAATAGGAGTTTTAAAACAGATATGAGATATTCAGGAATTGGCGGACAGGCAGTCATGGAAGGCGTTATGATGAAAAACGGTGATGATTATGCCATTGCAGTCCGTACACCAGATCAGAAGATCGTCGTAGAGAATTTTGTGAGCGCAGGTCTATTCAAAAATAAAACAGTTAAAAATATACCGGTCATCAGAGGTGTAGTTAATTTTATAGAATCCCTGACATTAGGAATGAAGGCATTGACATATTCCGCTTCTTTTTTTGAAGATGAAGAAGAAAAAAAAGAACAGAATGAGAAAAAAGAGAATTTTGTGATGGGACTTACCGTGGCATTTTCCGTTGTGCTTGCAGTTGGTATTTTTATGATCCTGCCATATGGGATTTCATTGTTATTTGAGAAAGTATTTACATCACATTGGGTGATCGCATTGTTAGAAGGCGTGCTCAGGCTTTTGATCTTTTTAGGATATGTCGCAGGAATTTCCCTGATGCCGGATATCAAACGGGTTTATATGTACCATGGAGCAGAACATAAGTGTATCAACTGTATCGAGAACGGTTTGGATCTGAATGTGGAAAATGTACGGAAAAGTTCAAGACTGCATAAGCGCTGCGGAACAAGTTTTCTTTTGATCGTTATGTTGATCAGTATTTTATTTTTCATGTTTATACAGGTAGATCAGGGAGCACTTCGGCTGATCCTTAGGATATTATTGATCCCGGTGATCGCAGGAGTATCGTATGAGTTCATACGTTTAGCAGGCAGGAGTGATAATCCAATTGTCAATATTTTCAGTAAACCGGGACTGATGCTGCAAAAGATCACCACGCAGGAACCGCAGGATGATATGATAGAAGTTGCGATCGCCTCGGTAGAAGCGGTATTTGACTGGAAAGGATATGTAGAAAAGATCAGGCAGGAGGAAGTATGACTTATCGCGAAGCAATCGATCATGGAGAATATTTTTTACAGGAACATGATATTTCGGATGCAAAAACAGATGCGTGGCTCTTACTTGCCATGGTATGTAAGATAGACAGGAACTTTTATTATCTGCATATGCTCGAAGATATTACAGAAGAACAACTGACAGAATATGAATCCGTTTTAAAAAAGCGGGCAGAGCATATTCCATTGCAATATATTACCGGAGAACAGGAATTTATGGGGTTGAACTTTGTGGTCAATTCCAATGTCCTGATCCCAAGACAGGATACCGAAGTGCTCGTTGAGGAGGCGTTAAAGCAGATCAGACCGGGAATGGAAGTATTAGATCTTTGTACCGGTTCCGGCTGCATCATCATCAGTATTATGAAAAATGTGCCGCAGATCACAGCAACAGCATCAGATATTTCAAAACAGGCATTGATTGTAGCGAAAGAAAATGCTAAATTAAATGAGGTGTCCATACAGTTTGAATGTAGTAATCTGTTTGATAATCTAAAGGGTACATTTGATGTTATTGTTTCTAATCCACCATACATCAGGACAGAAGAAATTGCAAAACTGATGCCGGAAGTGCGTGATTTTGAACCGTATGATGCGTTAGATGGAAAAGAGGACGGACTGATGTTTTACCGACAGATCATAGAACAGGCAAAGCAGTATTTAAAGTCTGACGGTTATCTGATGTTTGAGATCGGTTATGATCAGGGAGAAGCAGTATCCACACTGATGAAACAGGCAGGATATGAAGATGTCAGAGTGGTAAAGGATCTTGCAGGATCAGACCGGGTAGTAACAGGAAAGGGAAGAAATTATGTTTGATAAATTAGAAGATATTGTATTGCGTTTAGAAGAAGTGTTAAATCAGCTGAGTGAACCGGATGTGGCTTCGGATGCAGAGCGTTTCCGTAAGCTGATGAAAGAGCAGAGTGATCTGACACCGATCGTTGAAGCTTATAAAGAATATAAACAGAACAAGCAGAATATAGAAGAATCTTTAGCAATGTTAGAGGAAGAAAACGATGAAGAAATGCGTGAACTTGCCAAAGAAGAATTAAATGAATCAAAGCAAAAAGTAGAAGAATTAGAAAAGACATTAAAGATCCTTTTACTTCCAAAAGATCCGAACGATGATAAAAACGTTATCGTTGAGATCCGTGCCGGTGCAGGCGGTGATGAGGCAGCATTGTTTGCAGCAGAAATCTACCGTATGTATGTACATTATGCAGAAGGCCGCCATTGGAAAGTTGAAATGATGGAATGTGAAGAAATTGGAATCGGCGGTATGAAAAGTGTCACATTTATGATCACTGGTCAGGGTGCTTATTCGGTTATGAAATATGAGTCCGGTGTCCATCGTGTACAGCGTGTGCCGGAAACAGAGTCCGGTGGACGTATCCACACCTCAACGATCAGTGTTGCCGTTATGCCGGAAGTAGATGATGATATTGATATTAAGATCGAAGATAAAGATATCCGTATCGATGTTATGCGTGCATCCGGAAATGGTGGACAGTGTGTCAATACAACAGACTCTGCGGTTCGTCTGACACATTATCCGACAGGTATCGTTGTGTACAGCCAGACCGAGAAGTCACAGCTTCAGAACAAAGCGAAAGCATTTGCACTGTTAAAAGCAAAATTATATGATATCGAACAGCAGCAGCGTCACGATGCCGAAGCAGAAATGCGGCGCAGCCAGATCGGTACAGGTGACCGTTCGGAAAAGATCCGTACTTATAATTTTCCGCAGGGACGTGTCACAGACCACAGGATCAATCTGACATTGTATAAGTTAGATAAGATCATGAATGGGGATATTCAGGAGATCATTGATGCGTGCATTGCAGCGGATCAGGCAGCGAAGTTAGCGAAGATGAATGAGAATTAAAGATTTTTATTATATGAAAAAACGGATAGTATTGTCCGTTTTTTTGTTGTTTTAGGGATGGTACATCAGAATGAACAGCACTTGATAGAGTAGATAAATCAGGATATAATATGACTATGTCAAGAGAAGTTGTTATTTATGCAGTAGTAGACCGGCGGAAGGACTATTTAAATATTATCAGAGGGTTATAGATAATACTGCCAAAGAAACGGAGCAAACAGATCAAATGGGAAACGTATCAGGTGAATGGATCATATATGGTGTGGATTGGGACGATCCGGAGTGCATCCATACAGTAGAGGAAGCAGTTGAATACATAAATGAAGTTGGATTTCTTCCATTGTTTAAGAATGATATTCCGGGTTTTTCTCTTGAGGAAAGAACAGTTCCGGAATACTGGTGGTGTGATGAAGTAGAAAAAGATCCTTGGATGTGGAGGGCAGTCATTGCCAGAAGACATGATATTATCTATGGGAAGTTTTTTCATAAAAAAGCAGGATTTATTTCAAAAAAGTGGCTGCCTGTATTTGCTAATTACCGACGTGATGGATACGATTTTGATGCACTGTATGAAGATGGAAAAGCACCATATAAGCATAAGAAGATCATGGATAATTTCATTGACGAAAAACAGGATTCAGAAATGTATTCTAACATGTTAAAGAAGCAGGCAGGATTTGGAAAAGATGGTGAGAAGGGATTTGATGGAGCAATCACGAATCTCATGATGCAGATGTACCTTTGTAATTGCGATTTTAAGAAAAGAATAAATCAAAAAGGTGTGGAATATGGCTGGGATGTGGCTGTTTATTCTTCAATAGAACATATTTATGGATATGATCACGTCACCTCTTGTTATAAGGATGATCCAAAAGAGTCTTTTCAACAGATTATAGATTATATGCACAAGATCTATCCGGTAGCAACTGATGAGCAGATCAGGAAAGTATTAAAATAGCAGGAGGATCTATTTTTGAATCAACAATTTATCCAAGGCGTGATATTTGACTGGAATCACATAGATAAAAACAGTTATATAAATGAAATAGAAGCCTTTTGCGGCATTGAAAAAATTGATTTTTCAAATGCCATTACTTTTTTTGTTGGCGAAAACGGAAGTGGAAAATCAACATTGTTAGAAGCAGTAGCGGTTGCACATGGGTTTAATCCTGAGGGTGGAACAAAAAATTATTCTTTTTCAACGCATGACACACATTCAGAATTATGCGATGCGATCAGGATCGTAAAAGGATACCGAAAAGAAAAATGGACTGTATCTGTTTGACGAACCGGAGGCAGCACTTTCACCGCAAAGACAATTAACACTTTTAATGGAGATATACAGATGTGCAAAAGAAGGAGCTCAATTTATCATTGTGACACATTCGCCGATCTTATTAGGAATTCCGGATGCAGATATTTATTGTTTCGATGATGGGCAGCATTTATGCAGTTATGAAGATACAGACAACTATCAGATCACAAAAATGTTTATGGATCATAGGGATGTTTTATTGGACAGATTGTTAAAAGAAAAATCATAAAAAGGAGATAAGACAGAATGAAAAAGACAATGGCAATTATTTTAGGAGTTATTGGGCTGGTACTCGCTGGTTTTAGTGCAGTATTAAAATGGAAGAAACAGATGTCGGTTTCAATTATCGGTGGAGCAGATGGACCAACATCAATCTTTTTGGCAGGGAAAATCGGAAATGATTTTAGTGTAGCAGGAATTGTCGTTGGAATCCTGCTTTTAGTTATTGCCGGACTTTTGATGTTAAGAAAGAAAAAATGATGATTAAGATCGTGGGACAGGCAGATTGATCCCATCACATTACAGCATGATCTGCTGCAGTTTATAATCATCATCCTGCAATTCTAAGATTGCCATATGCTTGCCGTCACCGCGGTCATTGCCGGCACTTCCGGGATTGATATAAATTTTTCCATGACGGTTCTCATGTGAAAATATATGTGTATGACCGTAAATGATAAAGTCAGCATCTGTCAGATCAAGAGGCAGATCTGCGCGGTTGTGAACGAGATAGAACATTTTTCCACCAATCACAACAGGCATAAATTCAGGCAGGTATGAAGCCCATTCACCCTTATCACAGTTTTCGCGGACCATGTAAGAAGGGATCCCTATATTCAAAAAAGTTTCATAACACTTTCTGGTATGGAAGTCACCGGTATGGATCAGATAGGTGCAGTCTTTGATTATATCCATCCAGTCTGGACGGAAAATACCATGTGTATCAGAAAAAAGTGCGATTTTCATAAATCAATTCCTTTCCGTTAGCTAGATTATAGTTTGCTGGCATATACCAATAAACAGTAATCTGATTATAACAGTTTCAAATGAGTGTGTATAGAAAAACTTGATATTTCAAAGAAAGCGATACATAATTATCTTAATTACAAGCAAAAAGGAGTAAAGTCATGGAACAGTTTCTGATCAAAAATACAACAAGAGAACAAAGAGAAAAAATCGTCAAAGATTCCTTAGGATATGGAGATATCGGCTGCGATGATGCATTTGATGCCTATGACATGTATCTTCCATATATCGAAGGAAAGAAAGAACTGCGTGAGATCACGATGGAATATCAGGCAAATTATGTAAAAGATATGGAACGTGAAGAAAGAGGAAGATGCTGTCCGTTTTAAGCCCCATTTAAGTGCAGCATCTCTTGAAAATTCCCGCCCACTGTGACATAATAGTAATGTTAAAGTGATGTCAGAAAGGTATTCTGACCAAAGGAGGTAATGAATTATGACAGGAAAAGAGTTACAGATTTATGGACAGACAGAACCAATTCATATCAAGCCTTATGAGCATCATGCGAAATATTATGAAACAGACCAGATGGGCATTATCCATCATTCTAATTATATCCGCTGGATGGAAGAAGCAAGAATGGATTTAATGGAGCAGATCGGGTTATCCTATAAGGGAATGGAAGAAATGGAGATCATCAGTCCGGTTCTTTCCGTATCCTGTGAATATAAGAGCATGGTACACTTTGATGATATTGTAGTGATCGAAACAAAGATCACAGAATATAACGGAATAAAAATGAAAGTAGAATATCGTATGACAGATAAGAAAACGGGAGAATTGCGGACACTTGCAACAAGTGAACACTGCTTTTTGAATCGAAGCGGTAAGCCGATCTCCTTAAAACGGTCTTATCCGGAATTAGATACGAAATTTTTTGAATTTTATGGAGAAAATGACAATGACTGATCCGGTGCGTGTACGCCTTGCAGCACTTAGGGCACAGATGGCAGAACGTGGAATTGATATCTATGTAGTCCCGACAGCAGATTTTCATGGTTCTGAATATGTTGGGGAATATTTTAAAGCAAGAGAATATATGACCGGATTTACCGGTTCTGCCGGAACAGCAGTCATCTTGCAGGATGAAGCAGGACTCTGGACAGATGGCAGATATTTTATACAGGCAGCAAAACAGCTCGAAGGAAGTGGCGTGACACTGTACCGTATGGGCGAAGAAGGTGTCTGCACGGTCACAGAATTTATCAGGGATAAATTAAAAGAGAATGGATGTATCGGCTGCGATGGACGGGTACTTTGTGCAAAGACCGGAGAAGAATATCGAAAGATCGCAGAAGAAAGGCATGGTGCATTAAAAGCAGAAGAAGATTTAGTAGATCTGATCTGGACGGACAGACCACCGCTTTCCAAGGAGCCGGTATTTTTATTAGAAGAAAAATATGCAGGTGAAAGTATCGATGCAAAATTAGAAAAAGTAAGAGAACAGATGAAAGCAGAACATGCAGACAGCCACATTCTCTCGTCTTTGTATGATATTGCATGGCTTTTAAACGTACGTGGCAATGACATTGCATATGTACCGGTAGTGCTTTCTTATCTTTTACTCACAGAGCAGACTTGTATCTGGTTTTTGCAGGAAGATATTTTAACAGAAGACCAGAAAAAATATCTCTTAGATCATCAGATTACGACAAGACCATATGCATCTGTATATGAATATGTCAAAACTCTGCACGATCAGACCATATGGTTAGATAAAGAGATCGTCAATTATAAGATCGTACATGCCTTGCCGGAAGATGCAAAACTGCTTTGTAAGCAGAATCCGACAGAAATGTTAAAGGCAGTCAAAAATCCGGTTGAGATCAAAAATACGATCGCTGCACATATCAAAGACGGTGTGGCTTTTACAAAGTTTATGTACTGGCTGAAAACACATATCGGAAAAGAAACGATCACAGAGATTTCTGCTTCTGATTATTTAGAAGAAAGAAGACGGGAGCAGGAACATTTTATTGAATTGAGTTTTGATACGATCTGTGCGTATGGGGCAAATGGTGCAATGATGCACTATGCAGCAACGCCACAGAGTAATGCCACAATAAAACCGGAAGGATTTTTATTAGTGGATTCGGGCGGACATTACTTAGAAGGAACGACAGATATTACGCGGACTATGGCATTAGGTCCCATCAGTGCAGAAATGAAACGTCATTTTACAGCAGTCTGCCGGGCTAACTTAAATCTTGCAGATGCAAAATTTCTCTATGGCTGCAAAGGCATCAATCTGGATATTTTAGCAAGAGAGCCGTTGTGGAGCATGGAACTTGATTATAAATGCGGTACCGGTCATGGAGTCGGACATATTTTAAATGTACACGAAGGACCGAATGCATTCCGCTGGAAACAGCGTGGCAATGATGACAATGCAGTTTTAGAAGCAGGCATGATCACAACGGACGAACCAGGTGTTTATTTAGAAGGTGCTTATGGAATCCGTACGGAAAATGAACTTTTGTGCAGACAGGCAGGTAAAAATGAATACGGTCAGTTTATGTGTTTTGAAACAATCACATATGCACCGATCGATCTTGATGCCATTGACGCAGATGAAATGAGCAGAAAAGAAATAGAACTTTTGAATCAGTATCACAAAAAGGTATATGATACCTTATCACCATATATGACCGAGGATGAAAATCGCTGGTTAAAAGAATATACGAGGGCTATATGAGTAAAAAAATAGTATTGATCGATGGACATAGTATTTTGAACCGGGCATTTTTTGGCATACCTGATCTGACGAATGCACAGGGAGTCCATACGAATGCAGTTTATGGATTTTTAAATATCCTGTTTAAGATATTAGATGAAGAACAGCCGGAATATCTGACAGTAGCATTTGATGTACATGCACCGACATTCCGCCATAAGATGTATGCGGAATATAAAGGAACGCGAAAACCGATGGCAGAGGAATTGCGGCAGCAGGTACCTCTGATGAAAGAAATGTTATCTGCCATGGGAATCAAGACCATTGAAAAAGAAGGCTATGAGGCAGATGATCTGTTAGGAACGATCTCAAAGAGGGCAGAGCGTGAAGGTTTTGAAGTATCGGTCGTATCCGGTGACAGAGATCTGTTGCAGCTTGCTTCAGATCATATCAAGATCAGGATTCCAAAAACAAAGCGGAACGGTACAGAGATCGAAGATTATTATGCAAAAGATGTATTAGAACGTTATCAGGTGACGCCGGTACAGTTCATTGATGTCAAAGCGTTAATGGGAGATACAGCAGATAATATTCCGGGTGTACCGGGAATCGGGGAAAAGACAGCGACGAATCTGATCGTATCATATGGCAGTATCGAAAATGCACATGCACATTTAGAGGAGATCAAGCCAAAGCGGGCAAAAGAAAATTTAGAAGCACATTATGATATGGCAGAAATGTCAAAAACCTTAGCGACGATTGACATCAATGCTCCGGTCACATATGAATTTGAAGAAGCAAAACTGGGCAATTTTTATACCGAAGAAGCTTATGTATTATGTAAACAGTTAGAATTTAAAAATATGCTCAAACGGTTTGAGATCGATGTTCCACAGAATGATATCAGTACACATTTTTGTAAAATAGAAGATTTTGTTTTAGCAGAAGCAGCATTTGCAGAGGCAAAGGAACACCCTTGTATCGGAATGGCTTTTGCAGTAGAAAAAGGTCATTTTGACGGAGTTGCACTGTGTTATGGAGAAGCAAAGACAGCCTATATTCCGGTTGGCGGACTGATGAGTGAAGATTATCTCAAAGATCATGCAAAGATGATCGCATCGACAGCGAAAGAAACTGTTTTTCTGGATTTAAAAGAAGCAGTAAAACTCTTAGAACTGAATACAACAGATAAAGAATTACGAAAACATTTACATGACTGTGGGATAGCGGCATATCTGTTAAATCCCCTGCAAGGCACGTATCCATATGAGGATATTGCAAAAAATTATTTAAACCTGATGATCCCGTCACAGACAGATCTTTTAGATAAAATGAGTCTTGTATCGGCAATGGAAGAAAGACCGGAGGCGGCTTTAAAATGTATCTGCTATATGGCTTATACGGCATGGAAATCAAAGGATATTTTAACAGAGCAGTTAAAAGAAACCGGAATGTATCCATTGTATGAGGAAATCGAACTTCCACTTGTCTATGTGCTTTCTGACATGGAACGGGAAGGAATCATAGCTGATAAAGATGCGTTAGCTGCTTATGGAGAGAATCTAACGAGCCGGATTGCAGAACTTGAACAAAGCATCTATGATAAAGCAGGTGAGGAATTTAATATCAATTCACCAAAGCAGCTAGGAGTGATCCTTTTTGAAAAATTAAAAATGCCTAACGGCAAGAAAACAAAGACAGGTTATTCCACAGCCGCAGATGTATTAGATAAGTTAGCACCGGAATATCCGATCGTTGCAGAAATTCTAGAATACCGTCAGCTTACAAAGTTAAAATCAACTTATGCCGATGGACTTTCGAATGATATTGATGCTGATGGCAGGATTCACAGCACCTTCCATCAGACGATCACAGCGACCGGCAGGATCAGCAGTACAGAACCGAATCTGCAGAATATCCCGATCCGTATGGAATTAGGAAGACTGATACGAAAAGTATTTCTTCCGGCAGAAGACTGTGTGTTTGCAGATGCAGATTATTCGCAGATCGAGCTTCGTGTACTTGCCCATATGTCAGGCGATGAGCAGTTGATCGAAGCGTACAAAGAGGCAAGGGATATCCACAGAACGACAGCTTCACAGGTGTTCCATATTCCATTTGATGAAGTGACCGACCTGCAAAGGCGGAATGCGAAGGCAGTCAACTTTGGTATTGTCTATGGGATCAGTTCCTTCGGGTTAAGTCAGGATCTAAGCATCAGTAAAAAAGAAGCGGCAGAATATATCAAACGCTATTTTGAAACGTATCCAAAGATCAAGTCATTTCTGGACGGCTTAGTCAGCGAAGCAAAGGAAAAAGGATATTCCCTTACGATGTTTGGCAGACGAAGACCGGTGCCGGAACTTACATCCAGCAATTTTATGCAGAGATCTTTCGGGGAGCGTGTTGCTATGAACGCACCGATCCAGGGAACGGCAGCCGATATCATTAAGATCGCAATGATACGTGTCCATGACCGCCTGGCAGAAGAAGGACTACAGTCGAAACTGATCTTACAGGTACATGATGAATTACTGATCGAAACACACAAAGAGGAATTAACACAGGTGGAACAGATATTAACCGAAGAAATGCAGGGAGCAGCACAAATGTCTGTAACACTTGAGATCGATATGCATACCGGTAATAACTGGTACGAAGCAAAATAGGTGGCAGAATGAGATTTATTGGAATTACAGGGGGTGTAGGAGCCGGAAAATCTGAGATCCTGCACTATATAGAGAAAAACTATCCAGCAGAAGTGGTTTTAGCCGATGAATTAGCCCATACACTGATGCAGCCGGGAATGGACTGTTTTGCGGAAATCACAGAGGTGTTTGATGGAGAAGATATTTTTGCAGAAGATGGCAGCTTAGATAAAGGAAAGATGGCAGAAGTGATCTTTTCAGATGAGGAAAAAAGAGAGCAGATGAATGCCATTGTACATCCGGCTGTCAAGCGTGAAGTTCTGCGGCTTGCAGAACAAAAACGTAAGGAAGGTAAAATTTCTTATTTTATTTTAGAAGCGGCTCTTTTAATTGAAGAAGGATATGATAAAATATGTGATGAACTGTGGTATATTTATACAACAAGAAAGAACCGCAGAGAACGCTTAAAGGCAAGCCGGGGATATTCTGATGAAAAGATTGATGCTATTTTTCACAGCCAGCTTTCAGAGGAAACATACCGGGAATACTGTAAGGTGATGATTGATAATAATGGCACAAGGGAAGATACATTTCATCAGTTAGATGAGATATTTTCAGAAGAAACCGGAGAAAAAAAGACTTCAAAAACGCCCATGGGAGAAAAAGGAATGGAGAAGATGCAAACAGGAGAAGAATTAGTATTCGGTCTGGATATCGGTACGCGAAATGTCGTAGGAACCGTTGGATACCGGATCGGAAAAGAATTTGTAGTGCTTGCACAATATTCTACAGAGCATGAAACGCGTGCAATGTTAGATGGACAGATTCACGATATCGGCAGAGTTGGAAATACGATCCGGCTGGTAAAAGAAGCATTAGAAGAACAGATCGGCAAGAAGCTGACTTCTGTATGTATTGCAGCTGCTGGACGAGTATTAAAGACCGTTACGACAAATATCGAATATGAGTTTGAAACAGAAAGTGTTGTACTGGCAGAAGATGTACATACACTCGATCTGCTTGGCATTGAAAAAGCACAGGCGATCTTACAAGAGAAGAATGATACGAATTATAAATTTTATTGTGTCGGATATTCTGTCGTAAAATATTATTTAAACGGAGAGATCTTCTCAAATCTGATCGGGCATAAAGCAGAGAAGATATCCGAAGATATCATTGTCACATTTTTACCGGAAGATGTTGTGGATGGTTTATATGCAGCCGTTGGCATTGCAGGACTGACCGTTGCAAACCTGACATTGGAGCCTATTGCAGCAATCGATATTGCGATTCCTGAAAATTATCGTATGTTAAATATCGCATTGGTAGATGTGGGAGCCGGAACGTCCGATATTTCTGTCACAAAAGACGGCAGTATCATCGCATATGGCATGATACCGTTAGCAGGTGATGAGATCACAGAACTGATCGTGCAGAAATATTTAGTTGATTTCCAGATGGCAGAGCATATCAAGCTGGCATCTACTGTGGAAGAAGAAATTGAATATACAGATATTATGATGTTAAAGCATACGATTAAGGCAGAAGAAGTATGGGAATTAACAGAAAATATCGTAGACCGTATTACGACAGATGTTGCAGATAAGATCAAAGAATTAAACGGAGATCAGACCGTCAGTGCAACCTTTATTGTCGGCGGTGGTGGAAAGATCCATGGTTTTGAAACGATGTTAGCAGAGAAACTAGAACTTCCATATGAAAGAGTTGCACTGCGTGGAGAAGAAGTGTTGCAGGAAGTTACCTTTGAACAGCCGGAGATCAAGAAAGATCCGCTGCTTGTGACACCGATCGGTATCTGTTTAAATTATTTTGACCAGAAAAACAGTTTTATCATGGTACATTTTAACGGCGAACGGATAAAACTGTATGACAATAATAAATTGACGATCGTAGATGCTGCTATGCAGGCAGGTTTTCCGAATGAATACCTGTTCCCAAAACGTGGAAAAGAGATCAATTTCACAGTAAATGGAAGTCCGCGTATCGCAAGAGGAGAAGCAGGAGAATCGGCGATCGTAAAAGTCAACGATAAGATCACTAATATCAATGCACCATTGATCGCAAACAGCTATATTACTGTAGAACCGTCTACCGCAGGCGAGGCGGCAAAAGTAACCATAGCAGATATTACAGATTATACGCAGGAAACTGTGAATTTTATCGTCAATGGCAAGAATATCCACTGTCCGAAATTTGTAGAGGTCAATGGAAGTATCGAAATGTCTTCTTATGAGATCAAAGAAGGCGATGCCGTAGAAACGAGAAACTTTTATACAATAGGACAGTTGGCAGAATTTATGGATGTGGAGATCGACGCTGACCATGAGATTCTTGTGAATAACCGTCCGGCAGATTTCAATACCTTGGTATATGAGAATTTTACGGTAGAATGGGTTGCTGATGCCAGAGAAACAGATGGATTAACAGAAACAGAAGATACAGCCGTAGAAGAAAGCAGCCTGCAGGAAGAAGATATGCCAAATGAGCAGGCGGTCACAGGGACAGAA
This sequence comes from Roseburia zhanii, assembly GCF_014287635.1. Lineage (GTDB taxonomy): Bacteria > Bacillota > Clostridia > Lachnospirales > Lachnospiraceae > Roseburia_B > Roseburia_B zhanii. Next base: position 255,099 of record NZ_JACOPH010000002.1, on the reverse strand, counting down.
AATAGTTTGCAGGCAGATGGCAGCATCCGGCAGACAGATGCATCACAGGAAAATGATAAAATTGCAGAAGGGCAGACTGATCCCAAAACAGCACAGGATGCAATAGAAAAACCACAGGAGCAGACTGCGGAAGATACGAAAGCAGATACAGCAGAAAATGCCGGTATCTGGGTGATCGTCAACGGTGAGAGAGTTATCTTAACCGGAAAGGCAGAATATATTTTTGTCGATATCTTCAATGTGATCGATTTTGATCTTACAGTATCAAAAGGACGTTCCATCGTCACCAGAGTCAATGGAACCGATGCAGCATATATGCAGAAATTAAACAATGGCGATGTCATTGAAATCTATTGGGAAGAGAATTAAAAAAATGGAATTATGCAGTATTGCAAGCGGAAGCAGCGGAAATTGTATCATGGTAGGAGCACATGACTCCCATCTGATCATTGATGCAGGCATCAGCGGAAAAAGAATTGAACAGGGACTAAATAGTCTTGGACATAAAACTTCAGAGATGAAAGGTGTATTGGTCACACATGAACATATCGACCATATCAGTGGTCTTGGCGTGATCGCCAGAAGATATGGACTGCCGATCTATACGACTGCAGGAACGATGCAGGCAATCCTACAGACAAAATCTGTAGGAAAAATAGATGAATCCTTATTTCATATCATTGAACCGGATCATAAATTTATGATCGGAGAATTAGAGATTGAACCGATACAGATCTCACACGACGCAGCAGATCCGGTAGCTTATCTCGTAAGATGTGATGGCAGGACAGCAGGTGTGGTAACAGATCTTGGTACATACGATCAATATATGATAGACAAATTACGTGATATTCATGTATTATTATTAGAAGCGAACCATGATGTCAATATGCTTCAGATGGGTCCATATCCATATCCCTTAAAACAGAGGATCTTAGGTGACAGAGGGCATTTATCAAATGAACTTTCGGGACAACTGTTAGGAAGTGTATTACATGACAATTTTAATACAGTCGTACTCGGACATCTGAGCAAAGAGAATAATTATGCAGAGCTTGCCTATGAAACCGTACGTTTAGAAGTTACAATGGGAGATTGCCCCTATACCGGGAATGATTTTCCAATCCATGTAGCAAAGCGGGATCAGGTATCAGAGCTTATAGCAGTCTAAAACAATAAAAGAGGAGAATAACCATGGAAAAATCAACAGACAAGACAATCATTACTGTAGTTGGAAAAGATACAGTAGGCATTATTGCAAAGGTATGTACATATCTTGCAGACAATAAGATCAACGTATTAGACATTTCACAGACGATCGTGCAGGGATATTTTAACATGATGATGATCGTAGATATGAATGCAGCAGCAAAACCGTTTGGTGACTGCTCTAAGGAATTAGAGAAGTTAGGCGAAGAGATCGGCGTAAATATCAAGTGTCAGCGGGAAGAAATCTTCCAGAAAATGCATCGTATTTAATGGAGGGTAAGACATGATAAACATATGGGAAGTAAAAGAAACCAATGAAATGATCGAACAGGAGAACCTAGATGTCCGTACGATCACACTCGGTATCAGTCTGTTAGACTGTATTGATTCAGACCTTGATAAACTCAATAAAAATATCTATGAAAAGATTACAACAGTTGCAAAAGATTTAGTAGCTGTTGGAGAGAAAATCGAAAATGAATTCGCTATTCCGATTGTAAATAAACGTATTTCCGTAACACCGATCGCATTGATAGGTGGAGCAGCCTGTAAGACACCGGAAGATTTTGCAACGATTGCAGATACTTTAGATGCAGCAGCAAAAAAAGTAGGGGTGAACCTGATCGGCGGTTATTCCGCATTAGTATCAAAGGGAATGACAAAAGCAGATGAACTTCTGATCCGTTCCATTCCGATGGCACTCTGCCGGACAGAGCGTGTGTGCAGTTCCGTAAATTTAGCTTCTACAAAAACAGGTATCAATATGGATGCAGTCCGGCTGATGGGCGAGATTTTGTTAGAAGTAGCAGAACAGTCAAAGGACAGAGATTCCGTAGACTGTATGAAATTAGTTGTCTTTTGTAATGCACCGGATGATAACCCATTTATGGCAGGTGCTTTCCATGGAGTCACGGAAGCAGATGCCGTTATCAATGTCGGTGTCAGCGGACCGGGTGTTGTAAAAACAGCCTTGGAAAAAGTTCGTGGTGAGAGTTTTGAAGTATTATGCGAAACCATTAAAAAGACCGCATTTAAAGTGACTCGTGTAGGACAGTTGGTTGCACAGGAAGCATCAAGAATGTTAAATATCCCGTTTGGTATCATCGATCTTTCCTTAGCACCGACACCGGCGATCGGTGACAGTGTGGCAGATATCCTCTGTGAGATCGGTTTAGAATACGCCGGAGCACCGGGAACAACAGCGGCACTTGCCATGTTAAATGATCAGGTCAAAAAAGGCGGTGTTATGGCATCTTCTTATGTAGGCGGATTAAGCGGAGCATTTATTCCGGTCAGTGAAGATCAGGGAATGATCGATTCCGTACAGGCAGGTGCGATCACCTTGGAAAAATTAGAAGCCATGACCTGTGTATGTTCTGTAGGTTTAGATATGATCGCCATTCCGGGCGACACGAAAGCAACCACGATTTCAGGAATGATCGCAGATGAGATGGCACTTGGTATGGTCAACCAGAAAACAACGGCAGCCCGTCTGATTCCGGTTATCGGCAAGGGAGTTGGAGATACCGTTGAATTTGGTGGATTGTTTGGATATGCACCGATCATGCCGGTCAATCAGTTCTCCTGTGATGATTTTATCAACCGCAAAGGAAGAATTCCGGCACCGATCCATAGTTTTAAGAATTAAAAGAAAAGGCAGCGTAAAATGAATAGGGAAGGGTAAACTGTTTCGGCGGTTTACCCTCTTTTTCTGGCAGCAGAAAGTGTAAAAATGTATAGTTGGTATAGATGTTAAGGGGAGTATGTAATGATATATTTATCTTTATTGGAAACAGAAGAGGATAAGAAGTATTTCAAAGAGATTTATGAAAATAATTATTTGAAAATGTATCATGTAGCACTGGGAATTTTACATGATAAATCAGAAGCAGAAAATGCTGTGCATGAGGCTTTTTTGTCATTAGCAGAAAAATTTCAAAAATATTCTCATATTTCCGGTAGAAAAATGGATAACTTCTGCGTTTCTATAGTGAAGAACAAAGCTATCGATAGTATTCGCAGAAGCAGACATTACACAGAGGAAGAGATTGAAGATCTGAAACTGTATCAGGATGATAAACTGGTCAATCCAGAAAATATACTGCTAAGTGAAGAAACAAAAGGAATGATCAAAAAAGCATTAGAGCAGATTTCCGAAGTTTTCAGGGAAACATTAGTGTTAAAGTTTGTATATGAACTGAGTAATGCAGAAATTGCCTACATACAGGGTGTGTCAAGAAAGACAGTGGTTATGCGGATCTATCGGGGAAAGCAGATGCTAAGGAAGGTTATACATGAAGAAGACATGCAATAGCGAAGATACAGAAATGCGGGATTTTTTAGTGCAGATGCATGAGTACCAAATGGCACAGATTCCTCCGAAAGAAGTTTTAGAAGAAAAATACCGGCTATCTGAAATCTTTTATCAGAAGATGGATCGATTGCTGGGAAAGCAAGAGAAAAAAGTGAGATTTCGTCGAATAAGACATGGTATAACGGCAGCTGCTGTAGTCGGGATTATTCTATTTAGCGTTGCAAATCCTCAATATGTGGCAGAGGCTGCAAACAGAGTGATCCGATGGTTTACAGATCATGTTTCCTATAACTTTTATGATGGAAAAGATATTGACATTGTTCCACGATATACATTGGGGTATGTTCCGGAAGGATATGAATTAGATGCAGATGAATATTATGAGGATGGTGGTATCGTTTCCTATATAGATAATAGTGAAAACAGAATTACTTTCCTATATGGAGTAACAAGCAGTGAAACAAATCTGGATAATGAGCAAAAGGATTACATGATCTTAGAAGGAAGTAATGGAGAAACAATACATTATCTTAGAGCATGGGATGGAGAAGAAAGTTCCATCATGTGGGTCAATCAAGATAAAACAATAGATTATTGTATTATAGGAATCCTTAGTGAAGAGGAGTTATTAAAAGTACAGAAAAATATACAGATTGTAGAAGAATAAATTATGTAAAAGGTTGAAGATGAACTGATTTTAAGGCTTATCTTCAATCTTTTTTATTTACAAAAATTTTTTTGAAAAAATTGGTAGACTTTTTGGATTCTTGTGCGTTTCTTATATAGAAACATATGAAAAGGATGTTTTTAATACAAAAGAAGGGAGAAAATGCGATGTCTGAGGTGAAATTCATAGGATTCAAAAGTGGTTGATTAGCACAGGATGAAGGTTGATTTAAAAACATATGGTAATGAATGAAACAGAAACTTGATCATTAAAAAATCCTGAATCAGCAGGTCATATGGGATATGGATGGTGATAATATGAATTTATTTAAAAAGCAGATAATTTTATATATATTTTTATATGGAGGAATTTTATGTATTGGAATGGGCGTTGCAGGAGAACTGGGGATGCCGTTGCAGGTAATTTTAATTATTATAGGAGGGATATTGTTAATAGCAGGAGGAATTTATTTGTTTTGTAAATATCGTTGTCCTTGGTGTCATCGTACTTATCCATGGGGCTTATCTATTTCAACAGATTACTGTCCATATTGTGGAGAAAAAATAGAATAATCAAAAAGTTTGTAGTCTTTCATAATATATGAAGTGAATGTGTTTCTAGTGTGAAAGGAAAAAATATGAAGTTTAATATAAAAATAATCATGGGGTTAATGTTGGTATTTACTGTGCTGGTTGGAGTTGAAAGTACAGCTGTTCATGCATCAGAAGTATCGCTTTATTATGTGAATGCATCTAGTTGTATGGTAAGATTAAGTTATAACAATAATACAGCAAAATGCACAGTTTCCGTCACGGGCAAAAGTGGTACATCCAGTATATCAGGAACATTAGAATTGTATGATGTAACAGATGGGAAATCCATAAAAAAATGGACTATTTCTAAAACTGGCTCTTTATACAGCAGTAGCAAATCAAAAAAAGTAACCGTAGGACATAAGTACAGATTGAAATTTACCGGTAACGTATATAACAAAAATAATGTTGCCGAATCGGTGACTGCAAGTGTCACAAAGAAAAATTAGTTGTAAAATCATATAGCAGCCATTATACTATAAAGGAAAACCGATGAAATACATTGGCAAAATCAGTTTCAAAGTTTTAAAATAAAAGGTGACGTTTATGCGAAAAAAACTTATCGGTACTATGATCATAGTCATTGTCGGTATTCTCATTTATGCATGGAGCACTACCAGAAATGTTCAAATCTTGCAGGAGATGAAGGCATCAGATTTTGAAAAAATTGAAATATGGAATCATGGTGAATCTGTAGTGTTTACGGATCAGGAAGATATACAAAGATTTGTGGATATACTGCAATCTACACGTATACATAAAAGAAAATCTCCGGATAGAGCAGGGGGATGGATTATCGTAGATCTATATTATAAAAATGGGGAACAGGATGATATGGGGATTGCAGTTGATCAGATCAATATGGGAGCTGGAGAGTATAAAACAGAGAAAAATATTTATGATGATATCAATGAGTTGTATGAAGAACTGAAATAACAGTTCACGCGCACCATTCATACAAATATTGACTTTTTTATAAAACCGTGCTTAAATTGAATCCGTCATATGACTGACGGAAAGTAACGATTATTATATGAACTATAACTGATACAATGCCGACCGTCTGGGCAATATGCCTGGTCAGGTTGGCATTTTTATTACAAAAGAAAGATACATGAGGCATAGAAATGCTATTTTCAAACAAAGATCTAAAAAAACTGATGATCCCGCTGATATTTGAACAGATGTTAGTCATGTTAGTTGGAATGTGCGATACGGTTATGGTATCTTCCGTAGGGGAGGCGGCTGTATCGGGTGTATCACTTGTTGATATGATCAACCAGCTGATCTTTGCAGTATTATCGGCATTAGCAACCGGAGGAGCAGTGATTTCTTCCCAGTATATCGGACATCGGGATAAAAAAAGTGCCTGTAAGACAGCGAACCAGCTTAGTATTGTCGTGCTTGCAGCAGGAGTACTGATCATGTTACTCGTACTTGCAGGGGATCGGGCAATCCTCTCACTCGTCTTTGGGGCGATCGAACCGGAGGTTATGGAAAACGCAGTAATATACTTTTTGATTTCCGGTCTGTCTTATCCATTTTTAGCATTGTATAACGCAGGTGGAGCATTATTCCGTTCGATGGGAAATTCCAAGATCACATTGCAGGTTTCTCTTATAATGAATCTTGTTAATATCGTATTTAACAGCGTATTCATCTTTGGTTTTCAGATGGGTGCGGCTGGAGCAGCATTAGGTTCATTGATCGCAAGAGCAGTTGCGGCAGTTGTGATCAATCTTCTGCTTAGAAATCAGAATTTAGATGTACATTATACGAAATGGGAACGGCCATTTCTGCATATGGATACGGTGAAAAAGATTCTCTATATCGGGATTCCAAGTGGTATAGAAAATGGTATTTTCCAGTTGGGACGAATTATCGTCGTTGCGGTGATCGCTGGATTTGGTACAACACAGATCGCAGCGAATGCGGTAGCAAATAATTTTGACGGCATCGGCTGTATTCCGGGAAATGCCATGCAGCTTGCAATGATTACTGTCGTAGGTCAGTGTGTCGGTGCCGGAGATTATAAACAGGCAGAGTATTATGTGAAAAAGATCATGAAGATATCCTTTGTGGCATTTGCCATCTGGGATGGACTTATCCTGTTGACGTTGCCATGGACGTTACAGATCTATGCTTTGTCCGAGGCAACCATGAAATTAGCAAAAATCTTGATCTTCATCCACGATGGAATGGCTATCTTTTTATGGACACCGGCATTTGTACTGCCAAATGCGCTTCGTGCGGGAAATGATGTCAAATTTACCATGGGAATTTCAATCTTTTCCATGTTTGCATTCCGTGTGGCAACAAGTTTTGTCTTAGGAGCACATTTTGGCATGGGAGCTGTTGGCGTATGGATCGCAATGATCATTGACTGGATTTTTAGGACAACTTTGTTCGTGTGGCGATTCTGTAGCAAAAAGTGGGAAAGAGTGCGTCTGGTATAAAATTATGGGGAACAGTAACAGATGATTGTTACTGTTCACACCTAACAGTGTGACCAGCAACGATTACAGCCCATTTAAAATGCCTCTACGAGGCAGGGCTGTAATCACACGATAATTAACACTATGGCGCATAACTTGACAGCGCGGTGTCAAGCTTGCGTCTGAACAGTAACAGATGATTTCTTAGATTCACTTCTTGACAAGTAGTAAGAATCATGTTTAAATGAAAATAGTTATATGACTGACGGAAAGTGGAGATTACCACATGAAGTATAACTGACACAATGCCGACCGTCTGGGCGATATGCCTAGCCGGGTTGGCTTTTTTTGTAAACTAATATACTTAATCACAGGAGGAAAATTCATGGAAATGATGTCATTAGCAGCACAGCTTAGTAAAAATGCATATCCGGGACGTGGAATCGTGATCGGTAAGAGTGAAGATGGAAAATATGCAGTTACAGCATATTTTATCATGGGGCGAAGCGAAAACAGCCGTAATCGTGTATTTGTAGAGGATGGAGAAGGTATCCGTACACAGGCATTTGATCCGGCAAAATTAAGTGATCCAAGTCTGATCATTTATGCACCGGTTCGTGTATTAGGCAACAAAACAATCGTTACAAACGGTGACCAGACAGACACCATTTATGAATTGATGGATAAACAGCAGACATTTGAACAATCTCTCCGTACAAGGGAATTTGAACCGGATGAACCAAACTATACACCGAGGATTTCCGGTATCATGCATCTTGACAACGGAAAATACAGCTATGCAATGTCAATTTTAAAGAGCAACAACGGAAATCCGGCATCCTGTAACCGTTATACTTTTGCATATGAAAATCCACAGGCAGGAGAAGGACGTTTCATTCATACATATATGAGCGATGGCAACCCGCTTCCAAGTTTTGAAGGAGAACCGGAATGGGTGAAGATCTCCGGTGACATTGACACCTTTACCAATATGGTATGGGATAACTTAAACGAAGATAACAAAGTTTCTTTATTTGTCCGTTACATTGATATTGCAACAGGAAAATACGAATCAAGGATCATCAATAAGAATAAATAGGAGAGCAAAGATGAAAGAGTTAGAATTAAAATATGGCTGTAACCCGAATCAGAAACCATCCCGTATCTATGTGGAAAATGGAGAACTGCCGATCAAAGTATTAAGCGGCAGACCGGGATATATCAATTTTTTAGATGCTTTTAACGGCTGGCAGTTAGTACGGGAATTAAAAGCAGCAACCGGACTTCCGGCAGCAACTTCTTTTAAACATGTATCACCGGCAGGTGCTGCAGTCGGACTTCCATTATCTGATGTTGAAAAGAAGATCTACTGGGTAGATGATATGGATATCGAATTTACTCCGCTTGCAAATGCTTATGCAAGAGCAAGAGGTGCAGACCGTATGTCTTCATTTGGAGATTTTATCTCACTTTCTGATGTCTGTGATAAAGCAACCGCACTGATCATCAAAAGAGAAGTATCCGACGGCGTGATCGCACCGGGATATGAACCGGAAGCATTAGAGATCTTAAAAGCTAAGAAAAATGGCAATTATAATGTGATCGAGATCGATCCGGATTATGTACCGGAACCAATCGAGAGAAAACAGGTATTTGGCATTACATTTGAACAGGGCAGAAACGAATTAAAGATCGATGATGAATTCTTTAATAACATTGTAACAGAGAATAAAGAACTCACAAAACAGGCAAAGATCGATCTTGCAATTTCCATGATCACATTAAAATATACACAGTCAAATTCTGTTTGTTATGTAAAAGACGGACAGGCAATCGGTATCGGTGCAGGACAGCAGAGCCGTATCCATTGTACACGTTTAGCAGGACAGAAAGCAGATAACTGGTTTTTACGTCAGTCACCACAGGTATTAGGACTGCAGTTCGTAGATGGTATCAGACGTGCAGACCGTGATAATGCGATCGATCTTTACATCGGTGAAGATTATATGGACGTATTAGCAGATGGCGCATGGGAAAATATTTTTAAAGTAAAACCGGAAGTATTTACCAGAGAAGAAAAACGTGCATGGTTAGATCAGATGACAGGCGTGACGCTTGGTTCAGATGCGTTCTTCCCATTTGGAGATAATATTGAAAGAGCCCATAAGAGCGGTGTACAGTATGTGGCACAGCCGGGTGGTTCTATCCGTGATGACCATGTGATCGATACCTGTAACAAGTATGGAATGGTTATGAGTTTTACAGGCATCCGTTTATTCCATCACTAATCAGAAAATATATCGAGTAAATAATTATTCAGAACCCCTTAGAATCCAAAAAACTGCTGCTTATATGCTAGCAACAGTTTTTTGGATTCTAAGGGGTTCTGAATGTTACTCAAGAAAAATAATTATCTTGTCATTTCACTGATCAAAGCTTCCATCTGTGCGATCACAGCATCATTCATCGTAGATTTGATCGTAATCACCGGTTCTGCAACTGTGATATTCTGCATGGTATCTAAAATCTCACGCATTTTCTTTGCGGCAACCGGAGCCCATGAACCATTTTCCATAAGACCGATCGTACGGTTTTTAAATCCTTTTGCCTGTAAATGATGCAGGAAATCTTCCATCGGGGAGAAGATACCGCCATCATAAGTAGCAGCAGCTAAGATCATGCGGTCATATTCAAAGGCAGATTCGATCAGTTCGGAAACCATTGTTCTTGTCACATCACATAATTCTACTTTTGTTCCGGTCTGCTCGATCATTTCAGCTAATTTCTTTGCAGCAGCAGCCGTATTTCCATGAATAGATGCATAGGCAACGACAATGCCGGATTTTTCTGCACGGTAGCTGCTCCATGTATCATACAGGTTGATATAATAGCCAAGATTTTCTTTTAATACAGGACCATGTAACGGACAGATCGTTGCAATGTCAAGTGTAGCAGCTTTCTTTAAGAGTGCCTGAACGGAAGTGCCGTATTTACCTACGATATTGAAGTAATAACGGCGTGCCTCGCAAGCCCAGTCGGTAATATCATCATTTGCAAGTGCACCGAATTTACCGAATCCGTCAGCAGAGAACAGAATCTTTTCCGACTGTTCATAAGTGACCATAACTTCCGGCCAGTGAACCATAGGAGCCATGAAAAACTGTAAAGTATGTTTTCCGATAGAAAGTGTTTCACCTTCTGTTACAACTACCTGACGGTCTGTAGTATCGATATGGAAAAACTGTGGGAGCATCGTAAATGTTTTCTGGTTTCCGATCAGTTTCATGTCCGGATACATCTCTGCGAGCCGGCCGATATTTGCTGCATGATCCGGTTCAAGATGAGAGATCACAAGGTAATCGATTGTTCTGCCATTTAGAGCTGCTTTCAGATTTGCCAGCCATGCATCCGTTGCTCTTGCATCTACAGTATCCATGACAACTACTTTTTCGTCTAAGATCACGTAAGAGTTGTAGGATACACCATCCGGTACAGGGTACTGGCTTTCAAACAGATCAATGTCAGTATCATCTACACCAATATAAAGAATGTCATTTGAAATTTCAGGTTTCATAATAGCTTATACCTCCTAAGCAAAAACGATAATTATTACTGATATGTATTATAACAGATTGTCGGAAAAAGGAAATAGTAAATTAAAAAAATTTAAAAAAAAGTAAGAATTTGACGCTGGTACTCATTTTTTTGCGGGCAGCCGCTTTTTTGTGCAGTCATTCCATAATAAAGATTGCTGGAAAATATATCTTTTTGAAAAATGGCAAGTGCATCAGGAGAAAGTTTTTTCGTATCTCTTGCAGGACTTGTAAGGATTGGCAGGCTGGATTTTTTGCGGATTACAGAAAGCAACGGTGAAGCACTTTTACGAAAACCCAACAGACGCAGATAAGGAATGTAATCGCATTTTTTCCCGATTTCATAATCAGTTTCCCTGATATTTAAAAGAATATGCAGAAGCTGGCGGCTGATCCTCGTGTGGGTAATGTCTTTACTTTTTAACAGGTCACAGAAACCCTGAAAATCTGTACAATAACGCAGGGCATTTGCGATTTTGTTTGAAAAATCAGTAGAAACATCTGCATACTGGGTATAACCTGTTTCGCTTTCAGATAAAAGTTTATAATAGAGCATAGAAGAAAAATCCTGTTCAGACAAAAGTGTCGTATCATCAGCAAAAAGATGGTCTGCACTTGCCTTTGGAACAGCAGATAAAAGAGCCTGTCTATCATCAAGAGAAAGAGGTACTGTTTGCAGCAGGGCGTGGCGGATAGCGCTTGCCGAAGAAAAGTCTTTTGTAAGTTCTGTCGAATGATAGCCACCGTCAGTACGCTGTATCGGCAGAGGTGTAATATCAGAATGACGACGCAACAGGGCTTTCTGGTATTCTAATGCAAGGATATTATTCGGTGAAGCAAGCAGCAAGTCAGGTGAATCTTTCATGCTCATACCAGAGGCTTTTATATAAGAAAGCAGGGCAGCTTCTCTTGCTTTTGGAAAAGCATAGCCTTTTTTTAAATAATGAGACAGGGAAGTGCAAAAAGCGTCCGGTTCATTGACAAGGATTTCTGCAACTGTATGAAGCAGGGGAAGATCGACTGTTTCACAGCCAAAACATACCGTATCGACACAGCCGAGAGCATCTAAAAGCGTGATTCCGGCATAGGCAAAATATTCTGCAGAGGCAGTTGCCCAGATGGCAGGAATCTCAAAGACTATGTCTGCACCATTGCAAAGAGCCATGGATGCACGGCTGTATTTGTCAGTAACAGCCGGAACACCTCTCTGGACATAGCTGCCGCTCATGGCAACGATACAAAGATCAGCAGAAGATAATTCTTTTGCTTTCCTGATCTGGTAGGCATGTCCGTTGTGAAATGGATTATATTCAGCAATGATACCGACAACTTTCATAATGTAAGCCTCCTTTTTCCTGATTTTACCATGAATAGAAAAATGTTTCAAATTTTATACATAAAAATTCCTTTTTAACATTGTTTACAAAGACAAAAAGGTTTATACTTATATATAATATGGTTAAAATTACTTAGAAGAGGAGATAGAATCATGAACGTATTAGTAATTAACTGTGGTAGTTCTTCTTTGAAATATCAGGTGATCAATTCTGATAGCGAAGAAGTATTAGCAAAAGGAATCTGTGAGCGTATTGGAATCGACGGAAGATTGGTATACCAGCCGGCAGGGGGAGAAAAAGAGATTACGGAAGCACCAATGCCAACACATACTGAGGCAGTCCGCATGGTATTAGACGCACTTGTAAATCCAAAGACCGGTGTATTAAAGAGTTTAGATGAGATCGAAGCTGTCGGACACAGATTAGTACACGGTGGTGAGAAATTTGCAAGTTCTACGATCATCAACGAAGAAGTGATCAAAGCGGTAGAAGAATGCTCCGAATTAGCACCACTTCACAATCCTGCAAACCTGATCGGGGTACATGCCTGCCAGGAAGTGCTCGGTAAAGATGTTCCGATGGTAGGTGTATTTGATACAGCATTCCATCAGACAATGCCTGCAAAAGCATATATGTACGGAATCCCATATAAATATTATGAAGATTACAAGGTTCGTAAATACGGTTTCCATGGAACCAGCCACAGCTACGTTTCCAAACGTATCGCAGAGATTTTAGGAAAACCTTATGAAGAATTAAAGATCATCGTATGCCACTTAGGCGGCGGTGCTAGTATCTGTGCAGTAGAAAACGGTAAATCCATCGATACATCCATGGGACTTTCCCCACTTGAAGGCTTAGTAATGGGAACACGTTCCGGTGACATTGATCCTTCCGCAGTAGAATATATTGCAAGAAAAGAGAACTTAGATATGGAAGGTATCTTAAATGTACTGAACAAAGAATCCGGTGCATATGGTATTTCCGGTATTTCTAGTGATTTCCGCGACCTTGAAACAGCAGCAGAAAAAGGTGACAAACGTGCAGAACTCGCAAGAAGCGTATTCTGCTACAGAGCAGCAAAATATATCGGTTCTTACATCACAGCAATGCATGGTGTAGATGTGATCTGCTTTACAGCCGGTGTTGGTGAGAATGACAACGGTGTCAGAGAAGAAATCTGCAGTTACTTTGATTACTTAGGAATTAAGATCGATAAAAACGTTAATAACAGTGTTCGTGCAGTAGAAGTAGAATTAACAACAAAAGATTCTAAGATCCCTGTATGGATGGTTCCGACAAATGAAGAATTGGCAATCTGTCGTGAAACGGTAGCTTTGGTAAAATAATCATTGACAAATGATAGAAGCGTATGTATAATTGTTTAGGTGTGAATAGGAGATACATGTGAAAGTAGATATTACAGATATACTATCGATTGAGAATAAGATCGTGGAACAGCAGGTTTTATCAGACCTTGCAGTCTTTAAATCGAAATTAGGTGAGTTTTCTATCACAAAAAAAGCACCATTCGTGTTGCATCTTGAGAATCAGGATAATAAGCGTGTGCTTATACAGGGAGAAACAGATGTAACGATTGCAATTCCTTGTGACAGGTGTTTAGAGGAAGTGTCAGTTCAAATCCATCTTGTGATCGACCGGAGATATCCGCTTGGAAATCCGTCGGCAGAGGAGGATGAAGATGCAGAGGATACAGACTATATGACTGGGTCCAATCTGGATGTAGATAGACTTATCTATGATGAGATCTTGGTAAACTGGCCTATGAAGGTTTTGTGCAGGGAAGATTGTAAAGGTATCTGCAGAAAATGTGGTACGAATCTGAACTACAAGCCTTGTTCATGTGACAGAACAGAACCTGATCCGAGAATGGCAGCTATCCAAGATGTGTTTAATCAATTTAAGGAGGTGTAACCTGTGTCAATTTGTCCAAAGAACAAATCTTCCAAAGGAAGAAGAGATAAAAGACGTGCAAACTGGAAAATGACTGCTCCGGCATTAGTAAAATGCAGCAAATGTGGCGAGTTAATGATGCCTCATAGAGTTTGCAAAAACTGTGGTTCTTACAATAAGAAAGAAATCATTCCGCAGGACTAATAACTAGAAATATGAAAATAGGGACAAGCAGAAATCAATCTGTTTGTCCCTAAAATTATATTCATATATATCTTCACTTCCAATTTCATCAATCTTAGTGTTTACACTATCATCATCATTTTTCGTTTCGTTTACCGATGAAACATTTGCAGAACTACAAATCTGAGAATAATTTTCCCATACAAATCGAGCTTTTCATAAGACAATGATGCAAAAAAAGCACATTGCTAATTCAATAAAGGCTTTATTGAATCATTAAGACGTTACACAGTAGCATCTAATGGAAATACGTAATATGAGATAAGGATTGAGCCTGTTTGCTTAATCCTTATTTTTTGCTGATTACAGCATTGTGTATGTTTATCAGAAAAAATTCTGATAAACATCAGAGAAAACTTCTGATTGCAATGCAGCTTGCAAGTGCAGTTCTTTTATGCAGTGATTCTTTTGCTTGGGGCTATCGTGGATCTGCGGGTGAACAGCGTTATAGGAAAAGGAACAGAAGTGGTAATTATCCTTCGACAGCAATAGATTGTGAAAAGAAGAAAAAGTTTGATAAACCAAAAGCTGTATGATAAGATGAGTATGCAAAAAGCCTTATCATATGGCTTTTTTGACTTTTATCACAGGAGAATAACACCATGAATTTAGGCAGTATCTTTAATTATGACAATAAATTTTTCCAATTTATCAATCAGATGGTAGACTGCATTTTTGTAAGCCTTCTGTTTCTGGTATGTTCCATTCCGGTCATTACAGCAGGAACAGCGGCAACGGCACTGTATTATACGGTCAATAAAGCGATCATCCATGGAGAAGGATATGTTTTCAGGAGCTTTATCAAAGCATTCCGCACAAATTTGAAACAGACGGTCATATTGTGGCTGATCTCATTAGGTCTTTTAGGATTTTTATTCATAGATCTGTATCTGACCTATCAGATGCTTGTAAGTAAGATGCCGGTGGGATATTTATTCTATTTCTTTCTGGTATTTTTCGTATTCCTTAGTGTCTGGATCTGTTATCTGTTTGCTTATACCGCACGATTTGAGAATACGACAAAAGAAATCTTAAAAAATGTTACTCTGATCTTGATTGCTCATTTGCCGTTCACACTTTTGATCGCAGTGATCCTTCTGTTAGCAGCAGGGCTTTTATATCTGGTTCTGCCGACAGTTCTGATCGTACCGGCAGCTGTTATGGTATCGATCAACCCCCTTTTAGAGAGGATCTTCCGTAAATATATGAGGACGCAGGAGAGTTAGGGTATCATAACAGTAACGGTAGTGGTGTTACTGTTCAGACGCAAGCTTGACACTGCGCTGTCAAGCTATGCGCCATAGTGTTAATTATTGTGTGATTACAGTCCCTTCCTCGTAGAGGCGTTTTAAATGGGCTGTAATCGCTGCTGGTCACACTGTTAGGTGTGAACAGTAACGTAGTGGTCAAACTGTTAGGGAAAAGTGTCTTGATTTATAGAAAAAGATATAGTATATTGCTAATAGGTGTGCAGAAAATGGCATACGAGGAGGAAGATGGAATGCAGGATTGTGTTAAGGTAGCTGTAGATGCCATGGGTGGTGACAATGCACCGGAAGAAATCGTAAAAGGTGCAGTAGATGCCGTAAATACAAGAAAAGACATACAGGTTATTCTTGTTGGACAGCAGGATGCAGTAGAAGCAGAATTAAAGAAATATTCATATCCTACAGAGCAGATCACTGTTGTACATGCAGAGGAGGTCATCGAAACAGCAGAACCGCCGGTAATGGCAATTCGCAAGAAAAAGCAGTCATCAATCGTAGTCGGCATGAATATGGTGAAACAAAAGGAGGCAGATGCATTTGTATCAGCCGGAAGTTCAGGAGCCATATTAGTCGGCGGACAGGTGATCGTTGGAAGGATCAAAGGTGTGGAGCGGCCTCCATTAGCACCACTTATCCCGACAGAAAAAGGTGTATCACTTTTAATTGACTGTGGTGCAAATGTGGATGCAAGACCATCCCATTTAGTACAGTTTGCAAAGATGGGTTCTATTTATATGGAACATGTAATGAATATTAAGAATCCAAAGGTTGCGATTGTAAATATCGGAGCAGAAGAAGAAAAAGGAAATGCTCTTGTCAAAGAAACATTTCCGAAGTTAAAAGAATGTAAAGATATCAATTTTGTAGGAAGCATTGAAGCCAGGGAGATACCGCATGGAGAAGCAGATGTTATTGTCTGTGAAGCATTTACGGGAAATGTCATCTTAAAATTATATGAAGGTGTCGGATCAACATTCCTTAGCATGGTAAAAAAAGGACTGATGAGCAGCCTTAGAAGTAAGATCGGTGCATTGCTGATCAAACCGGCATTAAAAGAAACGATGAAATCATTTGATGCAACTGCTTATGGGGGAGCACCCCTGTTAGGTTTGAATGGCCTTGTAGTTAAGACACATGGAAGTTCAAAAGCAGCCGAAGTGAAACATTCGATCATCCAGTGTGTGACATTCAAAGAGCAGGATATCAATGGAAAAATAAAAAAGAATATTATAGACTCTGCTGATGGAGAGGAGTAGAAAGGAAGATTTTATGGAATTTGAAAAATTAAAACAGATTATTGCTGAGGTACTTAATGTAGATGCAGACGAGATTACAATGGATACAACATTCGTAGATGATCTTGGAGCAGATTCTTTAGATATTTTCCAGATCATTATGGGAATTGAAGAAGAGTTTGATATTGAGATCCAGAATGAAGATGCTGAGAAGATCGTAACAGTTTCTGATGCAGTAGAACAGATCAAGAATGCGTTAAACTAATAAATGCATAGTAAGAATGGATAAAGCCCTTGCATGGGCTTTTTCTATTCGGATAAACAGGAGGATCATATGAGAAGACAAAACGAGTTTGAAACACTCATCGGATACGAGTTTAAAAATCCACATCTTTTACAGCAGGCATTAACACACAGTTCTTATGCGAATGAAAAGCATATGAAAAAACATTCCGATAATGAGCGTCTGGAATTTTTAGGGGATGCGGTATTAGAAGTTATTTCGAGTGAGTTTTTATTTACGAATTATCCCGATCTGCCGGAAGGGAATCTTACAAAACTGCGTGCGAGTTTAGTATGTGAGCCGACACTGGCAGCTTGCACACCGCAGATACAGTTAGGAGAATTTATCCGTCTTGGAAAAGGCGAGGATATGACCGGAGGACGTACAAGAAAATCCATTTTATCCGATGCCTTAGAAGCAGTGATCGGTGCAATTTATCTGGATGGTGGTTTTACTAATGCAAAAGAGTTTATCCTGAAATTTATTCTGACGGATATCGAGCATAAAAAGCTCTTTTATGATAGCAAGACTATCCTGCAGGAAGTCGTTCAGGGACATTATGAGGAATCGCTTAATTACAAACTGATCGGTGAAAGCGGTCCTGACCATGATAAGAGTTTTTCTGTAGAAGTGCGTATCGGTGAAAAGGTCATTGGAACAGGAACGGGACATACAAAGAAAGCCGCAGAGCAGGAGGCAGCATATCAGGCACTTCTGATTTTAAAAGCAGATGAATTAAAAGCAGCAGGAAAACAATAGGAAACCGGGGGAAGATATGTATTTAAAAAGTATTGAGGTGCATGGATTTAAGTCCTTTGCAAATAAAATCGTCCTTGATTTCCACAATGGGATCACCGGTATTGTCGGCCCGAACGGAAGTGGAAAGAGCAATGTTTCAGATGCTGTCCGCTGGGTATTAGGAGAGCAGAGGGCAAAACAGCTTCGAGGCTCTAGTATGCAGGATGTTATTTTTGCGGGAACAGAGAACCGGAAACCTTTAAGTTATGCATATGTGGCGATCACGTTAGATAATTCCGATCATATGTTAGATATTGATTTTAAAGAAGTGACCGTTGCAAGAAGAGTATACCGCTCTGGAGAGAGTGAATATCTGATCAATGGAAGTCCATGCCGTCTTAAGGATGTACAGGAATTATTTTATGATACCGGTATCGGTAAAGAAGGCTATTCGATCATCGGACAGGGACAGATCGAGCGTATCTTAAACGGCAGACCGGAAGAACGCAGGGAACTCTTTGACGAAGCAGCAGGAATCGTAAAATATAAACGAAGAAAAGTAGCAGCACAGAAAAAGCTAGAGATCGAACGGGAGAATCTGGTGCGTATCAATGATATTTTAAGCGAATTAGAGCGTCAGGTAGGACCGTTAGAGCGTCAGTCAGAAAAGGCGAAGATCTATTTAAAGAAAAGAGAAGAATTAAAGACATATGATGTTAATATGTTTTTATTAGAAGTAGAACGTATCGACAGTCAGATGAAAGAAGTCCTTTCGAATTATCAGATCGCAGATGCACAGTTAAAAGAAACAACAGCAGCTTATGATAAGACCAAAGAAGAATACGAGAAAATGGAGGCAGCCATTGAAAAAATGGATGCGGATATCACATCTGCAAGGGAAAATCTTAGTAATTCAACGGTCTTAAAGGGAAAATTAGAAGGACAGATCAATGTCTTAAATGAACAGATCAAAGCAGCCGAGATGTCAGATGAGCATTTCAGAAGCCGAGTGGCAGAGATTGAGGCGGACAAGCAGGAAAAGATCAGGCAGAAAGAATCCTTTGAAGCAGAAAAGGGACGTTTGGATCAGCTGTTAGAAGAAGTATCGCTCCGCAGACAGAAGGCAGAAAAAGAACTGCGTGAATTACAGGATCATATCAAAGAATGTAATGAAGGCATCGAAAATGGCAAGAATGAATTATTAGAATTATTAAATCACAAGGCTGCCATTCAGGCAAGAGGACAGAAATTCGATACGATGATCGAACAGGTCAATATTCGGAAAGCCCAGTTAAACCAGAGATTGTTGCAAAGAAAGAGCGAAGAATCGAATTTAGATGTACTGTTAGAAGAGCAGAAACAGGCATTAAATGAGATTGTCGATGCGATCACGCAGTTAAAAGAAGAACAGGACAAGCTGACCGCACAGCAGCAGTCATGGAAAGAAAAACTTGCAGAAGTAAACCGCAATTTAGACGAAGATACGACCAAGTATCATAAAGCCGCATCACGGTTAGAGTCTTTGCGTAATATTGCTGAAAAATATGACGGCTATGGAAACAGCATCCGAAAAGTCATGGAGCAGAAAGAAAAAGAACCCGGACTTTTAGGAGTGGTATCGGATCTTATTAAAGTAGAAAAGAAATACGAAACAGCGATCGAAACGGCGTTAGGCGGCAGTATTCAGAATATTGTCACGGAAGATGAACAGACTGCAAAACGGATGATTACATATCTAAAGCAGAACCGGTTAGGAAGGGCAACTTTTCTGCCACTGACTTCTGTAGATGGAAAAGGCGGTATCCGTACACCGGAGGCATTAAAAGAAAAAGGTGTCATCGGGCTTGCCAATACTTTAGTACAGCATGAAGAAAAATATCGTGGAGTCATCAGCTATCTGTTAGGACGTGTGGTAGTTACAGATACGATCGATAATGCGATCGCACTTGCAAAGAAATACCATCATTCACTTTCCATCGTTACGTTAGAGGGAGAATCCTTACGTCCGGGCGGTTCTATGACAGGTGGAGCGTTTAGAAACAGCAGTAACCTCTTAGGAAGAAATCGGGAGATCGAAAATCTTACCGTCGAAGTGGATCATCTGAAACAGGCATTGATCCGTCATAGAGAAAGACGAGAGGAAATCTTGACCGCACAGGCACTTTTAAATGATGATATGGAAACTGTCAAGGAAAAACTCCAGCAGCAGTACCTGTTAGAAAATACAGCGAAGATCAACGCAGAACGTGCAGGCAGACAGAAAGAAGAAAGTGAAAACGTATTTAAGAATCTCCAGAATGAAAGTGCAGATCTTGACCGTCAGATCAAAGAAGTAAAATTCCAGAAGGAACAGGCACTTGCAGAAATTGAAGCGGCAAAGCAGAGAGAAGCAGAGATCGCAGAAGAAAGTGAAGCCTACCAGAGCCAGTTAGACGAGCAGATCTATTTAGAGAGCAGCGTCAATAAAACGTTTTCCGAAGTGCAGATGGAAGAAGCGAATATCAGACAAAAGAGTGAATTTGCCGAAGAAAACCGTAAGCGTGTCACCGCAGAAATAGAACGGTGTGACGCACAGGTAGAGGAACTTTCCACAGAAGTTGCATCAGCAAAAGAAGATGCAGAAAAGAAAAAACAGGATATCGAAGAAATCCGTCAGACAATTCTTGCATCAGATACAGAATATGCACGTTTAGAAAAAGAATTAGAAGAAAAAACGAAGCAGAAAGAACAGATGGCAGCAGAGCATAAGGGATTTTTCCGGAAAAGAGAAGAAATCTCTGACCGCATGGGTGTCTTAGACAAAGAAATCTTCCGTTTGAACAGCCAGAAAGAAAAACTAGAAGAAGCAAAAGAGCGGCAGACAAATTATATGTGGGATGAATACGAATTAACTCTGCATAAAGCCATGGAACTGCGGGATGAGACCTATGAGAATTTAAGTGAGTTAAAACAGCAGATCGCGCAGATCAAAGACGAGATCAAACGGTTAGGCGATGTTAATGTCAATGCGATCGAGGAGTATAAAGAAATATCAGAGCGGTATGAGTTTTTAAAGACACAGCATGATGATCTCGTCGAAGCAGAGGCAACCTTAGTTGGCATCATTGAAGAATTAGATACCGGTATGCGGAAACAGTTTACAGAGAAATTTGCACAGATCCAGACAGAATTTGACAAGGCATTCAAGGAACTTTTTGGCGGTGGAAAAGGAACATTGGAATTAGTGGAAGATGAAGATATCCTAGAATGTGGCATCCGTATCATTGCACAGCCGCCGGGCAAGAAACTGCAGAATATGATCCTGTTATCCGGTGGAGAAAAAGCACTGACAGCGATCGCACTGTTATTTGCAATACAGAACTTAAAACCATCACCGTTTTGTCTGTTAGATGAGATCGAAGCAGCATTAGATGATTCAAATGTCGGACGTTATGCAAAATATCTGCACAAGCTGACGAAAAATACACAGTTTATCGTTATTACCCATAGGCGGGGTACAATGGCAGCGGCAGACCGTTTATATGGAATCACGATGCAGGAAAAAGGTGTATCGACTTTAGTATCAGTTGACTTGATCGAAAATGATCTGGATAAATAGGAAAAGGAGAGCAGTATGGGCGAAGAAAAAAAAGGATTTTTTGGAAGGTTAGTTGCAGGACTGACAAAAACAAGAGATAATATTGTATCCGGTATAGATTCTATTTTCAGCGGATTTTCGAGTATTGATGATGATTTTTATGAGGAGATCGAAGAAATCCTTATCATGGGTGATCTCGGTGTGAAAGCAACAGAGGAGATCATCGAGAATCTGAAAGCGAAAGTAAAAGAAAATAAGATCAAAGAGCCGGCAGCATGTAAACAGTTACTGATCGACAGTATCAAAGAACAGATGCGTGTGGAAGATACAGCATACCGTTTTGAAGAAGAAAAGTCTGTCGTACTTGTGATCGGTGTAAATGGTGTCGGAAAGACAACAACCGTCGGAAAGTTAGCAGGCAAATTAAAAGATCAGGGCAGGAAAGTTGTGATTGCGGCAGCCGATACGTTTCGTGCAGCGGCAGGCGACCAGTTAGCAGAATGGGCGAATCGTGCCGGAGTAGAGATGATCGGCGGACAGGAAGGAGCCGATCCGGCATCCGTTGTATTCGATGCAGTAGCTTCTGCAAAGTCAAAAGGTGCAGATGTACTCCTTTGTGATACCGCAGGCAGATTGCACAACAAAAAGAACCTGATGGAAGAATTACGAAAGATGAACCGTATCATCGATAGAGAATTTCCGGATGCATACCGGGAAACTTTAGTAGTCTTAGATGCAACGACCGGACAGAATGCACTTTCACAGGCAAAGCAGTTCGGGGAAGTGGCAGATATTACAGGAATCGTTTTAACGAAGATGGATGGAACAGCAAAGGGCGGTATCGCCGTTGCGATCCAGTCAGAATTAAATATCCCGGTCAAATATATCGGAGTCGGTGAAACAATCGAAGATTTACAGAAATTTGATGCAGACGAATTTGTGAATGCATTATTTAAAACAGATGGAAACGAGGAGGAATAGACATGCTGACATTAGATAAATTTGAAGAAGCAAGCGAAAAAGTAAAAGAGGTTACACTTGAAACCAAACTGGTATACAGTGATTATCTGAGTAACCAGACAGGAAATAAGGTTTATTTAAAACCGGAAAATATGCAGTTTACCGGTGCTTATAAAGTACGTGGAGCGTATTATAAGATCAGCACTTTATCCGAAGAAGAACGTGCAAAGGGATTGATCACAGCCTCCGCAGGAAATCATGCGCAGGGCGTTGCTTATGCAGCAAAATGCTATGGTGCAAAAGCAGTCATTGTCATGCCGACAACGACACCGCTCATCAAAGTCAACCGTACAAAGAGTTATGGTGCAGAAGTTGTTCTTTATGGTGATGTGTATGATGAAGCATGTGCACACGCATATGAGTTAGCAGAGAAAAACGGCTATACATTCATTCATCCATTTGACGATCTTGCAGTAGCAACCGGACAGGGAACGATCGCCATGGAGATTTTTAAAGAACTGCCGTTAGTAGAATATATCTTAGTACCGATCGGCGGCGGCGGACTTGCAACCGGTGTATCTACTTTAGCAAAACTGTTAAATCCGAAGATCAAAGTGATCGGTGTAGAACCGGCAGGTGCAAGCTGTATGAAAGCATCTTTTGAAGCCGGAAAAGTGACAACACTTCCAACTGTCAATACGATCGCAGACGGAACCGCAGTTAAGACTCCGGGAAGTAATGTTTTCCCATATATCCAGAAAAACTTAGATGAGATCATTACCGTGGAAGATGATGAATTGGTTGTTGCATTCTTAGATATGGTAGAAAATCATAAGATGATAGTCGAAAATTCCGGTCTGCTTACTGTTGCAGCATTAAAACACTTAAATGTCAAAGATAAGAGAGTTGTATCTATTTTAAGCGGTGGAAATATGGATGTCATTACAATGTCTTCCGTTGTACAGCAGGGATTGATCTTACGTGACCGTATCTTTACCGTATCCGTATTACTTCCGGATAAGCCGGGTGAACTGACAAAAGTAGCAGATACGATCGCAAAAGAACAGGGAAATGTCATTAAGTTAGAGCACAACCAGTTTGTAAGCATCAACAGAAGTGCAGCAGTAGAACTCCGTATTACGTTAGAATGTTTTGGAACAGAACATAAAAGACAGATCATGAAAGCATTAGAAAAAGCGCAGTTTAAACCAAAGCAGGTGCGTACGAGTCTGTAATATCACAATAACAGATTAACGTTTGTAAAACCGCAAACGGTAATCAGCATAGAAAGAGGGTATGATATGGGAAAAAGAATAGCATTATTAGGACTGATCTGTACAATGTTATTATCAGGATGTGGAGCGGCATCCTATGATTCGGCAGAAACTGCTGCAAACAATGCGACAGCAGATGTGTCATATGAATATGGAGAAGAAACAGCAGATGATGCGGCAGATGCGGGATCAGACGAAGATGAGATAAAGGCAGAAGATCCATCTGTTACAGAAAAGAAGCTGATCGTAACAGAACAGATCAACGTGGAAACCAGCGAATATCAGGATTTTATTACTACCGTTACGCAGAAAGTAGATGCACTTGGCGGTTATATCGAAAGTTCGGAAATGAGCGGCAGTACACAGTACCGGAATCAGTATGCGAATTTTACGATCCGTATTCCGGCTGATAAATTAGCAGATTTTATCACAGTGGTAGATCAGAACGGGACAGTGACATATGACAGTAAGACAACAGAAGATGTGACCTTAGAGTATGTCGATACCGAAAGCCATTTAAAAGCTTTAAAAACAGAAGAAGAAACACTCTTAGCTTTATTAGAAAAAGCAGAGAAACTTTCAGATGTATTTGAGATTCAGGAAGAACTGACAAATGTACGTTACCAGATCGAATCTTATGAATCAAAAATAAGAGTTTATGACAATCAGGTAGATTATAGTACCGTACACTTAAACATCATGGAAGTAGAAAGAGAGAATGCAACAGCAAAGAAGGGGTTCTGGTCAGAAGCAGGTGCAGCGTTTTTAGACAGTCTTTACAATGTTGGGGATGGACTGCGTAATTTTGGCATCTGGCTGATCGGAAATATTCCGGTATTTTTTGTATTAGCGGTTGTGATCGCAGTCATTGTCTGGATCGTTAGAAAGGTAAAAAAGATCAGAAAGAAAAAAGAAATCCATACAAAAGAAGAAAAAACGAAAGACTAAGAAAATCAAGCAAAAAGCAGGTGTCAAGAAAAAATACTTGACACCTGCTTTTCGCTGTGTTATCCTTTCCTAGGTGATAAGATGGAAACAAAGGTAGAACAGGCATATCTCTATGATTTTTATGGAGAACTGTTGAATCAGCATCAGAGAAAAGTATATGAAGATTTTTTTTTCAATGACCTTTCATTAAGTGAGATCGCAGAAGAAGAAGGCATCAGCAGGCAGGGAGTGCATGATTTAGTCAGACGGTGCACCAGGGCATTAGAAGAATATGAGAATAAACTGCATCTGGTGGAAAAGTTTCTATATATAAAAGAAAAAGTAGGAGCGATTCAGAATCTGACAAGTTCCTATGATGCAAAGAACCAGGAAACAATCAGGGCGGAGATCAATAAGATCTCCAATGAAATATTAGAGGAGCTGTGATATGGCATTCGATAATCTGTCCGAGAAATTGCAAAACGTATTTAAAAACTTAAGAAGTAAGGGAAGATTAACCGAAGATGATGTGAAGTCTGCTTTAAAAGAAGTGAAGTTAGCATTATTAGAAGCAGATGTAAACTTTAAAGTAGTAAAACAGTTCATCAAGACAGTACAGGAACGTGCGATCGGTCAGGACGTTATGAACGGTCTGAATCCGGGACAGATGGTGATCAAGATCGTAAATGAAGAAATGATCGCACTCATGGGTTCCGAAACGACAGAGATCGCATTGAAATCAGGTAATGAGATCACAGTGATCATGATGGCAGGTCTGCAGGGTGCAGGTAAGACAACAACAACAGCGAAGATTGCCGGTAAGTTAAAGCAGAAAGGCAGGAATCCATTGCTGACAGCTTGTGATGTATACCGTCCGGCAGCGATTGAGCAGTTGAAGATCAATGGTGAGAAACAGGGCGTGGAAGTTTTTTCCATGGGAGATAAGAATAAGCCTGTTGATATTGCAAAAGCAGCCGTTGAACATGCACAGAAGAACGGATTTAATGTTGTGATCTTAGATACAGCCGGTCGTCTGCATGTAGATGAAGAAATGATGGACGAATTAGTTGCCATTAAGAATGCGGTAGATGTGACACAGACCATTCTTGTGGTTGATGCCATGACAGGTCAGGATGCCGTGAATGTGGCAGGTATGTTTGATGAAAAAATCGGGATCGATGGTGTGATCTTAACAAAGTTAGATGGTGATACCAGAGGCGGTGCGGCACTTTCCATTCGTGCAGTTACCGGAAAACCGATTCTTTATATAGGTATGGGTGAGAAACTTTCAGATTTAGAACAGTTTTACCCGGATCGTATGGCGTCCCGTATCTTAGGTATGGGTGATGTGCTGACAATGATTGAAAAGGCACAGGAAGCCATCGATGAAGAAGAAGCTAAGAAATTAGAGCAGAAGATGAAGAAAGCCGAGTTTGACTTTGAAGATTATCTAAGTTCGATGAGTCAGATGAAGAAGATGGGTGGTCTTTCGAGCATTATGAGCATGATGCCGGGCATGGGTGGCATGAAGATGCCGGATATTGACGAAGCGGAGGCGGAAAAAGGAATGCGCCGTACAGAGTCCATTATCTATTCCATGACATTAGAAGAAAGAAGAAATCCGTCACTGCTCAATCCGAGCCGTAAGCGCAGGATCGCAAATGGTGCAGGAGTGGATATCGCAGAAGTGAACCGTTTAGTGAAGCAGTTTGAACAGGCAAGAAAGATGATGAAACAGCTTCCGGGCATGATGGGCGGTAAACGAGGCAGAAAAGGAAGATTTAACCTTCCGTTTTAACAGGAATTAAAGCAAAGAAGCTTTGATCATAAATATTACATTTTTTAAATTTTAGGAGGAAAATTATCATGGCAGTTAAAATCAGATTAAGAAGAATGGGACAGAAGAAAGCACCTTTCTATAGAATCATCGTTGCTGATTCAAGATCTCCAAGAGATGGAAGATTTATCGAAGAAATCGGTACTTATGATCCTACACAGGACCCGACAGAGTATCATGTAAATGAAGAATTAGCTAAGAAATGGTTAGCAGACGGCGCACAGCCAACAGAAACTGTTAGCAGAATCTTCAAAGCAGCAGGAATTGAAAAATAAGTTTTTGCAGACAAACAAGCGAGGTAGAAGTGATGAAAGAATTAGTAGAAGTAATTGCGAAATCACTTGTCGATTCCCCGGATGAAGTTGTCGTTACAGAAACGCAGAACGAAAAAGGAATTTTAGTAGAACTGCGTGTGGCACAGTCTGATATGGGTAAAGTGATCGGTAAACAGGGACGTATTGCCAAAGCAATCCGTGCCGTTGTAAAAGCAGCAGCCTCAAAGGAAGACAAGAAAGTGATCGTTGATATCGTTCAATGATCACAGCATATGACAAACAGACAGCATCTTAAGAAGCACTGTTGAAAGTGCAGTTCTTTGGATGCTGTTTTACGCTATTTAGAAAGGTATAAATATGGATGATTTATTAAAGGTCGGAGTGATTACAAGTACACATGGGATTCGTGGAGAAGTCAAAGTATTTCCAACAACCGATGATCCGAAACGTTTTTTAGATTTAGAGGAGATTATTTTAGATACAGGAAAAGAGAAAAAAACATTATCGATCCAATATGTGAAATTCTTTAAAAACATGGTGATCTTAAAATTTAAAGAGTTTGACAATATCAATGATGTTGAGATATACCGCCAGAAGGATCTGTATGTTACCAGAGAACAGGCAGTACCATTAGAGGAAAACGAATATTTCATTGCAGATCTGATCGGTTTAAAAGCCGTTTCCGATGAAGGGGAGGAATTAGGTGAGATTGCCGATGTGTTACAGACAGCTGCAAATGATATCTATGTCATTAAAAAGAAAGGCACATCGGATCTGTTAGTGCCGGCGATCAGGGAATGTGTGTTAAGTGTCGATATTGCAGGAGGCATGGTAACACTGCATCTGCTTCCGGGACTTCGTGAAGTGAATCAAAAATAGAAAGAGTGAATACGATGAATTTTTATATCCTTACATTATTTCCGGAAATGGTGATGCAGGGGTTAAATACCAGTATCATTGGAAAAGCAGTAGAAAAAGATATTCTTCATATAGAAGCAGTAAATATCCGCGATTATACAAAGGATAAGCATCAGAAGGTCGATGATTATCCTTATGGTGGTGGAGCTGGTATGGTCATGCAGGCACAGCCGGTATACGATGCATATTTAGCAGTAACAGATAAGATCGGCTATCGTCCGAGAACCATTTATCTGACACCGCAGGGGCCGACATTTACACAGCCGATGGCAAAAGAATTTGCACTTGAAAAAGATCTGATCTTTTTGTGCGGACATTATGAAGGTGTGGACGAGCGTGTCTTAGAGGAGATCGTTACAGATTATGTATCGATCGGGGACTATGTTTTGACAGGCGGGGAACTTCCGGCTATGGTCATGGCAGATGCGATTTCACGTATGGTACCGGGAGTTCTGACAAATGAAGAATCCGGTGCGACGGAATCTTTTGAAGGAAATCTGTTAGAATATCCACAGTATTCAAGACCGGCAGAGTGGAATGGAAAAAAAGTGCCGGAAGTATTACTTTCAGGAGATCATAATAAAATAGAGAGTTTCCGCAGAGAACAGTCAATCATGCGTACGAAGAAATACCGTCCGGATCTTTTGAAAAAGGCAGATCTTTCGATAAAAGAAAAAGCTGTTTATGGTGTGAATGATCTGTTGTAATTTGATCCTGATACCCTTTTTGCATTTCATACCTCAAAAATGACGTTTCACGAAATGAATAAGTTTTTGTTTATTTGGGAAGTATAATGGATTTATACATGATAGTGATCGCAAAAAGGAGGAAAATTTATGGAAAGAGTAAAAGAACAGGCGAAGAAATTCTTAGTTTCTATACTGGTATTTGGATTGATACTATCGATTGTACAGCCAGTCAGTGTATATGCCTACAAAAGAGCAAATGTCACACAGACGCAGGGATCGGAACTTTCAGATGCGTTAAGTTATGAATGGAATGCTGTCATAAAGGATAATGAATTGACAGTGTCGATAGCAGATGCTGACGCAGGTATTGCAGAACGCACAAAAAGTAAGTTTGTTGCAAGGTTATATGTAGCAGAGGGTGGAAAGTTAGATACGAAGGCTGGTTCGGATTTTTCAGGAACGAAATGTACGATATCATATGATATGTCTTCTTATGAAGATGGAATCTATACGACACCTGTTTATGTCTATGCAGTTTCAAGCACTGGAATCTCCTATTTTCAGTATATGATCGCTTTGTATATTGAGATCCGGGATGGAGTGGCTGAGATCTTTTCACCATATGGCGAGTTAAATGTGAATATGTTAAAAGATCTGAATGAAAATTATAAACCGGAAGATTATGCAAGCCCGGCAACTTATAACGGACTGATCTTATGTAAAAAATATGATGAGATCGTTGCAAAAGCGAAAGAACTGACAGCAAACTGTTCCACAGATCTCCAGAAGATCAAGACGATCCATGACTGGATATGCACGAATGTATCTTATGATATGGAAGCATTAAACAGCGGCAATACAACGAATCGTGGAAATGCAAGCTGGGTATTTGAAAATAAATTAGCAGTTTGTGCAGGATTTGCATCCTTAGGTGAATTGATGTTTCAGGCAGTAGGTATTCCGTCTGTCTATATCACAGGACGCGGCTGTGATGTATTAGATGATGGCATTGAAAATAATTTGTCATTGGCAGATTCCCACGCATGGAATGCTGTATACTGTAATGGATCATGGCATTATATAGATATGACATGGGATTGTCAAAACCGATATTACGGAGCAGGAAATGAGAATAATAAATCCGATAAGAAACCATCGTACCGGTATTTTGGAACACCTGCAGAATTGTTTGGTGTTGGCCATTATCCGATAGAGATTGCAGCTACAGATAAAGCAGCAACACATATTGAATTAGAGAGTGTAAAGAAGAAATACTTCGTTGGCGAAGAATTCAGTAAATTATACATGATCTACTTTGTTACAGCTGATGGAACAAGATGGTATGCTGGTGCACAGGGACTTGGAGAGGCTACCGGATATGATATGAGTAAACTGGGAACACAGACAGTTACCATTTCATATAAGGGATTTTCCACTTCCTTTGATATCAATGTCGTAGATATTACAGGTATCAGGGTAGAACCGGATACAGATAAAGTATATATGGCTGGAGAAGATTTTACACCTTCCTATAAACTGTATTGCCAGCTGTCAGATGGAACAGAAAGTGAAGTTACAGATCTGACAGATGTTACATGTACCGGATATGATACCAAGAAGGGTGGTACACAGACAGTTACAGTTTCTTATAAAAACTTTACTACATCTTTTGATATCAAAGTATCAGAGATCAAGGGGATCAAAGTTGTACCAAAGGTAACAGAGTATAAGAGAGGTGATCTCCTCAGACGTAATAATGATATCTATTATATCATGGGTGATGGAAGTGAAGTTTTGATTGAAAAACCGGAAGTAACTTACAGTGGATATAACAGGTATAAGATCGGCAAACAGACGGTCACTGTAAAATGCGGTGGATATACAACTACTTATGAAGTAACTGTAACAGATACAACGAGTTCAGGTTCAACATCAGGTGGTACCACAACAACAAAAAAGCCATCTACCGGTACGACAACGACAACAACATCATCGAACATAGCAGACGTAACACTTTCAGCAGACAGCTATACTTATACAGGTGATTACATCAGACCGGTGATCACAGTAAAAAATGCAGCAGGCCAGGAAGTAGATAAGAGATATTATTCCGTTATTTATGCCAACAATAAAGATGTTGGAACCGGAAGTGTAACACTTTCCTTTATCGGTACATATTCAGGCAATGCGAAAGTGACAAAGACATTTACAATCCTTCCAAAAGGTACAAAAATCGCTAAATTAAAACCGGGTGCTAAGAAGTTAAATGTCAAGATCAAAGCACAGAAAAAGCAGACATCCGGATATCAGATCAGATATGCTTTAAAGAAGAATATGAAAGGTGCTAAGATGGTAACTTTGAAAAAGAATACCAAGTTTACCACTACGATCAAGAAGCTGAAAGCGAAAAAGACCTACTATGTACAGGTCCGTACTTACAAAACAGTAGCAGGCCAGAAGTATTACAGCGACTGGTCAAAGGCTGTTTCAAAGAAAACAAAATAGATCGTCACACACCAATAACTATACCGTCCCAGAAGTTTTGGGACGGTATTTTTAAATCTAATGCAATTACATGGAAATATGTGTATAATAGTGGTGCAGGTAACTATGAGAATATAGGATAGTTACAATGATAATGAGGATACAAGGAGAGTAATATGCTGCGGATTGCTGTATGTGATGATAATGAGAGATTTTTAAAAGATGCGGTCTCTATGATTGAAAGATGGTCGGAAGAAAGTGGGAGAAGTGTTGAGATCTTTTGTTTTGACAATGGGGATGATCTGATCGCAAAGAATGCCATGCATCAGATGGATATTATCTTATTAGACATCATCATGCCATTATTTAATGGGATGGAGGCAGCAAAGGAACTTCGGAAACAGGATATGACAGCAGATATCATCTTTTTGACTTCATCAACGGAATTTGCATTAGAATCCTATGAAGTAAAGGCAAAAGGATATTTGTTAAAACCGGTATCCTATGAGAAATTATGGGAACTGTTAGAGGAATGTGGCAGGGATTTTCAGGCTGATAATAAATATCTTGTAGTAAAGACCAAATTCGGCTATCAGAAGATTTTTTATCGGGATATCGAATATATTGAAGCACAGAATAAGACGATCATTTTTTATATGCAGAATGGAAAAACGGCTGCAACGGCAGAAACACTAAGTTCCTTTGAAAATAAGTTAAATGACAGCGAGGGATTCTTTAAATGCCACAGAAGTTATATCGTTTATATTCCAAACGTCGATAATTTTAACGCATCAGAGATCAATACGAGATCCGGTTACCGGATTCCTATTGCAAGAGGATATGGAAAGGCATTTAAGGAGGCATATTTTGCATATATGTTTCAAAACTGATCGGATCATATAGTTGGGAGGGAGCATATGTTTGAGTATATTCTTGAGATCATACATTATGGTGTGATCATGCTTTTTGGAATATATTTATCTGCCGCTTTTTTAGGGATCGGAATGAACCGCAGCAATATCTTAAAATTCTTAGGCGTTGCTGTGATATTAGGAATACTTAATACCATTTCTTTCTTATCAGGCGGTGTGGAATTTACAGAGCGGATCTATCCTATGATCATGCATCTGCCGCTGATACTGCTTTTCTGGAAAGGATACCGCTATAAGCTGTTCCCTTCAGCATTGTCAGTGTCTATCGTATATCTGTGCTGTCAGATCAGTAACTGGATCGGAGTGTTCATCTTTAATGCGACAGAACAGCAGTGGGTATATTATGGAACGAGGATCATTGTCAATATACTGATCTTTTTGCTACTTATGCATTTTGCAGCTGCAGCCATAGCAGAACTTCTCAGAAAAGACACAAAAGATATTGTTATTTTCGGGCTCATTCCATTTGTGTATTATCTGTATGATTATGCAGTGACTGTTTATACGAAGCTGTTCTATTCGGCAGGCGAAGTGGTAACAGAATTTTTAGGATTTATGCTCTGTATCTCGTATGTGCTGTTTCTGATCCTGTATTTTAAACAGTATGAGGAAAAAATGGAAACGGAACAACAGAATAAAACAATGGAATTACAGCGGATACAGTCCGAAAAAGAAGTAGAGCGGATGAAACAGTCAGAATATACGGCAGCGATCTTACGGCATGATATGCGGCATTTTTTAAACGATATCGCAGGATTTGTAGAAAATGGAGAAAAAGAGCAGACATTGAGCTATATCCATGAAGTGATCGAAAAAGTAGACAGCACCGCAGGAAAAAAATACTGTACCAATAAGATCGTCAATATGATCCTTTCTTCTTATGAAAATAAGATGAAAGAGGAACAGATTGATTTTACTTATTCGATCCGCATACCAAAAAAATTAGAGTATGCAGACAGCGATATATCTTCCATCCTGTCAAATGCATTAGAAAATGCGATCCATGCAGTTGAGGAATTAGAAACAGGGAAAAGAAAAATCGGATTAGATATGCGTACCCATAATGATAAACTACTGATCTCTATCAGGAATACATATGGAAAAAAACCGCATATGGCAGATGGACTTCCGGTATCAGGAGAGCCCGGTCATGGTTTTGGAACACAGAGTATCCGCTATGTGACAGAAAAATTAAAGGGGAACTGTCAGTTTGGAGTAGACGAAAAATATTTTATACTGCGGATCGTACTCTAAGCCTTAAGAGTAATTTACAAACAATAGAAGAATATGGTAGAATAGTAACCGCAGGAATTTTAGCCTGCGGTGCTTTTATATATGAAAATGGAGGTGCACCATGAAACGGGTATTTTTGATCGTATTAGACAGTGTAGGCATAGGGGAAATGCCGGATGCGGCAGATTATGGTGATGCAGGCAGCAACACACTTCTTGCAGCATCAAAAAGTCCATATTTTTCTATGCCGAATATGCGTAAACTTGGATTTTTTAATATAGATGGTGTTGATATCGGGGAAAAAGAGAAAAATCCCACTGGCTCTTTTGCCCGTATGGAAGAATTATCCAAAGGAAAAGATACCACCATCGGACATTGGGAAATTGCAGGTATTGTATCCAAAGCACCATTGCCGACGTATCCGAATGGATTTCCAAAAGCAGTGATTGAAGAATTTAAAAAGAGAACGAACAGAGGTGTTTTGTGCAATAAGCCGTATTCCGGTACAGATGTGATACGTGATTATGGGGAGAAACATCTACAGACAGGAGATCTGATCGTCTATACCTCAGCAGATTCTGTTTTTCAGGTGGCAGCCCATGAGAAGATCGTTCCGGTAGAAAAGCTGTATGAGTACTGTAAGATCGCAAGAGAGATCCTGCAGGGTGAAAATGGCGTGGGACGAGTGATCGCAAGACCATTTACCGGAGAGGCCGGAAAGTTTACAAGAACCGTCAGACGGCATGATTTTTCTTTAGAACCGCCTAAGGTTACGATGTTAGACCAGCTAAAAGAAGAAGGTTATGATGTGCTTTCTGTCGGCAAGATCATTGATGTATTTGCAGAGCGTGGCATTACAGAATATGTAAGGACTACCGGTAATGAAGATGGTATCCAAAAAACGCTCGCATATATGGAAAAAGATTTTGAAGGTCTGTGTTTTACCAATCTGGTAGATTATGATATGCTTTACGGACATCGCAATGATGTGGACGGTTATGCAAAAGCGCTGACGTATTTTGATCTTCAGGTGCCAAAGCTGTTACAGAGAATGAGAAAAGATGATGTGTTGATGATCACCGCAGACCATGGATGTGATCCGAGTACACCGTCAACAGATCATTCCAGAGAGTACACGCCGCTTTTAATGGTCGGAGAAAGTATCCCATCCGGCATCAATTTTGGCACACGAAAAGGATTTTGCGATATTGCCGCAACAATCCTGAAATTATTTGACCTGACACCAGAGTGTGAGGGCAGCAGTATCCTATAACGTAAACTAACTATTCAGAACCCCTTAGAATCATAAAAATTGATACGTCATGCTTGCATGTAAGTAGCAGTTTTTATGATTCGTAAGGTGGCTCGAATAGAGCCACCGCCCCATATATGAGCAAAATAGCTGCAAAGCAGCGGTAAAGCACGATTTATCGTGCGGTTTTGCGAATATATGAGTGGGGTTCTGAATAGTTATAACGTAAAAAACAAAAGAAAGAGGGGAGTTTCCTATGTATGGAACATGGTGGTCGATCGTTCCGCCGATCGTAGCAATCGTATTAGCATTGATAACAAAAGAAGTTTATGTATCACTGTTTTGTGGTGTATTATTAGGTGCATTATTTACAGCAGGATTTCAGCCTTGGGCGACATTTGAAACATTATTTAACACAATGACAGATAGTATGAACTTAAATATCATCATCTTTGATGTACTGTTAGGTATGATCATTGTATTGATGTCGCAGTCAGGTGGTTCAGCAGCCTATGGAAACTGGGCGAGCAGTAAGATCAAGAATAAAAAAGGTGCATTATATGCAACGACCGGACTTGGAATATTGATCTTTGTAGATGATTATTTCAACTGTCTGACAGTTGGTTCTGTTATGCGTCCGGTAACGGATAAGTTTAAGGTTTCAAGGGCAAAATTAGCATATATCATTGATGCAACAGCTGCTCCGGTCTGCATCATTGCTCCGATCTCAAGCTGGGCAGCAGCAGTCAATTCCTATGTGCCGGAAGATAGTTCACTGACTGGATTCCAGCTGTTTTTACGGACAATTCCGTATAATCTGTACGCATTGCTGACAATTTTAATGGTACTGTTCGTAATCGGCTGGAATTTAGATTTTGGTTTAATGAAAAAGCATGAACAGAATGCAGCAAACGGAGATCTGTTTACATCAGGCAGGGAAGAATTTGAAGCAATGCAGGAAGCAGAGAAACATGTCAATCCTAACGGTAAGGTGATCGACCTTGTACTTCCGGTAGCAGTTTTGATCGTATCGGCAGTATTTGCAATGGTCTATACCGGATTCTTAGGCGGGGCAGGAAATGTGATCGATGCATTTGCAAACTGTGATGCTGAGATGAGTCTGATCTTTGCTACAATGGTAACTGTGATCTTTATGGCAGTTCTTTATCTGCCGAGAAAAGTTATTTCCTTTAAGAATTTTATGGGCGCTTTAGTAGAAGGTGCAAAACTGATGCTTCCGGCAATTCTGATTCTGACATTTGCATGGACATTAAAAGGAATGGGGGACAATCTTGGAATTTCTGATTTTGTCAAAAGTACTGTAGGTGCCAATGCAACTGCAAGTGTAGTCATTCCGGCAGTCATGTTCTGTATCGCTGTATTTTTAGCATTTTCTACAGGTACTTCATGGGGCACATTTGCCATTTTAGTACCAATCGTTGTCGGTATGTATGCAGGCAGTGATGAAGAAATGATGATCATTGCAGTTTCCGCAGTTTTAGCAGGTGCAGTATGTGGTGACCATGTTTCACCGATCTCCGATACGACGATCATGTCATCATCCGGTGCACAGAGTAACCATATCAATCACGTACAGACGCAGATGCAGTATGCAGCCATCGTGGCAGTCATCTGTATCGTCGGTTATCTGATCGCAGGTATCAGTGAAAACTGGCTGATCTCACTTGGCAGTTCAGCAGTGATCTTGATCGCAGTATTATTTGCGATCCGTAAAAAGGAGAGTAAGAAAACAGCATGAAAAAGGTGATCAAAGTACCTTATATCGACCAGACGAAAGAGTATCCGACAGGATGTGAGAGTATCTCTACAGTCATGCTTTTATGGTATCTTAAAATTATGGTCACACCAGAGCAGTTTATCGATGATTATCTGATAAAAGAACCAATGCAGAAAAAAGGGGACAGGCTTTACGGCCCTGACCCTTTTTTCAAGTTTGCGGGAAGTCCGTATGATGCAGATTCTTTCGGGTGTTATCCGCCGGTGATCGTTTCCGCATTAAACAGGTTATTTAAAGAAAAACAAATTCCAAAGAGAGCAGAAGACATTACCGGAATGTCCATGGAAGATATGATAAAAAATTATATTGATCACGATATCCCTGTGATCTACTGGGCAAGTATCGATTTAAAAGAAACGATCATAGGTCCTGACTGGTATCTGTCAGATGAAAGCAGATTTACATGGATCTCCAATGAGCACTGTATGCTTTTGGTGGGCTATGATGATACATCTTATTATTTTAACGATCCATGGCACAACCATGGCTGTATTGCTTATCCGAAGGCACTTGTGGAAATGAGGCACAAAGAACAGCGTGAAATGGCAGCTGTGGCTGTTGACAGTGGAAAAACCATAGTATAAAATAGAATAGTTTGTTATAATATGTGACAGTTACGATTACATTATGGTTCGGAGGAATTATTTTGGCTGATTTAAGAAAAGAAATAGAAAAAAGAAGGACATTTGCGATCATATCCCATCCGGATGCCGGAAAAACGACATTAACAGAGAAATTTCTTCTCTATGGAGGAGCGATCAATTTAGCAGGTTCTGTCAAAGGTAAGGCAACCGCAAGACATGCAGTTTCCGACTGGATGGAAATAGAAAAAGAAAGAGGTATTTCTGTTACTTCTTCTGTATTACAGTTTAACTATGACGGATATTGTATCAACATCTTAGATACACCGGGGCATCAGGACTTCTCGGAAGATACTTACCGTACACTGATGGCAGCAGATTCCGCAGTCATGGTCATTGACGGTTCAAAAGGTGTAGAGGCACAGACAAGAAAATTATTTAAAGTCTGCGTGATGCGGCATATCCCGATCTTTACATTTATCAATAAGATGGATCGTGATGCGAACGATACCTTTGATCTGTTAGATGAGATCGAAAAGGAATTAGGGATCGCAACCTGTCCAATCAACTGGCCGATCGGTTCCGGTAAGAATTTTAAAGGAGTCTATGACCGCAACAAAAAAGAAGTCATGCTCTACAGTGATACACAAAAAGGAACAAAAGAGGGAGAAGAAAAGATCCTTTCGATCGATGATGATTCCCTTTTGGCAGAGATCGGTGAAGAAAATTACGAGAAACTGCTGGAGGAGATCGAACTCTTAGACGGTGCAAGCGCAGAATTTGACATGGATCTTGTATCAAAGGGAGAACTTTCACCTGTATTTTTCGGTTCTGCACTGACAAATTTTGGTGTGGAAACATTTTTAAAGCATTTTTTACAGATGACATATTCTCCATTGCCAAGACGGTCAAATGAGGGAGAAAAAGATCCGTTTGATGAAGATTTTTCCGCATTTGTCTTTAAGATCCAGGCAAATATGAATAAAAACCACAGGGATAGGATCGCATTTATGCGTATCTGTTCCGGTAAATTTACTGCAGGCATGGAAGTTACCCATGTACAGGGTGGCAACAAAAAGATCAAATTATCCCAGCCACAGCAGATGATGGCACAGGAGAGAAAGATTATCGAAGAAGCTTATGCCGGTGATATCATCGGTGTGTTTGATCCGGGGATTTTTTCTATTGGTGATACGATCACAACAGCAGCAAAACCGTTCGAATTTGAAGGTATCCCGACATTTGCACCGGAACATTTTGCAAGAGTGCGGCAGTTAGATACCATGAAGCGGAAACAGTTTGTCAAAGGTATCACGCAGATTGCACAGGAAGGTGCGATCCAGATCTTTCAGGAATACGGCATGGGGATGGAGGAGATCATCGTAGGCGTTGTAGGTGTGCTTCAGTTTGATGTTTTAAAATATCGTCTGGAAAATGAATACAACGTGGAGATCCGTCTTGAAAATCTCCCACACGAATATATCCGCTGGATTGAAAATAAGGATATCGATATTGATAAACTGACCGGTACATCGGATATGAAAAAAATTCAGGATCTTAAGGGCAATCCGTTACTTATCTTTGTCAATGAATGGAGTGTCGGCATGACGCTTGACAGAAATGAGGGACTTGAACTGGCTGAGTTTGGAAAGAACTAAAGTAAAGGAGCGTTTTGTATGGAAATGACAACAATTACAAAAGATAATTTTGATGATGAAGTATTGGCATGTAAAGTACCTGTTATTTTAGATTTCTGGGCAGAGTGGTGTATGCCCTGCAAAATGCAGTCCATGATCTTAGAGGAATTTGTAAAAGAGATGGGAGATGCCGTTAAGATCGGAAAAGTTAATGTTGATGAAGAAGCGGCTCTGGCTTTAAAATACCAGATTATGAGCATTCCGACTCTGGTGCTGATGGACAAAGGCGTATTTGTAAAACGTGTGTCAGGAGTACAGCAGTTAGAAGAACTGAAAGATTTTGTGGCAGGTATTGCTTGACAAGTATTTTAAGAAAATTTATACTAAAAGGCAGTTGAAGAAATGATTCAACTGTCTTTTTTCTTTTATCTGAAAGATTTTATATCATAGATGATAGGTTATTTTGCAGACAGCAAAGATTCCACTTACAATCCCTATTATAAAAAATTTAAAGTTTGTAGTTGACTTTTTTGGAAAAGTATACTACTATTGTTACTAGAAACGAACATAAGTTCGCAAATGTTGAAGGAGATCATTATGGCAAAGGACGATAAGAAAGAAGAAAAGATAGAAAATAAATTACAGGCATTAGATGCAGCGATCGCTAAGATCGAGAAAGATTATGGCAAAGGCTCTATTATGAAGCTTGGGGAATCTGCAAAACAGATGAATGTTGATGCAGTTCCGACAGGGGCATTAAGCTTAGATGTTGCACTTGGGATCGGTGGACTTCCGAAGGGACGTGTGATCGAAATCTATGGACCGGAATCGAGTGGTAAGACAACGGTTGCCCTGCATGTGGTTGCAGAAGTACAGAAGATGGGCGGAATCGCAGGATTTATCGATGCAGAACATGCACTTGATCCTGTCTATGCAAAGAATATCGGGGTAGATATCGATAATCTATATATTTCCCAGCCGGACAGCGGGGAGCAGGCATTAGAGATCACTGAAACCATGGTACGTTCCGGTGCGATTGATATTGTGATCGTGGACTCTGTAGCTGCACTTGTACCAAAGGCAGAGATTGATGGGGATATGGGAGATTCCCATGTCGGATTACAGGCACGTCTGATGTCACAGGCATTGCGCAAACTAACTTCATTGATCAGCAAATCTAACTGTATTGTTATATTTATCAATCAGCTTCGAGAGAAAGTCGGGGTAATGTTCGGCAGTCCGGAAACAACGACTGGTGGACGTGCACTGAAATTTTATTCATCTGTACGATTAGATGTCAGAAGGATAGATACCTTAAAGCAGGCGGGCGAATTTGTCGGAAACAGAGTCCGTATTAAAGTTGTCAAGAATAAAGTTGCTCCGCCATTTAAAGAGGCAGAGTTTGATATCATGTTTGGACAGGGAATCTCAAGGGAAGGAGATATTCTTGATCTTGCGGTAGACTGTAATGTTATCAATAAATCAGGTTCATGGTATGCATACAACGGTGAAAAGATTGGTCAGGGACGTGAGAATGCAAAACAATATCTGAAAGAACATCCGGAGATCCGTGACGATGTAGAAAAGCAGGTCCGTATCCATTATGAACTGATTGAATCTGATGATAAGGATAATACAGCAGAGAAAAAGCCGGAAGAGAAAGCAGCTAAACCGTCAAAAGAAACAGCAAAACCAGAAGATGATAAGAATACAAAAGAGGAATAATGCATTACATAGTAACAGAGTATAAAGAACTCGGAAAAGGCAGGGTCGAACTTTGTCTGAATGAATCCATAAGATTCTGCCTTTATAGAAAAGAAGCGTCTGCTTTTCATCTGAAAGAAACATCAGAATTAACAGAAGAAGAATATCAGCAGCTGATACATGAAGTCATCGGAAAACGTGCAACGAAGCGGGCAATGCATATTTTAGAGCGGCAGGAGAGAACAGAATACCAGCTTCGTGAGAAACTGCTGCAGAATGGTTATCCTGAGGAATCCATAGAAGATGCAATCGATTATGTGAAATATTATCATTATGTGGATGATCTGCGTTATGCAAAGACTTTTATCCGTTATCATCAGGAAAAGCGGAGTAGAAGACGGCTATATAATGACCTGCGGCAGAAAGGCATTTCAACAGATGTGATCACAAGAAGTTTAGAAGAAGAATTTTTTTCAGATGAGCGTCAGCAGATCATGGATCTGATTGAGAAAAAAGGATTTTCAGCAGATACAGCAGATCAGAAAGAGTATCGGAAAATGTATCAGTTTCTGATGCGCAGAGGATTTAAGGGGGCAGATATCATGGCTGTGATGCGTTATAGTTCACAGGCATACTGTGAACTATAACTTTTGAGCAGTCCCATATAAGATTTTGCTTCGTAAAAAGGGGACTGCTCACTCTTGAATCACGTTCTTACATACCTAAACAGCAGGTGTTTAGGTACTGTATGGACAGTTCATGTGATGCGTCAGAACTACTTGACATAATTGGCAATAAAGTATAATATTTATATATTGTTAATTATGACAGATAAGAATTAGTTTTTGTTATATGTACAATGAAAATTGAATAAAGGAGGTGCTCCTGTGCAAGAAGTAATTATTGCTGTGATAGTCACGTTAGTACTTGCTGTACCGATCACATATCTCATTACCGTTGCTTACCGCAAGAAAGTTTCTGACCAGAAGATCGGAAGTGCGGAAGAAAAGGCAAGAGAGATCATTGATGAAGCAGTCAAGACAGCCGAGACGAAGAAGCGTGAAACTCTCCTCGAAGTCAAAGAAGAAACCATCAAGAGTAAGAATGACTTAGACAAAGAGATACGTGAACGTCGGGCTGAGATCCAGCGTAATGAAAGACGAATCGTGCAAAAGGAAGAAAACTTAGATAAAAAGTTAGAGTCTATCGAGAAGCGCGAAGCAGGTTTCATTGCGAGGGAAGAAGAACTGAACAGACAAAAAGCAGAAATTGCTAAGCTGAATGAAGAGCGCGTGCAGGAATTAGAAAGAATCTCAGGACTTACCTCCGAACAGGCAAAAGAATACCTTTTAAAAACTGTTGAAGAAGATGTAAAACTTGATACCGCAAAATTGATCAAAGAACTGGAAAATCAGGCAAAGGAAGAAGCTGGTAAGAAAGCAAGGGATTATGTGGTTACAGCCATACAGAAGTGTGCTGCTGACCATGTTGCAGAAACTACGATTTCCGTTGTCCAGCTTCCAAATGATGAGATGAAGGGAAGAATCATCGGACGTGAAGGACGTAACATCCGTACATTAGAAACACTTACAGGTGTAGATCTGATCATTGATGATACGCCGGAAGCGGTTATCCTTTCTGGATTTGACCCTATTCGCAGGGAAATTGCAAGAATTGCATTAGAGAAATTGATCGTGGATGGACGTATTCATCCAGCAAGAATCGAAGAAATGGTTGAAAAAGCCAAAAAAGAAGTAGAAACAATGATTCGTGAAGAAGGCGAAGCTGCTACATTAGAAGTAGGCGTTCATGGAATTCACCCAGAACTGGTACGTCTGTTAGGACGTATGAAATTTAGAACCAGTTATGGACAGAATGCATTGAAACATTCAATCGAAGTTGCACAGATTGCAGGACTCTTAGCAGGTGAGATTGGTGTAGATGTCCGTACTGCAAAACGTGCAGGTTTACTACATGACATTGGAAAATCAGTAGATCATGAAATGGAAGGTTCACATATTCAAATTGGTGTTGAATTATGTAGAAAATACAAAGAATCTCCACTGATTATCAATGCAGTGGAGGCACATCATGGTGATGTAGAGCCAGAAAGTTTGATTGCATGTCTGGTACAGGCTGCTGATACGATCAGCGCAGCACGTCCGGGTGCAAGACGGGAAACAATAGAAACATATTCAAACAGATTAAAACAGTTAGAAGATATTACAAATAGTTTTAAAGGGGTAGACAAATCTTTTGCCATTCAGGCAGGTAGAGAGATTCGAGTGATGGTAGTTCCTGAGCAGGTAAACGATGCTGATATGGTATTGTTAGCGCGTAACATTTCAAAACAGATAGAATCTGAATTGGAATATCCGGGACAGATCAAGGTAAATGTAATCCGGGAGTCCCGCGTCACTGAGTATGCAAAGTAATACGATAGTATGATGAAAAATAGAGGAAAGTATTGGAAATGTAGAGTTTTCGATACTTTCCTTTTTATCATATTTTAAGGAGGAATAAACCAATGGTTCAAAAATTAAAAAGAATAAAACGTGAATTAGTCCAAAAAGGTGCAATCGTCAATATGTACAAAGACAGCATTGAACTGCCCGACGGAAAAGTCGCAGAATGGGATTTTATCGAGCATAGGAAAGGTGCAGCGGCAGTGCTTGCGGTTCTGCCGGATGGCAGGATTTTGATGGTCAGACAGTATCGTAATGCGCTAGACCGGGAAACATTAGAAATACCGGCAGGAGCCAGAGACAGTGTCACAGAAGATACCGCTATCTGTGCTAAAAGAGAATTAGAAGAAGAAACCGGTTATATCTGCGGCAAAATAGAAAAACTGTTAGCATTGAAGTCAACGGTTGCCTTTTGCAATGAGTTTATTGATGTATATTTAGCAACAGAGCTGACAGAGGGAGTGCAGCACTTAGATGAAGAAGAATTTATCGACGTAGAAGCATGGAAATTATCAGATCTGTGTGAGAAGATCTATGCAGGAGAAATTCAGGATGCAAAAACAGTAGCTGCAATTCTTGCATATGCAAATAAGATCAAAAGCTGACAGAACAGAAGCAGCTGAATGAATAGAGTAATGATGAAGTATCAAATAGTTACCAGATAAATTATAGCTTACAGGCAAAGAGAGTCAGTGGTATAAAAGAGAACAGACAGACATATGTTAGACTAATGATGTGGACGAGGATAGCAATGAAAAAGAGTTCAACACTGTTTTTTGCAGTATTTCTTTGTGGAGTCATTAGTGCTAATGTTCTTGGCATCGCATCCGGCAGGGAATTTGGTGCGATCAATGAATATTTTATCAACCGCTATCTGTATGCGGATATATGTGGAAGGGAATTATTTTTATATTTGTTTTATGAGAGGGTTCCGAAAATTTTTCTGCTGTTATTTTTAAGCATCGGAA
The DNA here is from genome assembly GCF_014287635.1 of Roseburia zhanii. GTDB lineage: Bacteria > Bacillota > Clostridia > Lachnospirales > Lachnospiraceae > Roseburia_B > Roseburia_B zhanii. The sequence goes on along the minus strand of NZ_JACOPH010000002.1, from coordinate 211,759 downwards.
TCTATGGAACATTTATCATAAACGGATATATCTGTTATCTGGGATTTTCAACAGGATTTCTGGCAGTGATCGCAATTATGAATTATGGGATAAAAGGTGTTTTGTTAATGATGGGATTTTTTCTCCCGCAATGGATCTTTTATGTGCCGGTCATTGCAATCTGGTATCTTGGTTTAAAACGATATAAAGGGATCAGGACGGAATGTGTCAGTGCAGACCGGAGAGGGAATGATCCGATCCGATACGTGATATTATTTGTGATCGGAGCAGTATTATTGTTACTTGGGATTTTTATGGAAAGTTATGTGAATCCATTTCTCTTACAGAAGATCATTCGTTTTTTGAAGTGAGGTAGTAGAAATAAGTGGAAGAATGAAAAAACTGTAGCATTCTAAATAAAATTTATATTATCTACAGTTACCTGTAAATCATCAATGAGCAGCCTCTGGCAAAATGATTTTTGCAAAGGAGGCTGCTCATTGATTATCTTGATTTTTGGATTAGGTGCTGCTGAAAATCCCATCATGCAGTAAAATTAAGCATTCATTTCAGCCATATCATAGATCAGCTTTTCAGAAGCTTCCCATCCTAAACATGGATCAGTGATAGATTTTCCATAGATATGCTCACCGACTTTCTGGCTGCCCGGTTCGATATAACTTTCGATCATAACACCTTTTACCATATTTCTGATCTCAGGAGAGAGAATACGGTTGTGCATGACTTCTTTGACAATACGAACCTGTTCTGCATACTGTTTATTGGAATTTGAATGGTTAGAATCAATGATCGCAGCAGGATTCATAAGTTCCATCTGGTCATACCTCTCAATAAGACGCATGATATCTTCATAGTGATAATTCTGTACACAGTTTCCATGTTTGGATACAGCCCCACGGAGTACAACATGTGTCAGAGGATTTCCGGTTGTTTCAACTTCATATCCGCGATATACAAAATGATGCGGATGCTGTGCAGCATATACGGAATTTAACATAACAGTAAAGTCACCACTGGTCGGATTCTTCATACCGGAGGCAACATCAAAGCCACTGACAGTCAGACGGTGCTGCTGATCTTCTACAGAACGTGCACCGATAGCAACGTAAGAGAGAAGGTCTTCTACATAGCCCCAGTTTTCAGGATAAAGCATTTCATCAGCGCAGGTCAGTCCGCTTTCCTCGATCGCACGGATATGCATTTTACGCATAGCGATCAGACCAGCTAACATGTCAGGTTTTTTCTCAGGATCAGGCTGGGAAGCGATTCCCTTGTAACCTTCTCCGGTCGTACGTGGTTTATTTGTATAAATTCGCGGAATGATGATCAATTGGTCTTTTACCTTTTCGGCAACGGCAGTTAAACGGCTGACATAATCACATACAGAATCTTCATTATCTGCGGAGCATGGTCCGATGATAACTAAAAAACGGTTATCTTTTCCGGTGATCACATCTGAGATCATTTTATCCCTTTCTGCTTTTAATGCTGTTAATTTAGCGGAAAGAGGATATTGTTCCTTGATTTCTGAAGGACTTGGTAATTGTTTTAAGTAAGAAAAACTCATAATCATATCTCCTGTTCTTTTTATCTGCGTAAAAATGGTTACAGTCTGCGGATAGCTTTGAACTGTAATGAAAAAGGTTATAGAAATCTGTGATTCCCATAACCTTCAAAGTAAGTGCAACCGGCGGGAATCGAACCCACATTGCAGGAGTCGGAGTCCTGTGTTCTATCCGTTAGACTACGGTTGCAGAACAAAAATTATAATAATACATAGAAGGAAAAATGTCAACAAATTCTTTTATTTTATCCTTGTAACGGCTTGACTTTTGAAGTATGGTTTGCTATTCTAAAAAATGTATGTTGTTACAAAAATATTACAATAATGCAGAATACTTAAAAATTATAGATATATTACATTGAGAATTGGTTTTAGAACAGGAGGAAATCAAATGAGCAGTCAGGATAACAAAGATAAGAATCAAGCAGATACACAGAATACAATGGCAGAGAAATTTGCACAGGCAGTCGAATTTTGCAAGAAAAATGTGCGTTACATTGCAGCGGCAGGTCTGTTTATCGTATTAGTGATCGTACTTGCCAAATGTTCAGGTAATAGTGCGGATAATGCCAAACCGAAGAAAGATGCGGCTACAGAGGTTGTGACAGAAGTAACAGAAACAGCAGAGAATTATACACAGGATGCGTATCCGCAGATCAATGAACTGATCAGCAATTACTACACCGCATATGCAAATGGGGATACAGATACACTTGCTACATTAGCAGATCCTCTTTCAGATGCAGAAAAGAGTTATATTGCAGTATTCAGCCAGTATGTAGAAGGATATGAGAACATTTCCTGCTACACAAAGAAAGGTTTAGATGATACTTCCTATATCGCATCTGTATATTTAGAAGCAAAATTTAAAGATGTAGATACAACTGCACCGGGTCTTGAAACATTTTATATCCGCACAAGAGAAGATGGTTCTTTATATATCGATAATGTATATGGTCAGTTCAATTCCCAGATGGAAGAATACGAAACAGATGCAGAGGTGTCGGCATTGTTAGATGCATTCAGCCAGCAGGACGATGTTGCTGCATTACAGACAGATGTGCAGACAAAATATGATAATGCACTTGCAGCGGATGAGAATCTGAAAAACATGGTAGAAAAGACAATACCGGATGCGATCACTGTATGGGCATCTGATCAGGCGGCAGCAGCAAAGAAAGCAGAGGAAGAACAGAAAGCTGCCGAAGAAGAACAGAAGAAAGCGGAAGAAGAAGCAGCTAAGAAGGCAGCGGAAGAACAGAAGAAAGCAGAAGAACTTGCAGCCGCAGTCGTTGTATATGCTACAGATAAAGTTAATGTACGTGCAGAAGCAAGTGAAACAGCAGACGTCATCGGGCAGTTAGAAGCTGGTTCACAGACAACAAGATTAGAAGATAAAGACGGATGGAGTCGTATCGATTACAGCAATGGTACACAGGGATATGTGAAATCCGAATTTTTATCTACTGAAGCACCAACTGCTCCGGCAGCAGACACAACAACAGATGCAGCACAGACAACAACTGACACAAGTGCAATCGCAGAGGGAACTGTGATCAGACTGACACAGAGTACGAATATCCGTGAATCCATGAGTGAGGATGCTCCAAAGGTTGCAACTGCTTTTTCAGGAGAAAAAGTTACAGTTATCATGAGTTATGCAGAAGGTTGGACAAAAGTAACTTATGGAGATAAGACAGGCTATATCAAAACAGAATTATTAAAGTAATTACAGCAGAAAAGGTACTTAAGAGTACATAAAAACAGATAAGGAGTGTACGGAGGCTTAGAACGTCAGATGACAGTAAGTCTCCGTATTTTCAGTTTTTTATATAGTGTTGACTACAGTTAAAGGGAAAGATGGCAATGGCAGAGGGGATTCGGATCAACAAATTTTTAAGTGAAGCAGGTGTATGTTCAAGGAGAGAAGCCGACCGGCAGGTAGAAAACGGCAATGTTACGATAGATGGAAAAATTGCTGTGATGGGTGATCGTATTTTTGATGGACAAAAAGTGTGTTTTATGGGAAAAGAAGTCACATTAGAAGAAGAAAAGATCCTGCTTGCAGTCCATAAACCGGCAGGAATCGTATGTACGGCAGAAAAGCGGGAGAAAAATAATATTGTGGATTTTATCCATTATCCGAAACGGATCTATCCGGTTGGAAGATTAGATAAGGATTCCACCGGTCTGATACTGATGACCAATCAGGGAGAACTTGTCAATAAGATCATGCGTGCCGGAAATATGCATGAAAAAGAATATATCGTCACCGTCAATAAGCCGGTCACAGATGCATTCCTGCGGGGAATGTCAGGGGGCGTGCCCCTTGTGGAACTTGGCGTTACGACAAGAAAATGTAAGGTAGAAAGATTAGGCAAACGGAAGTTTAAGATCATTCTGACACAGGGGTATAACAGACAGATACGCCGGATGTGTGAATATTTTGGCTATCGCGTGGAAGAATTGCAAAGAGTGAGGATTATGAATATCCATCTTGGAGATTTAGCACCGGGAACTTATCGGAAACTGACCACGAAAGAATATACGGAATTGATGCACATGCTTGCACATTCAAAAAGCGTTCCGGTAATGCCGAAAAAGGAGTAACAGAATGGAAATAAAAGACAAAATAGAAGATTTAAGAAAGCAGATTGAATACCACAGCAACCGGTATTATAATGAGGACAATCCGGAAATATCAGATTATGAATTTGATATGATGATGCAGGAATTGAAAAAATTAGAGCAGGAATATCCAGAGTATGCATCTGTTAATTCCCCGACAAAAAAAGTAGGTGGATCGGCAAAAAGAGAAGCCGGTGTTTTAGTACGGCATAATGTACCAATGTTAAGCCTGCAGGATGTTTTTTCAAAAGAAGATGTGATCCGTTTTGTCGAAGAAATGAAAGAGCAGCTAGACGATCCGGAGTTTGTCGTAGAATATAAGATTGATGGGCTTTCCATGTCACTTCGTTATGAAAATGGAGAGTTAAAATTAGCAGAAACCAGAGGAGATGGCATTAACTTTGGGGAAGATGTGACAGAAAATGCGAAAGTGATAAAAGATGTCAAAAAGAAATTAAAAGATACACCTGAATATTTAGAGATCCGCGGAGAAGTTTATATGAAAAATGCGGATTTTGATGCAGTCAATGCAAAACAGGAACTATTAGGTAAAAAAACATTTGCAAATCCGAGAAACTGTGCAGCAGGAACGCTTCGCCAGTTAGATACTGCGGTCACAAAAGAACGGAAACTTTCCATGTTCATATTTAATATCCAGCAGACAAGAGGCATTACGTTTGAAACACATACACAGGGATATGAATATTTGAAAAAGCAGGGAATCCCTGTGATCGACGATTATAAGGTATGTAAAACGGCTGATGAAGTGTGGGATGCGATCGAAGCGATCGGAGAAAACAGAGGAAAGTTAGCTTATGACATTGATGGGGCAGTTGTCAAGATCAACCGTTATCAGGACAGGGAGATCTTAGGTGCAACATCAAAAGTGCCGCGATGGGCAGTTGCCTATAAGTATCCGCCGGAGGAAAAAGAAACGGTTTTAAAAGAAATCGAATTGTCTGTAGGACGTACCGGCAGAATCACACCGACAGCAGTATTTGAACCAGTGCGTTTGTGCGGAACATCCGTTTCAAGGGCAACACTTCATAATCAGGATTTTATAGACGATTTAGATATTGGAATTGGCGATACCATCGTCGTATACAAGTCCGGTGAGATCATTCCAAAGATCAAAGAAGTGCGGAAAGAAAAAAGACCATCTGACTGGGTGAAATTTCAGATTCCAGATGTCTGTCCGGTCTGCGGAGAGAAAACCGTCAGAGATCGTGATACGGCAGATATCAAATGTACCAACGCAAATTGTCCGGCACAGTTAGAGCGGCACATCATCAATTTTGTGGGCAGAGATGCCATGGATATCAAGGGATTTGGAACAGTATATATTGAAGAATTAGTCAGAAAGGGGTATATTAGTAGTGTTGCCGATATTTATGATCTAAAAGACCATCGGAAAACACTGATTGAAGAAGGCATCATCGGAAAAGAAAAAAATACAGATAAATTATTAGATGCGATTGAAAAATCAAAAGAAAATGATGCATACAAACTTCTGACCGGATTTGGAATCCCAAATGTTGGAAAAGCAGCAGCAAGAACGATCATGAAAAAAATGCAGAATATTGATACACTGATGCAGGCGAGCATGGAAGAATTACAGGAAGTAGATGATATCGGAGAAGTTTCCGCAGACTGTATCAGACGTTTTTTTGCAGATGAAAAGAACAGACAGCAGGTCGAGAGATTAAAACAGGCAGGTTTAAATATGGAATGTAAGGAGAGTGCCGGAGAAGATCAGCGTTTTGCGGGACTTACATTCGTCATTACAGGTACTCTGCCGAATATGGATCGAAAAGAGGCGGCAGCCATGATAGAGAACTTCGGTGGAAAAGTCACTGGTTCCGTATCGAAAAAGACAAATTACCTGCTAGCGGGCGAAAATGCCGGAAGTAAACTGACAAAAGCACAGACATTAGGCATTTCCGTAATCTCAGAAGATGAACTGTTACAGATGATACAGGAAAAATAAGAGTAGATGGTAATTTACCAGTCAACGACAGATTAAAATAGAAAGAAGGCGTTCATATGCCAATTCGTACACAGAGCGATTTACCGGCAAAAGAAATATTAGAAAAAGAGAATATATTTGTCATGGATGAAAACAGGGCGATGCATCAGGATATCCGACCGATCAGTATTGCAATCTTAAACCTGATGCCATTAAAGGAAGATACAGAATTGCAGCTCCTCCGTTCCCTGTCAAATACACCATTGCAGGTGGATATTACATTTTTGACGGTTACAAGCCATGAATCCAAAAATACATCTATGAGCCATCTGAATAAATTCTACCAGACATTTGATGACATCAAAGAAAAGCGGTTTGACGGACTGATCATTACCGGTGCTCCGGTAGAAAAAATGGAATTTGAAGAAGTTGATTACTGGGAAGAAGTCTGCACGATCATGGACTGGAGTAAAACACATGTAACGTCAACGATGCATTTGTGCTGGGGCGCGCAGGCTGGTTTATATTATCATTATGGAATCAAAAAACATATTCTGGACCACAAAGTATTTGGCATTTTTGACCATCGTGTGATGAACCGGAAAGTGCCATTGGTACGTGGATTTGATGATCATTTCATGGCACCACATTCAAGAAATACAGAGAACCGTACCGAAGATATCCGTGCGATCAAAGAGCTGACGATCCTTGCGGAATCAGAAGAAGCAGGTGTTTTTCTTGCCATTGCAGATGAGGGAAGAAAGATTTTTCTCATGGGACACCCAGAATACGATCGCATGACATTAGATAAAGAGTATAAGAGGGATTTAGAAAAGGGGATTGAGATTTCCCTGCCGAAGAATTATTATCCAGATGATGATGCTTCACAAAAACCGAATCTTCAGTGGCGTTCGCATGGAAATGCGTTATATTCTAACTGGCTGAATTATTACGTTTACCAGACAACACCGTATGATTTTATTGATACAGCGGAGATTGTGGGGAAATAGGTAGCAGCATAAGAACTTTTGCATAATTAAAAAATCAGGGACAAGCAGAACTTAAGCTGTTTGTCCCTGAAATGATATATGATGAAACTTCATTGGTATTTATAAAAATTCTATTTGTAAGAACTCAAATCTCTGATCAAGATTTTTCGTGCAAATACAACAATTCATGTTATAATAAATCAAAACACTTGTAGCATACTCGTAAGATTGCTCAATCTAAATCAACACCACCTATACAACAAGAACGCATCACATAAGGAGAAGATAGATGAAACCAGAAGAATTACTACAGACATTGATGAAAATGCAGAAAGAAACCAAAGATGGAACATTAAACTGGCGCCTAGATGTGCAGACCACAGAGGGCAATGAGAAAAAGTATACAGTCGAAGAAGATGAAAAGACATGGATGGTAGACGAATGTTATGTATCCTATCATTGTACATACAGAGGAAAAGAATTCTGCCTGATCTCTTATGAAATGATAAAGACTAGCGGCAGGGAAATACATACGAGCAATTATCTGTTCCTGCCACCGCTTGGAGTACGGTTATTTTCCTTAGAAACACTTCTTCCGCATAGTATTGAAGCCGATGCAGTATTGGTATCACAAGTGCATATGCTTTGGGAACTGCTGATGGAACTTGTGAAAAAACAGAGTCCACAGGTAGAATTTCATATTACAGAAGCAAGTGTGAATGTAGAAGATATATAAAAAATAGCTGCAAAGCAGTGGGAAAGTACGATTTATCGTACGGTTTTGCTAATATATGAGAGAAGTTTGGAATAGTTGCAAAGATAGCTATAAGAGGATAGGGGGCATCAGATGTCACAACCGATACAGCTTAATACTGTGGAAAAAGAAGCTATTTACCGGATGCGGGAATTATTTGCATTACAGAAGGAAGTTTCCATAGCCACAGAAGTAAGTGAAGAACAGGAATTTATCACAACATTGGCGGAACAGGCATTATATCCTGAAAAGCCACAGCTGTGTTTTCAGAAAGTCGAAGAAAATTTAGAAGAACAGGCTGCATTTCGACAGGACGATACAGAACGTTTTCATCTGGCAAAAAAGCTGCATAACAGACCATGTGTCCGCAGGCTGATCACCTGTGGCGGTGTAGATGATGGAAAATCTACATTGATCGGCAGGCTTCTTTATGACACCATGGGCAAGCAGGAGCAGGAGAGCATTGCAAAAAATCAGGTATATCTTAGAAAAGATGGTTCTATCGACTATGCATTGTTAGCAGGGATGACGGAAGAAGAAGCAAAACAGGGCATTACCGTACAGGTTTCCTACAGTACATTTGAAGGAAAATCCTGTAGTTTTTTAATGGCAGATGTTCCGGGTCATGAAGAATATACCAGAAATATGGCTTATGCTGCCTTAGATTCTGATACAGCGATCATTATGATCGCCGCTAATAAGGGAATCGTGCCACAGACAAGAAGACATACGAAGATCTGTTATTTTATGGGTATACGAAATATGATATTCGCTGTCAATAAAATGGATATGACAGGATATGACAGAAACGTTTTTGATATGATCTTAAAAGAGATCCGGCAGATGATGCAGGAATATCCGGGCTGTCACATTCAGATAGTTCCGGTAGCAGCTAAAAGTGGCGTAAATATCATTCAGGCTGCATCAGAGATGCCTTGGCATCAAAACGGAAGTCTGTTGGAATTATTAGAACAGATGCCACAGTCAAAAAAAGATGACAGGTTCTATTTCCTGACACAACGTATCTGTAAATCCAGTCAGATCAAAGGTGCTGTGATCAAAAAAAGAGTGATACAGGGTGAAATGGTATCAGGAACATTGCAGACCGGAGATGAGATTTTTGTTTATCCTACGAATCAGTGTGCGAAAGTGACAAAGCTTTATCTGCTAGATAAAGATACAGAAATGGTAAATGGAAAAAATCCATTAGGGATCGAATTAGACCGGGAGTTAGATATTGCAAGAGGTTCTGTACTGACAAAAACAGATATTTTAAGTTCTACAGACTGTATTGAGGCAGATATCTTATGGACTTCTGATAACCGGCTGACGCAGGGCAAGCGGTATTTAGCAAAAATCGGTACGGATATCGTCAATGCGGCAGTTACAAAGATTCATTATCAGGTTGATGTCAATACAGGAGATCACCGGTATGCAGAATATTTAACAAAGAATGCACTTGCACGCTGTGAACTCTGTTTTTCCAAACAGGTATATCTGACAGCGGAAAAAGAGAACCGTACCCTTGGAACATTAAAACTTTTTGAGCGGGAAACCGGTTTGCTCGCCGCTTATGGAAATATCATTCAGACAATTTCCGGGGAAGTATGGAAGGAAAATTGCAAGGAAGTAACTGCAGCAGAACGAGAGATGGCACTCGGGCAGAAAGCAGGTCTTATTCTCTTTTTGCATGATGAAGAAAACTATGCGAATTGTGTAGAACGGTATCTGCTTGGCATGGGATTTCATACCATGCAGCTTATGGCAGAGGGAACAGATGAAAAAGAGAGAATTTATATCAGAAAGTTCTTAGATGCCGGAATGATCCTGTTATTAAGAACAACACCGGAAGGAATCGGTATGGCAGAAAACTTGATCGGCGAACAGGACAGAATCTTTTCTTTTGCAGGTTCATGCATGGAAAAGGAAGAATTTTCAAATTCTTTAAAACAGATTAAACAATGGGCATCTTCATTATTATAAAAGAGTGTGTGCTTGCTTTTTCTATATAGATTCGAGTGTCAAAAGGTGGCTTCAAGTTTTTTGATTGGCAGATTGCACAAAGCCGAGTCTATTTTGTTCCGTTGTACGAAAATAAGAAAATCTAAGTCTGCCTGAATTAGGTCGCAACAAAGTGACGTGTACGTCTTAAACGCCCCGTCCATGGGGCATTAAGACTTTTGCTGCCGTCCATGGCAGCAAAACACTATATATTAACAGGCAGACTAAGATTTACTAATTTTCTCCCAAAGTCACAAAACAGTCTCGGCTTTGTGCAATCTGCCAGCTACTAAGTTGTGAGCCATCTTTTGACTCTCAAATTCTATACAAAAAAAGAATGCAGCCGCTTGCTGCATTCTTAAGGGGAGAGTTTATGAAAAAGTTTTGTTTGTATCAAATGAAGTAATGAGTGGGGGAACTTCATTTGATGAGATTAGTATATCCATAAATTGTGTTCATTTGGTGTCCTAAAAATGAAGGGTTTATGAAGAAATTATAAAAATAAATGTTAGAAATTATGAAGGAGTGAATTTATGAGCAAAATTTGGAAAACCATACCTGTTTTTTTCTGTGTAATGCTGTTTTTGTGTACTTCAATACCGGTACAAGCCGCAGGATTACAGGTACAGTGGTACAACGGCGAAACTGAAACAGATATTTCTGTAGAAAAAGGTCAGAAATTCTATTTGGGAGATTTTATCAGTATTATAGGAAAAAATACTTCGAAAACAGCAGCATTGTCAAAAGCTTCTTACCGATCGGGCAGTTCTAAGACGGCATCGATCAATGGAAAAGGCTATTTAAATGCGAAAAAAGTGGGAAAGACGGATATTACTGTCACCTGTATGGGAACGAGATTAGTCTGCCATCTGACTGTTGAGAAAAAAGGAACATTTGACAGTAGTGCTGCAGTGAAGAATCTGCAGGCAGCAGGTAAGAAATTTCCTAAAAATTTTCCAAAGAAATTAAATGCATCTAAGGCATTCGCCCTAAAAAAGAAAATCGATGCATTTCTTGTGGAATACCAGTCGTATTCTGCAAAAAAACTGGCATATGACGGTTTTTTATATGAAAAAGAGCGTCCAGCACCGGATAATAACGATTATAAACGATGTGAAAAACTTGCAGCACCATTAGCAGGACGGTATTTAAGTGCAGAAGCGTTAGTGAGGCAGTTTATCTTAGACAATGATCCGACGTCCATCCAGTCGAAAAAGACGATGAAGATCGCATCAGCCGCAGCAAGCAGCAAGACAGGAAAGATTACGATAAAGCTGTCAAAGAGTTTAAATGCAGATCAGATCTGTGCCGCACAGCTTGCCTTTCCGGAAGAAAATGGTACAATCAACAGTAGGTCAAAAGCGAATATCCGTGTATCTGTATATGATGAAACGACAGAGAAGTATTATACTGCCTTGATTACGCTCAAAAAAGGCAGCAGACAGTATACAACGAATTTATCAGTATATACATATGGAAAATATGAAAATGTAGATATCGTAAAAGGACATACTTACCTGATCGGTTCAAAACTCATATGGGCAGGTGGAACAAGGATTAAGGCAAAATAAAAGTACAAAGGAGAACGGACGAATGATAAATCCGGCAAAATTATTTCAGATCAAAAATATGTGGGATCGATTTACCAAGAATCACCCGAAATTTCCAAAGTTTTTACAGGCAGCAGCACAGGCTTCTATCGGAGAAGGCACAGTGCTTGAAGTAAAGATCATAAAACCAGATGGAGATTCGATCGCATCGAATATCAAACTGACAGCAGATGATATGGAACTGTTAAACGAGATCACCAATATGGCAAGAGAAAATTAACAGTATTTCTTGCGAATCTAAGATAAGGGTGCTAAAATGACTAAAGTACTACAATAAAAATACAGGAGGAATGAACATGAGAGAGAACATGAAAAAGCGTCTGGCAGTATTTTTATCAATTTTATTTATTCTGCCGACAATCATGTCAGTACTGCCGATGACATCACAGGAAGTGCAGGCGGGAGTTACATATATGGGATGGAACATGACATCCTATAATTACTCGGGATCAAGCAGAGTGATCGCAGTAGAAGCAGGACAGCAGTTTAATATTGGTGATTTTGTCATGGTCTATGGAGGCAGTTCAAGTACGATCGCATCCATGGTAAAGACATCTTATAAGTCAAATAAAACATCCGTTGCAACAGTAGATTCTAAAGGTGTTGTGAAAGCAAAAAAGACAGGTAAAGCAACCATTACGATCAAATATAAGGGACAGAAATTAAGCTGTATCGTTAATGTTGAAAAGGCAGGAAGCTTTGGAGAAAAAGATATTATTGCATCAGCACAGAATGAAGTAAATGCACTTGTTAAGAATCTGCCATCAAAAGTGACCGGCAAGAATGGATTTTCACTTCTGAAAAAGAAAGCTGATTATTATAAAAAAATGACAGATTATACTGATGATTATGCAGCTAAGATTTCTTATGACGGATTCTTAAAAGAGAATTATTCTACAACAAGCAAACTCGCTGTTCCAGATGCATCAAAATATTATCGTATACAGGCATTATTAACTACTTTTGCTGAGAAAAATAGTCCGACATCTACCCGTTCAGCAAAAGTTTTAAAAGTGAAATCCCTGTCAGGAAAGACAAGCGGCATTACGATGAAACTGAACAAGGCAGTTACAAGTGACCAGATTTTGGCATCTAATATTGAAAGTTCCTATTATAATCAGGATACTCTTAGCCAGAATACATCAAAATCTTATATTACAGTATATGATAAGACGGCAGGTAATAAATGGTATTCTGGAATGGTAACCTTGAAAAAGGGCAGCAGATCAGCAACGCTGGTATTGACAAAGTATAAGTTTTCCGGTGGAGCAGGTAAATATGTAAAAGTAAAACTGAAAAAAGGACACACCTATCAGATCGGCTCATCTGTATACTGGACAAAAGGAAAAACAGTAAAAGTAAAATAAGATTACATGAGATTTATGAGTGAGCAGTCCCCCTTTTGCGTAGCAAAACTTTGTATGGGACTGCTCCTTTTGTTTGCAGGAGGAAAGAATCCATGAAGAAAAATACACAGAAAAAAGCAGCCTATATGTGGGATCTTATGATTCCCCTTCTGCTTATGATCTGCATATTGCCATTACTGGTACACCTTGCCGTATACCGCTGTGGATACAGCCAGTATGACTGGTATGCAGCAGATGATCTTCTGCCAGATTTCTATTGCTATTATAAAAGCTATTTTATAGATATTGTAGCAGCATTTGCCTTGATCATACTGGCATTCCGTATGGGACTGTATAAAGAGGATACAAAGCAGATCCGGTGGTTTTATCCATTGTTTGTCTATGTTCTTTTTGTTATGTTATCTACCATATTTTCCATGAATCAGACAGCTTCTGTTCATGGCAATTTTGAATCTTTTGAAAGCGTATTTGTGCTTATCGGATATGTTGTACTTGCATTTTATGCCTATCAGATGATGGAACATGAAAAGGATTATCAGATCATTTTATACGGAGTTATGGGAATCAGCGGCGTGTTTGGGATCGTTGGATTATTTCAGGTATTTCATTGTGATCTGATGCAGTTTGCATGGGTACAGAAACTTCTGATGTCAGCAGAAGAATATGAAACGTATGGCGGTATGATCGAGGATACATTTTCTGGAAATAATGTCTATTTGTCTTTATATAACCCGAATTATGCAGGAATCGTATTATGTATGCTGTTTGCTGTTTTATTTGTTATGGCATTGACAGAAACACAGAAAAAAAGAAAGATCTGCTATACAGTCATTGCCGGACTTATGATGTTTTTGATCTGGTATACCTATTCGAGAGCATCTTTACTTGCACTGATCGTTGTGATCGTGCTTGCAGGAGCATTTTTAAAACCGATCAGAAAGAAGAAAAAATTATGGCTTCTTCCACTTTTACTGTTTGCAGCCGGAGCTTTTTTCATTGTCATAGATGTGGCAGGCGGCAGTAAATATCTGTCCCGTATGATTGATACGAACGACAGGGAACCGTTAAGCAGTATGACAACAGAAAAGAATGGGATTTTCCTTTGTTATGATGGGACAGATTATCGTATCTGGGCAGAAAATGAACAGCTTTATTGTAGAAATCTGACGACAGAAGATGAACTGTATGCAGATATGGGAGAAGAATTATCACTCCCAATGGAAGACGATGCAAAGGCAGTTTACATACAAGAGGAACAGCCGGAGATCTTATTATATTTAGCAGAAACAACATTGACATTTATCCGGAAAGACGGTACTTATTACTATAAAAATTTTGCCGGAAAGATCAGCAGCATGTCTGATGTCAAAGCGGCAGATCTGCATGGACTGGAATACTTAGGCTCTGCCCGCGGTTATATCTGGTCTAGGACGATTCCACTGTTAAAAAGCCACCTGTTGATCGGCAGCGGGCCGGATACGTTTGCAGAACTGTTTCCACAGGAAGATTATGCCGGAAAAATCGTATATGCAGACAGTCCGGACGTTGTGATCGAAAAAGCACATAATGATTATCTGACGAAATGGGTGCAGACAGGCGGGATTTCTGTTTTGTGTATTCTGATCTTTTATGTGATCCTTCTTAGAATGGGAAAGAAAAAATTCTATTTAGCAGATATGGATTCCATGCAGATGCGGCTTGGACTAGGCTGTTATCTTGCCTGTATCAGTTATATGCTTGCAAATCTGTTCAACGATTCTACAGTGCAGACATCACCGTTATTCTGGGTTTTTGCAGGGATTGTATTAAGCGCGGCAGGCTAGGAATTGATAACGGTCAGTCTGCAAACAAGAGGAAAAGGAGAAAAATCATGTTGATCAGAACAGCATCCATAGAGGATATTGAAAAAATAGCAGCAGTAGAAGCAGCCTGTTTTCCGGCAGCAGAAGCCGCCACGAAAGAGCAGTTTGCAAAAAGAGTAGAATATTATGGCAATCATTTTTTACTGATGTTTGACGGAGAACAGTTAGTTTCTTTTGTCGATGGATTTGTGACCGATGAAGCCGACCTTACCGATGCGATGTATGAAGAAGCAGAACGGCATAATGAAAAAGGTGCATGGCAGATGATCTTTGGAGTGAACACTCTTCCAGAATACCGCAGGCGGGGACTGGCAGGAGCACTTTTACAACAGATGATACAGGAGGCAGAAGAACAAAAACGTAAAGGGCTTGTGCTTACCTGTAAAGATGCCCTGGTGCCTTATTATGCGAAGTTTGGATTTGTAAATGAAGGCGTTTCCACGCAGTCTACACATGGAAATGTTGTCTGGAATCAGATGCGTTTGACCTTTTAAATGCAGGGAGTTCAGATAATGCAATAACTTTTGGTTATAAAAAATATGAAAAACTATAATAACAAACTATATTGAAATATCAAAACGAATATTATATTATGGTACTAGAATCAAAAACCATGTCAAAAAATAGAAAAAGGAAGGAAGTTATAGATATGAATTACCATGTGGGAGTCATTTCGGGTGACGGAATTGGACCAGAAGTAGTAGCAGAGGCACAAAAAGTATTAGATGCCATCGGAGCGAAATTTGGTCATACATTTACATATGATGCAATTTTAATGGGAGGATGCTCGATCGATGCAACAGGCGTACCGCTGACAGACGAGGCGATCGCACAGGCAAAAGCATCTGATGCAGTTTTAATGGGATCGATCGGAGGCAATACAGCGACATCTCCATGGTATAAGTTGGCACCGCACCTTAGACCGGAGGCAGGACTTTTAAAATTGAGAAAAGCATTGAATCTGTTTGCAAATTTAAGACCTGCATATCTGTATGAAGAATTAAAAGAAGCCTGCCCGCTTCGTGATGACATTATCGGGGACGGTTTTGATATGATGATCATGCGTGAATTAACAGGCGGTCTTTACTTTGGAGCACGTAAGACAGAAGAAGTAAACGGTGTGATGACAGCCGTAGATACACTGACTTATACAGAAGATGAGATCAGAAGAATTGCAAAACGTGGATTTGATATTGCAATGAAACGCCGTAAGAAAGTAACCAGTGTCGACAAGGCAAATGTTTTAGATTCTTCAAGACTCTGGAGAAAAGTCGTAGAAGAAGTGGCAAAAGATTATCCCAAAGTCACTTATGAACATATGTTAGTAGACAATTGTGCCATGCAGTTAGTCAAAGATCCAAAACAGTTTGATGTGATCTTAACAGAGAATATGTTCGGAGATATTTTATCTGACGAAGCAAGTATGGTAACAGGTTCGATCGGAATGTTATCATCTGCAAGTTTAAATGATACGAAATTTGGTCTTTATGAGCCGAGCGGCGGTTCTGCACCGGATATTGCAGGAAAAGGCATTGCAAATCCGATTGCAACGATCTTAAGTGCAGCGATGATGCTCCGCTATTCCTTTGATCTTGACAAAGAGGCAGATGCTGTAGAAGCAGCCGTAAAACAGGTGTTGAAAGACGGTTACCGTACGATCGATATCATGCCGCAGGAAGAAGATAAAAAAGCATCTGTGACACAGGTGGGAACAAAACAGATGGGAGATCTGATCTGTGAACGTATCTAAGGAGATACAGCAGGAACATTCAAAATACAGACAGAAAGGAATATAGAACATGAGTATGCAGATTATAGCAGCGATCGCTGTTTTAGTAATAGGAGTCAGTGCATTAGTAATTTCACGTAGAAATAATAAAGATGATAAATAATGGAGGAATCGCCTTATGAGAAGTGATAACGTAAAAACAGGTATGCAGCAGGCACCACACAGAAGTCTGTTCAATGCATTAGGATTTACAGAAGAAGAAATGAAAAAACCAATGGTAGGTATCGTAAGTTCCTATAACGAGATTGTTCCGGGACATATGAACTTAGATAAGATCGTCAACGCTGTAAAATTAGGCGTTGCAGAAGCAGGCGGTGTGCCGGTAGTATTTCCGGCGATCGCAGTCTGTGATGGAATCGCAATGGGACATGTCGGCATGAAATATTCCCTTGTTACAAGAGATCTGATCGCAGATTCTACAGAATGTATGGCAATGGCACATCAGTTTGATGCATTAGTTATGGTGCCAAACTGTGATAAAAATGTGCCGGGACTTTTAATGGCAGCAGCAAGGATCAATGTACCGACTGTTTTTGTATCCGGTGGTCCGATGCTCGCAGGTAAGATCAATGGCTGCAAGAGAAGTTTATCTTCCATGTTTGAAGCTGTTGGTTCCTATGCAGCAGGTACAATGACAGAAGATGAAGTAAAAGAATACGAAGAAAAAGTATGTCCGACCTGCGGTTCCTGTTCCGGTATGTATACGGCAAATTCTATGAACTGTCTGACAGAGGCACTTGGTATGGGACTTGGCGGAAATGGTACGATTCCGGCAGTATATTCAGACAGGATCCGTCTTGCAAAACATGCAGGTATGGCAGTTATGGATATGTATAATAAGAATATCCGTCCAAGAGATATTATGACAAAAGAAGCGATCATCAACGCATTGACCGTAGATATGGCATTAGGCTGTTCCACAAACAGTATGCTCCATCTTCCGGCGATCGCACATGAAGTAGGCTTTGATTTTGACATCAAATATGCAAATCCGATCAGTGAAAAAACACCAAACCTCTGCCATTTAGCACCGGCTGGTCCTACTTATATGGAAGACTTAAACGAAGCCGGCGGTGTCTATGCAGTTATGAAAGAATTAGCAGATGCAGGTCTTTTGAATACAGACTGTATGACAGTAACCGGAAAAACAGTTGGTGAAAATATTAAGAATGCAGTCAATAAGAATCCGGAAGTAATCCGTCCATTAGATAACCCATATACAAAGACAGGTGGACTTGCTGTATTAAGCGGTAATTTAGCACCGGACGGAAGTGTTGTAAAACGTTCCGCAGTCGTACCGGAAATGCTTGTCCATGAAGGTCCTGCAAGAGTATTTGAATGTGAAGAAGATGCAATCGCTGCGATCAAAGGCGGCAAGATCGTTGCTGGCGATGTTGTAGTGATCCGTTATGAAGGACCAAAAGGCGGTCCGGGTATGCGTGAAATGTTAAATCCGACTTCTGCGATCGCAGGTATGGGATTAGGTTCCTCTGTAGCATTGATCACAGACGGACGTTTCTCAGGTGCAAGCCGTGGAGCATCGATCGGTCATGTTTCACCGGAAGCTGCTGTCGGAGGTCCGATCGCATTAGTAGAAGAAGGAGATATCATCAAGATCAATATTCCGGAAATGACATTGAATGTAGATATATCCGATGAAGAAATGGCAGCAAGAAAAGCAAAATGGCAGCCAAAACAGACAGAAGTTACAGGATATTTAAAGAGATATCGTGAAATGGTAACATCAGGAAACCGTGGTGCTATCTTAGAAACAAAATAGTTATGATCCACAGGAACAGTTGTGGACGATAACGTAAAGTAAGGACGAAAGAGAGGAATTTTCATGCAGTTGACAGGTGCAGAGATCATCATTGAATGTTTAAAGGAGCAGGGCGTAGATACTGTATTTGGTTATCCGGGCGGGGCAATTTTAAATGTATATGATGAGCTGTATAAGCATAAAGATGAAATTAGACATATCTTAACTTCACATGAGCAGGGAGCATCCCATGCAGCAGACGGATATGCAAGAAGTACAGGAAAAGTCGGTGTCTGCATGGCAACAAGCGGACCGGGAGCAACGAATCTTGTAACCGGGATCGCAACAGCCTATATGGATTCTGTTCCGATGGTAGCAATTACCTGTAACGTTGGTGTGCCGCTGTTAGGAAAAGACAGTTTTCAGGAAATTGATATTGCCGGTATCACAACACCGATCACAAAACATAATTTCATTGTAAAAGATATAGAAAAACTAGCACAGACGATCCGCAGGGCATTTAAGATCGCCACAAAAGGAAGACCGGGTCCTGTATTAGTTGATATTCCAAAAGATGTTACCGCACAGAAATGCAGATACACGCCAGAAAAACCAGAGAGGATCGGACGTTTCACAGACCAGATCACAGAAGAAGATCTTGATATGGCAGTACATATGATCGAAAAATCCAAACGTCCATATGTATTTGTAGGCGGTGGAGCTGTTATCTCCGAAGCAAGTGAGGAATTACGTGAATTTGTAGAGAAGATCCAGACACCGGTTTGTGATACGTTGATGGGAAAAGGTGCATTTGACGGTACAGATGAGAAATACACAGGTATGTTAGGTATGCATGGGACAAAAACATCAAACTATGGTGTCAGTGAGTGTGACCTCTTAGTTGCGATCGGTGTAAGATTCTCTGACCGTGTAACCGGAAATGCAAGCAAGTTTGCGCATCATGCAAAGATTTTACAGATTGATATCGATCCAGCAGAAATCAACAAGAACATTATGGTAGATGCAAGTATCATCGGAGATGTCAAAGAGGTTTTGTCCCGCTTAAACAGCCGGATCAAACCGATGGAACATACAGAATGGTTAGCGCATATCAAAGAATATGCAGAGAAATATCCATTGACTTATCCAAAAGAAGGACTGAGTGGTCCATATCTGATCGATACGATTTACCAGAAGACAAAAGGCGAAGCAGTGATCGTTACCGAAGTCGGACAGCATCAGATGTGGGCAGCACAGTTTTATAAATATTCCAAACCACATACACTGATCACATCCGGTGGTCTTGGTACGATGGGATATGGTTTAGGAGCAGCGATCGGAGCACAGATCGGAAATCCAGACAAACAAGTGATCAATATTGCCGGTGACGGATGTTTCCGTATGAACATGAATGAGATTGCAACAGCAGTCCGCCAGAAACTCCCAATGATCGAGATTATTGTCAATAACCACGTACTTGGTATGGTAAGACAGTGGCAGAATCTTTTTTATGGAGAAAGATATTCGGCAACCATTTTAGATGATGGCATGGACTATGTGAAATTAGCAGAAGCCATGGGTGCAACAGGATATCGGGCAACCACAAGAGAGGAGTTTGAAACTGCGATTACAGCGGCATTAGAAGCTAAGATGCCGGTCGTTATCGACTGCGTGATCGACAAGGACGATAAAGTGTGGCCGATGGTAGCACCGGGGGCTGCGATCAGCGAAGCATTCACCGAAGAAGACTTAGAAGTAAAAAAATAATAAAAAAAAAGAATTGACAGTTGTGTCGAAAAAGATTACATTAGTGAATAAATATACAAGAAGCAGTATTCAATAATTAATTTGAGGAGGATATGTGAAAATGAGCAGAGTTTACAATTTTTCTGCAGGACCAGCCGTTCTGCCGGAAGAAGTACTAAAAGAAGCAGCAGATGAGATGTTAGATTACAAGGGAAGTGGTATGTCTGTTATGGAAATGAGCCACCGCTCTAAAGTATATGACAATATCATCAAAGAAGCAGAAGCAGATTTAAGGGAACTGATGAACATTCCGGATAATTATAAAGTGTTATTTTTACAGGGTGGAGCATCACAGCAGTTTGCAATGATCCCGATGAATCTGATGAAGAACAAAAAAGCTGCCTATATTATTACCGGACAGTGGGCAAAGAAAGCATGGAAAGAAGCACAGATCTATGGAGATGCAGTTGCAGTAGCATCTTCCGAAGATAAGACTTTCTCTTATATTCCGGACTGCTCAGATTTAGACATTCCAGAAGATGCAGACTATGTATATATTTGTGAAAACAATACGATTTACGGTACAAAATATAAAAAGTTACCAAATACAAAGGGACATACATTAGTAGCTGACGTATCCTCCTGCTTTTTATCTGAACCGGTTGATGTGACCAAATATGGTGTGATCTACGGTGGTGTTCAGAAGAATATCGGACCGGCAGGTGTTGTTATCGTGATCATCCGTGAGGATCTGATCACAGAAGATACCTTACCGGGAACACCTACCATGTTAAAATATAAGATCCATGCAGATGCAGATTCTTTATACAATACACCACCTGCATATGGTATCTATATCTGTGGAAAAGTATTCAAATGGTTAAAGAAAATGGGCGGACTTTCTGTTATGAAAGAACGTAATGAGGAAAAAGCAAAAATCTTATACGATTTCTTAGATCAGAGCAAACTCTTTAAGGGAACTGTTGTTAAAGAGGATCGTTCTTTAATGAACGTACCATTTGTAACAGGTAACGAAGAATTAGATGCTAAATTCGTAAAAGAAGCAAAAGAAGCAGGCTTTGAAAACTTAAAAGGACATCGTACCGTTGGTGGTATGAGAGCTTCTATCTACAATGCTATGCCAAAGGAAGGTGTAGAGAAATTAGTAGAATTTATGCGTGAATTTGAAAAAAACAACGCATGATCTGACAGAAATAATCGTAAAAAAGGTTTTATAAAAGGAGTAGAGGATATGTTTCAGTATACCTGTTTAAATCCGATCGCCAATGTCGGTCTGGATCTGTTATCAGATGATTACAAAAAAGTAGAAGATTTAAAAGATGCACAGGCGGTTTTAGTCCGTAGTGCATCCATGCATGATTTAGATTTACCGGATAGCTTAGAAGCAGTTGCAAGAGCCGGAGCCGGTGTCAATAATATTCCATTAGATAAATGTGCAGATAAGGGAATCGTTGTATTCAATACACCAGGCGCAAATGCAAATGGTGTAAAAGAAATGGTTCTTGCAGGTTTATTACTTGCTTCCCGTGATATCGTAGGCGGTATCGAATGGATCAAAGAGTCCAAAGATGAAGCAGACATTGCAAAATTAGCAGAGAAACAGAAGAAAAATTATGCAGGCTGTGAGATCTCCGGTAAGAAATTAGGCGTGATCGGACTTGGTGCGATTGGTGTGCTGGTTGCAAATGCAGCCACACATTTAGGCATGGAAGTGTATGGATATGACCCATATATTTCTGTAAATGCAGCATGGAATTTATCACGTAATGTAAAACACATCAGCAATGTAGAGGAAATCTATAAAGAGTGTGATTATATCACCGTACATGTTCCATTATTAGATTCTACAAAAGGCATGATCGATAAAAATGCGATCGATATGATGAAAGACGGAGTTGTGATCTTAAACTTTGCAAGAGATCTTTTGGTAGATGAAGCAGCAGTCGTAGCAGCATTAGCTGATAAAAAAGTAAAGAGATATGTAACAGATTTCCCGAATCCTACAACAGCAGGAAAAGAGGGTGTGATCTTAACACCACATCTTGGAGCGTCTACAGAAGAATCCGAAGACAACTGTGCAATGATGGCAGTCAGAGAGATCAGGGATTACTTAGAGAATGGTAATATCGTACATTCTGTAAACTATCCTGACTGCAGCATGGGTGGCTGTGATAAAGCAGGACGTGTAGCTGTTTTACATAAAAACAGCAAAGGTATGATTGCACAGTATACTTCTGTATTAGGAGATGCAGACATCAATATCGAGGATATGATGAACAAATCCAAAGGAGATTATGCATATACATTATTAGATGTGGATACTCCGGTTACAAAAGAAGTAGCTGCAAAATTAGAAGCTATTGAAGGTGTATTAAAAGTACGTGTTGTAAAATAATAAAGGAGAACAAGAATGGCAACGATCAGACCATTTCTGTGTATCCGTCCATCAGAAGGTAAAGCGGCAAAGATTGCTGCTTTACCTTATGACGTTTATAACAGAAAAGAAGCAAAAGAAGTAGTAGCAAAAAATCCTGATTCTTTTTTAAAGATCGACCGTGCAGAAACACAGTTTGATGATTCTGTCGATACATATGATCCATGTGTATACAAAAAGGCACATGATATTCTCTGGAAAATGGTCGAAGATGGTGACTTTATTCAGGAAGATAAACCATGTTATTATATTTATGAACTGACCATGGATGGAAGGGTGCAGACAGGTATTGTGGCATGTGCATCCATTGATGATTATGTTTCAGAAGTGATCAAAAAGCATGAGAATACAAGGGCAGAGAAAGAAGCAGACCGTATCCATCACGTAGATACCTGTAATGCACAGACAGGACCGATCTTTTTGGCATATCGTGCAAATGATATCATAAGACAGGTTGTAAAGGATACAAAGGAGGGAACACCGCTGTATGATTTTATATCAGATGATGGAATCCGTCACAGAGTATTCAGGATCGATGCAGCAGAAGATATTACGAAGATACAGAATGCATTTGCAAAGATACAGGAGATTTATATTGCAGATGGACATCACAGGGCAGCATCTGCCGTGAAAGTAGGACTGATGCGGAGAGAGCAGAATCCATCTTATACAGGAGAGGAAGAATTTAATTATTTCCTGTCCGTACTTTTTCCGGATGAAGAACTGATGATCATGGATTATAATCGTGTGGTAAAAGATCTAGGTGCTTATAACGAAGATACATTTCTTGAAAAAGTAAAAGAGATTTTTTCCGTAGAAGAACTTTCAGGTGCGAAAAAGCCGGAAGAAAAGGGAAAGATCACGATGTATCTTGCAGATAAATGGTATGAACTTACGATAAAAGCACAAGATAGAAGTGAAGATCCGGTAGAAGGTTTAGATGTGTCTTTATTACAGAATCTGCTGTTAGACCCGGTGCTTGGCATCAAAGATCCAAAGACGGATGCAAGGATCGATTTTGTGGGTGGCATCCGAGGCATCCATGAGTTAGAACGACGGGTAGCAGAGGATTGTCAAGTGGCATTTGCGATGTATCCGACTTCAATACAGGAATTATTTGCTGTAGCAGATGCAAACCGCCTGATGCCGCCGAAATCTACTTGGTTTGAACCAAAACTCCGGAGCGGATTATTTATACATGAACTGTAATTATTCCATACAAACCGTACAGCTATCTTGTACGGTTTCGTTTGTGTTATACGAAAGATAATGTTAATATGTATACTATACAACAACAGGCTTGGAGGTTATCAATGGGAATACAGGATATTACGGATGTTACCACAGAGGCAGTTACATTAGAAGATGTTAGCGCAGCAGCAGAAAAGATAAAAGATACGAATCCTAGCATGATTCGTCAGTGGCTTGAGAGCCTTTTACCCGGAATCTTAGGATTTGCATTAGAAATTTTATTAGCAGCCGTTATTTACTTTATCGGTACAAAAGTGATCAAACTTGCAAGAAAAATCTTAAAACGCTGGTTAGAAAAATCAGATGCAGATCTAGGAGCAAGACAGTTCTTAGATGCGCTGCTGAAATACATTTTGTATTTTATACTGATCGTACTGATCTTGACACTGTTTGGTATTACGACAGCATCTGTTGTGGCGGTGGTAGGTTCTGCCGGACTGACAGTCGGTCTTGCATTGCAGGGCAGTTTGTCTAATTTTGCAGGAGGAGTGCTGATCTTATTATTAAAGCCGTTTAAAGTAGGCGATTATATCAAAGAAGATACACATGGCAATGAGGGAACGGTTGCAGAAATTTCTATCTTCTATACAAAACTTTTAACGGTCGATCAGAGAACCATTGTGATCCCGAATGGTACATTGGCAAACAGCAGTTTGACGAATGTTACCCATAGTGATAAACGCCAGCTTGCTTTACAGGTAGGCATTGCATACGAAGCAGATCTGCGTCTTGCAAAAGAAGTGCTCTATAATGTAGCAGATAGTGATACAGCAGGTTTAAAAGATGAGGAAATCAAGGTATTCGTGTCAGAATTAGGTGCCAGTGAAGTGACATTAGGACTTCGTATCTGGGTAAAGACAGAAGATTACTGGGAGGCAAAATGGAGGCTGACCGAGAATATCAAACTTGCATTTGATGAGCATAAGATTGAGATCCCTTATCAGAAGATTGATATACAGATGCAGAAATAGCAAAGACACAAGGGAGAGTTAAAATGAGAGGACAAAGGATAAAAAGTGCTTTAGCTGTTGGAAGCATCTGCCTGTTTGCAGCAGGATGTGGGCAGAGTACAGATCAGGCTGTGCTGATAAATGATGCGGCAGAGAGCACCGAACCTGTCACTGGTGAAACAGATACCAGCCAGACTGACACAGAAACGGTATTACAGGAAACAGAAACGGCAATGCGTGGAAATAAGATCAGCGAACAGTCATTTGATGTAGAATTAGCACCATTGGGCAAGGTGTCATTCAGTTCCTATGCACCGGCAGAAAAACAGGGAGATGTTATTTTTACGATCGAACAGCAGGGAACGGAAATTGCTGAATTAGAAGGCATGGAGTCAGACAACCGACGGAAAAATGATCAGTTTTATGCAGTCGAGGCAGTTTCTTTTCCGGATTATGATGGAGATGGAGCAGCTGATATCATTACCATTTGCAGTTATCAGCCGGAAAATGATGATAAATTTTTGGAGGCACGTATTTACAAAGGAAATGCATCTGGACAATTTACATTAGAAAAAGAACTTTCTAAGGAAACCAATGCGGCATTGACAGAAATGACCGTAGATTCCGTCAAGCAGTTTATCGGTGCAGTGGATACTGCAAATAGCGGCAGCAGTAGTAAGTCCATGGAAGGCTGGCAGCAGGCATATATCGATCATATCAGGACGCATACAGCCGATGAGGGACAGGAATATGATTTGATCTATTTAGATGCAGATGATGTACCGGAAGTTGTTGAGATCGGGAACTGTGAGGCAGCCGGATGCCGGATCCTCAATTTTTATAATGGCAGGATTCAGGAAACACAGTTAGGCAGATTATATTTTACTTATATTGAAAAAGAAAATCTTCTATGTAATTCAGAAGGATTGATGGGTTATTATTATGATAATGTTTACAGTATCAAAGATGGTGTGCTGACACTGATCGGTAATGGTGAATACTGGTTTGCATCGGAAATGGGAGATGCACTAGATGAAAATGGAGAACCATTATATGAATACAGCTGGAATGGAACAAAAGTATCAAAAGAAGAATATGAACAGGATCTTAGGGCAATTTATGATACCGATAAAGCCAAAGAGGGATACCAGTGGGATGAAGCTTATTCCACTGAAAAAATCATAGAAGTATTAGAAGGAATGAAATAAGATTGACAGAAAGGAAAAAAGAGGTGTTATTAAAAAGGATGGAGCAGAAGAAAAAAATAAAGTCATGGAGTAAAAGGATTTTTACATGTATGATGGCAGGATGTATTGGTATTTTAGGAATGCCGGGCATATCCGCACAGGCAGCAGCCTTTGTGCCGAAAAATCCACTGCATGTTTGTATAGGAGAAGATACGACAGATTATGATACAATCACATTTGGAATGTATCCGCAGACACAGATCACAGGAACAGAACTGACCGATGCGATCATCAATGCTGATTATGACAGTACAACCGGCGATGCCGTTGTGGATGGAGTGACATATCGTAGAATGAGCAGGGACGATGCGACAAGTGTAATCAATTATCCGTCAGGGGAAGGATACAGATATTTTAAATGGGAACCGGTCAAATGGAAGGTGTTAGAAGTCAGTGATGATGATATTTTTGTTATGGCAGAACAGACACTTGACTGTCAGAAATATGATAGCAGCAAATACAGTTCAGTAACATGGGAAACTTCTACATTGCGGAAATGGTTGAATGAAAAGTTTATCGGGCAGGCGTTTTCAGCGGAAGAACAGAAGCTTATCAAACAGACAAACGTAACCAATCCAAGAAACTCTGTATATAGCATCGATGGTGGTAAAAATACAACAGACCAGATCTATATTTTATCAGAGGAAGAAGTACAAAATACGAAATATGGTTTTTGCCAGATCACCAATGAATTTTCACAGACAAGAAATCCGGCTGCCAGCGATTACAGTTATTCCAAAGGAACACATTATAGTGAATTTGCAGCCGATTCGAGAGAGAAGGGCAGCTACTGGTGGCTGCGTACACCGGGAAAATCATTAAGCCAGGCAGCAGGTATTATCAATGGTAAATTTGATCTGGAAGGTTCTGCTGTTGGTTGTGCAAATCTTGGTATTATACCTGTTATGCATTTGAAACAGTCAGCAGCATCACAGACATTCAAGGCACCGGTACATTATTGCAAGACAAATCACAATAGCATCTGGGATACGATATCTTTTGGAAATTATCCGGCTACACAGGTGGCAGATGTAACAGCAGAGATTACGGATGCAGTATATGATGAAAATGGCGATGCGGTTGTTGGTAATACAAAATACAGACGAGTGTTAGAATATGGTACAGAAAATACCTATACTTATTACAAATGGGAGCCAATTCAGTGGAAAGTACTTTCCTATGATGGAACAACGCTGTATCTGATGACACAGAATGCTATTGACTGTAAGGAATATGATTTAGGAGAAAATGACAGATGGGATGGCAGTTATCGGTGGTCTTCAAGCGTCATCCGTAAATGGTTGAATGAAACTTTCTATCAGCAGGCATTTGATGAAAAAGAAAAGGCAGATATCAAACAGACAGAGCTTATGAATGTATCTAATGATATAACAACTGATGCGGTATATCTTCCATTTTCTTCTGATATGTTAAATCCATCATATGGATTCTGTAAATATACGGATGCGTATGACCAAAGAGCGGTTTCTTTCACAGATTATGCAAAAAAACAGAGAATACAGAACTATAAGACAACAGAATTGCCAGAAGATGTCTGGCCGGACGAAGGAAATTTCTGGCTTCGTGGGATCAAGGGGAATTATGACAATACGGATGCTCTTATCACAAAGGCTGGAGCGGTAGATACAAAATATGGTGAGGAGACCGACATCGCACTAGGTGTTGTTCCTATGATCAGAATAAACTATATTGCTGATAGGGTTCCAGATCCTGATGAAGATAATGATAACAAAGACGATAATACAAAGGATGATAATACGAAGAATGATCCTGCCAAAGACAATGATATAAAAGATAATAATACAAAGGACAACCGTCAGGATAATAATAGTCAGAACAATCATGATTCAGGCAGTACTACCGGTAGTACAAATCAGCCATCTTCAGATCATACAGGCGTGGCGAAGACCTCTGTACAGAAATTAAAGATAGAACTTCCGTCGAAAAAGTTGGCAGTAGGAAAGAAGGTAAAATTAAAAGTCAAAGTAACACCTGCAAATGCCAGCGATCAGACAGTGAAATATGAAGTTAATAATAAAAAATATGCATCTATCAATAAAAAGGGAGAACTAGTATTAAAGAAAGCCGGAGCAGGTCATACCGTAAAACTGACAGCAACTGCACAGGATGGCAGCAATGTCAAAACAAGCTGTAAGATCTCCATTATGAAACATGCGGTAAAGAAAGTAAAATTATCCGCAGCTTCTAAGACAATCAAAGCCGGAAAGAGTATCCAGTTAAAAACAGAGATCGCAGTTACAGGAAAAAAAGTCAATAAGAAACTTAAATATATAAGTTCAAATACGAAGTATGCAACGGTGACGCAAACAGGTGTCGTAAAGGCAAAAAAAGCAGGAAAAGGAAAGTATGTTACGATTACCGCAGCCGCAACAGATGGCAGCAATAAGAAGGGAAAGCTCCGCTTAAAGATTAAATAAAAATACTTGCATCTTCACACATTCTATGGTATGATGCAATAGTTGTGTAAAGTATGCGATGGTCCTCTGCTACAAGATATGTATTAAGAACATCGGACAAATAGGAGGAAATAAAATGAACGCAAGTGAAATCATCAAAAACATTGAAGCAGAACAGTTAAAGGCTGAAGTACCGGAGTTCCACGTAGGAGATACTGTAAAAGTTTACGGTAAGATTAAAGAAGGAAACCGTGAAAGAATTCAGGTATTTGAAGGTGTTGTATTAAAGAAACAGGGTGGAAGCAACCGTGCAACATTTACCGTTCGTAAATTCTCAAACGGTGTTGGTGTTGAAAAGACATGGCCACTTCACTCTCCAAACGTAGAAAAAGTAGAGATTGTTCGTCTTGGTAAAGTAAGAAGAGCAAAATTGAACTACTTAAGAGAACGTTCAGGAAAAGCTGCTAAGGTTAAAGAATTAGTAAAATAATTGATGCTTATTACGAACGGGTGAAAGGATCTGCTGTGAGTTTCTCACAGCAGATTTTTTGCGTTTTTGAATAAGAAATTTTTTGGAAAAATTTCAAAAAATCCTTGACAGTGCCACGTTACTATGCTAAACTGACCGTAATTTCAAGAGAATAAGTAAAATCAATGATCAAAGAGAGTACTGTAGAAAGAGTCCTCACAGAGAGTTATCGGCTGGTGGAAGATAACAGGAAAGTTTTACAGGAATGGGTTTGTGAGATGCAAAGCGAATGATAGTAGCGGATGCCGTTTTCCTTACGTTACAAGGGTGAGATATCGAAGTAATTCCGTATCAATAAGACTATGAGATTGGTGGCAGACATTTTCCGGATCAGGAAAATGTTTTTTTGTTTTTATAGGGATCATAATACATCACTTCATAGTGAATACTGGGTGGCACCACGAGAACAATCGTCCCGGACATTCTGAAAAGAAATTCAGAATGTCCGGTTTTTTATTTATCAGGAGTAACTATTCAGAATCCCTTAGAATCATAAAAATTGATACGTCATGCTTGCATATAAGTAGCAGTTTTTATGATTCACAAGGTGGTTCGAATAGAGCCGCCGCCCCATATATGAGCAAAATAGCTGCAAAGCAGCGGTAAAGCACGATTGATCGTGCGGTTTTGCAAATATATGGGTGGGGTTCTGAATAGTTACTATCGGGACAGATAAAGGAGGAACATTATGAAAAGAGTATATCGTGTTTATAAGAAAACAGTCAGCATCGTAAATGAAACCGCAATCGGTATGTATGAGAATCTGGTAGGAAAAGAGAAAGGATTTCTGTTAGAAAGTTATGATAAGAATTACGACCGGTTCACATTTTTCGGAGCATTGCCGGAGGAAATCATCACATCGAGGGGACAGTCACTAGAGATCCTTCATCAGGATGGAACGATCACAACACAACAGGGCAATCCACTTGAGCTGTTAAAAGAATATTACAGCAGTTTTGAGATCAGGCGGGAAGATGGAGATACCGGATTTTCCGGCGGACTGGTAGGTAACTTAGGATATGATTTTGTAAGATATTCCGAAGAATTACCGGATGATAACCCAGATGAGATCGGTATAGAAACAATCCAGATGATGTTGATGAAAGAATTTGTCGTTGTAGATCATATTGCCGAAACGTTAACCGTTGTGGTCTTAGAATCAGATGATGAAGCAGGAAAGCAAAAAGCAGCAGAAAAGGCAGCAAGAATCATTGCAAAGGTCAGAGAGAAAAATGAAGAAAAGAAAACACGTTTTTGTCAGGATGGAAAAGTAATCAAGAAATCCGATACCTTAGAAGAATATAAAGCAAAAGTGTTAAAGATCAAAAACTATATCAAAGAAGGACACATTTTCCAGACCGTATTATCCCAGAGATGGACAATCGAAACGAAACAGAGCGGTTTTGAATTATATAAAGAACTTCGGGAATTAAACCCGTCACCATATCTATATTATTTTAATTATGGAGAGTTTGAAGTGGTCGGAAGTTCACCGGAAATGCTCGTGAAAAAGCAGGACGACAGAGTATTTACCTGTCCGATCGCAGGAACACGTAAGAGAGGTAAAGATGATGCGGAAGATGAAGCATTAAAAGCAGAACTTTTAGCGGATGAAAAAGAACGTGCAGAACATGTTATGTTAGTCGATTTAGCAAGAAATGATATGGGACGTATCGCAAAATTCGGTACTGTAAAAGTGACTGAATTTATGGGAGTCCGGAAATTTTCACACGTCATGCATATCGTATCGACAGTAGAAGGAAGGAAAAACGGCAGTTCACATCCACTTGATCTTGTTGCATCTTTCCTGCCGGCAGGAACCTTAAGCGGGGCGCCAAAGATTCGGGCAATGGAGATCATTGATGAATTAGAAACCGTAAGGCGCGGGCTTTATGGCGGTGCAACAGGATATATTGATTTTAACGGAGATATGGATTTTTGTATTACGATCCGTACAATGATCAAGAAAAAAGACCGGGTATATCTACAGGCAGGAGCCGGAATTGTTGCAGATTCCGTACCGGAGTCTGAATATCAGGAATGCTGCAATAAAGTCATGGCACTTGCAAAGACATTAGTCGAGGAGGAAAACTTATGATCTTATTAATAGATAATTACGATTCATTTACTTATAATCTGTACCAGTATATCGGTGTTTTTTGCAATGATATCAAAGTCATCCGTAATGATAAGATCACAATAGAGGAGATCAAGGAATTACAGCCGGAAAAGATCATCTTATCGCCGGGACCGAAAAGTCCGAAAGAGGCAGGCATCTGTATGGAAGTTGTGAAGGAATTTTACGATAAAGTCCCGATGCTTGGTATCTGCTTAGGACATCAGTGTATTGGAGAAGCATTCGGCGGTATCGTATCTTATGCAAAAGCACTGTTTCACGGAAAACAGTCAGAAATCACCCATGATGGAACCGGATTATTTGAAGGGATCGATTCACCGATCAAAGTGGCAAGGTATCATTCACTTGCCGTACAACAGGAAGGACTGCCGGACTGCTTACGTGTGACAGCAGTTACAGACGATGGAGAGATTATGGCAATGCAGCATAAAGAATATCCGGTATACGGCTTACAGTTTCATCCGGAATCCATTTATACCGAACATGGAAAACGGATCATTGATAATTTTATATCAAATACAGAAGGCAGGCGTTAAGATACAGTAGTAAATAAGGAGAACAATATGATATTAGACCAGATTGTAGAAGATAAAAAAATCCGTCTGAAAGAACACAAAAATAAGACATCACCAGATGAGATCAGACGTATGGCGGAAGAACAGGTCAAGATCGGAAGTAGTTTTTATGATGCTTTAAAAAAAGATCAGATATCGATCATTGGAGAGTTTAAGCAGGCATCACCGAGCCTTGGAAAGATCACAAGCAAGATCAATCTGACAGAGCGGATGGAAGAATACAATGCTTCTGTGGATGCAATCTCCTGTCTGACAGAGGAAGATCACTTTTTAGGAAACATCGATTATTTAAGGACGATCCGTAAACAGACGAAACTGCCGATCTTAAGAAAAGATTTTATGATCGATGAATACCAGTTTTACGAGGCAAAAGCCATACAGGCAGATGCAATCCTTTTGATCGCTGCAATTTTAGACGATGTGATGTTAAAAGATTTTTACCAGCTTTCGACGGAATTAGGCTTAGATGCTTTAGTTGAAGTTCATGATGAAAGAGAGATGGAACGTGCATTAAAGGCGGATATAAAGATCATTGGTGTCAATAACCGCGATCTAAGGGACTTTACGATACGGTTAGATACAACGAAACGTTTGTCGGCGATGGTTCCTGGCGATAAAGTATTTGTGGCAGAAAGCGGAATTGTTACCGATGAAGATGTATTATTCTTAAAAGAGTGTCATGTAGATGCATTTTTGATCGGCAGGGCATTCATGGAGGCAGAACATCCAAAGGAGTTAGCAGAAAGATGGAAAAAACTGTAAACAGACCAAAAGTTAAGATCTGCGGGCTTACAAGGATAGAAGATGCAGATTTTTTAAATGAAGCAGGAGCCGATTATGCAGGCTTTGTATTTTATGAAAAAAGCAGACGGAATGTCAGCTTAAAAAAAGCGGCAGAAATAGCCGCACATTTATCAGCAGATATAAAAAAAGTTGCGGTGACGGTCAGTCTGGAACCTGCTTTTGTCAAAGAAATCGAAACACTTGGTTTTGACATTTTACAGGTACATGGAACATTAAAAACAGAAGTAAAAGAGATGACAGCACTACCAATCTGGCGGGCAGTCAATATTTCTGACACAGATACATTAGAAGAATTATTTGCAGGAAATCGGGAATCGATAGAAGGTTACGTGGCAGATGGAGCCGGATATGGCGGTGGGAAGCCATTTGACTGGGAAGTATGCAGCAGTCGTGTGAGGGCACTTTCTAAAGGAAAGAAACTGATCCTTGCAGGCGGCTTAGATGCAGAAAATGTCAGAACCGGGATCAGATATTTTCATCCGGATGTTGTTGATGTCAGCAGCAGCGTAGAAGAAGATGGAAAAAAGAGCAGACAAAAAATAGAAGAATTTATAAGAAAGGTGAGAAAAGATGAACAGTAAAGCATATTATGGTAAATTCGGAGGACAGTTTGTAGCAGAATCGTTAATGAATACATTAGAGGAATTAGATGAAGCATTTGAAACAGCGATCAAAGATCCGGAATTTTTAGAGGAATATCATTATTATTTAAAACAGTATGTAGGCAGAGAAACACCGTTATATTATGCCGAACGTTTAAGTGAAAAGTATGGTACAAAGATTTATTTAAAAAGAGAAGATCTAAACCATACAGGTGCCCACAAGATCAATAACGTGATCGGACAGATCTTACTTGCAAAACGCATGGGAAAAAAGAAAGTGATCGCAGAAACAGGAGCCGGACAGCATGGTGTGGCAACTGCAACAGGAGCAGCACTTTTTGATATGGAATGTAGCGTATACATGGGAGAAGAAGACATGAAGCGTCAGGCATTGAATGTAATGCGTATGGAAATGCTTGGCGCAAAAGTAGTCAGTGTCCGTTCCGGCAGCAATACATTAAAAGATGCGACAAATGAAGCAATCCGTACATGGGCAAAAACAGCAGAAGATACCTTTTATGTGATCGGTTCTGCAGTAGGACCGTATCCATATCCGAAAATGGTAAAAGAATTTCAGAGCGTGATCAGCCAAGAAGCAAAAAAGCAGTTCTATGAAGTAGAAAAAAGACAGCCGGATGTTGTTATGGCATGTGTTGGCGGTGGTTCAAATTCAATCGGAATGTTTGCTGATTTTATAGAAGAAAAAGGTGTGGAACTGATCGGTGTAGAAGCCGCAGGAAAGGGAATTGAAACCGGAGAACATGCATCTGCAATGGCAGAAGGAAAACCGGGAACCTTACATGGAATGAAATCTTATCTGCTTCAGGATGAAGATGGAAATATCAAATTAGCACATTCTATTTCAGCCGGACTTGATTA
Source organism: Roseburia zhanii (assembly GCF_014287635.1). GTDB lineage: Bacteria > Bacillota > Clostridia > Lachnospirales > Lachnospiraceae > Roseburia_B > Roseburia_B zhanii. The sequence goes on along the minus strand of NZ_JACOPH010000002.1, from coordinate 177,857 downwards.
TCCGGGAGTCGGACCAGAACATGCCTATTTAAAAGATACCAAAAGAGCGGCTTATGTATCGATCACAGATACAGAGGCAATGGATGCATTGATGGAACTTTGTAAATTAGAAGGTATCATACCGGCGATCGAAAGTGCGCATGCAGTTGCATATGCGATCAAAAAAGCAAAAGAGATGAACATGGATCAGTCGATGATTGTCTGCCTGTCAGGACGTGGTGATAAAGACGTACATACGATCGCAGATTATTTAGCAGGAAAAGGTTATCTGAATTAGGAGAGAGGAGAAGAACATGAATCGTATCGAGGAAAGATTAAAAGAATTAAAAACAGAAAATAAGAAAGCGTTTATTACTTATATGACAGCAGGACTTCCGGATATGGAAGGAACAAAAGCACTGATTAAGGCACAGGAAGAAGCAGGAACAGATATTATCGAACTTGGAATCCCATTTTCTGATCCGGTTGCGGATGGCCCGGTCATTCAGGATGCGTCATATAAATCCATCTGTAAAGGCACAAATTTAAGAAAAGTATTTCAGATGATGGAGGAAATCAGAAATGATGGTGTAAAGATGCCGGTTATTTTTATGATGTATTATAATACGATCTTACATTATGGCATTGAAGCATTTGCAGCAAAATGCAAAGAAGCCGGCGTAGATGGTCTGATCATACCGGATCTTCCATTTGAAGAACAGGAAGACTTGCAGACAGCATTAGATAAAGAAGATGCAGCAATTTTGATCCAGCTTGTATCTCCGGTATCGAAAGACCGCATTGCAAAAATCCTAGAACATGCAAGAGGATTTGTCTATTGTGTATCGTCGATGGGTGTGACCGGTCAGGCAGGCACTTTTCACAAGGAGATCATAAGTTATCTTACAAATGTGAAAAAAGTATCAAAGATTCCGGTGATGATGGGATTTGGTATCCGTACACCAAAGGATATTGAACCTATGAAAGATATTATTGACGGAGCCATCGTAGGAAGTCATTTTATCAGGTTATTAGAAGAAAATAATTATGATATCAAGGCAGCAAAAGAATATTGCAGGAGTTTTAAAAGAGATCTATAAAAGACAAATGAGGAGGATAATACCATGAAAACAGCGATTGAAACAGTAGTAAGCGGCAAGGATCTGACAGAAGAAGAAGCAAAAAGAGTAATGAACATCATGTTAAGCGGAGATGCAACACAGGCACAGATCGGTTCACTTTTGACAGCACTTCGTATGAAGGGAGAAACAATCGATGAACTGACTGGTTTTGCTTCTGTACTCAAAGAAAAAGCAGATACGATTTCACCAAAGTCAGAAAATTATGTAGATTTTGTCGGAACAGGCGGGGATCGGACATTTACATTTAATATTTCAACAACAGGCGCATTTGTCGCAGCAGGCGCAGGTGTCCATGTCGCAAAACACGGAAACCGTTCCATTTCTTCTAAGAGCGGTGCAGGAGATGTGCTAGAAGCATTAGGCGTGAATATCACAGCAGAACCGGCTGTCGTGGAAAAATGCGTAGATGAAGCAGGTATCGGATTTATGTTTGCACAGTCATTTAACAAGTCCATGCGTTTTGTAGGTCAGGCAAGAAAAGAAATGGGTATCCGTACCGTATTTAACATCTTAGGACCGTTAGCAAACCCATCAAGGGCAAAAGGCATGGTCGTTGGTGTCTATGATCCTGACATTACGGAAAAGGTAGCAGTTGTTTTAAGCAGACTTGGTGTAGAACGTGCATTTGTCATCAGTGGAAAAGACCATATGGACGAATTTACAACAACAGATGCAACAGTTGTATCAGAGATCAAAGAGGGCAAAGTAACCACTTATGAAGTGACACCGGAAGAATTTGGCATACAGAGAGTTACATTAGAAGATCTGCAGGGTGGTGACGGTACAGAAAATGCGAAGATCACAAAACGTATTTTAGATGGCGAAAAAGGTGCAAAGCGTGACATCGTCGTATTGAATGCAGGTGCAGCAATCTATATTGCAGGAAAAGCAGATTCGATCGGAGAAGGCATCAGATTAGCAGAAGAATCGATCGATTCAGGAAAAGCAAATGAAGTATTGCAGAAGTTAGTAGAAATGTCAAATGGAAACTAATTAGAATATTCTCTTTTAAAAAGGAACGCACAAGATCAGTGCGTTCCTTTATTGATAAATGTCGTCTGTAATTTAGAATACATGATCGTCTGGCTGTGGTACAGACCAAAGTGACCCGAGAGCATATAGCTGAAAGCACAGGCAAGCAGGTAATAAGGCATACCGCTAAAACCAAACATTTCAAAACTGATCAACAGTGAAGTGATCGGGCAGTTAGTAACACCACAGAATACACTTGTCATACCAACCGCTGTACAAAGCACCGGAGAAAAACCGGTGATAGTTCCAAACAGACAGCCAAATGTTGCACCGATAAAAAATGTCGGGACAATCTCGCCACCCTTAAATCCGGCTCCTAAAGTCAGTGCCGTAAACAGTATTTTTAATAAGAATGCCGCCGGAACAACTTCACCATTTAAGGCGCGGGAGATGACCTGCATACCGGTTCCATTATAATCATGGTTGCCGACAAGCAGCGTTAAGAGAAGAACAAAACAGCCACCGGCAAAAGCCCTGATATACGGATTTGCAAAATATTTCCTGTAAAGATTCTGTGCAGTATGCAGTACGATACAAAACAGAATACTCACAACTGCACATAAAACAGCGAGGATACAGATGATGACCGCATTTTTTACAGAAAACACCGGAAGGTTACTGATATGGAAAATATTTTCCGACAGCTTGAAATGCGAAGTGATCCCATAACCGATCAGTGCGGAGATCACACATGGAACCAGTGCAGAATAGTACATAATGCCGACACTGACAACTTCCATTGAGAAAACAGCCGCTGCCATAGGTGTGCCAAACAGTGCAGCAAATGCGGCACTCATGCCGCACATGATCATTACATGAGCATCTTTGTCATTGAGTTTTAAGAGTTTACCAAGGCTGGCACCAACACTTCCGCCAAGCTGTAATGCAGCACCTTCCCTTCCGGCAGAACCACCGAAAAGGTGCGTTAGGATCGTGCTGATAAAAATAGAAGGTGCCATACGCAAAGGCACATGTGCATTAAAATGAATGGCAGAGATGACTAAATCCGTACCTGTATCTGCCTCGTTATTTAGTAGATGATAGATGCCGACAATACATATACCGGCAACCGGAAGTAAAAAAATGATATTCGGATGTTCTAATCTGTAATTTGTTGCATAATTCATACAGATACAGAAAGCAGCTCCGACAAAACCAATGATAATACCAGAGAGGATCGCAAGCACCGCCCATTTAAAAGCAATAAAGAGAGGGTCAAGTGCGAGATGTATCCTTTTTTTTATCTGTTCGTTCATAAACATCTCCTTTTTCTAATGTAATCATATGAAGTCAGAAATCTCCCAATGGATTTTAGCATGAAATAAAAAAAATAACAAGAAGCAGCTGCCGGATAGAACCGAATCTAGTTGTTTAAAATAGACAAAAATGGTGTCAAAAATTTATGGATATATACAGAAAGTACAAAAGAGTATTGCATTTTCTGAAAAAATAGTTATACTGAAATTATCAACTGAAAACGTTTCCAAAACCAAAAGCTATGTTTTTAAATTAGGAGGAAAAAAATATGAAAAGAAAAAGTATAGCAATGTTGTTAGTACTCACGATGGCAGCATCTATGTTCGCAGGATGCGGCAGCACAGGCACAAAGGATTCTGCAGGTTCAGATTCAGCAGATTCAGCAGCTTCTACAGAAACCGGGAAATCAGATACAGCATCTTCCGATGGTTCTGTATACTATTTAAACTTCAAACCGGAACAGGATCAGCAGTGGCAGGATCTTGCAGCAGCATATACAGATGAAACAGGTGTACCGGTTACCGTCGTTACAGCAGCATCCGGTACATATGAATCTACATTAAAATCTGAAATGGCTAAAAAAGATGCACCTACATTATTCCAGGTAAATGGTCCGGTTGGATTAGCTTCATGGGATGATTACTGCTTAGATCTTTCTGATACAGATCTGTATTCCCATGTAAAGAGCGATGACTTCGTATTAAAAAGCGGAGATGCAGTCAAAGGTATCGCATACGTAATCGAAACTTACGGACTGATTTATAACAAGACAGTTTTAAATGCATACTGTAAGATGGATGGAGCAAAAGTATCTTCTGTTGATGAAATCAACAGCTTTGATAAATTAAAAGCAGTCGCAGATGATATCCAGTCCCGGTTAGCAGATGTCAGTGCAGCTGCAAATGATGAAGCAGGATCTGATATTTATGAATTAGAAGGGGCATTTACTTCATCAGGTATGGATTCTTCTTCTGACTGGAGATTTAAGACACACTTAGCAAACATTCCGGTATATTATGAATATAAGGATAAAGGCATTACAGATACAGATGCGATCGAAGGAACATACTTAGACCAATACAAACAGATCTTTGATCTTTATATTACAGATTCTACCTGTGAGCCTTCTATGATCGCTACAAAGACAGGTGATGATGCAACTGCAGAATTTGCATTAGGCAATGCAGTATTTTACCAGAATGGTACATGGGCATACCAGAACATTATTGATGCAGGTCTTTTAACAGATGATGACCTTGGCATGATGCCAATTTACATCGGTGTGGACGGAGAAGAAAATCAGGGACTCTGCACAGGTTCTGAAAACTACTGGTGTATCAATAAAGATGCATCTGAAGCAGATATCCAGGCAACAGAAGATTTCTTAAACTGGGTGATCACAAGCGATACAGGTCGTGATTCCGTTGCAAACAGTATGGCATTCGTTACACCATTTGATACATTTGATGATGGATATACTGCAGAAAATCCATTTGTAAAGCAGGCAAATGATTATATTGCTGATGGCAAGACATCTGTAGCATGGGTATTCTCAACAATGCCTTCTGAAGAGTGGAAAAACGGTGTTGGTGCAGCTTTAACAGAATATGCACAGGGCACAGGTGACTGGGACGCTGTTAAGAGTGCATTTGTTGATGGCTGGGCAAGCGAATATGCTGCTACACATGAATAAGAAGCGATAACAGAAGATTTAGTTTCATGTTTCGTATAAAGGGTGGGAAATTCTCACCCTTTATATATAACAGAAAGGAAAATGATCATGCAGAAATCAATCAAAAAATATTTTCCCATTTTTGCATTACCGACTTTCATAGCATTTACAATTGGTTTTATAGTTCCTTTTCTTATGGGTATCTACTTGTCATTTTGTAAATTCACAACTGTAACAGATGCAAAGTTTGTGGGATTTTCAAATTACACAAAAATTTTTACCGATGCAACCTTTTTGCATGCCCTTTGGTATACCGCATTGTTTACGATCGTTTCAGTTGTACTGATCAATGTATTGGCATTTGTGATTGCGATGCTTTTAACAAAGGGAATTAGGGGTACAAATATTTTCCGTACCGTATTTTTCATGCCAAACCTGATCGGTGGTATCGTGCTTGGTTACATCTGGCAGCTTATCTTAAATGGTATTCTTGCAAAATTTGGAAGAACCTTAGTATATAGTTCTACTTATGGATTCTGGGGTTTGGTGATCTTAATGTGCTGGCAGCAGGTCGGCTATATGATGATCATTTATATTGCAGGAATCCAGAATATTCCGGGTGAACTGATCGAAGCAGCAAAAATCGATGGGGCAACTTCTAAACAGGTACTGCGTCATGTGACGATTCCGATGGTCATGCCGTCGATCACCGTCTGCACCTTTTTAACTTTAACGAATGGTTTTAAACTGTTTGACCAGAACCTGGCACTGACAAATGGTGCACCGTCTGATATGTCACAGATGTTAGCACTGAATATCTATGATACGTTCTATGGAAGAACCGGCTGGGAAGGTGTTGGTCAGGCAAAAGCAGTTGTATTCTTTATCTTAGTAGCCGTGATCGCAATGATCCAGAATTATCTGACAAGACGTAAGGAGGTGCAGCAGTAATGGCAAAGAATAAAGACAGTCAGGTGAGTGCAGTACGCAAAACCAAACATGGTACAGCATTTTCGGTATTTTTTTCTTTACTTTCGATTGTATATGTGATGCCGATCATGATCGTGATCATCAACTCTTTTAAGAGAAAAGCATTTATCAATAAGTTCCCGTTTAAGATCGGAACAGGAAAAATGTTTGTCGGCTGGGAAAATTACGTGGAAGGTATCAAGAAAATAGAATTTTTCAAAGCATTTGGATATTCTTTATTTATTACGGTATGTTCTGTTGCAGTCATCATTCTCTGCACATCCATGTGTGCGTGGTATATTACAAGAGTACAGACAAAATTTACAAAATTATTCTATATGCTCTGCCTGTTTTCGATGATCGTTCCGTTCCAGATGGTGATGTTTACATTGTCGAAACTTGCAAATATGTTGCATTTATCCAACCCGGTTGGTATAATTTTGGTGTATTTAGGCTTTGGCGCCGGTTTAGCTGTATTCATGTTTACCGGCTTTGTGAAAAGTATTCCACTAGAGATTGAAGAAGCAGCAATGATAGATGGATGTACACCGATTCAGACATTTTTTCAGGTAGTATTTCCGATTTTGAAACCGACAGCTATTACAGTTGCTATTTTACAGGCAATGTGGATATGGAATGATTATCTGTTACCATATCTGGTATTAGATATCAAGAGATTTAAGACGATCCCGATTGCAATCCAGTATTTAAAGGGCGGTTACGGTTCGATCGACTGGGGCGCAATGATGGCAATGCTCGTATTAGCGATCATACCGATCATCCTCTTTTATATTGCCTGTCAGAAACATATTATTGAAGGTGTTGTAGCCGGAGCAGTCAAAGGCTAAAAAATCAGTTCAGGCAGGGATGTAAATGGTTACGATAAAAGATATCGCAAGAGAATCCGGGTATTCAGTAAGTACAGTTTCACGGGTATTAAATCACAGACGGGATGTAAGTCCTGCAGCAAAGAAAAAAATAGAAGAAGTGGTTGCACAGTATAATTTTGTACCGAATAATAATGCAAAGCATTTAAAACAGAGCATTAGCAAGACGATCGCCATTCTTGTCAAAGGTACATCGAATATGCTTTTTGCAGATATCGTAGAAGAAATGCAGCGCATGATTGAAAAGACAGAATATACTGCGGTGATCGTTTATTTAGATGAGTTAGATAACGAAGTGCAGCAGGCAATCCAGATCTGTTGGGAGAGAAAACCATTAGGACTATTGTTTTTAGGCGGTAATCCAGATTATTTTAAAGAGGAATTTAATAAGATCACCATTCCGTCTGTTTTAGTTACCAATCAGGGCGCACAGTTAGGATTTGAGAATTTAGCGAGTGTTGCAACCGATGATATTGCGGCTGCAGAGTGTGCAATCGATTATCTGATTGAAAACGGACATCAGGAGATTGGAATTGTTGGTGGTGATATTGATAAGTCCCATACCAGTGCACAACGGTATGAGGGATGCATCAGAAGCTTTAAAAAGCATCATCTTACATATGATCCTGCATCATCTTATGGGAGGGCAAGGTTCAGTTTTGAGGATTCTTATCGTGCAATGGGCGAGCTGTTAAAGAAAAATCAGAAATTGACAGCCGTTTTTGCAATGAGTGATGTAATGGCGATCGGAGCGATACGGGCATTAAAAGACCATGGCTGTGATGTACCTAAAGACATTTCAGTCATCGGTTTTGATGGGATCACGTTAGCAGATTATTATAATCCAAAACTTGCCACGATCAAACAGCAGTATAAACTTTTAGCAAAGCGAAGCATGGAGATCCTTATGTATCAGATTGAATTTAAACGTGCGGCAGTACATGAGGTCATTCCATTTGAATTAGTTGCGGGAGAAAGTGTAGGCAGACTATAAACGCATAGCAGGAGATAAGCAGATGAGAACAAGTGGAATTTTAATGCATATATCATCCCTTCCATCGAAGTACGGCATTGGAACAATGGGCAGGGAGGCAAGAAAATATGTAGATTTTTTAGCAAAGGCAGGACAGACATACTGGCAGATTCTTCCAATCTGTCCGACAAGTTATGGAGATTCTCCGTACCAGTCTTTTTCAAGTTTTGCAGGAAATCCGTATTTTATTGATTTAGATTTACTCTGCAAGGATAAATTATTAAAAAAGGCAGAATGTGACTCCTATTTCTGGGGGAAAAGCGATACAGAAGTAGATTATGGTATTTTATATGAAAACCGATATGATCTGTTAAAAAAAGCATATAAGCGGTTTGTAAAAAATCTGCCGGATGATTATGAGGTATTTTGTGAAGAACAGAGTGAATGGCTTGATAATTATGCACTCTTTATGGCATTAAAAGATGCAAATGGCGGCAATGAGTGGTCAAAATGGGAGAAAAGCCTTAAATTCCGTGAAGAAGCATCCATTGTGCAGACAAGGAAAACATATGCAGAAGAGATGGATTTTTATAAGATGCTGCAATATCTGTTTTTTAGACAATGGAACAGCTTAAAAGCATATGCAAATGAAAAAGGTATTCAGATCATCGGAGATGTGCCAATCTATGTTGCCATGGATAGTGCAGATGTCTGGGCAAATCCAAGTCAGTTTTATTTAGATGAAAAGTTAGAGCTAATCGAAGTCGCAGGATGTCCGCCGGATGCATTTTCCGCAGATGGTCAGTTATGGGGCAATCCGCTGTTCCGCTGGGATGTGATGAAAGCAGACGGCTATACATGGTGGACGAAACGGATCGCTGCCATGTCGAAGATCTATGATGTAGTAAGGATCGATCATTTCCGTGGATTTGATTCCTATTATGCGATTCCGGCAAAAGATGATACCGCAAGAAACGGCAAATGGAAAGAAGGACCGGGAATGGATCTGTTCCGTTGCATGGAGCAGAAATTAGGCAGATTAAATATCATCGTGGAAGATCTCGGTTATCTGACACCATCTGTTTTAAAATTGGTCAAAGATTCCGGTTTTCCGGGAATGAAGCTGATCCAGTTTGCATTTGATACAAGGGAAGAAAGTGATTATCTTCCACATAATTATCAGAAGCATAGTGTCGTATATACCGGAACGCATGATAATGATACGATCTTAGGATGGATGAAAAATGCACCGAGGGAGAGTGTCAATTTTGCCAAGAAATATTTTAACCTTACAAAAGAGGAAGGTTATAACTGGGGTATGATGCGTGGTGCATGGGCAAGTGTCAGTGATATGGCGATCGTACCGATGCAGGATATCTTAGGATTAGATGGAAAGGCACGTATGAATACACCGTCCACCCTCGGCTGTAACTGGAAGTGGAGAGCAAAAGAGGGACAGATCACACCGCAGCTTGCGAATAAAGTCCGTAAGTACATGAAGCTGTATGGCAGGGAACGGTGTGAGGTTGTAAAATAATATAAATAATACAGCTGTGCAGGAAAAATGCATGGCTGTTTTTATGTAGACTTTTACCCCTTGTATCATAAACTTGGCAATAATTTAGCGAGTATAGGAAAGAATACTTCTTGAAATGAAGATACTGATAGGATAGAATAGGGTGGGTGAGTAAGAATATCAGTCAAAAAACAATATGTCGTGTATAAATATAAAAAGGAGAGAACGATAGAATGCGAAAAACCAAAATTGTATGTACATTAGGACCATCCACAGATAAGAAAGATGTCTTAGAACAGCTTATAAAGAAGGGAATGAATGTCGTAAGATGTAACTTTTCCCATGCAGATTACGAAGAACATAGTCAGAGGATCAGCAAAGTTAAAGAATTGCGTGAGAAATACCATACTCCGACAGCGATCATGTTAGATACCAAAGGTCCGGAGATCCGTCTTGGCGTATTTAAAGAGCATGAGGTGATCTTAGAAAATGGACAGGAGTTTACGCTGTATTGTGAAGAAAGAGAAGGGGATGAGACAGGTGCATCTATCACATATGCAGATTTGTACAAAGATGTCAGTGCCGGTACAGTGATATTGATCGATGATGGTTTAGTAGCAATGGATGTGATCGAAGTAAAAGAGAAGAAGATCGTCTGTAAGGTAAAAAATGCGGGAAAGATTTCTGACCGTAAAGGTGTGAATGTACCAAATGTCAAATTATCCATGCCATTTTTAAGTGAAAAAGATAAAAACGATCTTTTGTTTGGTATCAAACAGGACGTTGATTTTGTAGCAGCTTCTTTTGTCAGGAGAGCAGATGATGTCAAAAAGATGCGTAAGTTTTTAAATGACCATGGCGGATATGATATCCATATCATTGCTAAGATCGAAAACCGCGAAGGTGTAGAAAATATTGATGAGATTTTAAATGAGGCAGAAGGTGTGATGGTTGCCCGCGGTGATATGGGTGTGGAGATTCCATATGAAGAAGTTCCGGTTATCCAGAAAATGATCATCAAAAAGGGTGTGGAAGCAGGAAAACAGATCATCACAGCAACACAGATGTTAGATTCCATGATGAAAAATCCAAGACCGACAAGAGCAGAGACAACAGACGTTGCCAATGCGATCTATGATGGTACCGGTGCGATCATGCTTTCCGGTGAAACAGCAGCGGGACTTTATCCGGTAGAAGCATTAGAAACTATGATCCGTATTGCTGACCGGACTGAGCAGGATATTGATTACCGCAAACGTTTCTTTGCAAGAGAGCGGATCGCAAATCCTGATATTACAGATGCAATCTGTCATGCAAGCTGTACAACAGCCTTAGACTTAAATGCAAGAGCAGTTGTCACAGTTACAAAGAGCGGACGTTCTGCGAGAAATTTAGCAAAATATTGTCCGGCGTGTCCGATCATCTGTGGTGCAATGGATAAAAAGGTAGCAAGGCAGTTAAATCTGGTATGGGGTACCGTTCCGGTTATCATTGAGAAGAAAAAAGATGTCTTTGATTTATTTGACCATGCGTTAGAGGTGGCAGAGAAGCAGGGATATTTAAGCAAAGGAGATACAACTGTTATTACATCCGGTGTACCGATCGGTGTATCTGGTACAACGAATATGATCAAAGTACAGACAGTATAAACGTACAGATATGATGGATAAAAACAAAAGATATACGGTATGGAACAGGATAAGTATATTTTTCGTATGTGCTATATTGTTTGCAGGAAGTGCAGGATGCGGCAGAAAAAATGCTGCAGAGGAGAAAATAAAATCATATACGGATAGGGGATCATCTGAAATAGATGATATTGATAACTACCTGAGATCAGACATAAAAGATATGAAAGAGAATAAAATAAAAGATACGAAAGAAAGCGGACAGTCAGCAACAGAAACGCCGGATGAAAAGACGAAAAGACTTCGGGCAGAAGCCATCAGTGCACCTTCTGTTTCCGTAGATGAAGTGACGGATCTTCATATTGAGATCCATAAGAAGCAGCATGCACTCCAGTTATGGAATGAAGAAAAACTGATCGCAGAATATCCTGTCGGACTTGCAAAGAATCCGACAGGGGCAAAAGAAAAAGAAGGCGATAACAAAAATCCGGAAGGAAGTTATTATATCTGTAATAAAAACAGCAGGAGTCAGTATCATTTAGCATTGGGCATATCCTATCCGAATATTGAAGATGCCAACAGAGGATATGAAGAAGGACTGATAAATGAGTCAGAAAAAAACAGTCTGGTCTATGCAAATGAACATGGAAAAAAACCTGACTGGTATACGGCACTGGGTGGAGAGATCATGATCCATGGACAGAAAGGTGAACAGGGAAGTGAGTCTGACTGGACAAGAGGCTGTTTTGCAGTTGATAATGAGATCATGGACTTCATCTGGGATTACGTAGAGGTTGGAACGCCTGTTTTGATCACCGCAGATTAAGTAGTCATAAAACGTAACTCTTTTCATACAATGTATAAAGTATTTTTGAAACATACATTGTAAGAAAGGGGTTATTTTTTTATGGAAATGACGTCTGCAAATAAAGAATTTAATCTTTATAGTGACATAAGCAAAAGAACAGGCGGAGAAATCTATATCGGGATCGTGGGACCGGTGCGTACTGGAAAATCAACTTTTATCAAACGTTTTATGGATATCATGGTATTGCCGAATATGGAAGATGAGAACAGTAAGAGCCGGACGATTGATGAACTGCCGCAGTCGGCACAGGGCAAGACCATCATGACGACAGAACCGAAATTTATTCCAAAAGATGCCGCATCCATCCAGCTTGGAACAGATGTGGAAGTGAAGGTGCGCCTGATCGATTGTGTAGGCTATATGGTGGATGGTGCTGCCGGACATATGGAAGGAAATAATAAACGTATGGTAAAAACACCATGGTTTGATTATGAGATCCCCTTTGTAGAAGCCGCATCGATCGGGACAAAAAAAGTGATCAAAGAACATTCCACGATCGGTATTGTCGTGACAACAGACGGTTCTTTTGGAGAGATTAGCAGGGAGAGCTATGTTCCGGCAGAAGAACAGACTATAGAAGAATTGCGGACTCTTGGAAAACCATTTGTCGTTGTGTTAAATTCAGAAAAACCATACAGTGATGAAACAGTGAGTTTAGCGGATCGCATGATGAAAAAATACCAGACACCTGTCATTCCGGTAAGCTGTGAACAACTGCGGAAAGAAGATATCAATAAGATCTTAGAAAGTATCTTATATGAATTTCCGATCATTAAAATGGAATTTTATATTCCAAAGTGGGCGGAAATGCTGCCGTCTTCGAACCGTATGAAAGAAAGTATCATTGAAAATGCAAAAGGCATTTTAAATGGTGTGACGAAAGCAAAAGATGTGAAAAATATCAAAAAACAGGACGAATCCGAATATATCGCAGATATTCATTTAGATAAGTTAGATCTTGCAAAGGGGCTTGTAAAGATCAAATTAGAAATGGAAGATAAATATTATTATGAAAATATCAGCGATCTGACCGGAGTTCCGATTCAGGGAGAATATCAGCTGATTTCACTGATTAAAGATCTTTCAGCACAGAAAAATTCTTATGAAAAAGTTTCCGATGCTGTCAATGCAGTACAGATGAAAGGCTATGGAGTCATTCATCCGCAGTTATCGGATATCACGTTAGAAGAACCGGAACTGATCCGTCATGGCAATAAATATGGAGTGAAGTTAAAGGCAACATCACCGTCTATCCATTTGATACGTGCCAATATCGAAACGGAGATCGCACCGATCGTAGGAAGTGAAGAACAGGCAAAAGATCTGATCGCCTATATCAAAGCAGGGCAGAACACACCGAGCGGAGTCTGGGATACCAATATTTTTGGGAAATCAGTCGGAGAACTGATGGAAGATGGCATCCGCAGTAAGATTTCCATGATGGATGATGAATGTCAGATGAAATTACAGGATACGATGCAGAAGATCGTAAATGACAGTAACGGAGGTTTAGTCTGCATCATAATCTGATGGTTGCGGCAAATGGATTTTACATTTATAATAGATATAAGGTTTGAAAGACCGGCAAGTTGGTCGTGCCTGCACGATATGACTTGTCGGCGTTTCCATTCAGAGTATATATCATGCGAAGGAGGCGTAGCATGAACGAAGTATATGAAAAATTGCAAAAATGCTATGAGAGCGTAAGAGAAAAAATAGATTTTAAACCGAAGGTAGCCTTAGTGCTTGGTTCCGGTCTGGGTGATTTTGCAAAACGGATCAGGGTAGAGGCTGAGTTAGACTATCATGCTATTGATGGGTTTCCGGTATCGACGGTAGAAGGACATGCCGGAAGATTTATCTTTGGTTATATAGGCGAAGTTCCGGTCGTATGTATGCAGGGCAGAGTACATTATTATGAAGGATATGCTATGTCAGATGTAGTTCTTCCGACACGGCTTATGAAACTGCTTGGTGCAGAGATCTTATTTCTGACAAATGCGGCAGGCGGGATCGCACAGGGAATGCAGGCAGGAGATTTTATGCTGATCACCGGACAGATCGCATCATTTGTGCCATCTCCATTGGTCGGATCAAATATCAGTCAATTAGGGACAAGATTTCCGGATATGAGCCATATTTATGACGAAGATCTGCAGACGATCATTAAAAAGACTGCATTAGACAATGGAATTTCCTTAAGACAGGGCGTATATCTGCAAATGACAGGCCCACAGTATGAAACGCCGGAAGAAGTATCGATGTGCCGGCTGCTTGGAGCGTCCGCAGTTGGCATGAGTACAGCCTGTGAAGCGATCGCAGCAAATCATATGGGCATGAAGATCGCAGGGATTTCCTGTATTTCTAATCTTGCAGCAGGGATTGCACCAAAGCCTTTAACACATACAGAGATTCAGGAAACAGCAGACAGAGTTGCTCCTGATTTTGAAAAATTAGTATATGAATCCATTCTTAAGATGGGAGCATAGGAGGAAGGCATATGAATATCCGTTTTTATAATGCAAAGATACTGCTTCCTGGAACAGGACATACATTTCAGCTGATCGAAGGGGAACTCTGGGTAAAAGGGAACCGTATCGTCTATATCGGAGATGGAACGGATACATCACGTATCTATGAACATGTGGAACCAGAAGGAATCTTGTGGGACAGGCAGATCGATGTAGGAAAAAATGTGCTGATGAGCGGATTTAAAGATGCACATACACATTCGGCAATGACATTTTTACGTTCTTATGCAGATGATCTCCCATTGCAGGAATGGCTCACGCAGCAGGTATTCCCAAAAGAAGCCTTGCTAAAAGAGGATGATATTTACTGGCTGTGCAAGTTAGGCATTATGGAATATCTGACAAGCGGGATCACATCGAATTTTGATATGTATTTTGCACCACTGCCCGGAGCAAGGGCTTCGTCTGACTGCGGTTTTCGAACCGTATTTACCAGTGGTTTGAATGATTTTTGTGAGTCTTTAGAAGAAGTGGAAGATTTATATCATAAGATCAATGCCATGAGTGACCTGACAAGTTTTAAGCTTGGATTCCATGCAGAATATACAACATCTTTAAAACTGTTAGAGGGCATGGCTGCTTTAGCAGATAAGGTCAGATCTCCAGTCTGGTTTCACAATGCGGAAACAGCATCAGAAGTAGCTGATTGTAAAAAACGTTATGGAAAAACACCGACACAGCTTGCAGAAAGTCTTGGCATGTATGCTTATGGTGGTGGCGGTTATCATTGTATTTATTTTGAGGAAGAAGATTTTGAGATCTTTAAGAAACGGAGACTTATCGCAGTTACAAATCCAGCCTCAAATCTGAAATTAGCAAGTGGCATTGCTCCTGTAAAACGTTTCTTAGATGAGAAGATACCGGTTGCGATCGGAACAGACGGACCGGCAAGCAACAACTGTCTGGATATGTTCCGGGAGATGTTCTTAGTCACTGGTTTAGCAAAGGTAAAAGAGCAGGATGCAGCATGTGTACCGGCAGAAGAAGTGCTTTATATGGCAACCACAGGCGGGGCAGAAGCCATGGGACTTTCTGACTGTGATTCTTTAGCAGAAGGAAAACTTGCAGACCTTATCCTGATAGATCTGAAACAGCCGAATATGCAGCCGGAGAATGATTTTGTCAAAAATATCGTTTATTCCGGCAGTAAACAGAATGTATTGCTTACCATGGTAAATGGAGAAATATTATACGAAAAACAGAAATTTTTTATTGGCGTATCAGCAGAAGAAGTCTATCGACACGTCAATGAGATCATAGAGAGGATGCGGACATGATAATCACATTTGTACACCACAGTTGTTTTGTGGTAGAAACAGACGAAAGAGTAATGATCTTTGATTACTTTAAAAAAGGAAATTTGCATGGATATGAATTTACCGGTGAACTGCCGGAATTTGATCCTGATAAGAAAATAGATGTATTTGCCAGCCATTTCCATCAGGATCATTTTGATCTTGAGATTCTGCGCTGGGCAGACAAATACAAAAATATCACTTATATTTTGTCAAAAGATATCAAACTTTCCAATCGTTATTTAGAGAAAAATGGCATACCGGCAAAGGTAAAAGAGAAGATCACATTTGTCACATATAACAAGCACTATAAAATCGATGGAATGGAGATAAAGACACTTCGATCTACAGATGTCGGAGTTGCGTATCTGATCCATGCAGAGGGAAAATGTTATTATCATGGTGGAGATCTAAATCTCTGGAAATGGGAAGGCGCAGGAGAACTTGTCAATGGAAAGGAAAGCAGGGCGTACAGATTTGAGATCAACAAGCTGCGGGATGAAACGATCGATGTTGCATTTGTTCCGGTAGATTCCAGACAGAAACAGTATGCAACCGAAGGATTGAAATTTTTTATGGAAAATGTCAATGCAAAAGTGATCTTTCCGATGCATATGTGGCAGGATTATTCCCCAATCGCAGTTTATAAATCCATGACAGCAAATGGAGCATTTGCCAGAAGACTCGTGGATATTTCGGGCGAAAATGAATCGTATGAATTATCGGAGGAAGTCTGATCGTTGCTGGTCACACTGTTAGGTGTGAACAATAACGTCTGATCGTTTGCGTGGCAGCAGATATTTGACATTTAATCTGATTACGTTTAATATTAGATATATTTGTCACTGTGATTTACAGTCAGGGATTTTGGCATCGTAATTATGAAAATACAAAATAGTTACGAAGTTTATTATAGAACAAAGGAGTAGTAATAGAATGAAAAAGATGTTAGATCTGATCACAGAAGAAGTGACCAAAGCATTTACGGCATGTGGGTATGATGAAAAGTATGCCAAAGTGACATTGTCAAACAGACCGGATCTGTGCGAGTATCAGTGTAATGGTGCAATGGCAGCAGCAAAAGAATACAAAAAAGCACCATTTATGATCGCAGATGCAGTTGCAGAGCAGTTAAAAGATGATCCGATGTTTGCTTCGGCAGAATCTGTTAAACCGGGATTTTTGAATTTCAAACTAGATGAAGGATATTTAGCAGGATATTTAAGAGAAATGCAGGCAGATACTGAGCGTTTTGGCTGTGATAAGACAGACGCACCGAAAAAGATCATGATCGATTACGGTGGACCAAACGTTGCAAAACCGCTTCATGTAGGACATTTACGTTCAGCGATCATCGGAGAGAGCATCAAGAGGATTGGCCGTTTTATGGGACATGAGATGATCGGTGATGTGCATTTAGGTGACTGGGGACTTCAGATGGGACTGATCATCACGGAGTTAAAGGTAAGAAAACCTGATCTTGTATATTTTGATGAAAGTTACACAGGAGAATATCCGGCAGAACCGCCATTTACGATCTCAGAATTAGAGGAGATCTACCCGACTGCGAGCGGAAAATCCAAAGAAGATGCCGTTTATAAAGAAGCTGCCATGCAGGCAACTTATGAATTACAGCATGGAAGAAAAGGTTATCAGGCACTTTTATCACATATTTTAAATGTATCTGTTACCGATTTAAAGAAGAACTATGCAAACTTAAATGTATCTTTTGATCTCTGGAAAGGTGAGTCCGATGCACAGCCTTATATTCCTGACATGGTACAGAAGATGAAAGATGATGGCTATGCTTATATCAGTGAGGGAGCATTAGTCGTTGATGTCAAAGAAGATACTGATACCAAAGAGATCCCGCCATGTATGATCTTAAAATCAGACGGTGCATCTCTTTATAATACGACAGACCTTGCAACGATCGTATGGAGAATGAAAGACTATCACCCAGATGAGATCATCTATGTGGTAGACAAGCGTCAGGAACTTTATTTCACACAGGTATTCCGCTGTGCAAAGAAAACACATCTTGTTGATGATACGACCAGCTTAAAATTCCTTGGTTTTGGTACGATGAATGGAAAAGACGGCAAGCCTTTTAAAACAAGAGAAGGCGGCGTCATGCGGTTAGAGCATTTAGTATCTGAGATCAATGAGGAAATGTATAAAAAGATCACAGATAACCATACAATGGACGAAGCAGAAGCAAGGGACACAGCAAAGATCGTGGCACTTTCTGCGATCAAGTATGGAGATCTTTCAAATCAGGCATCTAAAGATTATATCTTTGATATTGAGCGGTTTACTTCTTTTGAAGGAAATACAGGTCCATATATTTTATATACGATTGTCCGTATGAAGTCCATTCTTGCAAAATATAAAGCAGCAGGACATGAAGTAGCAGATGCAAAGATCCTTCCGGCAAGGTCAGAGAGCGAAAAAGCACTGATGTTAGAACTGACACGCTTTAATGCAGCAATGGAAACGGCATTTGCAGAAACTGCACCGCATAAGGTATGCGCATATATCTATGATCTTGCAAATGCACTTAATCATTTTTATCATGAAACAAAGATCTTAGCAGAAGAAGATGAAGCAGTACAGGCTGGTTATATCTGTCTGTTAGAACTTACAAAAGGTATCTTGGAAAAATGTATTGATGTGTTAGGATTTTCGGCACCGGAACGTATGTGATCCCATGGAAAAAATGGAAGAAATAGTAAGAAAACATATTGTTTTTTATGGAAGAGTACAGGGAGTTGGTTTTCGTTACCGCTCCCATTATGCAGCAGAGCAGTTTGGTCTGACCGGATGGGTAAGAAACCGGTATGACGGAACCGTCGAGATGGAAATACAGGGAAAACGGATGTGCATAGATGCGCTGCTGTGTGCATTAGAACAGAATGATTATGTACAGATCGATGATATGGATACCAGAATGCTGGCAGTAGAAGCAGAGGAGAGGAGCTTTCGGATTCTTGATTAGAATCCGAAAGCTCCTCCGATCAGAAGTACTTTGATACGTCCTTTGATACCGCTGCGTCTGGTAATGACAACCTGATTACAGATGCAGTCCGGGGAAAGACAGTTAGCACAGCTTCCGGTTGCTGCACATGGTGTCTTTTTATTCAGACGGATACAGTTTGGCGGGGTTGCTGTATTATGTATCCGGTCAAGGGCATCCTGCAGAGTCGGTGCGATCTTATTCATGCCGGCAAGGATGATGACTTCCTTTGGACCGTAGATCAAAGCAGCAACACGGTTTCCGGTGCCATCGATATTAACAAGTTCTCCATCTTTTGTGATCGCATTACTGCTCATAAAGTATGCATCCGCAGACAGACATTTGTGATAGAGTGCATCTTTTTCATCTGCAGGTACAGCATCACGGTCAAACAGCCGGATAGATGGACAGACTCTTAAGGCATCTAACATGCCGGTTTCTGCTAATGTGGCAGAACCGCCAAAACCGACAGAGGCATTTTCTGGTAAAAAGGAAAGTGCCTTTTCGATTGCCTCTTTTGCGGTAGGGCAATAGTAGCCTTCCATTTGCCGTTTTTCTAAATTTTTAATGACAGAAGCGGCTAAGATCTCATGGTGTTTTGCAATACTAGTATCCATTTGTAAGTTCCTCCTGTTTCTATATTATTAACGTAATGATTCAGAAGCCCACTCATATATTCGCAAAACCACACGATAAATCGTGCTTTATCGCTGCGTTGCAGCTATTTTGCTCATATATGAGTCGGTGGCTCTATTCGAGCCACCTTACGAATCATAAAAACTGCTACTTACATACAAGCATGAAGTATCAATTTTTATGATTCTAATGGGTTCTGAATAGCTACCTTAAAATTATAACACGAAATCGAGAAAGGCAATAGAATATGAGTAAAAATTTGAAAAAAATGATCTCCTATTACAGACCGTATTTAGGAGTGTTTACAGCAGATATGATATTTGCGATCATAGCATCCGCAGTTTCACTTGCAATTCCGCTGATCGCCCGTTATATCACATCGACGATCATTTATATGGATAAAACGGAAGTACTGCATCATGTATTGCTGCTTGGAGTCATGATGATCGGACTGGTTGCGGTATCCTGTTACTGTAATTTTTTTATCTCCGATTATGGTCATGTCATGGGCGCAAAGATCGAATATGATATGCGTGCAGAGATTTTTGAACATTATCAGAAATTATCTTTTTCATTTTATGATAACCAGAAAGTCGGGGCATTGATGTCACGAATCACGACGGATCTGTTTGATATTACAGAACTGATGCATCATGGACCGGAAAATATCGTGATCTCTGTGATGAAGATCGCAGGTGCATTTGTCATTATGATGTGCATCAGTCCGTCATTAACTGCTGCGGCATTTGCATTAGTGCCGGTTATGTTTGTCTATGCATATTTCTTTAATAAGAAGATGAAACGTGCTTTTAAAAGAAACAGAGAACAGATCGCAAAGATCAACAGCCAGATCGAAGATAATCTATCCGGTATCCGTGTTGTGAAATCCTTTGCAAATGAAGAAATTGAAAAAGAAAAGTTTGCAAAAGGCAATGCCGGATTTTTGAATGCAAAAAAAGAAAGTTACCGGTATATGGGTGGTTATCATGCAGGACTGGGTTCTTTTTCCCTGCTGATCACGATCTCTGTTTTAGTTGCAGGAGCAGTATTTATTTCAGATGGTACAGTCGATGTGACAGATCTGATCACATTTTTACTCTATATCAGTATTCTGACCGAACCGATCAAGACACTGATCGATTTTACTGAGCAGTTCCAGAACGGATATACCGGATTTGAGCGTTTCCTTGAGATCATGTCGATCGAGCCGGATATACAGGATGCAATCGATGCAAAGCCATTAAAGCAGGTAAAAGGAGCCATCGATTTTGATAACGTATCTTTCCGTTATGAGGAAAACAGTGAAAAAGTCTTAAGCCATATCAATCTGCACGTAGATGCAGGAGAATATGTGGCATTAGTCGGTTCTTCCGGTGCTGGAAAAAGCACCTTATGCAGTCTGATCCCACGTTTTTATGATGTGACATCGGGAACGGTAAAGATCGATGGGCAGGATGTCCGTACATTACAGTTACAGAGCCTTAGAAACCATATCGGTATTGTACAGCAGGATGTCTATTTATTTGTCGGAACAGTGTATGACAATATCCGTTACGGCAAGCCGGATGCGACAAGGGAAGAAGTGATACAGGCAGCAAAAAATGCAAATGCACATGAGTTTATCATGTCACTGCCAAATGGATATGAAACCGATATCGGACAGCGCGGAATCAAATTATCAGGTGGTCAGAAACAGCGGCTTTCCATTGCAAGGGTATTTTTAAAGAATCCACCGATATTGATTTTTGATGAAGCAACTTCGGCATTAGATAACGAAAGTGAAAAAGTTGTACAGGAATCTTTAGAAAGATTGGCAAAAAACCGTACAACCTTTGTGATCGCCCACAGACTGACAACGATCCAGAATGCAAAACGTATTCTTGTTTTAACAGAAAATGGCATCGAAGAAGAAGGTACACATGAAGAATTATTAGCCAGGGGCGGAATATACGAGAAACTGTATCATATGCATAAATAGAAACATCGGTTCACACTTTGTTCACATAAATATCTCTTTTTAAACACAAAAGACGATTACTGTTATAATCAGACTATGGAAATTACAAGGAGGATATGATTGTGATCGAGATGAATCATCTGACAAAGAAATATGGCAATCATGTAGCTGTGGACGATTTAAGCCTGACCGTTGAGCCGGGACGCATCTATGGCTTTTTAGGGCCGAATGGGGCAGGAAAGTCAACGACAATGAATATGGTCACCGGATATTTAGGAGCAACAAGTGGTGAAGTTAAGATCAATGGATTTGATATTTTAAAACAGCCGGAGGAGGCAAAGAAGTGTATCGGCTATCTGCCTGAGATACCGCCGCTGTATGTAGATATGACAGTAAAAGAGTATTTGGATTTTGCGGCAGAATTAAAAGAGATCGACAGAGCAGACCGTAGACAGTATGTGGATGAAGCGATGGAAATGACGAAGATCACAGATATGAAAGACCGCCTGATCAAGAATCTTTCGAAAGGTTACAGACAGAGAGTCGGACTTGCACAGGCTGTTTTAGGATATCCTGAAGTGATCATTTTAGATGAACCGACCGTCGGCTTAGATCCGAAGCAGATCATTGAAATGCGGGAACTGATCAAAAAATTAGGCGAAAAACATACGGTGATCTTAAGTTCCCATATTTTATCGGAAGTCAGGGAAGTCTGCGATTATATTTTTATCATTTCAAAAGGAAAATTAGTGGCAAATGACACCACCGAAAATCTGCTTGAAAAGGTAGAAAAGAATCACAGGGAATTAGAAATACTGCTTCGTGGAGATGCAGAGGCAGCATCAGGCCTGTTAAAACAGGTTGACTTTATAGAGGAGATTGAAACTGCGGAAGGAAAAGAGGAAGATACTACACTCTTAAAAGTAAAGACAGCAGCAGATACCGATATCCGTAACCAGATTATAAAGATATTAGTAGAAGCAAATGTAGAACTTTTAGAGATCAGGTCAGCAGGAAAATCATTAGAGGACATTTTCCTTGAATTAACAGAACAGAAAGGAGAGTTACTGTAATGAAAGCAATCTTTAAAAGAGAATTTAAGTCTTATTTCCAGAATATCATCGGCTGGCTGTATCTTGCCGCAACAATCGCATTGTATGGACTTTACTTTTTTGTATATAATTTAAATTATGGTTCATCAAAAGTTTCGTATTCCTTAAATGCGATCACATTTTTATTTTTGATCACAGTGCCGATCCTTACGATGCGGAGTCTTGCAGAAGAACAGAAAAGCAAGACAGACCAGTTGATCTTAACTTCACCGGTATCGGTAGGAAAGATCATTGCCGCAAAATATTTAGCAATGGCAGCAATACATACGATCGCAGTCCTTGTGATCGGACTTACACCGCTTCTTCTTTTGTGTTTTGGCAAAGTGCCGCTCGGAGAAGCTTATGTTGCAGTAGCAGGATTTTATCTGTATGGACTGACCTGTATTGCAATCGGTCTGTTTGTATCATCTTTGACCGAAAGTCAGGTGATCTCAGCTGTTTTGACATTTGTATTCCTGTTTTTAGGCTATATGATGAATGGAATCACAAGTACCTTTTCTGCGTCAGGCAATATCCTGACAAAGATTTTAAACTGTTATGATCTCGTTTCACCATTAGATTCCTTTATGGATGGCTGTTTTTCCATTACTGGAGTGATCTATTATGTGACAGTTACAGTCCTGTTTTTGTTTTTAGCATCGCAGTCAGTGCAGAAAAGACGTTTTACAGTCAGCGCGAAAAAGTTAAAATTAGGAGTTTTCAGTCTTGGATTTGTTGCGATCGCAGTTGCCCTTACAGTAGTGGTCAATTTATTTGCGGCAGAACTCCCAAGTACCTATATGGAATTAGATGCAACATCGACAAAACTGTATTCACTGACAGATGATACGAAAAAAATGTTACAGGATATGGACAAAGACGTT
The DNA here is from genome assembly GCF_014287635.1 of Roseburia zhanii. Lineage (GTDB taxonomy): Bacteria > Bacillota > Clostridia > Lachnospirales > Lachnospiraceae > Roseburia_B > Roseburia_B zhanii. The sequence continues at coordinate 154,524 of NZ_JACOPH010000002.1, read as the reverse complement.
ACGATCTATGTGATCGCAGCAGAAAAAAGTGCAGATAAGACTGTTGCAGAAACTTTGAAACGTTATGAAGATTCTACGTCCCATATAAAAGTAGAATACAAAGATCCTACAACAAATCCGACATTTTACCAGCAGTATACAAGTGAAACGATCAGCATGGGAAGTCTGATCGTCACCTGCGGAGATACTTCAAAAGTCATTGATTCACAGGATCTATATGAAACAAATATTGATTACAACACGTATTCCCAGCAGACAACCGGTTATGATGGAGAAGGTCAGATCACAAGTGCATTGCAGTATGTCACAAATGATAACAAACCGGTTATTTACCAGATCACCGGACACGGAGAAGCAGAACTGACTTCTAATTTCAAAAAAGCAGTAGAAAAAGCAAATGCAACATTAGAAACTGTGAATTTATTGGAAAAAGATGAAATTCCGTCCGATGCACAGGCGGTGATCATCAATGGGCCGACTTCTGATTTTTCAAAAGATGATGCAGATAAGGTCATTACTTATATGCAGGGCGGCGGCAATGTTTTAGTGGCTGCTAATTATCAGTCACAGGCAGATCTTTCTAATTTTGAGTCGATCCTTGCAGAATATGATATCAGTTTAGTAAATGGTATTGTCGCAGAGGGCAATTCCGATATGTATTATCAGAATCCGTTTTATCTGCTGCCGGAAGTTGCTTCAAATACCTATACAGCTTCGGTTGGCAGTAATTATATCTTTGCACCTTATGTACAGGGTATCAGCTATCCGGAAAGTACAGATGATGTGACGTATACAGCTTTACTTACTACCTCAGAAGATGCAGTATCGAAAACCGATGCAGCTAATGCCACAACATACGCATACGAAGATGGAGATGAAAAAGGTCCATTTACGGTTGCACTTGCAGCAGAAAAAACGATCGATGATGATACGACCGGAAAACTGGTGGTATTGGGTTCAACAGAACTGATCGCAGATAATGCTGACCAGATGGTATCTGGAAGTAATTCCGCAATGTTTGCAGATATGTTATCAAACTTCATCAATACCGACGGCATGGTGACAACTGTGATTCCGGTAAAAAGTTATGAAGCATCCCAGCTTACGATCTCTGCTTTTACAGCAATGCTTACCGGAATAGCAGTCATGATCGTACTTCCGTTACTGTTATTGATCGCAGGCATTGTGATCTGGGCAAAGAGAAGAAAACGTTAGGAGGGTGTATGATGCAGAAACAAAAAAAGCAGATGATCCTTGTTGTTATACTGCTGCTCATATTCGGGTCAGCGTACGGCGGCATGAGAATTTATAATCAGAAACAGGCAGATAAAGAAGAAAAAGAGGAAGAAGCTTCAAAGACCTATGTTACCGGTGTGAAAAAAGAAGATATCACTGCTTTTTCCTATCAGAATATGGAAGAAACCTTAGATTTTGTCAAAGAAGAGGACACATGGGTTTTGAAAAATGACGAGAGCATGAAGTTAGACCAGAGTGCAGTCGGGAGCATGGTAGATGAGATTGCTTCTTTAGAGGCAGAAGAAGTGTTAGATCTGCCGGAGGATATTTCAGAATATGGATTTGATAAACCGGAAAATGTGATCACCTATACGACAGACAAAGGAACCGTCACATTGACTGTCGGTATGGAAAATACGATCACAAACCAGTATTATCTGATCCAGAATGAAGCCGACAGTCTGTATATGGTCAATGGCAGTTTCCCATCTGCATTCCAAAAGACAGCCGGAGATTTAGAAGATACGTCAGAAGATTCTACGGAAACCGTTGTCAGTGAAACGGAAACTGAATAATAAAGTACTTACGAGGCATCTTCATTGTCATTCTTACGGCTTTTAATATAGCGGTACATGGCAATATATACCCATAAAAGTATCGGGATCAAAATCGTCATTCCGATTGAGATCTTAAAGAATGTATAGGTATTCGGATTGTCAAAAATTGCGAAAAACAGTGTGATCGCATATGTACTGATAAGAATAATGATGCCTATTATGGATAAAATACGTTTTAAATTTTTCATATGGCCTATCCTTTCATTTTTTTGTTATCATACCTATTAAATGCGGAATCGTCAAGCCTTTTAAAGGAAGCCCCGAATGGGATCGGGGCTTCTAAGGGGGAGGATAAGTATTCTTGCATCTTTTGTGGTAGTTCCCGGCAGATGAGTGGGGGCTTCACCTTACCGGGAATAATCATAGTATGGTTCAAAAGAGAAAAACTATACACATTTTCAAAAAAAGTTTTTTAAAAAGGGAAAAATGTTTTGAAATATATGATAAAATCTGCTATACTATATAGAGTGTTTTGTATTTTACAAAAAGAAGGAGTAAGATAATGGCATTATTAGAACAGTGGCAGAAAGTTGCCTATAATGAAAAAGCGAATAAGCAGGATTTACAGAGATTCTGGCAGAGATATTTTCTCTTAGAAAAAAACGTATATGAGCAGTTGTTGACGAATCCTGATGAAGTAGTAGAAGGAACCGTTAAGGAACTTGCAGAAAAGTATAAATTAAGCATTATGGATATGACAGGTTTCTTAGATGGTATCAATGACAGTCTTGTAACACCAAACCCAATCGATACTATGGAAGAAGATACAAAAGTAAGTCTTGCATTTGACAAAGAAAAGTTGTATAAGAATATGGTAGATGCAAAGGCAGACTGGTTATATGAGCTTCCGATGTGGGACGAGATCTTTGATGCAGATACTAAGAAACGTCTGTATTTAGAGCAGAAGAAGTCCGGTACCGTGATCGTCGGCAAGAAGATCGGACGTAATGATCCATGTCCATGTGGAAGCGGTAAGAAGTACAAACAGTGCTGTCTGAACAAGAAATAAAACATATTCATAGATCAATATAAGAATACGTTGACGAGATGAGTAAGCTGCGGAACGTGACAGAGAGAGATGCCCTGAATATATTCAGTGTGCTGTAAGCATCTTGACTGGAAACAGCCGAAAACTACCTCTGAGTGACCCCAATCCGGTCCGGTGATACCGTTATCATCATAACGAGATGGATTTTTTGTATATAAGATCCAAACTGGGTGGAACCACGGTAAGTAAGATCGTCCCTGATGCATAGTAAGTATGCGTCAGGGATTTTTTAATTTTAAAAAATTCTAGCAGCAAACATTTTGCAGAGATGCACACCTTGCACAGTTGAGGTGAATGTTTCACATACTTTATCAAAAAAGAAAGGAAGAATGAGATATGAAGATCACATTAAAAGATGGCTCTGTAAAAGAGTATCAGGAAACAAAAACAGTATATGAGATCGCACAGGATATCAGTGAAGGTTTAGCAAGAGTTGCCTGTGCAGGTGAATTGAATGGGGAGATCGTAGATTTACGAACTGAAATTGATAAAGATGCAGAATTAAATATTGTAACAGCAAGCGATCCGGAAGGATTAAAAGTTATCCGCCATACCACAGCACATGTGATGGCAGAAGCTGTACAGCATCTGTTCCCAAATGCAAAGATCACGATCGGACCGGCGATCGAAGATGGTTTTTACTATGATTTTGATTCAGAGCCGTTTTCAAGAGATGATTTAGATAAAATCGAAGCAGAAATGAAAAAGATCATCAAGGAAGGACATGAGATCAAACGGTTTACACTTCCTAGAGCAGAAGCAATCGCATTTATGGAAGAAAGAAAAGAACCTTACAAAGTAGAACTGATTGAAGACCTTCCGGAAGGTTCTGTGATCTCATTCTATGATCAGGGTGGCTTTGTAGATCTGTGTGCAGGTCCTCATTTAATGAGCACAAAAGGGATCAAAGCCTATAAGTTAATATCATCTTCCATGGCATACTGGAGAGGCGATTCTAATAAAGCGCGTTTACAGAGGATTTATGGAACAGCATTTAATAAAAAAGAGGAATTAAAAGAGCATTTAGAGAAATTGGAAGATGCAAAACGCAGAGATCATAATAAGCTCGGACGTGAAATGGGATTATTTACCACTGTCGATGTCATTGGTCAGGGACTTCCTTTATTCACACCTAAGGGAACAAAAATGATCATGAAATTACAGCGTTGGATAGAAGACCTTGAGGATAAAGAGTGGGGATATGTCCGTACAAGAACACCACTGATGGCAAAATCGGATCTGTATAAGATTTCCGGACACTGGGATCATTATATGGATGGAATGTTTATCTTAAATAAAGATGACAATGATAAGGAAACCATGGCACTTCGTCCGATGACATGTCCATTCCAGTATTATGTATATATGAACGAACAGCATTCTTATCGTGATCTTCCATATCGTATGTCAGAAACTTCTACATTATTCCGTAATGAAGATTCTGGTGAGATGCACGGACTGACCAGGGTACGTCAGTTTACGATCACAGAAGCACATATCATTCTTCGTCCGGATCAGGCAGAAGAAGAACTGACAAGATGTACAGAACTTGCACATTATGTTATGAAGACTTTAGGTATTGATGGAGATGTTTCTTTTCGTCTTTCAAAATGGGATCCTGCAAATAAGGATAAATATCTTGGAGATGACGAATACTGGAACAATACCCAGCAGTATCTGCGTGACGTTATGCACAAAAACGGCATTGAATTTACCGAAGCAGATGGAGAAGCAGCATTTTATGGACCGAAGATCGATATTCAGGCAAAGAATGTATATGGTAAAGAAGATACTATGGTAACCATCCAGCTTGACTGTTCTTCCGCAGAAAAATTTGGAATGTATTATATTGATGAAAAAGGTGAAAAAGTACTTCCATGGATCATCCACCGTACTTCCATGGGTTGCTATGAGAGAACACTTGCATGGCTGATCGAACATTATGCAGGCAAATTCCCGACATGGTTATGCCCGGAGCAGGTGCGTGTTCTGCCAATTTCTGAAAAATATGAAGAATATGCAGAAAAAGTCCGTAAAGAATTAGCAGCAGCAGATGTAGATGTTACGGTAGATAACCGTTCCGAGAAGATCGGATTTAAGATCCGTGAAGCAAGACTTGATAAACTGCCATATATGCTGGTAGTCGGACAGAAAGAAGCAGAAGAAGGTACAGTATCTGTCAGAAGCCGTTTCAGTGGAGATGAAGGAAGTAAGCCATTAGCAGACTTTATCGCAGCGATCAAAAAGGAGATCGATACCAAAGAGATCCGTAAAGAAGAACTTGTTGAAGAAAAAAATAATTGAATTATTTTTTGAAAAATATCTAATACTAAATCCGGTTGAAGCGTTTTTGCTTTGACCGGATTTTTGCATTAGATATTTTGCTGAAAGGAGAACGGATATGACAAAATTAGATTGTACCGTAACAAACTGTTTTTACAACGATGATAAGAGCTGCTGCAAAGGCGACATCATGGTAGAGGGCGAAGAAGCCAGAGAGTCTGGATCTACCTGCTGTGGAAGTTTTGTAGAGAAAAAATCAAGTACAGCAAAAAATTCAGTCAGCCAGCCCAAAAAAGATATTGAAGTCGGATGTCATGCCTGTCATTGTGTGCATAATGAAGATTGCAGATGCATGGCAGACAAAATTGGTATCGCCGGTACGAATGCCTGTCAGTGTCAGGAAACAGAATGTATAACCTTTGCCTGTAAATAAGACAATATGACAAAAACTTCCTCATATTTCGACAGAAAAGCACTGCAAAACTGTCGAAATATGAGGGAAAAAGTAGATGGAATATGTTTGATTTTGGCAGTATAACAAGGTACAATATGTTTATAAGAAGCTAAGAAACAAAATGAAAATGTAAAGTATGTGACGGATCACACTTGTCTTGGTTAGCATCATATGGAGAATGGATATGGAAAAAATGTTAAGTTTACATGAACTAGAAAAAGCCATTGAATGCCAGAGAAGCCGGGTGGATGCAATGGTTTATGCAGGGATGTACTCTGAGGACTTTATGAGGGAAAACCGGAGATTAGATCAACTGATCAATGAGTACATAGAGTTAGAAGACAGAGAAAAGCGATTGCAGGCATATTTTGCCGATTAAAACTGAATATTGTCTTAATATCAGAAATGCATTGGTGATAATTACCAATGCAATTTTTTTTGCCCTTTGTATTGCTTTTTTATATGTTTTGGGATAGAATAGACCTAAAAGTGGAAGAAAGTGGAGTGAAATGGTTCAAAGTGGAGTAAAAAGCCAGAATTAGGATAAGAACGGCTTTTGGTAAGAACTGTTTCTATAGAAGGTGTCCGTTATGTTCATGGGAGAGTACAACCATACAATTGACGCCAAGGGCAGATTGATTGTTCCATCTAAATTCCGGGAATTGTTAGGAAACGAGTTTGTTGTAACAAAGGGATTAGATGGGTGTCTTTTTGTGTACCCTGATGAAGAATGGACGAATATCGAAGAAAAATTCCGAAATATTCCGCTTACCACAAAAGATGCGAGAAAGTTTTCCCGTTTCTTCTTTGCAGGAGCAGCAAGCTGTGAAGTGGACAAGCAGGGAAGAATCTTACTGCCGCAGGTATTGCGGGAGTTTGCAGATTTACAGAAAGATGTCGTCTTAGTCGGAGTGCTCAGCAGGATCGAGATCTGGAGCAAAGACAGATGGCAGAATGCAAATACATATGATGATATGGATGAAGTAGCAGAGCATATGGCTGAATTAGGACTGAGTATTTAAAAGAATGGAGATGAAACGCATGGAGTTCAATCATAAGTCAGTAATGCTAAAAGAATGTATTGACAATCTGCATATCAGACCGGATGGGATTTATGTAGATGGAACTTTAGGCGGAGCAGGACATTCTTATGAGATCGCAAAACGTTTATCGAAAGAAGGCAGGCTGATCGGTATCGATCAGGATGCAGATGCGGTCATGGCAGCGACAGAACGGTTAGAGGAATTTCAAGACCGGGTAACGATCGTAAGGAGCAATTATTGCAATATGAAGCAGGTGCTCTCAGATTTAGGGATTGATAGGGTAGATGGCATCTTATTAGATCTTGGAGTTTCTTCTTTTCAGTTAGACACACCGGAAAGAGGTTTTACTTACAGAGAGGAAGATGCACCGCTTGATATGCGGATGGATCAGAGAGAAAAACTTACCGCAGAAGATATTGTCAATGAATACAGTGAAATGGAATTGTACCGTATCATACGTGATTATGGTGAAGACCGTTTTGCAAAAAATATTGCCAAACATATTGTAGAGGCAAGAGTGCAGAAACGGATACAGACCGCCGGAGAATTAAACGAGATCATAAGAAGTGCGATTCCAAAGAAAATACAGCTGACAGGAGGGCATCCGGCAAAACGGACGTATCAGGCGATCCGTATCGAATTAAACCATGAGTTAGATGTCCTTAAGAATACATTAGATGAAATGATCGGTCTGTTGAATCCGAAAGGACGGCTTTGTATCATTACATTCCATTCTTTAGAAGACAGGATCGTCAAAACAGATTTTAAAAAGAATGAAAATCCATGTACCTGTCCGAAAGATTTTCCGGTTTGTGTATGCCACAAAGTATCAAAAGGAAAATGCGTGACAAGAAAGCCGATTTTGCCTTCAGAAGAAGAATTAGAAATGAACAGCAGATCAAAGAGCGCAAAATTAAGAGTATTTGAAAGAGTATAAGACGGAAACAGAATGACAGAAAAGGAGAGTGGGAGAATTGAAAAAAGAAGCAGCTCGTAATCATACACGTTCTACAGATTTTAAGACAAATTATTATGTAGACGGCAATACTGTACGCCGGTTAGAGGGAGAACCGGAGGAACGAAGAAGACGGCAGTTAGAAAAAGAACAGGAACTTCGCAGACGGAAACACCGTCATGCCGCAAAACGTAATCAGGAACGTGCAATGCGCATGAATCTGGGATATGTTTTGTTTTGCACTGTTGCATTGATCTTAACCTGTGTTGTTGCTGTGACCTATATTCAGTTACAGTCAGAAATCACAGGCAAGATGCGCCGGATTTCCAGATTAGAAACACAGGTGGCTGATCTGCGTGCAGATAATGATGCGGCAATGAAACGGATTGACTTATCCACAGATTTAGATAAAATAAAAGAGCAGGCATTGGGATTTGGCATGAAATATGCCACATCTGATCAGATCATTTATTATGATATAGAAGATAATGATTATATGAACCAGTATTCGGATATCCCAAAGCGGTAAAAATATTCTGGCATACAGAGGGATAGAGCGTGCGTAGAAGACGTAAAAAAAGAAAGATTATACAAAAATTTTCAAAAAAGATGCAGAAGAAACTGATCGTGATGTTTCTTGTTGTGACAGTTCTGTTAGTCGGACTGATCGGAAGACTGATGTATATAGAATATACGAGTGGTGATAAATATGAAAAGATCGTATTATCACAGCAGGAATATGACAGCAGGATCATACCGTATCAGCGTGGAGATATTGTTGATACAAAGGGAACGATTCTTGCAACAAGCGTAGACGTTTATAATGTGATCTTAGACTGTAAGGTCTTAAATCAGAACAAAGATGATATAGAGCCTACAATATTAGCACTGACCACCTGTTTTCCGGATTTAAAGGCAGAAGACATACGTCAGAAATTAACAGAGAATGCAGCGAGCCAGTATGTGGTATTGTTAAAAAAACTGCCGTATGATACGATCCAGCCTTTTGTCGAGATGCAGGGGGACGATAAGAATTATCCGAATGTCAATAGTGATGCAGTCTGGTTTGAAAAAGAATATATCAGGAGTTATCCATATGGTTCGCTGGCAGCCTCATTGGTTGGATTTGTGTCCGGTGGCAATGTAGGTACGGTTGGCATGGAAAATTATTATAATTCCACGTTAAATGGTATCAATGGAAGACAGTATGGATACTTAAATTCCGACAATAATTTTGAAAAGACGATCAAAGAAGCAAAGGACGGAGATACGATCGTTTCTACAGTCGATGTCAATATCCAGTCCGTTGTAGAAGAAAAATTAGCAAAATTTAATGAAGAATATACCAATGGTTATATCGAAGGATCCGGAAGTAAGCACACAGCAGCGCTTGTAATGAACCCGCAGAATGGCGAGATCTATGCAATGGCGAATTTCCCGACATTTGACTTGAATGATCCTAGAAATCTGACAGGCTATGTTACACCGGAAGAAGAAGCGGGCATGACAGAAGAAGAAAAAATGGATTTTTTAAATGAGATCTGGGAAAATTTCTGTGTGACCTATACTTATGAACCGGGATCGACGATCAAACCATTTACGATCGCAACCGGACTCGAAACCGGCACATTAAGAGGAGATGAAACCTATTATTGTGATGGACTTGAAGTGATATCCGGAAGTGAAGTGCATTGTGTGAGCAGGGTCGGACATGGAATGGAAACGATCCAGAAAGCCCTTATGGATTCCTGTAATGATGCATTGATGCAGATGTCCTATTCGATCGGAGTAGATAATTTTACAACTTATCAGAAGATTTTTGGCTTCGGACAGAAAACAGGCATAGACCTGCCCGGAGAAGAAAGAGGCCTTTTATTTGAGAAAGACCAGATGCGGGCGTTAGATCTTGCAACGAACTCTTTTGGACAGAACTTTAACTGTACCATGATTCAGGTTGCAAGTGCATTTTCTTCCTTAGTCAATGGTGGAAAATATTATCAGCCGCATATTGTAAAAAAAATAGAAGATTCCAATGGAAATGTGATTGAAAATATAAAACCGGTATTGTTAAAAGAAACAATATCAGAAGAAACTTCAGATATGTTAAAGACATATCTGTATGCAACCGTATCAGAAGGTACAGCTAAAACTGCAAAGGTGAATGGTTACTCCATGGGTGGTAAAACAGGAACTGCGCAGAAACTTCCAAGAGCAAATAAGACATATCTGGTTTCCTTTATCGGATATGTACCACAGGAAAATCCACAGCTTGTCGTCTATGTGATCGTAGACGAACCAAATGTGGAAGAACAGGCACACAGTACTTATGCACAGAATATCGCAAGAGAAATCTTAGAAGAGATCCTTCCGTATATGAATCTGTATCCGGATGAAGAATTAGTACGTATCCGGATGAAGAATTAGTACAGACAGAAGATGATCAGAGTGGACAGGGTGCATCTGCCGGAAGTGCCGATGGGACGACAGGCGAAGCATCAACTGGAACAGGTGAAGGTACAGTCGCTGGAACTGGCGATGGAACGGCGGGCGAAGCAACAGCGGATGGAGCAGGCGACGGAACGACAGGTGAAGCAACAGCGAATGGAACAGATGCCGGAACGACAGGCGAAGCATCAACGAATGGAACAAGTGAGAAAACCGCAGGTGATAATACAGCCACAGGAGCAGGTGCCGGAACGACAGGAGATAATACAGCCGCCGGAACAGGTGAGGAAACCGCAGAAGAACCACCCGCAGATATCTTCCCTGAGTAAAAAACGAATCATAACCTCATAAAAGCAGTAATAAGATGATAGAAAGGTGCTTTTATGAGGCTTTCTTTTATGCTTCGATATAAGACATTTAACCGTAAAAAAACAATGACCATATTTGTGGCAGTGATACTTGTGATGATCTTTCTTATGGGACGGCTGGTATATCTGATGGTATTCTGTTCTGAATATTATGGAAAAAAAGCAGAAGATCTGCATGAGAGGGAGAGGACGGTCAAAGCTGCAAGAGGAAAGATCATTGATGCAACAGGCACTGTACTTGCGGCAAATAAAACTGTTTGTACCATATCGGTGATCCATAGCCAGATCAGAGAGCCGGAGGCTGTCATTGCAGCATTGACAAAAGAACTTGGGATTGGGGAAGAACTTGTCAGAAAGCGGGTGGAAAAGGTCAGTTCCATTGAACGGGTAAAGTCAAATGTGGATAAAGAAACCGGAGATCGTATCCGTGCATATGGGTTTTCCGGCGTCAAAGTGGATGAAGATTATAAGAGGTATTACCCTTATGATACATTAGCATCAAAAGTATTAGGATTTACCGGAGGTGATAATCAGGGAATCATTGGTTTAGAAGTAAAGTATGATGCATATTTACAGGGAACAAATGGAAAAATCTTAACGCTGACAGATGCAAGGGGCATCGAGATTGAGAATGCAGGAGAATCAAGGGCAGATCCGGTCGATGGGAACAACCTGCATATCAGTTTAGATTACAATATCCAGATGTATGCCCAACAGGCGGCAGAAAAAACATTAGAGCAGAAGCAGGCAGACAGTGTATCTGTCATTGTGATGAATCCGTCTAACGGTGAGATCATGGCGATGGTCAATGTACCGGAGTTTCACTTAAATACACCATTTGAACTAAACTATGAAGTGCCAGAAAATACAACAGAAGAAGAAAAGCAGAATTTATTAAACGGAATGTGGAGAAACCAGTGTATCAATGATACTTACGAACCGGGTTCTGCATTTAAGATCATCACGACAGCCGCAGCATTAGAAGAAGGCGTTGTCAGTGTCAATGACCAGTTCTATTGTCCGGGATATATCGTTGTTGAAGACAGAAGGATACATTGCCATAAACGGACAGGACATGGAGCAGAAGATTTTGTGCATGGGATCATGAATTCGTGCAACCCTGTTTTTATCGATGTAGGGCTACGCATAGGGGCGGATCATTTTTATGATTATTTCAGCCGTTTCGGGTTGTTAAAAAAGACTGGAGTCGATTTGCCGGGAGAAGCAGCAACAATCATGCATTCCAAAGAAAATATCGGTTTGGTGGAACTTGCCACCATGTCTTTCGGGCAGTCCTTCCAGATCACGCCGATACAGCTTGTCACAACTGTATCTTCGATCATCAATGGCGGAAACCGTATTACACCGCATTTTGGCGTATCGATAAAAAAAGACGATGGAACACTGGTACAGACATTTTCCTATCCAAAAACAGAAGGGATCGTAAGTTCTGAAACATCAGATACGGTGCGGGGACTGTTAGAAAAAGTAGTATCCGAAGGCGGTGGGAAAAATGCAAAGATCGCTGGTTATTCTATCGGTGGCAAGACAGCTACTTCACAGACACTTCCACGAAGTGCAAACAGATATATTTCCTCTTTTTTAGGTTTTGCTCCGGTGGAAAATCCACAGGTTTTAGTTTTAGTCGTGATCAATGATCCACAGGGGGTATATTATGGTGGTACGATCGCAGCACCGGTGGCAAAGGAGATCTTTGAAGATATATTTCCATATTTGGGGATTCCTTATGATGAAAAAGCCGCTGAGGAACTTGCAGAATAGAGAAAAATAACGTATACTAGATAAGTTATAAGACAGTACGCTATAAGGTGACAATAAGGGCATCAAATAGGGATACGTTATAACAGAGATAAAGTACAATATGTGGTGTCAGACCACAGGAATGAAAGAGGTAAAGGTTATGATTTATCATGTAGCAGCACCGGTGCTGATTGCATTTGCGATCAGTGCCGTGTCAGGGCCGGTTGTGATCCCTTTTTTGAGAAGGCTGAAAGTAGGGCAGACAGAACGTGAAGAATTGAAATCTCATTTGAAAAAGACAGGAACACCTACGATGGGAGGTCTGATGATCTTAGCAGGTGTGTTAGTAACGAGTCTTTTCTTTGTCAGGGATTATCCGAAGATTATCCCAATCCTGTTTTTAACAGTCGGATTTGGAGTGATCGGCTTTTTAGATGACTATTTAAAAGTCGTGCTCAGACGTTCGGACGGACTTTTGGCATGGCAGAAAATGCTGCTGCAGATTGTTGTAACAGGAATTTTTGCATTTTATATGATCCGTTATACAGATGTATCTTTGACTATGCTGATCCCGTTTTCCCATGGAAAATATCTCGATCTTGGCTGGGTGGCAGTTCCTCTGTTATTTTTTGTCGTGATCGGAACCGTAAACGGTGTGAATTTTACAGATGGTTTAGACGGTCTTGCATCTAGTGTGACAGTTCTGGTGGCAACATTCTTTGGAGTAGTTGCTGTTGGAACAAAGAGCGGGATCGAGCCGATCACCTGTGCTGTAGTGGGTGCACTGCTTGGATTTTTGCTGTTTAATGTATATCCGGCAAAAGTTTTTATGGGAGATACCGGTTCATTAGCTTTAGGCGGTTTTGTCGCTGCGGCAGCATATATGCTCCAGATGCCGTTATTTATCCCTGTCGTAGGATTTATTTATATGATCGAAGTGATCTCAGTTATAATGCAGGTAACTTATTTTAAAGCTACACATGGAAAACGTATATTCAGAATGGCACCGATCCATCACCATTTTGAACTTGGCGGCTGGTCAGAAACAAGAGTAGTAGCAGTCTTTTCTATCATAACGGCACTTCTTTGTCTGGTAGGATTGATGGCATTATAACAGGAGGATACGAATATGGATATAAGAGAGAAAAAATTTCTTGTAATCGGAACAGGAAAAAGTGGGATTGCAGCAGCAGAACTTTTGAAAAAAGAACAGATTGCAGTCAGGTTATATGACAGTAATGAAAACCTTGATAAACAGGTGTTTTATGAAAAGAATCCAGATCTTTCAGATGTGGCACTGATCACCGGAACACTTCCGGAAGAAGAAATGAAAAATACCGATATCTTAGTCTTGAGTCCGGGCGTGCCGACAGATCTTCCAATGGTTGGTACCATGCGGGAGATGGGAATTGCCATCTGGGGAGAAATCGAACTTGCATATGCATTCGCAAAAGGTGCAGTACTTGCGATCACAGGTACAAATGGAAAGACAACAACGACTTCACTTTTAGGTGAGATCATGAAGAATTATTTCAAAGAAGTATTTGTTGTTGGAAATATCGGCATACCATATACCAGTGTTGCGGCAGATACAACAGAAGAAAGCGTGACAGTTGCAGAGATCAGCAGTTTCCAGCTGGAAACGATCCATACCTTTGCACCGGAAGTCACAGCTATTTTAAATATCACACCAGATCACTTAAACCGCCATCATACGATGGAAAATTATATTGCAGCAAAAGAGAGCATTACTAAAAATCAGGGAGAAGGAGATCTTTGCGTATTAAATTATGAAGATGAAGTTCTGCATGATTTTGGTAAACAGTTAAAAGTGCCTGTGATCTGGTTTTCAAGTGAACGGGAATTAGAAGAAGGTTATTACTTAAAAGATGATATAATTTATTTTGCAAAAGCCGGAAAAGTGACAGAGATCATCAAGACAGATGAATTGAATCTGTTAGGAAAACATAATTTTGAAAATGTAATGGCAGCTGTTGCCATGGCAGTCGGTTTTGGAGTCCCACTTGAGAAAGTGCAGGAAGTATTAAAACGATTTACAGCTGTTGAGCACAGGATCGAATATGTAACGTCAAAACGCGGGGTTGCATTCTACAATGATTCAAAGGGTACAAATCCGGATGCGGCGATCAAGGGAATACAGGCGATGAACCGTCCAACGTATCTGATCGGCGGCGGCTATGATAAAGAATCTACCTATGATGAATGGATCGATGCATTTGACGGCAAAGTAAAAGAATTAGTGCTGATCGGACAGACAAGAGAGAAGATTGCAAGCACAGCAAAAGCACATGGATTTACGTCAGTTGTTATGGCAGATTCCTTAGAAGAAGCCATCCATATCTGTTATGACCATGCAGTATCGGGAGATGCCGTCTTATTATCACCGGCATGTGCAAGCTGGGGAATGTTTACAAATTATGAAGAACGGGGCAGGATATTTAAGGACATTGTACGAAGCTTAAAGGAGTGAGATTATGAGCCGAAGACCTGAAAAGAGGGAAAAAGAAAAAAAGCAAATCAAATATTTTGACTATACACTGCTGTTTATCATTATCTTTCTGGTGGGTTTTGGGCTGGTCATGTTATACAGTACAAGTTCCTACAATGCACAGGTGAAGTTTGGTAATTCAGCCTTTTACCTGAGAAAACAGCTGCTTGCTTCACTGATTGGCTTTGGAGGAATGTTTATTGTGGCACATGTGGATTATCATATATGGACACGTCTGAGTGGATTGGCATATATTGCGGCATTAGGACTTTGTACGTTAGTTATTTTTGCAGGTGCAGAATATAATGGTTCAAGCAGATGGCTGCGTGTCGGAGGAATTTCTTTCCAGCCATCCGAACTTGCAAAGTTTGCAGTCATCATATTTTTAGCAACGATCATCAGTAAGATTCCAAAGCAGATCGGAAGCCTGATGACGGTATTTAAGATTCTTGCGATCGTACTTCCAATCGTTGTTGTCGTAGCTGTCAATAACTTAAGTACGGCGATTATCATTCTTGGAATTGCGGTATGTCTGCTCTTTGTGGCAAGCCCAAAATATGGGCAGTTTCTTGCAATGGGCGGTCTGGTAATCGGTGTTGGTGCCGTTTTTATCATGGTAGAAAGCTATCGTGCAGAGCGTCTTAGAATCTGGCTGCATCCGGAAGATTATGAAAAAGGATATCAGACATTGCAGGGATTATATGCGATCGGTTCCGGCGGTCTCTTCGGTAAAGGTTTAGGCGAAAGTATGCAGAAATTAGGATTTTTACCGGAAGCACAGAATGATATGATCTTTTCCATCATCTGCGAAGAATTAGGTCTGTTTGGAGCAATCTGTGTGATCCTCTTATTTCTGCTTTTGATCTGGAGGTTCCTGGTGATCGCTAACAATGCACCTGATCTGTTTGGAGCATTGATCGTGGTTGGCATCATGGCACATATTGCCATTCAGGTGATTTTAAATATCGCAGTAGTTACAAATACGATCCCAAATACAGGAATTACCCTTCCGTTTATCAGTTATGGAGGTACTTCCGTTGCGATTCTTTTAACAGAGATGGGATTGGCACTTAGCGTATCGCGCAGAATTAAGCTGGAGATGGTATGATGGCAGAAAGATATGAAGTGGATAACAGGGAGAGAAAGGAATTTTTAAGGGAAAAAAGAAGACGGAAAAAGAAAAGAAAGATCATTCTGATCATTTTACTTTCTTTTCTGGCAGTCATAGCAACAGCTGTTCTTATCGTCTGGAAAGTGTTTACGGTAAAAACAGTTGTTGTCGAGGGCAACGAACATTATTCGGATAAGCAGATCGAGAAATTCGTATTAAGTGACGATTATTCATGGAATTCTCTGTATGTGGTGTTGAAATACCGCTTTTTGGAAACAAAAGAGATTCCATTTGTCGATACAATGGAGATATCCCTTAAAAATCCGCATACCTTAAAAGTCCATGTATATGAAAAAGGAATCCTTGGATATCTCTATATCCCCACAATTTCCCAGAATGCATATTTTGACAAAGACGGATTTGTCGTCGAAACTTCGAAAGAGATCATAGAACATATTCCGCAGATTGAGGGACTTAACTGTAAAAAGGTAGTTTTATATGAGAAACTTCCATTAAAAGATGAGAAGATCTTAAAAAGTCTTTTGGCAACGACGCAGACGTTAAAGAAAAATGAGATCGTACCGGATAAGATAATGTTCGATGGGAACGGAGATATTTCCCTGTCATATGGAAGTATTGAAGTCCTGCTTGGCAGTTCGGAAAATCTATCCAAAAAGATCTTGCGTCTTTCCTATATCCTGCCGCAGTTATCGGGGATGCAGGGAACATTACATATTGAAAACTGGACCGAAAATACAACGGATATCATATTCGATAAAGCAAATTAAAAAAAGTCACAAAAAAATCTAAATTTTTATTGATTATTTATAAGAAAAACTATATTATAGAGTATAAGAGTTTATTTTTATCAAGATATAGCGTTTTTTCATACGAAATGGAAGAAAAATACTTCAGATAGAAATATAGGGTAGAGAAGAAGGAGGAAATACCTTGCTTGAGATTAAAACAACAGATGCTGATTCCAGTGCAAAGATTATTGTAATAGGTGTAGGAGGAGCTGGAAATAATGCAGTAAATAGAATGATTGACGAAAATATCGGTGGAGTAGAGTTTGTTGGGGTGAATACGGACAAGCAGGCTTTGATGCTCTGTAAAGCACCGACACTGATCCAGATCGGTGAAAAATTAACCAAAGGATTAGGAGCAGGTGCACAGCCGGAGGTTGGACAGAAAGCAGCCGAGGAAAGTGCAGAGGAGTTATCCGCAGCTGTCAAGGGAGCGGATATGGTATTTGTAACCTGTGGTATGGGTGGAGGAACTGGAACCGGTGCTGCACCTGTGGTTGCCAAAATTGCAAAAGAGCAGGGTATCCTTACAGTAGGAGTTGTAACAAAACCATTTAAGTTTGAGGCAAAGACACGTATGGTCAATGCAATTTCAGGAATTGACCGTTTAAAAGAAAGTGTTGATACATTGATCGTCATTCCAAATGATAAATTACTTGAGATCGTAGACCGCAGAACAACCATGCCGGATGCACTCAGAAAAGCAGATGAAGTATTACAGCAGGCAGTTCAGGGTATCACTGACCTGATCAATGTTCCGGCACTTATTAACTTAGACTTTGCAGATGTACAGACCGTTATGAAAGATAAGGGTATGGCTCATATCGGTATCGGTGAAGCAAAGGGTGATGATAAGGCGATCGAAGCTGTAAAACTTGCCGTTGCAAGTCCATTGCTTGAAACAACGATCACAGGAGCATCCCATGTTATCATCAATATTTCCGGTGATATTTCTCTTATGGATGCAAATGATGCCGCAAGTTATGTACAGGATTTAGCTGGTGATGATGCAAATATCATCTTTGGTGCGAAGTATGATGAGAGCATGACAGATGAAGCAACGATCACCGTCATTGCGACAGGACTTGAGAACCAGTCATCATCAGGAATGCAGGGAATGAGATACCAGTCCTCTTTAGGAACAGGACGTTCCATGACCAATACGACAAGACCACTTACCAATACGACGAGACCTGTAACATCACAGACTTCAGGTTTACATAGTTCTTCACTTGGCATGGGAGGAAACAATACACAGCAGCCGACAACAACACCGTTTAATTATGGTGGTATTAAGAAGCCGCAGAAACCGGAAAGTTCTGTACAGCAGAAGGATATCCAGATTCCGTCCTTCCTAAAGACGACAAGAAAATAAACAGATATTCAGATATTGACAGAAATCCACTGCCACATCTATGTTTTTTAGATCATAGATGTGGCAGTTTTCTTTTTTTGTCGTATTAGTAAGATGAATTTCAAAAATATATTCCGCAGTTTGACAAAAAATCAGGGGATACTCTTTTATAATAGGCATCAGCAGAGGAAACTGGAGGTGAAGGGTGAACTATGAATTTTATGCAGATGTATTTTTCCTAAGTAATTTTTATCTGGATTTTCTGGCAGTTTATTTAACCAGTGAGATCTTACAGCAAAAGAAAAAACTGCTCCGGTATCTGCTTTGTTCCGCAGTAAGCAGTGTCATTGGCTGTGTGCTGTTTCTTGTGATCACAGATTATGATCTTTATCTGCTCTGTATACATTTTATTGTGAATCCGGGAATGGTCATTGGTTGTTTTTTCCCGGCAGGAAAGAGGATATATGGAAAGGCCTTTGGATTGATGTATTTTACAATACTCCTGTTAGGTGGAAGTGTGGAATGGCTCTACCATACGATAGCAGGCGGCAGTTATTATGAGCTGTGTCTTTTATCTGCGGCTGTGCCGGTATTGGTATTTCTATATATTCTACGTCAGAGGCGAAAAAAGGTGCATTGTTTTTATCAGGTCAGTGTGGAATATCAGGGGAAAACATTAGATGTGCAGGCACTTTATGACACAGGGAATAATCTGATCGATCCATATGTCAGACAACCGGTACATATTATTTCGAGAAATGTTTATAAAATGCTTATAGAACAGGAACAGGCATCGATCCGGCTTGTGCCATTTTCTTCTGTCGGATGCAAAAATGGCATATTAGAAGTATTTACGGTAGAAAAAATCAAAATAAAATGGGATGAAAAAGAAATAGAACTTGCACCGGCAGTATTAGCGGCGGCAGATGACAGATTGTTTGAACACAGACCGTACCAGATGATATTGAACCGTTGTGTGGGTGGAAAAATGGGAAGAAAAGAGGAAGAGATATGTATATAAAAGTAAATATTCCAAAACAGATCCAGTTTAAGTGGATGCCATCTGTATACCAGATGATGTTAGGAAACAAAAATGATGTTCATTATATCGGTGGGACAGAAGTCCTTCCACCACCGCTTGAAGCAGAGGAAGAAGCTGACTGCATCATGCGGCTGTCCACAAGCGGGGCAGAATATGCGAAAAGCTGTCTGATTGAACATAACCTGCGTTTAGTAGTCTATATTGCAAAAAAATTCGACAATACCGGTATTGGTGTGGAAGATCTGATCTCAATCGGAACAATTGGTCTGATCAAGTCGATCAATACCTTTAACCCGGATAAAAATATCAAACTTGCCACTTATGCATCCAGATGTATTGAAAATGAGATCCTGATGTATTTAAGAAGAAACAGCAAAACCAAAATGGAAGTCAGCATTGACGAGCCTTTAAATGTGGATTGGGACGGAAATGAACTGCTGCTTTCTGATATTCTGGGAACTGATGAAGATGTGATCTACCGGGATATCGAGGCCGAAGTAGAACATCATCTGTTAGGCAAAGCAATCGATAAATTATCCGGCCGGGAGAGGCTGATCGTAGAACTGCGTTATGGCGTAGGGAGAGGTAAGGGGAAAGAACTGACACAGAAGGAAGTTGCGGATAAACTTGGCATCTCGCAGTCCTATATCTCAAGGCTTGAGAAGAAGATCATGCGGCGGCTAAAAAAAGAGATGATCAGATTGGAATAAAAGATGATAAATTGCATAAAAATAGTACTCATGACACATGAATATGTGGTATAATCTGATTATATAATAGGCGAGGAGATGATACTATGCAATTGCAATTTTTAGGGGCAGATCATGAAGTGACAGGGAGCTGTCATTTTTTGAAATTTGGAGAAAAGAATCTGTTAGTGGACTGTGGTATGGAGCAGGGACCGGATCTGTATGTGAATCAGGATATTCCGGTCAATCCATCGGAAATCGATTATATTTTAATCACACATGCGCATATCGATCATTCGGGATTATTACCGCTTTTATACAGCCATGGATTCAGGGGACAGGTGTTTGCAACAAAAGCAACTTGTGAGCTGTGTAATATCATGTTAAAGGATAGTGCACATATCCAGATGTTTGAAGCAGAGTGGAGAAACCGTAAAGCACGTCGTGCAGGAGCACCGGAAGTTGTACCACTGTATAATATGGATGATGCACAAGGAGCAATCGAACTTCTGATCCCATGTGATTACAATAAGAAGATTTCAATTGATGAGAATTTAGATGTACGATTTATCGATGCAGGACATTTATTAGGCTCTTCAAGTATTGAGATGTGGATACGGGAGAATGACAAAGAAGTCAAGATGGCATTTTCCGGTGATATTGGGCATTCCGGTAAGCCGCTTATTAAGAATCCGGAATTTATCGAAGAAGCAGATTATGTTGTCATGGAGTCTACTTATGGAGATAAAAACCATGTAGAACCACCTGATTTTTCAAGAGAATTAGCAGCAGTCATTGACCGTACATTTGCAAGGGGCGGTAATGTTGTCATTCCTGCATTTTCCGTAGGCAGGACACAGGAGATGCTGTATTTTCTTAGAAAGATAAAGACGGAACGTTTATTAGACCGTTTTCTTGATTTTGAAGTATACATAGACAGTCCGTTGGCAGTAGAAGCAACGAACATTTTTCATAAGAATGTAGCTGACTGTTTTGATGAAGAAGCCTTATCTTTAGTAGAGCAGGGAATCAATCCGATCGGATTTGACGGATTAAAAGTGGCAGTTACAAGTGATGAGTCAAAGATGATCAATTTCATTGAGAAGCCGGTCGTTATCATATCCGCATCCGGTATGTGTGAAGCCGGACGTATCCGCCACCACTTAAAGCATAACCTCTGGAGAAGGGAATCAACGATCCTCTTTGTCGGCTATCAGGTTCCCGGAACACTTGGAAATGCACTTCTTGGCGGAGTCAAAGACGTAAAGCTCTTTGGTGAAACAATCCATGTAGAAGCGGAGATACGCAATCTTCCGGGTATCAGCGGTCATGCAGACCGGGATCACTTATTAGAATGGGCTTCAAAGATCAAACATCCAAAGAAGATCTTTGTTGTACATGGAGATGATAAGGTATGTGAATCTTTTGCAGCACTATTACATAGTGAACTTTCAGAAGATGCTTATGCACCATATAGCGGAGATACGTTTGACCTGCTGACAGGAGAGATGGTTGCGCAGGGCAGCCGCATACAGATAGAGAAGAAAGATACAAAAGTACGTGCTTCTTCAAATATCTTTGCAAGACTTCTTGCAGCCGGACAACGACTGCTTACAGTCATTAACCGCTGCGAAGGTATGCCAAATAAAGAACTTGGTAAATTTGCAGACCAGATCAATTCACTTTGTGATAAATGGGAACGCTAAAGGGTGGCAGAAGTTAAGAAAGATAATTTCTCATACTTTTTAGAGCCGATTTTTCAAGACGGCTGACCTGGGCCTGTGAGATGTGGATTTCTTCTGCAACTTCCATCTGTGTTTTGCCTTCAAAGAACCTGAGATGTACGATACGGTTTTCGCGTTCATTTAAATGTGTCATCGCATCGCCGATAGCAAGTGTTTCCACCCAGTTGTCCTCTTTATTCTTCTTATCTTTGACCTGATCCATGACATAGAGGGTATCGCCACCATCTGTATAAACAGGGTCATAGAGAGAAAGAGGCGTCTGGATGGCATCTAGTGCAAAGACTAAATCTTCTTTTGGAATACCGGTAGAATCAGCGATTTCCTGAATCGTTGGTTCCTTAAAGGATGTTTTTAACAACTGTTCTTTTGCGTGGATGGCTTTGTAGGCTGTATCACGCAGGGAACGGCTGACACGGATGGAGGAAGCGTTATCGCGGAGATAACGGCGGATCTCACCGATGATCATGGGAACCGCATAGGTAGAGAATTTTACACCGATCGTTTCATCAAAATGATCGATCGATTTGATAAGACCGATGCATCCGATCTGAAAGAGGTCATCTACATTTTCGTTATTATTAGAGAAACGTTTGATCACACTTAAGACCAGACGCAGGTTGCCTTTAATATAGGTTTCACGGGCAGCAGGATCACCGGCCTTGATTTTTTTGAATAATGCTTCTTTCTCCTCTTCCTTGAGGATAGGGAGTTTTGATGTATTGACACCACAGATTTCAACTTTGTAGACAGCCATGGGAAGACCTCCAGTTCCTTAAAGTAGTTATGGTAGAATCATTCTCACTTTTGGCTTTTTTTATTCATGATAAATGAGGAGATTAAGATGAGAGATTTAATTGACGAAAGAGATTTCAGAGAAAAATGTGCAAGAAGTATTGTCAAAAACTATAATGTGCATTATATGACAAAAGAAGAAGTAGAAGAACAGCAGATAGAGAAGGCAAAAGAAATTGTGGAAGATGCTAAATATGGGGTGATCAAAGAAATTGTGGGGCAGACAGAACAACAGGAGCATGCTGCGGCAGCAGATAAGCAGGAGAAAATGGATCCAGTGACGGAAGAACAGATCCGTAAGATCTTAGGGGAACGGGAAGAACAGTTAGAAGAAACAATCGAAGCAAATAAGCAGTAGATGCCGCTTGTCGGCTTATGGGGTTAAGGAAGCAGTATGTCTTGCATATTCTTTTGGTGATATACCGTACTTTTTGCGGAAAGCCCTAAGAAACGTAGAATAATCTAAAAAACCGCTGTCTTTGGCAGCTTTCATAACAGGAATACCTTTTTTGATCTGGGCAGAGGCATTGGCAAGACGCTTTTGCTCAATATAATTATGAAGGGTATATCCTGTTTCTTTTTTGAACTTGTGCATCAGATGGTAACGGCTTAAGTAAAATCTGTCTGCAAGAGCATTATTTGAGAGGTCAGCAGACAGGTTATGATTGATAAACTGCATGATCTCCTCAATCTGCTTATCATATGTAAAAGAGGAAGAATGGACAGATCTTTGTGAAAGTGTGATCCGGTTGATGTAGATCAGTAATTGCAGGAATAAAGTGGTAGCTAAAAGCGGTGCTGCAAATTTGTCTGAGGAAAGTGCAATCTCTAACTGAAATAAGATCTCCCGGATGATCAGCTGCGGATCAGCCGCAGGACGGATCAGATGGATTCCCTGATTGTCTGTATGAGAAAAACACGCAGAAATATTATCTTCTGTGTCGTGATAAGATCCGATAAATTCATTTTTGATCCAGATAACGATACGCTCATAAGTACTGTCCTTTGAAATCAGCGGCTTATGGACGTTGTAGCGTCCGACTAGAAGAATATCCCATGGTTTTGGATAATAGGCTTTTCCTTCTATAAAATAGGTTACATTGCCGGATATAAAGATCACGATTTTGTGAAAATCGTGATAGTGAAACTGAAATTCCTGTTCTGTTTTGTCACGCAGATGGAACAAACGGAAATTTTCGTTCAGATATCCGGTTTTCTGTGTTTCTGCTAGTTTCTGAAATAATTCTTCTTCCTGATGCAAGGTGAGTTTCCTCCTGTGATTTTTATGCTCTTTCAGTTTATAACGGAATAACACTTTTTGCAATACAAATAGCATAAAATGATGTTTAATTGTAAAAATATGCGAATATAATATAAAGTAAGTTTGGTGTGGCAGATGATTTAAGAATAGTGAAATACAATGCAGCCATCTGAAACATAAGTTGACAGTAGAAAACAGAAACGTTAAAAATTTAAAAATGATGTGGTCTTGGAATTTTTTAAACAGAGAATTTTAAGAGCGCATCAGGGATCATAGGAGGATATGTATGGGTACAATTACAATGCATAAATATCATGGACTCGGAAATGATTATCTGGTATTAGATCCAAACCGGAATCATCTTGCTTTACAGGAACGTCATATAGAAAGACTCTGCCTGAGAAATTTCGGGGTAGGGGCAGATGGAATTTTATATGGTCCGATTTTTGAAGATGGCAAGATCAAGGTGGCGATCTTTAATCCTGATGGAAGCGAAGCAGAGCGGAGTGGAAATGGTGTGCGGATCTTTGCAAAGTATTTAAAAGATGCATCGTATGTACAGGAAAAACAATTTGTCCTGACAACAAGAGCCGGAGATGTGGAAATTGAATTTTTAGATGAAAATGCAGAATATATGCGGGTAAATATGGGAAAGGCAGATTTTATGAGCACTGCCATACCAGTCGATGGAATCGAGCATGAAGTGATCAATGAGCCATTGATGTTCCATGGAACATTGTATAATACAACTTGTTTATCCGTTGGAAATCCAAACTGCGTGATCATGACAGAAGATGTATCAGGAAAAGCGGCAAGGGCATTAGGACCGTATGTTGAAAATGCATCGTATTTTCCAAACCGTATGAATATGCAGCTATGCAAAGTGGAAGGAAGAGATAAACTTCGCATTGAAATCTATGAGCGTGGAGCAGGCTATACACTAGCGTCCGGTACAGGTGCCTGTGCAGCTGCAGCAACAGCATATCGACTAGGACTTGTAGACCGCAAAATGACAGTCGAAATGCCGGGTGGAACGCTAGAGATCATGATTGCAGAAGATGGAGATATTTATATGACAGGAAGTGTGAAGAAAGTGGGGGTATTTACGTTGGAGGAGAATTTCTTTTCGTAGCAGTCAGACATAGAGTCTATCCGTCAGCAGGCTGACAGTTCTTTATATATATGTTTAGATAGTGGTGTGTGAAATTTAAAGATTGTTTTTTGTGGTGAAGCCTGTGTCAGATAAGGAGGTAGTGACAAACAGTCCGAGTGCCCCATACCGCCTGTAAGTTTCGTGTCCGCTTTTTAGTGTGCCTAAGCAGGTGGTGACATAAACGCTTATTTCAAAAACTGCCCATAACTCGCTTGTGACGTAGAGCAGGTTTTCTATGTTGTTAAGCTCAGACAGATGGGCAGTTCTTGGCGTTTATGTCACCGCCTGCTAAGGCACACACAAAAGCCGTCCAATAAAATTTACAGGCGGTATGGGGACACCCGGACTGTTTGCTTGTATTTTATGCAGACACAGGCAGTTGAACCATTGGGATACAATCCTTAAATTTCACTATCGAAGTATCAAACGAGTGAAGAAGCACTAATTTGCATATAAGAAACTACAACGAATACCCACAGTCAGAATTTTTGATGGCAGCCCCTACAAACCGTAAATTGCCTGTGTCCCCAAAACGTAGATAAAACTGCATCGGGTGCGTATCCGGCTGACGGGGGTATTTGCCCAGCTTTCGTGTATGCCTTAGCAGGTGATGACATAAGCGTAAAAACTGCCCAACTGTCTGAGCCCAATACCATAGTGAACGCCACTATGTAAGAAGCGAGTTTTGGGCAGTTTTTGAAATAAACGCTTATGTCATCGCCTGCTTAGGCGTACCAGAAAGCCGGGCATACCCCCGTCAGCCGGATACGCACCCAATGCAGTTGTTCAAATCCCTTCACGACACAGGCTCACTCCCTTCCGGTTAAGCCATTCAAAAATCCTCAACAAACTGAAACTTGACAAATCCCCACTTTAAGACTATGATTTCTAGCAGAAAACGAAAAGTATAGTTTCAAAGAAAGAGGGCATATATCATGATAAAAATTGACATTATTTCCGGTTTCCTAGGAGCAGGAAAGACAACCTTCATCAAGAAAATGTTAGATGAAGTATATAAAGATGAAAAGATCGCACTGATCGAAAACGAGTTTGGGGAAGTAGGCATTGATGGAGGATTTTTAAAAGATTCCGGTGTCAATATCACAGAAATGAACTCAGGCTGTATCTGTTGTTCCTTAGTTGGTGATTTCGGTAAGAACTTAAACGAAGTCATCACGGCTTATAAGCCGGATCGTATCATCATTGAACCATCAGGTGTAGGTAAATTATCCGATGTTATGAAATCCGTTATCGATGTAGAAAAAGAGCAGGATGTAAAATTAAATGCATTAGTAACCGTTGTAAATGCAAAGAAAGCATCTAAACAGATGAAAGCATTCGGTGAATTTTTCAATAACCAGATTGAATTTGCGACAACGATCGTTCTTAGCAGAACACAGAATACCACACCGGAACAGTTAGAACTGTGTGTAAAACAGATGCAGGAACTCAATAAAAAAGCTGCGATCATTACAACACCTTGGGATGCAATCGCAGGAGAGCAGATCTTAAAAGTTATCGAAGGACAGGATTCTTTAGAGATGAAAGTCTTAGCAGAAGAAGCACACAAAAAAGAAGAAGCAGAGCACGAACATGAGCATCACCACGACCACGATCATGATGAGCATGAGCACCACCACGACCACGATCACGATGAGCACGAGCATCACGATGAGCACGAGCATCATCACGACCACGACCATGGTGAGCATTGTACTTGTGGCTGCCATGAGCACGACCATGAACATCACCACCACCATCATGCAGATGATGTATTCACAAGCTGGGGTAAGGAAACACCTCATAAATTTACAAAAGCCGATATTGAAAAAGCAGTTAAGACACTTGCAGAAACAGAAGAATATGGTTCTATCTTAAGAGCAAAAGGTATGGTAGAAAATGTAGATGGCGGCTGGATCTACTTTGATATGGTTCCGGGTGAGTATGAAATCCGTGAAGGAGAACCGGATTACACCGGACGGCTTTGTGTCATCGGAACAAATGTAGATGAAAAACAGTTAGAAGAATTATTTGGAATTGCCTAAAATCATGATGCCCACCTTATCACAGGTGGGTAGTGTCTTACATATATAAACAGAAAGGAAGAATCAGATGGAAGAAATACCAGTATATTTATTTACCGGTTTTATGGATAGTGGAAAAACAACTTTGATCCGCCAGACACTGCTTGAAGAAGATTTTGGTGAGGGAGCAAAGACTCTGCTGATCGTCTGCGAAGACGGAGATGAAGAATATGATGAAGCAGAGTTAAAAAGAGCCAATACAAAACTTCTGATGATCGAAAAAGAAGAAGATTTTACGGAAGATCTGTTAAAAAATATCAATCTTCAGTATCTGCCGGATCAGATTTTCATTGAATACAATGGAACATGGGGTATCGATACGATCCTTGAAACAAAACTGCCGGCAGGCTGGGTGATCGTACAGTCACTTGCAACTGTAGATGCGACAACCTTTGAAATGTATCTGAATAATATGCGTGCCATGATCACAGAGCAGTTTTTTAAAGCAGATGTCGTGATCTTCAACCGTTGTACAAAAAATACACCAAAGACAAAGTTCAGGGCAGCTGTAAAATCTGTAAATCGTCCGGCACAGCTTGTTTATGAAAGAGAAGACGGATCGATCGATGATTCTGAGGAGGAACTGCCATTTGATATCAATGCAGATACCATCGAGATCACAGATGCAGATTATGCACTCTGGTATATGGATGCACAGGAAAATTATAAAAAATACGATGGCAAAAAAGTGGAATTTCTAGCTTTAGTCTACAATCCCGATAAGATGAAAAAAGGAATGTTCGTACCGGGAAGATTTGCAATGACATGCTGTATCGAAGATGTGACATTCTTGGGATTTAAGTGTAAATATGCAGATTCAAAGAGTATCGGACATAAAACATGGATTCGTATTGTTGCAGAGATCCATGTGGAATTTGCCAAAGAATATAAGGGAAAAGGACCGGTTTTATATCCAATCAGCATTGAACCGGCAGAAAAACCGGAAGACGAATTGGTATATTTCTCATAAAAATTACTTGACAAAATAACTTTTGGGTATTAAAGTATAAAACAGTCAAAGAAAAATAATAAGAAACCTTTGAAAAAGAGTAGTAAGTAATGTGTGGATTTTCAGAGAGCTGTAGATGGTGGGATTACAGTATAAAGGACTTACCGAATGGACTTTTGAGGGCGGCCTGAACTAACAGTAGGCGTCGACGGGAACCGTACCCGTTACCAATACGGCATGTATGATGCGTACATGAGAGAGTGGACATTTGTCAATTTGAGTGGTACCGCGATAATAGATTTTATTACCGTCTCAGGCTTTTAGCTTGAGGCGGTTTTTATGTTTCACTAAACGCATACAAACTTGTTACAAAGATTTAGGAGGAAAATATTATGAAAAGAAAAGCATTAGGAATCGTATTAACAATGGCAACAGTAATGAGCATGTTCGCAGGATGCGGCAGCAACGCAGGAACAACAGATGTGGCACAGACAGACACAGCAACAGAGACAGCAGCTCCGGAGAAAACAACAGATGGAAATGTTTACAAAGTAGGAATCGTACAGTATGTAGATGATGCATCTTTAAATCAAATCGAATCTGCGATTGAAAAAGAATTAGATGCAAAGGCAGAAGAACTGGGTGTTACTTTTGATTATGCAGATTATACATTCAATGGTCAGGCAGATTCTACGACATTAAACCAGATCGCAACTGAATTAGTTGCAGATAATGTAGATGTGATTATTCCAATCGCAACACCGGCAGCAATGATCATGCAGGCAGCAACAGAAGATAACCAGATACCGGTTGTATTTTCCGCTGTATCTGATCCGGTAGGTGCAGGTTTAGTAGACAGCTTAGATGCACCGGGTTCTAACATTACAGGAACAAGTGATGCATTAAATACACAGGCAGTTATGGATCTGATGTTTGCAGCAGATGAGGATATCAAAAAAGTCGGTATCCTCTATGACAAGAGTCAGGACTCTTCTAAAACTCCGGTAGAAGATGCGATTGCATACTGCACAGATAAAGGTGTAGAAGTTATTGAAAAAACAGGAACAACCAATGATGAGATCTCTTTAGCAGCAGATGCCTTAGTTGCAGCAGGTGTAGATGCAGTATTCACACCAACAGACAATACTGTTATGACAGCAGAACTGGCTATTTATGAGAAATTTACAGATGCAAAGATCCCACATTATACAGGAGCTGACTCATTTGCATTAAACGGAGCATTTTTAGGATATGGTGTTAATTATGAAGAATTAGGAACAAAAACAGCAGATATGGCAGCAGAAGTTTTAGTAAATGGCAAAAAACCAGCAGAGTTTGCAGTAGAATTATTAGACAATGGCATTGCAACTGTCAACACAGATACCGCAGCAGCGATCGGACTTGACTACAGCAAGTTCTCAGATATGTGTGAAGCTGTCAAAGAAACAGCAACAAATGAAGAATTTGAATGATACAAGGGTTAACAAGTCAGAAATCGTTCCTGCTTGCAGGATAAGATTTCTGACTTGTTGACACGCTCACACATGAGGAAGTAGCAATTTTCCTTGGAAAATCTGCGGATTCCGAATGTGTGTAGAATTGTGGGAGTTGCGTAGCAACGGAACAATTCGTGTATCAAATGAAAGTAAAAATACATTTGACTTTAACGTCATAATATTGATTAAAACAGATAACGGAGGGTTTTGGACATGAGTTCTATTTTTACATTGTCCATTGTGCAGAGCGCATTAGAATTAGGATTGATCTATTCCTTAGTAGCATTGGCATTATTTATTTCATTTTCCATATTAAATATCGCAGATCTCTCCACAGACGGCTGCTTTACTTTAGGCTGTGCCGTCTGTGCGATGGTAACGATCGCAGGACATCCGGTTTTGGCATTGTTTGCCGCTATGGCAGCGGGTATCTGCTCCGGTTACATAACGGCATTTTTACAGACAAAAATGGGTATTGAATCCATCTTGGCAGGAATTATCGTCAATACAGGATTGTATACGATCAACATTGCTGTAATGGGATTTGCTTCAAATGTTAACCTGTTTAACTGTGATACGATATTTTCCATAGCGAAAAATGCGATTGGTGGTAACTGGTATAAGATCTTTGTCGTTGCAGGTATCGTGCTTGTGGTCGGACTTTTACTGGCATGGTTTTTAAATACAAGACTTGGGCTTTCTATCCGTGCAACAGGAGATAATGCTTCTATGGTCAGTGCATCAAGTATCAATCCAACGATGACGGTCACTGTAGGACTGTGTGTTGCTAATGCACTTACTGCTTTATCGGGCGGCATTTTAGGACAGTACCAGAAATCCTGTGATATCAACCTTGGAACAGGAATGGTCACGATTGCCCTTGCAAGTCTAATTATTGGGGAATCGCTGGTCGGAAAAGGTTCTGTTGCAAGACGTGTGATCGGTGTTGTATTAGGAAGCTGTCTGTACCGTTTTATCGTGGCAGTTGCCCTTAGATTAAGCGTTCCGGCGGAATGTCTGAAATTAGTATCAGCGATCATTGTTGCAGTAGCAATCGCATTTCCGTATTTAAAGAAACATGCAGCATTTGTCAGACAAAAATCCAATGCTAAAAGCCGTATAAAGAATGGAGGAATGCAGTAATGTTAGAGTTGATCGGTATCAGTAAAACATTTAATCCGGGAACGGTAAATGAAAAGAAAGCACTGTCGGATGTCAGCCTGCATTTAAAAGAAGGAGATTTTGCAACGATCGTAGGAAGTAATGGTGCAGGAAAGTCAACGATGTTCAATGCGATCACCGGAGCATTTTATATCGATGAGGGACAGATTGTACTTGACGGAGAAGATATCACTTA
The DNA here is from genome assembly GCF_014287635.1 of Roseburia zhanii. Lineage (GTDB taxonomy): Bacteria > Bacillota > Clostridia > Lachnospirales > Lachnospiraceae > Roseburia_B > Roseburia_B zhanii. The sequence continues at coordinate 123,966 of NZ_JACOPH010000002.1, read as the reverse complement.
TGTGAAAGAATATGTCAGGAGTAAAGAGATCGGACATCTGTTTCAGGATCCGCTTCGTGGAACTGCACCCAATATGACGATTGAAGAAAATATGGCACTTGCCTATTTAAGGGCATCGACATTACGGCATGAATATTTCAGCAGGATCAAAACATCGGATAAGAAAAAGTTCAGGGAACAGTTATCCCTGTTAAATATGGGATTAGAAGACCGCATGAAACAGCCGGTCGGACTGCTCTCCGGTGGACAGCGCCAGGCATTAACACTTTTGATGGCAACAATGGTAACACCTAAGATCCTTCTGCTTGATGAACATACTGCGGCACTTGATCCGGCAACAGCAGAAAAAGTATTAGAACTGACAAAGCAGATCATTGCAGAGAGAAAACTTACCTGTCTTATGGTCACTCATAATATGCATCAGGCATTAGAACTGGGAAACCGTACGTTAATGATGGACGGAGGTCAGATTGTCTTTGATGTGGAAGGCGAAGAAAGAAGTAAACTTACGATGGATGATCTGTTAGAAAAATTCCGCATCAATGCCGGAAAACGCTTGGAAAATGACAGGATTTTATTGTCAAAAGAGCAGGAATAGTGGGCATTGTGATAAATCTTTTGTTTTTCTTAAGAATATTTCCATATTCTGACGCTGTTTTTTTGGGTTAGTTATGGTATACTGAAAAAGCAGTTGTTAAATGTACAGTAACGATGGGGTACTGGATAGATGCGATATGCAGAAAAATAGGACAGACGAGGAAGGAAAATGAAGTATATTCTAGAGAAAAATGGAAAACGTGAAATCGTAGAGAAGAAAAAACACAGTAAGAATTATTACATATCAGCAGTATTAAAATGGCTGTTTTGTATTGGTATATTGGCATTGACGTTATTATTATGTCAGTTTTTGGATAAAAAACTAAATGACGGCAGGATCGTAAATAAGATCATCAATTCGGGACTTTCTGTATCTTCTACAGAAAAAACGGAAAATACCGAAAGCATAGCAGTTACCGAAGAAGCAACAGAACAGGATGTCTTAACAGTATGCCTGGATCCTGGGCATGGCGGAATGGATCCCGGGTGTGATTATAATGGCAGGATTGAATCAGAAGATAACTGGGCATTGGCATTGGCAGTTAAACAGGAGATGGAGAGCAAAGGCATTGAAGTCATTATGACAAGAAATGACAATGATACAAAAGTTTTTTTGAAAGACAGGGTAGCGATCGCTAATGCATCCGGTGCAGATTATTTTATCTCCCTTCATCGTAATAAAGGGGAAGGATATGGTATTGAAACATGGATGACAGCAACGAATGATACAACTGTTACAGAAACATTGACAAACAATGTCCATAATGCATTAGTCGGAGTCGGTGTACAGCGTGACCGCGGTGTCAAAACCGGAACAGAAACCGGAGAAGGCTCTGATTATTATGTCATTGGCAATACGACAATGCCGGCATGTCTGTTAGAGTTTGGTTTTATCAATAATGAAGAAGATAACCGTCTGTTTGATGCAAACAAACAGGCATATGCACAGGCAATCACACAGGCAGTCTTAGATACATATGCACAGTATGGAGAAGCAGATGATACATCTGTAAGTGGAGAAGCAGGTACAGAAGATACTTCTGCGGCAGATACTCTGACAGGAATGACTTTAAGTTATCCAACGATCGACAATGTCAGCGGACTAAGCGGAGAGATCTTAAACTGGGGACAGGGAAGTAATGTAGATGAATATAATCGTCCGACAGGTTCTTTGAGTTATCAGGAAAAATACAAAGATTATCCGGTAGATTTCATCATTCCGACAACAGATAAAAAAATCTATCTGACATTTGACGAAGGGTATGAATATGGATGTACGCCGTCAATTTTAAGTACATTAAAAGAAAAAGATGTTAAGGCAGTATTTTTTGTAACAAAACCGTATGCAGAAGAAGATCCGGATTTAGTCCGTCAGATCATAGATGAAGGACATATATTAGGAAATCATTCCGTGACACACCCATCAGCGGGAATTCCTAGTTTATCCTTAGATGACCAGAAGCAGGAAGTTATGGGCAACCACGAATATATCAAACAGAATTTCAACTATGATATGTGTCTGTTCCGTTTTCCGGCTGGTAAATTCAGTGAGCAGTCACTTGCAATTTTAAATAACTGCGGTTATCGTGGAGTATTCTGGAGTTTTGCATATTTAGATTATGATGTCAATAATCAGCCAAATGAAGCGGAATCTTTACAGAAATTAGTGGATAAGCTGCATCCGGGGGCGATTTATTTATTACATGCAGAATCATGGACAAATACCAATATTTTAGGAAGTTTTATTGATAAAGCAAGAGAAGCCGGTTATGAATTTGGCATTTATACCGATACATTGAAATAAGATCATAAAATATTCATTGAATTTTAACTAAAAATCTAGTATGATAGTTTAAGACGGTACTTTACCGTCTTAAACTGTTTTTAAATTGTATAGGAGGATGAAGATGTATCCAATCGTTAGAAAAGAAAAATTGGCAGACAAGATTTTTCTTATGGATGTCAAAGCACCACGAGTAGCAAAGACCTGTGAGCCGGGTCAGTTCATTATTGTAAAGATTGATGAAGAAGGCGAGCGTATTCCGCTTACAATCTGTGATTATAATAGAAAAGCAGGAACTATTACGATTGTATTTCAGACTGTAGGAGCTTCTACAGAACGTATGCAGTATTTAGAAGAAGGAGATTCATTTCAGGATTTCGTAGGTCCGTTAGGCTGTCCTTCTGAATTAGTAGATACTGATATTGAAGAATTAAAGAAGAAAAAGATCGTATTTATCGCAGGTGGTGTTGGAACAGCACCGGTTTACCCACAGGTAAAATGGCTGCATGAGCACGGTGTAGACTGTGATGTGATCATGGGATCTAAGACAAAAGATTTGCTGATCCTTGTAGATGAGATGGAGAAAGTAGCAACAAATCTCTATGTTACAACAGATGATGGAAGTTACGGATTCCATGGAATGGGAACAAACCAGCTTCAGCAGTTGATCGATGAGGGCAAGACTTATGATCAGTGTATTGCGATCGGTCCTATGATCATGATGAAATTTGTCTGTCTGTTGACAAAAGAATTAGGTATCCCGACCATCGTATCCATGAACCCGATCATGGTAGACGGAACTGGTATGTGTGGCGCATGTCGACTGACTGTTGGCGGTGAAGTGAAATTTGCCTGCGTTGACGGACCGGAATTTGATGGACATTTAGTTGATTTTGATCAGGCTATGAAACGTCAGCAGATCTATAAGACAGAGGAAGGCAGAGCTATGCTAAAACTTCAGGAAGGTGATACTCACCATGGCGGATGTGGACATTGCGGAGGTGACAAATAATGGACGTATTAAATAAAGTACCAGTAAGAGAGCAGGAACCTGCAGTTCGTGCAACGAATTTTGAAGAAGTATGTTTAGGATATAATGAAGAAGAAGCTGTAGCAGAAGCAGGCAGATGTTTAAACTGTAAAAATGCACAGTGTATGAAAGGATGTCCGGTATCTATCAATATTCCGGCATTTATTCAGGAAGTTAAGAACCGTAATTTTGAAAAAGCATATGAGATCATCAGTGAATCTTCTGCACTTCCGGCTGTATGTGGCCGTGTATGTCCGCAGGAGAGCCAGTGTGAAGGAAAATGTATCCGCGGTATCAAGGGCGAGGCGGTTTCCATCGGTAAATTAGAGAGATTTGTAGCTGACTGGGCAAGAGAAAATGGTATCCGCCCGAAAAAAGCAGAGAAGATGAACGGTCATAAAGTAGCAGTTATTGGTTCAGGTCCTGCAGGACTTACCTGTGCAGGCGATCTTGCAAGATTAGGCTATGATGTGACGATCTTTGAAGCATTACATGAGGCAGGCGGTGTATTGATTTACGGTATTCCGGAGTTCCGTCTTCCAAAGCAGAAAGTTGTTGCCAAAGAAGTTGAGAATGTAAAAGCACTTGGCGTTAAGATCGAAACCAACGTAGTCATCGGTAAATCTACAACGATTGATGAACTGATGAAAGAAGAAGGATTCGAAGCCGTATTTATCGGTTCAGGAGCAGGACTTCCTAGATTTATGGGTATTCCTGGAGAACAGGCAAACGGCGTATTTTCTGCAAATGAATTCTTGACCAGAAATAACCTGATGAAAGCATTCCGTGAAGAATATGATACACCGATCATGAAAGGTAAGAAAGTTGCAGTTGTCGGTGGTGGTAATGTAGCCATGGACGCAGCAAGAACAGCACTTCGTTTAGGAGCAGAAGTACATATCGTATATCGTAGAAGTGAAGAAGAACTTCCAGCCCGTGTGGAAGAAGTTCATCATGCAAAAGAAGAGGGAATCATCTTTGATCTTTTGACAAATCCTACGGAGATCTTAGTAGATGATAATGGCTGGGTAAAAGGTATGACCTGTATCCGTATGGAACTTGGTGAACCGGATGCATCCGGAAGAAGATCACCGGTAGAAATCAAAGGTTCTGAATTTGACATGGAATTAGATACAGTTATCATGTCCTTAGGAACTTCACCAAACCCATTGATCTCCTCTACAACAGAAGGACTTGAGATCAACCGCAGAAAATGTATTGTTGCCGATGAAGAAAACGGTGCAACTTCAAAAGCTGCTGTATTTGCAGGTGGAGATGCCGTAACCGGTGCTGCAACCGTTATTCTTGCGATGGGAGCAGGAAAAGCAGCTGCAAAAGGTATCCATGAATATCTCTCTGAAAAATAAGAGATAGACAGAACAGATTTTAGTAAGTAATCAAAAAGCAGAGTCAGAAAACAAAAATGTTTTTAGACCCTGCTTTTTAGTTCATTTGTTGTATGTGGCAGTCTTATTCTAAGTTCAGGTGTTTACAGGTAATGTAACGGCCTGTGATATAAAATGCAATAGCAAATATAAGTGCTTCTATGATTCCGGTAATAAAAGTACCACGGTAGAAAGAAGCCACTGCATTAGGCGCATCAGATAATAAAACTTCATCTGAAAAGTCATAAGTATTTCCGATACCTATTGCGAATAAAACGATCATGCTGATGATCTGCTGGATGATGTAAAATACAATATATGTTACGACAGCAGCAAGGATACGGTGCTGTCCAAATAACTGTCCGACCGATAAACTGGCGAAGATCATCAGAACCATGCTAAAGCATGAGAGTAAAACGGAGAGTATGATATAGCTCATAAATTCTCCAAACGGAATACCTAATGATTCATAGAGCGCATCTGCTGCAATGGAAAAAGCGGCAGGATCCCAATCATTTCCGGCTGCGATACGGATCAGCAGAAAGATTGAACCGGTTGTAATGACAGCTGCGATCAGAAGCCAGAACACAGCAGTCAAAAGTTTTGTATGAATGATGGAAATTGTAGATACAGGGAGTGTGTGAGTCAGATAACCCTGTGCCGCATACATGGTTTTGTAAAAACGTACGGTCAGATATACCGCAGTAATGATAAATAAAGCAAAAATGCTTAAAATATAGATCATCATGCAGGAAAATGATAACATCTGCAAAGATTCATTTTGTAAAATGCTGCTGCCTAAGAGGATACAGCCGATCACAGTGACGGCAAGCAGAACAAGATCTAATGGGAGCAGAAGTTTCGCTGTTTCCTTAAATTCGTGTTTAAATAGTTTCCTTAACATTTGAATACCTCCCGGAATAGTGCATCTACAGATTTACCCTGTGATTCACGTATTTCATCAACAGAAGAAGTCAGTTCGATCTGTCCGTTCTTGATAAAGATCACTTCATCAAGGATATTTTCGATATCAGCGATCAGGTGGGTAGAGATCAGGATCGTTGCATCTTCGTCATAATTGCTTAAAATAATATCTAAGATATAATCCCTTGCAGCGGGATCAACCCCTGCGATCGGTTCATCTAAGACGTATAACTTGGCACGACGGCTCATGATCAGGATCAACTGTACTTTTTCTTTTGTACCCTTTGACATCGTTTTTAATTTGTCACTCGGATTGATCTGTAATTTAGCTAACATATCATAAGCACGGATCTCATCAAAATCATCATAAAAATCTTTAAAATAATCAATGATCTCACGTACTTTCAGATTCGATTCTAAATAGGTATGGTCAGGAAGATAAGAAACGATCTTCTTGCTTTCAATTCCTACCGGATTCTGATCGATATAAAGTTCTCCCTCACTTGGTGTTAAAAGCCCGTTGATCAGTTTGATCAGTGTCGTTTTGCCGCTGCCGTTCGGTCCTAACAGCCCGATGATATGACCGCTTTCTAGGGCAAGGTCGATATGGCTTAGGGCAGTTTTATTACCGTAGGCTTTGCTTAGATTTTTACATTCTAATATTGTGCTCATAATTCCTCCCCTTTCAATGTTTCCGTCATCAGACGGATCGTTTCTTCTTTTTGAAAACCTAATTTCTGCATATTTTCTAAAAATTCATGGATTTTCTCTTTTGCAAGAGATGATTTTAATTCTTCGATCATTTTCACATCCTCCGTAATAAAGCGTCCGCTCGTCCGCTGGGAATAGACAAGTCCGCTGCGTTCTAATTCTGATAGTGCTTTCTGCATCGTGTTGGGATTGACGGCTGCCTCAGATGCAAGATCACGCACAGATGGCAGTTTGTCACCCGGACGATATTTGCCAGAAATGATCTCAAGCTGTATGATCTCTATGATCTGCATAAAGATCGGACGGTCAGAAGTTAAGTTCCATGGCATGATAGTATCACCTCACTTAATGTATGGTTGTATTAACTAAATAATACAATAATATGAAAAGAAAAAAATGTCAAGCAGAAAATAAAAAAGTACCTGAACATTTACTGCACAGGTACGTAAGAACGTGATCCATATGTTTATTGCATCAGACAATCTAATAGTTTCCGGTTATCTTCCGGCATCATAAAGCAGAACCGGATATATTTCTGGTCTAAAAATGGGAAGGTCGAGCAGTCACGGATCATAAGACCTTTGAGGATCGTCCGGTCAAACAGATCCTGAGAAGTCAAATCTTCTTTTAAAATCTTTACAAGGATAAAATTAGCACTTGGCGGATATGGCTTGTAATTCGGATTTTCCTGTAATGCCTGATAGATTTTTGCACGTTCAGAGGAGATCAGTTCTCTTGTTTTTTTGATATAATCCTGATCCTGAAACATCAATTCACCGGCAATGACAGCGAGAGAGTTGATCGTCCATGGATTCTGCCTGGTGTTGATGGATTTGATCAGATCGTGGTTGCCTGTCACCGCATAGCCAAGACGCAGTCCCGGAGCTGCAAAAAACTTTGAAGTTCCACGCAGGATAATGATATTATTGTAATAATGCGTAAGAGGAATCGAGGTGATCTCCTCCATATTTTCTGTAAATTCGACATAAGTTTCATCGACCATGACAAAAATGTCATACTGTTTGCAGACATCAAGGATCTGGCGCATCTGTGTACGGGTGATCGCAGAAGAAGTCGGATTGTTCGGGTTACAGATGACTAACAGATCAATGCTTTCATTTAAGCAGGCGGTAAAATCTTCGATATTTAAAGCAAAATCATCAGCTTCTTTGAGCGGATAGTAGTGTGTAGTTCCACCGCCTAAAAAGATTTCCCGTTCATATTCAGAATATGTAGGACCTAAGACCATTGCTTTTTTCGGGTGCTCAATCTGGATAAATAAAGAAATCAGTTCCGTAGAGCCGTTTCCTACAATGATATGTTCTGCATCAGAATGGATATATTCCGCAATACAGTGCCTTAAGGAAGTGTATTCCCTGTCAGGATAAGTCGTAATGGCATTTAAATGTTCAGAAAGCGTTTTTCTTAGATTCGGGGAAATGCCAAGGGGATTGACATTTGCTGAAAAACTGATGATATCCTCTTTTTTGATGCCATAGTATTGTTCGATCTTTTCAAGATCACTTCCATGAAAATGTTCTTTATGTTTTATCATAATCCATGTACCTCCGGTTGAATTTAGGGCATAAATAGTTTATAATAGTTTTAATTGTAATTATAATCATTCTTAATAAAAAATCAATAAAATAAGAAATAGAAGAAACAGGTGGCAGCGTGCGTAAGAGAATCGATGAACTTGCATGTGGCAGGGTTTGGTGTCTTGCTCCCATAATCGAATTTTCTGTAAACAGGATAGAGATCACAGTGCCTGAAGGCAGGGAATATATGGGAGAATTTACCATTACGGCCATCAATAAGACAGCGGTGCGTGGCATGGTATATTCTTCTGATTCACGAATGGAGTGTCTGACTCCAAGGTTTGAAGGAGAAGAAGTACGCATTTTATACAAATTTCATAGTGCAGGACTGATGGAAGGTGATATTTTAAAAGGTGATTTTTTCATTGTTTGTAACCAGGGAGAATATAACCTTTCTTTTGTTGTGCTTATTTCGAAACTCTATGCAGCTGGGGAATCAGGAGAGATCCATGGACTGCGCGACTTTGCAAGGCTGGCACAGACCAATTATCAAGAAGCAGAAAAAATATTTTATTCCCCATGTTTCATTCATATCTTAAAACATACCGAAGTATCTGAACGTCTTTTATATAACGGACTGGCAAAGGGCAGACCTACAGATCATAATTTAGAAGAATTTTTGTTAGGATGTAAGTTGAAAGAGAAGATTATCTTAGAAGCAGATCAGACAGAGTTTCAATTTTATCATGTTATGGATACCTTAAGAGGGAGTGTTACGCTTAAAAAAAACACATGGGGTTATGTGGAATTTAGTATTGAAAGTGATGCAGATTTTATAGAGCCGGAAAAGAAATGGATGACCACAGAAGATTTTTTGGGGAGTACCGTAGAATCAGGTTTTTATATCAATCCCCAAAAGATGCATCGCGGCAGGAATTATGGGTATCTTACCATAAAAAATATCTATCAGGAAATTGTGATCTCTGTATGTGCTACTTATGAAGATGAAGGAAACGCACATGATCCCCTTAGAAAAAAGAAAAAACAGTTACATGCAAAGATCTTAAGATCGTATATTGACTACCGGTTGAAGAAGACCGTTACCGGAAAATGGGCATCTGCAACATGTAAAGATCTTGATGGGCTGATCGCTATGGATACTGACAATATGTGGTACAGGCTGATGAAGGCACAGACATTTTTTGTGAACGGACAGCGGCAGGAAGCAGAGTGGATTTTAAGCGATTTCAAGCGGAGATGGAAAGACCAGAGAAGTCCCGAATGGGCATATTATATGTATATCTGTACCCTGATGGAGCACGAAGAACTTTATATCAACCGTCTGTATGGTGCAATCGAGCAGGTTTATCTGGAACACAAAGAGAATACGATGTTGTTCTGGTGTATGCTCTTTTTAAAAGAAGAATATGCGAAAAACCGTTATCAGAAACTGCGTGCGTTAGAAGAACGGATCATGTCCGGTGTGAAAAGCCCGCTGTTATATGTAGAGGTATATTGTTTGTATATGCAGGAACCGTATCTTTTGAACCAGTTAGGGGAATTTGAATGGGAAATCTTAAACTGGGCAAGAAAACAAAAAATCTTAAATACTGCATTAGCAGAGCAGGTGGTCTCTGTATTTCCGGAGCGGCTTTCTTATCAGCGATTACATCTGTTATTGTTAGAAGCCTGTTATGAACTTGTCGGGGAAGATGAGATTCTTCCTGTGATCTGCGGTTATCTGATCCGCAACCAGAAATACGGAAAACGTTTTTTTATATGGTATGAAAAAGGCATTGAACAGAGGTTATGTATTACCGGTCTGTATGAAGCATATCTGTTATCGATGGATGCAAGAAGTGTACAGGAAGTGCCACGGATCATCCAGATGTATTTTAAATATAATACACAGTTAGGTTACCGGCAGAAAGCAGTTTTATATGTCAATATGATCGCTGCAAAGGTAAAACAGCCCGAACTATATGAACAATATTATCCGGCGATGGAGAAGTTTGCTTATGAGCAGATGGAGCAGAAGCATATGGACGATAATTTAGCTGTCATATATGAGGATATCCTATCCCATGGAGTATATTCCATGCAGCTTTCCGAGGTGCTTTCGGATGTATTGTTCATACATAAACTCACTTGTTTTGCACCGAAGGCGGCAAGTGTTGTGATCTTACAGAAACAGTTAGAGCATCCGATCGTCGTTCCGCTTGTTTCGGGAGTGGCATATTTCCCATTATATTCGAATGATTATAGTGTTTTTATAGAAGATTCTAATGGAAACCGTTACAGCGGAAGTATCTCATGGCAGTTAGAAAAACTGATGTATCCGGGACGGTATCTAAGGATCTGTATGAAAAATGCACCAGGGAAACTGCCATATCTGTTATATTATTTTGCAAACAGAGAAGCACAGGAGATTTTTGAGGAAAAAGATCTGCCTTATTTTCAGGCAATCATGACCGCAGAAGAAGTCAGCTTATCCTATAAGGCATGGCTGTTTCCGAAGATGTTTTATCTGCTTTCAAAATTAGAGCAGGTAAAAGAAATGGAAAAACAGTTAAAGGGCGTGGAGATTTCCCTGATGATGCCAAAGGCAAGGGGAAGTGTCTTAGAATTATGTGTGGAAAACAGATTATATGAACAGGCATATCAGATTGTTTTAGAATATGGATTTGAACAGCTTTCACCATCTGCAAAAGTATTGCTTTTATCCGACCAGATCAGACGAATCGACTTTGCAGAAGATGAAAACCTATTACAGTACTGTGCAGACGTTTTTATCGAAGGAAAATATAATGATGTCTTATTAGAGTATCTGTGCAGATATTATAATGGGGCTACTAAGGTGATGACGGCGGTCTTTAAGAGTGCAGATAGTTTTGGGATCGATACCTGGGCACTGTCAGAGCGGATCGTTGTGCAGATGTTATATACGAATGAATTTGTAGATTGTGCAGACCGGATTTATAACTGTTACAAGACAAAAGGGAGCGGCAGGATCAAAGAGGCATATCTTTCGTATTTTTCTTATTACAGTTTTACAAAAGATGTGATCGCACCGGAAGGATTTTTTTTAGATCTTGAAACCTTCTATGAAGAAGGATCAAAGGTAAACATGATCTGTGAATTAGCATTATTAAAGCATTATGCATTGGCAGTTTTATTGACAGAGAAGCAGAAAAAGAATGCAGAAATTTTACTGAAAAAATATCTGTTAGAGGGAATCCGGTTTGCTTTTTATAAAGAGTTTCCAGAGAAGATACTTTTAAAATACCAGTTAAAAGATAAGTATTATATCGAATATCATGCACAAAAGAACAGCCGCATACAGCTTCATTACAAATTATTAGAAGAAAACAGTGACTATCTGACAGAAGAAATGGCAGAGATGTATGACGGAGTTTTTGTAAAAGAAATGATCCTCTTTTTTGGAGATGCGATCCAGTATTATATCACGGAGGAGATCGATGGTCAGATGGAAGTGACAGAAAGTGACCAGATCACCTGCAGCGAAGTGTATGAAGAAGCAGGAGGCGGCCGTTATGAACGGTTAAATGAGATCATTTTATTACAGACGACAGCCGATATGGAAGGTTTGGCAGATAAGATGCAGGAATATGAGCAGTTAGAAGAATTGACAAAAGCACTATTTACGACATTATAGCAGTATGATCTGAAATGGAGAAGAAGATGACAGGAAGATACGTTGGGATTGATCTGAATGAAAAATATGCGATGATAAGCTGTTATGCAGACGGTATGTCAGAACCTTCCACATTTAGTATGGTGACCGGAAGTGAAGTCTATCAGATCCCACTGTGCGTTTCAAAAAGAAAAGGTGTCGGACAGTGGTTTTTTGGGGAAGAAGCAAAACGGTATGCAAGAGAAGAAAAGACACCCTGTATCGAAGGTTTATTAAAGCGTGCATTGGTTCATGAACCGGTAGAAGTCGAAGGGATTATTTATGATACAGCGGAACTTTTATTTGTATTTCTTAAAAAATTGTTAGGACTTCCGCTGGCTTTTGAAGGGGAGAACAGTTTAGATAAGCTGGTGATCACGTTAGAATCTGTGAACCAGGAAGTAAGAGAACTGCTGTTACAGTTTGCAGAACGGATCTTACTTCCGGCAGAAAAATTGATGCTTGTAGATTATAGGGAAAGTTTTTATTATTATGCACTCAGCCAGAGCAGGGAACTTTGCCTGCATGATGTGGCACTCTATTATTACACTTCCAAAAAACTGCTCTTTTTTAAACTTAGCCATGACAGGCGAACTGTCCCGCAGGTAGTGACGATCGATGAGAAAATCTATGATGCCATGTTAAAGGACAGAGATGCAGAATTTGCGGTGATTGCCGAAGATTCCCTTGCAAAAAATGTGGTTTCAAGCGTCTATCTGATTGGTGACGGTTTTGAAGGAAACTGGTTGAAAAGATCATTGTCTGTCCTATGCAGAAATCGGAGAACTTTTATGGGCAAGAACCTGTTCTGTAAAGGTGCCTGTTATGCGGCAGCAGTCAGGGCAGGAAAAGTGGACTGGCAGTATATTTATTTAGGTGACAGCGAATTAAAAGTCAATGTCAGCTTAAAAGTAAGACAGCTTGACAAAACAGAATTTTTATCACTGTTAACAGCAGGGGATAACTGGTATGAGGCAGGAAGTACCTGTGAAGTGATCTTAAGCGGGAAACCTTCGATAGACTTATATCTGCAGCCGCCAAAGAGCAGGGAGGCAGTTGTAAAAACATTAGATTTAGACGGATTTCCGGATCGAAAAGATAAGATGAGCAGACTCAGGATCACAGCAAAACCGGTGTCAGCAGATAAAGTGTCCTTTACGATCCGTGATATGGGATTTGGGGAATTAGTCAAAAGTTCAGATAAAGTGTGGGAATATGAAATGTCCTGTGATAAATAAAAGGAGGCTTTTATGGGAGAATTGCTTTTGTGCAGCAGCGAATTGGCTTCTGTACCCTATTATGTGGAAAGTGGTTCGCTGAATGTCTATTCATTAGAAGAACTGTGCTGTTATATGCAGTTAAATATTGATCTGATCGAGCCTTCTTTTATGGACGAGGAACTGATCTGCTGGCTGAAAAAAGAATTGAAATTAGAAACACTTTCTTCTCAGCTAAAAAAGATCGTCTCAGAAGGCGGCAGCCTTACAGAATTTGTGACGGCACTTGTATCTGCATGTAGTTACTGTACAAGAGAAGAATTATATGGGATGCAGGAAAAATTACAGGAATTTGAAAATAAAAGCGAAACAGAATGTCAAAAGATCAGGGCAGACCGTTTTTTAGAAAAAGGGCGGTATTACATGAGCCAGACAGCATATCAGAAATTATTAGAATCTCCTGAAGTGTCAGGCTTGTTAGAAGGAAATATCTATCATAATTTAGGTACAGCCTATGCCAGACAATTTTTGTTTGAAGAAGCAGCAAAGTGTTATGAAATGGCTTATGAAAGGAACCAGAATCCTGCTTCGAAACAGGCAAAAGAGGCAGCAGAACAGTTAGCAGCAGGAAAACTGCCACAAGCGCAAGAAGAACATATATCGAATTTTGAGATGCCACAGACAGTCATTGAAACTTGGAAAGATACCTATCGGAAAAGCCGCAGGTAAGAAAGGGTAGAACATGGGATTTTTTAAGAGGCGTAAAGCAAAAAAATTAGAAGCGGAAAGAAAGAAAAATGAGGGCAGGCAGGCACAGCTTGAAGGAACATTTAAAGAAGACTACAGCGGTAACAAAAAAGTCCAGCATTATATCTTAGACTGCTGTGAACAGATTATAGAAGCATCTAAGGAAATCGAAGAAGAAAAAGCAGAGTATAAGATCGTGACAGATTATCTGAATGATATCCAGATCTTAGAAGACCTGCCGGATGAAGAAGCAGATGCGATCCGCGGGGCAGCTGAAAATGTGCAGAAATTAGACCGCCTGCGGGATGAATACCAGAATTCCGAAAAAAGGATCTCTGATGTACAGTTTGTGCAGATGCAGCAGGAAGAAGATACGATACCGGATGCGATCATACGGTTACAGACGAATGAAACCTACCAGAATGCAGTCAAAAAAGACATGAATTATTTAGAGGGCGAAAAGACGGAATGGTATTATAATAAATTAGAACTGCTCCATCAACAGAAGATACTAAAGATGCTTTCGTTTGTCCTGCTTGGCGTATTTTTTGCCAGCATGGTCATCTTGCTGGTATTACAGATCGGTTTTCATACCGATACGACATATGCGTGGATGTCTGTAATATTGATTGCAGCGGTCGGCAGCTTTTGCATTTTCATTAAAATGTCATCGAACCAGACGGAGATCAAACGTTCCGAAGTGAATATGAACCATGCGATCGTGCTTCTCAATAAGGTTAAATTCAAATATGTCAATGTGACCAATGCGGTTGATTATGCCAGAGAAAAATATCATGTAAAAAATGCCTATGAGTTAAAATATCTCTGGGAGCAGTACTTAAATGAAGTCAAAGAGCGTGAAAAATTCAGACAGACCAATGAGGATCTGGAATATTTCAATACCAAATTAGTGCGCTTGTTAAAGCGTTACCGGTTGTATGATGCAAGTGTCTGGATCAATCAGTCGTCTGCGTTGGTAGACAAGAAAGAAATGGTAGAAGTAAAACATAATCTGATCGTGCGCAGACAGAAGTTACGTTCTCGGATCGAGTATAATATGCAGAATATCAGAGAACGGCGGGATGAAGTTGACCGTATGTTAAGAAAAGAACATATCAATACACCGGAAGTCAGACAGATCATCAATTCGATCGATAATCTGTCAATCTGATCAGAAAAGAAAGGTAAAACGAAATATGAGTAAACAGGAAGAAGCAGAGAAACTTTTTTTAGAAGGATATAACTGTGCACAGTCTGTAGCCGGGGCATTTGCCAAAGAAATGCAGATGGATCAAAAAACAGTCATGCGGATGATATCTTCCTTTGGCGGAGGTATGGGAAGAATGAGGGAAGTTTGTGGAGCAGTCAGCGGTATGGCATTTGTGGCAGGTGTATTGTATGGATATGATGATCCAAAAGACGATATTGCAAAAAAAGAGCACTATGAAAGAGTACAGTATTTAGCATCGGAGTTTAAAAAAGAAACAGGAAGTATTATCTGCAGGGAACTATTAGGCATAGAAGGAAAAGATCATGCAGCGACACCATCAAAGCGGACACAGGAATATTATAAAAAACGTCCCTGTGTCAAGATGGTCGGACTTGCTGCCGGAATTTTAGAACAATATATGAAAAAGAGTAATTGACAATTTTTCTCAATTAGCATACACTTGTCTTGGTTAGAAAATCCTAACGGGAAAGGCAGGATAAAGATATGACATTAGATAAATTGCCAGTTGGACAGGAAGCAGTGATTACTGTCGTTGGTGGAGAAGGTGCATTGCGCTGTCGGCTTTTGGATATGGGTCTCATTCCAAAAACACATGTGGTTATAAAAAAGGTTGCTCCAATGGGAGATCCGATCGAGATCCGGATACGGGGGTATGAACTTACGATCCGGAAAGAGGAAGCAATGAAGATTGAAGTCGATACGGAGGCAGAGATATGATATTTGCACTTGTTGGAAATCAAAACTGCGGGAAGACCACACTGTTTAATCAATTAACTGGTTCAAATCAGCATGTTGGTAACTTTCCGGGGGTAACAGTAGATCAGAAAATAGGACAGATGCGTACAGTAAGGGATGCTCAGGTGGTGGATCTGCCGGGAATCTATTCATTACGACCGTATACGAGTGAGGAGATCGTGACAAGGGATTTCATTTTAAATGAAAAACCAGATGGCATCATTAATATTGTCGATGCTACAAATATAGAGAGAAATCTGTATCTGACATTGCAGCTGTTAGAGATGGATGTTCCGATGGTATTAGCACTTAATATGATGGATGAAGTGCGGAACAATGGTGGCTCTATCAATATTGCAAAGATGTCGGAAGAGATCGGTATACCGGTTATACCGATCAGTGCTGCTAAAAATGAAGGAATTGAAGATCTGAGTAAATCTATTTTTCATGTAGCAAAAAACAGGGTGAAGCCAAAGGTAAAGGATTTTTGTGAAAAAGGTGCTGTTCACCGCTGTATCCATGCAGTATCGCATCAGGTCGAAGACCATGCACAGAATATCGGTATGTCACCAAGATTTGCGGCAACGAAGATCGTAGAAGGTGATGAAACGATCATCAAGCGTCTTGCGTTGAGCCAGAATGAATATGATATGATGCAGCATAGTATTGAGGAGATGGAAACAGACCATCATATGGACCGGAATGCTGCATTAGCAGATATGCGTTATACATTTATTGAAAAAGTATGCGAGAATACAGTTACAAAATGCCAGGAAAGCAGGGAACATATAAGAAGTGTTAAGATTGATAATGTATTGACCAATAAATATCTTGCGATCCCTATGTTTTTGGGAATTATGTTTATGGTATTCTTTCTGACATTTCATGTCATAGGGGCGGCTCTTAGTGACTGGCTTAGTATAGGTATCGATGTAGTAACAAACTGGGTGGATCAGGCATTGACCGATTATGGGATCAATCCGGTTGTACATAGTCTGGTGATCGATGGTATTTTTGCAGGAGTGGGAAGTGTGCTTAGTTTTCTGCCGATTATCGTGGTATTGTTCTTCTTCCTTTCTATCTTAGAGGATTCCGGTTATATGGCAAGGATTGCATTTGTAATGGATAAACTCTTAAGGAAGATCGGGCTCTCCGGTAGAAGTTTTGTACCGATGCTGGTTGGATTTGGATGTACAGTTCCGGCAGTTATGGCAAGCAGGACATTAGCATCGGAACGTGACCGGAAAATGACGATCATGTTAGTTCCGTTTATCAGCTGCTCGGCAAAAATCCCGATCTATGCTGTTTTTACAGCAGCATTTTTTCCTGAATATGCAGCACTTGCCATGATTCTTTTGTATGTAACCGGTATCATAGTGGGAATTATCATGGCATTTGTTTTAAACCATACGGGATTTAAGGGAAATTCCATTCCATTTGTTATGGAACTTCCAAATTACAGACTGCCGTCAGCGAAGAGTGTATTGCTTTTGATGTGGGATAAAGCAAAAGATTTTGTACAGAGAGCATTTACAGTCATTTTTCTTGCTACGATTGTCATTTGGTTTTTACAGACATTTGATACGAGATTTAATGTAGTAGCAAATAGTGCTGACAGCCTGCTCGCAATGCTAGGAAGATGGATTGCACCGGTGTTTGTTCCATTAGGATTTGGAGACTGGAGAATCTCAACTTCCCTGATCACCGGATTTACAGCAAAAGAAGCAGTAGTAAGTACTATGAGTGTGTTGTTAGGAACAAATATGTCGGAACTTGCATCTGCATTATCAGGATTGTTTACAAAAGCATCTGCTGTAAGCTTTTTGGTATTTACTCTTTTGTATACACCATGTGTAGCAGCAATCGCCTCCATAAAAAGAGAAATGGGAAACAGACGGGAAGCACTTCTTGTTGTGATTCTGCAGTGTGTTGTGGCATGGATCGTGTCATTTGGCATATATCAGATTGCTCGAATCCTGTTTTAATTGGAAATGACTTGTCAACAGGAAAAAACTGTGCTAGATTAAATGCAGTACAGTGTTGATACTGTAGAAAACGGAGGAAAAGACAGACATGAGTAAGGTAAGAACACGATTTGCACCAAGCCCTACCGGACGGATGCATGTTGGTAACTTAAGAACAGCATTATATGCATATTTGATCGCAAAGCATGAAGGCGGCGATTTCATTTTAAGAATAGAAGATACAGATCAGGAACGTTATGTGGAAGGGGCAGTCGAAATCATTTACCGTACCTTAGAAAAAACAGGACTGATCCATGATGAAGGACCGGATAAGGACGGCGGAGTCGGACCTTATGTACAGAGTGAACGTCAGGAAAAAGGAATTTATCTAGAATATGCAAAACAGTTGATCGAAAAAGGCGAAGCTTATTACTGTTTCTGTGATAAAGAGCGTTTAGAGAGTTTAAAACAGACCGTTGCAGGAAAAGAGATCATCATTTATGACAAGCACTGTCTGCATTTAAGCAAAGAAGAAATTGAAGAAAAACTTGCAGCAGGTGTTCCATATGTGATCCGTCAGAACAATCCACAGACAGGAACAACGACATTTGAAGATGAAATTTATGGAACGATCGAAGTAGATAATGCAGAATTAGATGATATGATCTTAATTAAGTCAGATGGATATCCGACTTATAATTTTGCAAATGTAGTTGATGACCATTTAATGGGTATCACACATGTGGTAAGGGGAAATGAATACCTTTCTTCTTCCCCGAAATACAACCGTTTATATGAAGCATTTGGCTGGGAAGTACCGGTTTATGTACATTGTCCTTTGATTACCAACGAAGAACACCAGAAATTAAGCAAGAGAAGCGGTCATTCTTCTTATGAAGATCTGATCGATCAGGGATTTTTGTCAGAGGCAGTCATTAATTTTGTTGCGTTATTGGGCTGGAGTCCGGCAGATAACAGAGAGATCTTTACTTTAGATGAATTAGTCAAAGCATTTGATTACCACCATATCAATAAATCACCAGCAGTATTTGATATGACAAAATTAAAATGGATGAATGGGGAATACATGAAAGCCATGGATTTTGATAAATTCTATGAAATGGCAGAACCATATATCCGTAAAGTCGTAACAAAAGACTATGACTTAAAGAAGATCGCAAAATTAGTACAGAGCAGAATTGAGATCTTTCCGGATATTGCAGATCATATTGATTTCTTTGAAGAATTACCGGAATATGACATTGCAATGTATACGCATAAGAAAATGAAAACAAATGCCGAAACATCACTTTTGGTATTGCAGGAGATCCTTCCATTATTAGAAGCACAGGAAGATTACAGCAATGATGCCTTATATGCAATGCTTTCTGATTTTGTCAAAGAAAAAGGTTATAAGAATGGATATGTACTCTGGCCGATCCGTACTGCGGTATCAGGAAAACAAATGACACCGGGCGGTGCAACAGAGATTATGGAGATTCTTGGAAAAGAAGAATCATTAGCAAGAATACGCAAAGGAATTGCATTATTATCATAAATCTAAGGAATTTCTATGAAACAGAATCTAAATGACGCTCAGATGCAGGCAGTCCTGCATCGTGAGGGTCCCATGTTAGTGCTTGCCGGGCCGGGGTCCGGCAAGACGACTGTAATTACCCGAAGAATCGAAAATCTAATAAAAAATAAGATCGCATCACCCTCAGAAATTTTAGTGATCACATTTACAAAGGCTGCAGCAGGAGAGATGAAGGAGCGTTTTTTGAGATTGATGCCGCAGGAAGGCAGGCGTGTGACGTTTGGAACATTCCATGCCGTCTTTTTTATGATCTTAAAATATGCTTATCATTTTGAAGCATCAAGTATTTTAAGAGAAGAAGAAAAAGTGCAGCTTATGCGGGAAATGATCACTTCCATGCATTTAGATTATGATGATGAAACGGAATTTATCCAAGGGATATTATCAGAGATCAGTATGGTCAAAAACGGACGGATCGCATTAGAACATTATTATCCGGTGAACTGTGGGAAAGATGTATTTTACAGGATTTATAAGGAATACCAGCAGTTTTTAAAGCGGCACCGGAAGATTGATTTTGATGATATGCTTGTCTATACTTATGAGCTGTTTGCAGAGCGTAAAGATATCCTTTTGGCATGGCAGAAAAAATACCGTTATATTTTGATCGATGAGTTTCAGGATGTGAACCAGATCCAGTACGAGATCGTGCGGATGCTTACAGAACGGGAAAGAAATCTGTTCGTGGTAGGTGATGATGACCAGTCTATCTACCGGTTTCGGGGAGCAAAGCCGGAGATCATGCTGCATATGCCAAAGGCATATCCCGACTTAAAGATCATCAATCTGCCATATAATTACCGCTGTCCGAAAGACGTTGTAGCTATGGCAGATAAGATCATCAGCCATAACAGAGAACGGTTTCAAAAAGAGATATGGGCAGCAAAAGAGCAGAATACAGGGATCACATTTGAGATATTTCCAACCGGCAGGGAAGCAAATGAGAAGGTCATTGAACGTATCCGGCAGGGAGAGATACCGTATGAACAGACAGCTATTTTATTCCGGACAAACGTACAGGCAAGAATGTTGATGGAACAGCTTTTAGCATATAATATCCCGTTTAAGATGCGGGACAGGGTGCCGAATATCTATGAGCACTGGATCGCAAAGGATATTTTTGCATATATCAGGCTCGCACAAGGAAGCAGACAGCGCAGGGATTTTTTGATGATCATGAACCGTCCGAAAAGATATCTTTCAAGAGAAAGTTTAGATACTGAAATGGTACGGTTTGATGCATGGCAGGCTTTTTACTCGGAACAGCCATGGGTAGGGGAACGCATTGAAAAACTGCGGGCAGATCTTTATGCGATCAGTAAGATGCGTCCGTTTGCAGCGGTCAATTATATCCGCAAGGCAGTCGGATATGATGAATTTATCAGAGAATATGCGAAATTCCGTAAGATCGAAGAAGATGGTCTGTATGATATATTAGAGGAATTGCAGGAAAGTACGAAAGGCTATGTTTCCTATGAAGAATGGTTTTTACACATTGAACAGTACAAAGAAGAATTAGAACGATTACAGAAACAACAGCAGATCACAAAAGAAGCCGTAACCTTAGCAACTTTTCACAGTGCGAAGGGATTGGAATTTGAAGCTGTTCATATCATTGATGTCAATGAAGGGTGTACACCTTATAAAAAAGCCGTTCTGCCTCCTGAAATGGAAGAAGAACGGCGGATGTTCTATGTAGCCCTGACGCGGACAAAAAATGAACTGCATCTGTATGCTTCTGAAAAGATCAATAATCACGAAACGGAGATATCCAGATTTATCATAGAAGCAAGAGAGCGTCAATCCTCGTCAAATTGAACTTCGTCTAATAATTCGTCGAAACGTTCTTCAACAGCTTCATATTCTTCATCGTCCTGAATATTCTCTAAGGAAGGATTGCCGTCTTCGTCTTCAAAATAACGGTAGATGTATACGGTGCCTTCTTCATTTTCTTCTCCGTCCTCATCGAGAGGAAGTAATACGATATAGTCCTGGTCATTGACATCAAAAATAGTTACGATTTCACAGTCTACCTGTGTGCCATCGTCCATATCGAGCGTTACACAGATATCTTCATCATCGGATAGATTGGTATTGTTCTGATTGTCCATAAAGGATCTCCTTTCAATTTTTACTGCATTTTCTGATCAGAATTCTTATCCTGCCCGCAGGGCGGTTTCTGACCTTCTGACTCTTGTATCATATAATAGTTTCTATCAGAAAGTCAATAAGTGCGGAAAAAAGATATACAAAAGAATCAAAAGAATGTTATAATAGGAAGGTATACTTGCTTAGTTTAGGATGAAAAGGTGGTTAAACCATGGAATTTAACTTGAAAAAAGGTGATTTTTCCCGCTTAGGAGTTACAAAAGGAAAAACATGGATCAATTTCTGCTTTGAAAGCAGAAGGCGGTCAGATTGTAAGATCATATTGTATCACAGGGCGGATGGAAATAAAAAGGCAGAGATCGATGTGCCGGAAGAATTTTCAAAAGGGAATCTACGGGCAGTCCGTATCGAAGGTACAGAAGCCGTACTTTGTGATTACAATTTTAGTATAAATGGGAACATTTGTTTAGATCCATATGCCAGACAGATCACAGGCAGGGAAAGCTGGGCAGATAAGAACCGTATACAGGATCAGAAAGTACTCCGGTGCCGTTATGAGGAGAGAAATTTTTCATGGCGTGGGGACTGTGAAGTAGAAATTCCAAGAAAAGACATGGTTTTATATAAGCTGCATGTCAGGGGATTTTCAAAAGCGCTCCCAAAGGAAACTGACGACAGGGGGACATTCCGTGGACTTACAAAAAAACTGTCCTACCTGAAATCGTTAGGAATTACTTCGATAGAACTGATGCCGGTTTATGAATTTGAGGAACTGATCGTTTCTAAAGAGAAGGAACTGCCGGAATATACAAGATGGGTAGAGAAGAAGAAAGATAAGATCAAAAAGCCAAAGCAGAAGGATTCTTATAAGATCAACTACTGGGGTTATGGAGAGGGCTGTTATTTTGCTCCGAAAGCATCTTATGCAGCTTCTGATACACCGGATATTGAGTTAAAAGACTGTATTTTACAGATGCATAAAAAAAATATAGAATGTATCTTAGAGATGGATTTTCCGGATGATGTGCCGGCAGAGAGGATCATTGATGTATTAAGATACTGGGTAAGTGAATATCATGTCGATGGATTTCATTTACAGGGAAACCGTATTCCGATGGAGATCATAGCATCTGATCCGTATTTGGGCAGGACAAAGTTCTTTTACCGTTATGTTTCTGGCGAGATGTTAGAAAAAGAAGATGAAACTTATCCAAGACTGTTTGTCGACACCGATGAATTTTTATATCCGGCACGTAAATTGTTAAGTGGTATAGATGGAAATGTCTGGGAGCTTGCGGACCAGATCAAAAAGCAGAATACAAAGTATGGTTATATCAATTATATTTCCGACAATAATGGTTTTACACTTGCCGATCTGTTTACTTATGAGAATAAATATAACGAAGCAAACGGAGAGGAGAATACAGACGGTCCGGAATGGAATTTCAGTACGAACTGCGGAGTAGAGGGAGATACCACAAGCAGGAATGTACAAAAGATCCGTGACCGCCATATGAAAAATGCAATCGCAGTACTTTTTCTTGCACAGGGCGTGCCGATGTTGATGTCCGGTGATGAGGACTATAATTCCCAGCAGGGTAATAATAATGCCTATTGTCAGGACAATGAGATTGGCTGGAAAGATTGGAAAAAAAGCAAGCCGGCAAGGGATTTCTTACAATATGTCAGGAAGATGATCACATTTCGAAAAGAACATGAGATCTTACGCATGGAACAGCCTATGCAGCTTGCAGATACCTTAGGCTGTGGATATCCCGATGTATCTTACCATGAGGAAAATGCATGGATCTCACAGAACCATATGAACAGACGGGCATTGGGGATTCTTTACTGTGGGCAGTATGCGAAGGAAAAGGAAGATGTTTATATAGGATTTAATTTTTCCAATTTTCCTAAGAATCTGGCATTGCCGAAGCAGAAAGGCAAACGAAACTGGTATCTTTCCATGGATACAGCTGACAAGAGCGGATTTCTTCCTGTTTGTGAAAAACTGACAGATCCATGGTATACGATGGATGCCCAGAGCGTGTGTATCATTATAGGAAAAGCGTAACTATTCAGAACCGCTTAGAATCGTGCGGTTTCACGAATGTATGAGTAGGGTTTTGGATAACTACAAAAAAGCGCAAGTCATATCAGTTAGTATGTAATATAGAAAGCAGGATAGAACATGAAAGCGTGGCAGCATTTAAGAACAATTTTACATCATAAGAATCTGGTGCGGAAAGGGTGTTTTAAAGTAGGATTATATAAACAGGGCATTATGCATGACTGGTCAAAATATACACCGACTGAGTTTTTAGTTGGCTGCAGATATTATCAGGGAACGGCAAGCCCGAATAATGCAGAGAGGGCGGATAAGGGATATTCTTCGGCATGGCTGCATCATAAAGGAAGAAATAAACACCATTTAGAATACTGGATCGATTATGCAGCAGATACAGGATATATGACCGGAATGCGTATGCCGACAAAATATGTTGTTGAAATGTTTATTGACCGGATCTCTGCTTCTAAAAATTATCAGCATGAGAACTATACGGACAGAAGTCCGTTAGAATATTATGAAAAAGGAAAAGGACATTATATCATGCATGAGGAAACAAGGGCTTTACTAGAGCAGCTTTTGCAGATGCTTGCAGATGAGGGTGAGGAGAAGGTATTTGATTACATCCGCACAGATATATTGAAAAATAAGAGAAAGAAGGATTAAAAAATGTTAAATGACAAGAAAATACTCTACAGTGGAATGCAGGCAACCGGAACACTGACACTGGGAAATTATCTGGGTGCTTTAAAAAACTGGGTGGATCTGAATGAAGAATATGAATGTCTGTATGGCGTTATGGATTTACATTCTCTGACAGTCAGACAGGTGCCGGCAGATTTCCGTAAAAATGCAAGATCTTTATATGCATTATACGTAGCGGCAGGATTAGATCCTGAGAAAAACTGTATCTATTACCAGTCCCATGTATCAGGACATGCAGAATTAAGCTGGATCTTAAGCTGTTTTACCTATATGGGCGAGTTAAACCGTATGACACAGTTTAAAGATAAAGCAGCAAAACATGCAGATAATATCAATGCAGGACTCTACACATATCCGGTACTGATGGCAGCAGATATTTTATTATATCAGTCAGACCTTGTTCCGGTAGGCGTAGACCAGAAACAGCATTTAGAGATCACAAGAGATATCGCACAGAGATTCAATGCAATCTATGGTGATGTATTTACGATTCCGGAAGCTTATATTCCAAAAGCAGGAGCAAAGATCATGAGCCTTCAGGAACCGGAAAAGAAAATGTCGAAATCTGACGAAAATGCAAATGCAACAATCCGTCTGTTAGATGATCGTGACAGCATCATCCGTAAGTTCAAACGTGCAGTCACAGATTCTGACAGTGTGGTACGTTATGGAGAAGATAAGCCTGGAATCAGTAACCTGATGGATATCTATAGCTGCGTGACAGGCAGATCTTATAAGGAGATCGAAAAAGAATTTGACGGTAAGGGCTATGGTGATTTCAAACTGGCAGTAGGTGAAGCAGTTGCAGATGAATTAGCACCATTACAGAAACGTTATGAAGAACTGATGGCAGAAAAGACTTACTTAGATTCCATGATCAAGGCAAATGATGAAAAGGCACAGTACTATGCAACAAAGACGCTGCGAAAAGTGCAGAAAAAAGTCGGCTTGACAGAACGTATCCGCTAAAGAATGATAAAATCATCCGGCACAGGTGCAGTAAAAGACATCTGTTTTTCCGTGACCGGGTGCACAAAAGACAGACGGTAAGCATGTAATGCCTGCCGCATCATTCGGTGGTCGTTAGGATTGTAGAGAAAATCACCAATCAAAGGGTGGTTGATATATTTCATATGAACACGGATCTGGTGGGTTCTTCCTGTTTCTAATAAAAAAGAAACAAGGGAGAGCCCATTTTCATATTTCAGACGTTTAAAATGTGTGACTGCAGATTCGCCATGTTCAAAATCCACCTGCCGTTCCATCAGAGAATCGGCTGTACGTGCGATCGGGGCACAGATCGTGCCACAGTCATCAACATAACCGTCAGCGATTCCTAAATATTCCCGATGGATCTCACGGTTTTTCATTGCACTGCCTAAACGTGCAGAAGCAAGCTGGTGTTTTGCAATGACCGTAAGACCACTGGTATCACGGTCAAGCCGGTTGATACACCGGAAAGTCATCGGGGTATGCCTGGCTTTGTTATAGGCAGCAAGGGCATTTGCAAGTGTATTTTCATAGTGGTTGATCGAAGGGTGGACAGCCATGCCGGCAGCCTTGTTGATCACATAGATATCTTCATCTTCATAGAGAATATCCAGGGGGGCTGCAACAGGAACGATCGAAGTGTCAATATCGTTTTCAATCAATGTGACCGTCAATGTGTCATTTTCATGCAGGATTGCAGTTACATAACGGAAAATGCCATTTAACAGGATACCATCAGGTGTCTTTTTTAAATTTTTAATGATATTATTTGAATATCCGTTTGCTTTTAGAAAAGTAAGGATTGAACTTCCTTCGGCCGATGTGGGGATAAAATAAGTAAAAATACGTTCCAAGGCGTACTCCTTTCAAAATTATCTGCTAGGTGAAGATATTTCTTTATATGACATACGAATTGTTTGTTGCTTCGCAACTCCCACGATTCTACATACATTCGGAATCCGCTGATTTTCCAAAGGAAAATCGCTGCTTCCTCATGTATGAGCGGGTCAACAAGTCAGAATTCTTATCCTGCAAGCAGGATAAGAGTTCTGATTTCTTGACCCTTGTGTATCATTATATAATAAAAAATAGGATATGCAAATAAAAGATGGAAAGGCACGAACAACTTGCCCGATTCATAGGATATATCAAGTAAGTTTTTGAGGTGTCAGCTTGAAAACTTTTTTATCCCCTCTGAATGCAAAAGAGGAGCAGGAATATCTAAGCCGCTTGAAAGAGGGCGACCGGGAGGCAAAACAGGTTCTGATTGAGAGAAATATGCGTTTAGTAGCCCATGTTACAAAGAAATACCAGAATTCCGGTGAAGATATGGAAGATCTGATCTCGATTGGTACAATTGGTCTGATCAAGGCAGTTTCTACATTTCAGGACGATCACGGGAGCAAATTGGCAACGTATGCGGCAAGGTGCATTGAAAATGAATTACTGATGTATTTTCGTGCCAAAAAGAAAAGTTCGAGGGAAGTGTCTTTGTATGAACCGATCGGTACGGACAAAGAAGGAAACCAGATACAGCTTATGGATATTGTAGAAGCGGAAGAAAAAGATGTGGTAGAGCAGTTAGAACTGAAACAGAAGATTGTAAGGCTCTATGAACTGATACCGAACGTGCTTGATGAAAGGGAGCAGGAAATCTTAAAACAGCGATATGGTTTAAGAGACCAGAAACCAGTGACACAGCGTGAGATCGCAAAGAAGATGCAGATTTCACGATCCTATGTATCAAGAATCGAAAAAAAAGCATTAGAGAAATTAAAAAATAATTTTTAGAGTATTTGAAAAAGATGGGATCTGTGTTACAATGATTCCATCTTTTTATCTGAACAAAATAAAATATCTTATGCTCCGGCAGATCGCCACAGAATCCTAACAGAAATTTTCATAGGGAGCGATAAAATTGTATAGTATAGTAACAACAGCCATTGTATATGGCTTAGAAAGCAGGTGTATACGGGTAGAAGCGGATGTCAGCAACGGACTGCCTGTATTTGAAATGGTCGGATTTTTATCCTCAGAAGTAAAAGAAGCCAAAGAGCGGGTGCGCACAGCTTTGCATAACTGCGGATATACACTTCCGGCAAAGCGTATCACGATCAATCTGTTTCCGGCAAATGTAAAAAAATCCGGTACAGGATTTGACCTTCCGATCGCAGTTGCTATCTTAGCTGCATTAGGAGAAATTGAAAAAAATGCCTTAGAAGAAACTCTGATCGCAGGAGAGATCAGTTTAAGTGGACAAGTACAGCCGGTACAGGGTGTACTGCCAATCGTGGCAATGGCAAAAGAACAGGGGATCAAGCGGTGTATCCTGCCATATGTGAACCTGACAGAAGCCAAACTGATCGACGGCGTTACAATCTGGGGCGTGAAGAATCTTTTGGAACTGACAGCATATTTAAAGGGAAAAACATATATAGAAAAAGAGCCTATTTATATAGAAGAAACAGAACAGAATAGTAAAAAAGAAGATTTTTCAGATATCAACGGACAGGAAACGGTAAAGAGAGCCTGTGAAGTTGCCGTTGCCGGAAGACACAATTTCCTGATGATCGGTCCACCCGGAAGTGGAAAGACAATGATTGCACAACGGATACCGGGAATCCTGCCACCCATGACAAAAGAAGAACAGTTAGAAATCTCAAAAATTTATAGCATCTGTGGCATGCTGCCACAGACCGGCACATTGCTGCAGAAACGTCCGTTCAGGAGTCCGCATCATACCATCAGTATAAATGGACTTGCAGGTGGAGGAATGATACCTAAGCCCGGAGAAATCAGTTTAGCACATAAAGGAGTCCTTTTTTTAGATGAATTGCCGGAATATAAAAAATCCACCTTAGAAGTCATGCGTCAGCCAATGGAAGACCGCGAGATCGTACTGGTGCGTCAGGCAGGGGCTTACCGATATCCGGCAGATTTCATGTTGGTAGCAGCGATGAATCCCTGTAACTGCGGATACTATCCCGACAGGAACAAGTGCAATTGCAGGGAAGCAGATATCCGTCGTTATTTAGGCAGGATCAGTAAACCATTATTAGACAGGATCGATATCTGCATCGAATCCCCATTGATCTGTTATGATGACCTGACTAAAAGAAAAGAAAAAAACGAACCCTCTGCACAGATCAGGGAGCGGGTGATGGCAGCTGTAAGCCGGCAGCAGGAACGTTTCAGGGGAACAGGAATCTTATATAATAGTGAAATTCCATCGAAAGATATGGAAACATATTGTCATTTAGGAGAAAAACAGAAAAAATACATGAAAGAGATGTACCAGAAGTTAGAACTTTCTGTCAGAGGATATTATAAGATCCTAAAGGTGGCAAGGACGATTGCTGATCTGGATGGAACAGAAGAAATCGAGATCAGGCATTTGAATGAAGCCGTATGTTACCGTATTTTAGATAAAAAATATTGGGAGTAGATAAGATGAAGGAAAATAGAAAATACCGGTACTGGCTGTGCTGTATCAGGGGAATTGGGAATAAAACGAAGCGGATGTTAGTAAACTATTGTGGCAGTGCAAAAGAGATCTATGATCTAAAGAGAGAACAGCTTTTAAACATTAAAGGAATCAAGGAAAAAGAAGCAGATCTCATTATTGAGGGGAAATGCTCATGGGATTTAGAAAAAGAAGCAGATCATCTGTCTGCTCTTGGCATTTCGATGGTCACAATCGAAGATGAAATATTTCCGTCACGGCTGTTGGAACTGCCGGACTGCCCATATGGGTTATTTTACATTGGAAAATTGCCGGAAACTGAAGAACGTTTAGCTGCTGTTGTAGGTGCAAGACGATGTTCTTCTTATGGAAAAAATGTGGCTGAACAGTTAGGCAGGCGTTTTGCATCAGCAGGCATCGGTGTCGTAAGCGGAATGGCAGCAGGCATCGATTCGTTCGGACACTGGGGCGCAATACATGGAAATGGAAAAACCTATGCCATTCTAGGCTGTGGCATTGACATCTGTTATCCACAGGGAGCAAAAGAACTGTATCATAAAATCGCAGAACAGGGTGCAGTCATTTCTGAATATCCGCCGGGGAGAGAACCGGTGGCGTGGCAGTTCCCGGCACGAAACCGTCTGATCAGTGCCTTTTGCGATATCATCATCGTGGTAGAAGCGAAAAAACGCAGTGGTTCTTTGATCACAGCAGATTTTGCTTTAGAACAGGGAAAAGAAATTTATGCAGTTCCGGGGCGGTTAGATGATGCATTAAGTTATGGCTGCAACCGCCTGATTGCACAGGGGGCAGGTATCGTAACATCGATCGATGATCTGTTTTTAGAACTGGGTATTACAGATTGCCTGGACGGCAGGCAGAGTGAAAAAAGAAAAAATTTACTTGAAAAAGAAGAATTGTTGGTGTATAGTTGTTTCGATTTACATACAAAAAATATTGAAGAATTAGTTCAGATGACTGATCTTCCGGCAGCAAAGGTTGCAGATATCCTGATGCGGCTGTGTTCTGCCGGATGGATTGAGGAATCTTTTAAAAATTATTACAGCAAAAAATGAAACAAGTATGAAGGAGTTTTTATTATGGCAAAGTACCTGGTAATCGTGGAATCACCTGCAAAAGTTAAGACAATTAAGAAATTTTTAGGGAAGAATTATGAAGTGACAGCCTCGAATGGGCATGTACGGGATTTGCCAAAAAGCCAGCTGGGAATCGATGTAGAACATGGATACGAACCAAAATATATTACGATCAGAGGAAAAGGAGATATTCTTGCAAAACTCAGAAAAGAAGTAAAAAAAGCAGATAAAGTCTATCTCGCAACTGACCCCGACCGTGAAGGAGAGGCTATTTCATGGCATTTAGCACAGGCATTGAAATTAGATGATGATAAAGCGTGCCGTATCAGCTTTAATGAGATCACAAAGAATGCGGTCAAAGCATCTTTAAAGCACCCAAGGGAAATCGATCTTAATTTAGTAGATGCCCAGCAGGCAAGACGTATGTTAGATAGGGCAGTAGGTTATGAGATCAGCCCGTTACTCTGGGCAAAAGTAAAACGTGGACTGAGTGCAGGAAGGGTACAGTCCGTTGCGTTACGCATCATCTGTGACAGAGAAGATGAGATCAATGCATTTATTCCGTCAGAATACTGGTCATTAGATGCAAAATTAAAGGTCGATGGAGAAAAACGTCCGCTCATTGCAAGGTTTTATGGTAATTCTTCCGGAAAATTAAATATTTCAAATAAACAGGAATTAGATGCGATCAAAAAAGAGATTGAAAAAGCTGATTATCAGGTGCTTGAAGTAAAAAAAGGAGAGCGTGTCAAAAAAGCGCCACTTCCATTTACAACAAGTACATTGCAGCAGGAAGCATCAAAAACACTCAATTTTTCCATTCAGAAAACGATGCGTATTGCACAACAGTTGTACGAAGGTGTGGATATCAAAGGACAGGGAACGGTCGGTCTGATCACTTATTTAAGAACAGACTCGACTCGTATATCAGAAGAAGCAGATGTGGCAGCAAGAGAATACATTTCAGAACATTATGGCGAAAATTATACAGCTGCAAATGCTGAAAAAAAGAAAAATACAGGAAAAATCCAGGATGCGCACGAAGCTATCCGTCCTTCAGATATTGCAAGAACGCCTGTTATGGTCAAAGAATCTTTGTCGAGAGATCAGTTCCGTCTGTACCAGTTGATCTGGAAACGTTTTACGGCAAGCCGGATGAGCAATGCAGTATACGAAACCACTTCCGTTACGATCGGAGCAGGAGATTACCGTTTCCATGTATCGGCATCGAAATTAATATTTGATGGATTCATGTCAGTTTATACTAGTGACGAAGATGAAAAAGCAGAAAATAATGTTCTGTTGAAGTCCATCGATCAGACAACTACTTTGAAATTGCAGGAATTTGAAGAAAAACAGCATTTTACACAGCCACCAGCACATTATACAGAAGCATCGTTAGTAAAGACATTAGAAGAACTTGGTATTGGACGCCCGAGTACTTATTCTCCGACGATCACAACGATACTTGCGAGAAGGTATGTTGTAAAAGAAGACAGAAATCTGTATGTGACAGAACTTGGTGAAGTGGTCAATGCGATTATGAAAGAATCTTTTCCTTCTATTGTAGATGAACACTTTACGGCAAATATGGAATCGCTATTAGACAAGGTGGAAGAGGGAACTGTAAATTGGAAAACTGTTGTAAGTAACTTTTACCCTGATCTAAAAGAAGCTGTAGAGAAGGCAGAAAAAGACTTAGAAAAAGTAAAAATCGAAGACGAAGTCACAGATGTTGTCTGTGAGGAGTGCGGACGCAATATGGTAGTCAAATACGGACCGCATGGAAAGTTCTTAGCGTGTCCGGGATTCCCGGACTGCCGCAATACGAAGCCATATCTGGAAAAAACGGGGATCAAATGTCCGTTATGTGGCAAGGAAGTTGTCATTAAGAAAACGAAAAAGGGCAGAAAATATTACGGCTGTGAGAATAATCCGGAATGTGAATTTATGTCATGGCAGAAACCATCTGCAAAGCCATGTCCAAAATGTGGCGGCTATATGGTAGAAAAAGGAAATAAATTAGCCTGTGCAAATGAACAGTGCGGTTATAGTGAGAGTAAAAAGTAGAATATGACTGAACTTTTTGAATATTCTTGAAATTATGCAATAAATATGCTAAAATAACACATAGTTATAAAAAATTAACATAAAGTTCGGAATATTTAAGGAGGTATCCTATGAGCGTACAGTTGTTGGATAAGACGAGAAAAATTAATAAACTCCTGCATAATAACAATTCTTCAAAGGTTGTATTTAATGACATCTGTGATGTGCTGACGGAGATTTTACAATCCAACATCCTTGTGATCAGTAAGAAAGGCAAAGTGCTAGGAAGCAGTGTCAGTAAAGGGATTGATGAGATTCAGGAGCTGATCGTTGACGAAGTTGGTGGATTTATCGATCCGCTGCTCAATGAACGTCTGTTAGGAATCCTTTCTACAAAAGAGAATGTAAACTTAGAAACACTTGGTTTTGTAGCTGATGTCAAGAAATACTGTGCAATCATTACACCGATCGATATTGCTGGAGAGCGTTTAGGAACTTTATTCGTATACCGCTGTGAGAGACAGTATGATATTGATGATATTATCCTAAGTGAATATGGTACAACCGTTGTCGGTCTTGAGATGATGCGTTCGGTCAATGAAGAGAATGCAGAGGAAAGCCGTAAGATACAGATCGTAAAATCAGCGATCAATACACTTTCATTTTCAGAATTAGAAGCGATCACGCATATCTTTGAGGAATTAGATGGCAATGAGGGCATTTTAGTTGCCAGCAAGATTGCTGACAGAGTAGGGATTACACGTTCTGTTATCGTAAATGCTCTGCGGAAGTTTGAAAGTGCAGGTGTGATCGAATCCCGTTCTTCAGGTATGAAAGGAACATATATTAAAGTGCTCAACGATGTTGTATTTGATGAACTCCAGAAGATCAAAAAGCAGAATGAACATTAAAAGATCAGATGACAAAATAAGAAAAAGTGCTAAATGGGACTGCAAAATTTGTTTGCAGCCCCATTTTTTTATGCATATATAGTACATAAAATGATAAAAAAATACAATATCATGTAAAAAATGATAAAAAACACTTGTGTTTTTCCTAATATAATTTATAATAAAATAAGGTTAAAGTATGAAAAAGTATGTCGGAAAGGAGATGCCGTATGTTTTCATCGAATATATATAGTTATGTGGATGTATTAAATAAAGCCGCAAATGCAAGCTGGTTAAGGGGACAGACGATCAGCAATAACATTTCAAATGCAGATACACCTGGGTATAAAAGAAAAGATGTGGATTTTGAAAGTGTCTTACGAGAAGAACTTGGGAATATGAAATATATTACATTAGACAGCAAAGTAGAACATGCTGATCTAAACCACTTAGATGTATCAACTTATGTAGATTCTGCAAATTATTCTTACCGTATTGACAAGAATAATGTAGATATAGATACTGAAAATGTCGAATTGGCGTCAGAAAAGATCAGATATGAGGCGTTGACAGACAGCATGACGCAGGAATTTTCAAGGATAAAAGCAGCAATAGGCTGATCTGGGATAAAGTGAGGAGGAATTATCATGGCATTATTTCAGGCATTTGATATCAGTGCATCCGGCATGACAGCACAACGGTTCCGGACTGATATTATTGCAGAAAATGTGGCAAATGTGAACACAACAAGAACAGAAGATGGTACTCCGTACCGTAGAAAGATCGTAACTTTTGCAGAAAAGGATTTAAATTCTTTTGGCAATGTGTTAGCAAATACTTCAAGACGGATTTATGGGGGTGATGGAGTCAAAGTAACAAAAGTAGCTGAAGATGATACGACCGATTTTACAATGAAATATGATCCGTCACATCCTGATGCAGATGCAGACGGATATGTTTCCTATCCGAATGTCAATATTGTAACAGAAATGACAAACCTGATCGATGCGAGCAGGGGTTATGAATCCAATGTGACTGCATTTAATGCGACAAAGGCAATGGCAGAAGCAGGTTTACAGGTGGGAAAATAATAATGAAAATGACGGCGTGGCAGTTATGGTGAAGCCATGTAGTTACAGTCAGTGCTAAAAACGGGAGGAGAAGACAATGGATATATCTTCATTGACAAATATATCATCTGATTATATCACGCAGGCATATAACCAGAGTAAGGCAGCATCCGCACAGGAGGAGAACAGTGACAGTTTCGGTTCTGTATTCGATACTGCAGTGAAAATGCTAAATGAAACAAATGATTATCAGAATGATGCAGAAGCAGCAGAGGTTCGCTTTATGCTTGGTGAAGCAACGAATACTCATGAATTGGCAGCGATACAGAAAAAAGCAAATCTTGCTTTGGATTATACGATTGCAGTCCGTGATAAGGTGTTAGAAGCTTATCGTGAAATTATGAATATGACAATTTAGTGGGTAGGGGAACGTTATGCCGGAAAATGTGCAGAATATATTAAATAAAATAAAAGACTGGTGGAAGAAATTTTCTACCAAACAAAAGACGCTTCTGATCAGCATAACAGCAGTTGTTATCGTTGCACTCGCAATTTTAGCTGCTGTCATGAGCCGCCCAAAGATGGTTCAACTGATCACATGTGAGAATGCAACACAGGCATCTGAAGTGAAAAAATTATTAGAAGGCGAGAACATCGCAACGGAAATTTCACAGGATGGACTGACATTCTCGGTTAATAGTAAAGATGAAGCAAATGCTTCGATCCTGTTAGGATCTAATGAGATACCGACAGACAGTTATGGTATTGATAATGTATTTGACGGAAATTTCAGTACAACAGAGTCGGACAAGAATAAAAAATATCAGTTATATTTAGAGAAAAAGTTTGAAAAAGACCTTGCCAGCATTGCTAATATCGAAAATGCAACAGTTTCATTGTCTATACCGGAAGAAGATGGTACGATCATTACGATGAATCAGGAAACTTATGCAAGCGTTATTTTGCAACTCAGCAGTGAAATGGATGAAGAACAGGCTGCCGGAATTGCAAAATATATTGCGACAGAGGTTGGCAATGATTCGACAGATAATATTTTGCTGCTTGATGGCGATGGGAATGTTTTGTTTTCAGGTGGAGATACATCAACTGCGATCGGTAGTGCTAATTCCCAGCTGTCAATTAAGAGCAAAGCTGAGAATATGGTAAAAAGTGAAGTGAAAGGCGTTGTATTAGGAACAGATGTCTATGATAATGTGGAAGTGGGCATCAACCTTGCGATGGATTTTGATACAGAGGAATATACCAACCACCATTATTATGTGGATGAAGGACAGGAACAGGGATATTTAGACAGCAAGAGTACTTATGAATCAGAAGCTACCGGTGGTGAGGCTGGTGTTCCGGGTACAGACTCTAATGATAATGATACAACTTACGTGATGCCGGATTCAGAAGTTTCATCTTCTTCAGTAAATGAAGTGAAAGAAAAATATCTTCCAAGTGAGGAGATCACCAAAAAGAACAGTGATGGCAGCAAAGTGGATCTGGAAAATTCATCTATTTCTGTTGTTGCGACATCTTATGTTGTATATGATGAAAAAACTTTAAAGGCAGATGGCACATTAAAGAATATGACATTTGATGAATTTGTTGCACAAAACAGTGACAGGGTGAAGACAACTGTTGATGATGAGTTCTACGATATGGTAGCAAATGCAACAGGTATTTCCAGAGATAACATTACAATTGTTGCATATGATGTACCATTCTTTAAATATGCGTCAGCAAGCGGCAGAGATGTAGCAGATTATTTACAGATCATATTAGCAGTCCTGATATTTGCACTGCTTGGATTTGTTGTATTCAGGAGCATGAGAAAACAACCGGAAGAAGCAATTGAGCCGGAACTGTCTGTAGAGAATCTCTTAGAAACGACCAAAGAAGCTGCACAGGATGAACTAGAAGGAATCGGTTATGCAGAAAAATCTGAAACACGTATACTGATTGAACGGTTTGTAGACGAGAATCCGGAAGCGGCTGCATCATTACTTCGTAACTGGCTGAATGAGGAGTGGGATTAGAAATGAGCAGTAATAATGAAGAACTAACAGGGGTTCAGAAAGCGGCAGTACTTTTGATCGCATTAGGACCGGAAAAATCGGCAGAGATTTTTAAACATTTAAAAGAAGATGAAATAGAAGAACTGACACTTGAAATTGCAAATACCAGAAGTATTTCGCCACAAGTGAAGGAAGATGTTTTGAATGAATTTTATCAGGTGTGCCTGGCACAACAGTATATTGCAGAAGGCGGTATCAGCTATGCTAAAGAACTGTTAGATAAAGCACTGGGTGGAGAAAAAGCACAGGAAGTCATTTCAAAACTGACAGCATCCTTACAGGTCCGCCCATTTGAATTTGTTCGTAAGACAGATCCTAGCCAGGTACTGAATTTTATACAGGATGAACATCCACAGACAATTGCAATGATTTTATCTTATCTGACACCGACACAGGCAGCGATGATCATGAGTGCACTGACACCGGATGTTCAGGCAGATGTGGCAAAGAGAATCGCAACCATGGATCGTACATCACCGGATGTGATCAAAGAAGTGGAGCGTGTGTTAGAGAGAAAACTTTCTTCCCTTATCAATCAGGATTACACGATTGTTGGTGGAGTCGATGCGATTGTTGGTATTTTAAATACCGTAGACCGTTCTACAGAGAAACATATCATGGAATCTTTAGAGATCGAAGAACCGGAACTTGCAGACGAGATCCGCAAGAAGATGTTCGTATTCGAAGATATCATGCTGCTTGATGACCGTGCTATCCAGCGTGTACTTCGTGATGTTGATAACAATGATCTTTCTGTTGCACTGAAAGGTGCAAATGAAGAAGTTCAGAATACGATCTTTAAGAACTTGTCTAAGCGTTTGGCTGCTATGATCAAGGAGGATATGGAATTTATGGGTCCGGTCCGTATGAAGGATGTAGAAGAAGCACAGCAGAAGATTGTTGGAATTATCCGTAAGTTAGAAGACTCTGCAGAGATTGTAATCTCCAGAGGCGGAGGTGACGAGATCGTTGTCTAATTTGTACAAGCAGTATAATACAATAGAACCTGAAAAAAATGTCCGGATCATGGATTACAATGCGATGGTTGAACAGAAACTGTCAGAACTAGCAAGAAAGCAGAACCAGACAGAAGATGGTGCATCAGAAGATGGTTTTAAAGCTCTTGGATCGATCGCAGAAGAAGCAGTCAAAGAAACACCGCAGGAACTGTTAGAAAAAGCAACTGAAGAGTCCAAACGGATGGTCGATGATGCAAAAGAAAAGGCAGAACAGATCGTAGAAGACGCACAGGAAAAATCGCAGGAGATTTTAGAAGAAGCAAAGAAAAACGGCTATACAGATGGTTATGCACAGGGCGAAAGTCAGGCGAGAGAAGAATTAGAACAGGAATACGAACAGAAAAACCAGAAGTTAGAAGAACTAAAGTTACAGCTTCAGGCAGACTACAACAAAGAAATGCATGAATTAGAACCGAAACTGTTAGATGTGGTCGTTACAGTTGTAGAAAAGGTATTTCATGTGCAGTTTGATGATAAAAAAGATATTTTATTATATTTAGTTGAAAATACGATATCGAACATCGAAGGCTGTAAAGAGTTCCGTATCCGAGTAGGAGAAGAACAAAAGAATTTTATTGAAAATCATAAAACTGAGATATTAGATCATATCGGACATGATATGACATTAGAGATCGTAGGTGATTCTTCAATGGGAGAAAATGCCTGTGTGATCGAAACAGATACAGGTATCTTTGATTGCAGCTTAGGAGTACAATTGGAGAATTTGATAAAAGACTTAAGGTCATTGAGCCTGTAAGAGGGAATGGACCGGTCTTTAAAAAGCGGGGTAACTGACGTGGCATATAATTTAGACAAGTATTTACAATTAGCAGATCGTACATATTTTAACAGACTCGGAAAAGTAGTAAAGATTGTCGGACTGACGATTGAATCTGTTGGACCGGAAGCAAAGCTAAACGATTTATGCCGCATTATCATTGATAAAGATAAGGACGCTTTTGTAATGGCAGAGGTAGTCGGTATCAGGGATAACCGTTTGCTGCTGATGCCTTATGAAAGTGTGGAAGGTTTAGGCATTGGATGTACTGTGGAAAATACAGGGCATCCATTATCTGTTTTAGTAAGTGATGACTTGTTAGGACATATTGTAGATGGGATCGGAAGAGTTGCAGACAACTGTGACCTGTCTGCGGCAAAACCTTATCCGGTAGAAGCAGGAGCACCTGATCCGATGAAACGTAAGATCATCGATGAGGTGTTGCCGCTTGGCGTCAAAGCGGTCGATGGACTGATCACAGTTGGTAAGGGACAGAGAATCGGGATCTTTGCCGGTTCCGGCGTAGGAAAGAGTACCTTGATGGGAATGTTTGCGAGAAATACAAGAGCAGATATCAATGTCATTGCCCTGATCGGAGAGCGGGGCAGGGAAGTGCGGGAATTCGTGGAACGGGATCTTGGTGAAGAAGGAATGAAGCATTCAGTTGTTGTCGTGGCAACATCAGATAAACCGGCATTGATCCGTAATAAAGCAGCTAAAACAGCAACAGCGATCGCAGAATATTTCAGGGATCAGGGCAAAGATGTTCTTTTGATGATGGATTCACTGACGCGTTTTTCCATGGCGCAAAGAGAAATTGGTTTAGCCTCAGGCGAACCTCCGGTAACAAGAGGATATCCGCCAAGCGTATATTCCGAGATGCCAAAACTCTTAGAGCGTGCAGGTAATGCAAGCGAAGGTTCGATTACAGGACTGTACACCGTCTTAGTAGATGGTGATGATTTCAACGAACCGATTACAGATACAGCACGAAGTATTTTAGATGGACATATCATGCTCTCAAGAAAATTAGGGCATAAAAACCATTATCCGGCAATCGATATCTTACAGAGCATCTCCCGTGTTATGAGTTCGATTGCAACTAAAGAACATAAGAGTGCGGCAGGCAGGTTAAAAAATGTACTTGCTACCTATCAGGAAGCTGAAGATCTGATCAATATCGGAGCATACAAGAGAGGGTCGAATAAAGAAATCGACTATGCAATCTCAAAGATCGATGCAGTCAATGAGTTTTTGATGCAGGATACGATGGAAAAATTCGGCTTTGAAGAAGAAGAACAGATGCTAGAGGAACTATTTACAGAATAAGGTGTGTTAGATGGCAGGATTTCACTATAAATTACAGAGTGTATTAGATATCAAGCAGAAACTTGAGAGTCAGGAAAAGATAGCATTTTCACTTGCGGCAGGAAAACTTCAGGAAGAACAGGAAAAATTACAAAATTTAATGATCCAGAAAGCTTCTTATGACAGACAGGCGAGAAAATTAGTAGAAGGAAAGATTGATATACTAGAGATCAATACCTGCAGGCGTGCAGTAGAAACTATGAAAACAAGAATCCGTACACAGATGCTGGAAGTACATAAGGCAGAAAAACAGCTGGAAGAAGTCAGACTCCGGTTAAAAGAAGTGATGATCGAGAGAAAAACATATGAAAAACTGCGGGAAAAGAAATTCGAGGAATTTAAACAGCAACTTTTATATGAAGAAAATAAAGAAGTCGATGAATTAGTAAGTTATACTTATCATCGGGAAGAAAGATAACGGGTGGTGAATACAATGGCAGATGAAAACAATGCAATGATGGAAGGACAGGGTACAGAGAGCAAGGCAGATAAGAAAGCAGAAAAAAAAGCTGCTAAGCAGGAAAAGAAAGCACAAAAGGCAATGGCGCAGGAAGAAAAGCGCAGAAAGAAATTAGAACAGGCAGGTGCTACACCGGAAGAGATCCAAAGAGCCATGGAATATGGTACAGAATATGAAGAAGAAGGCGGCAGCCGTTTAGCAGTATTCTTTGTTACATTTATCATTATTGTGATCTGGCTTGCAATCCTTACATTACTGATCAAAATGGATGTCGGCGGCTTTGGTTCAACAGTTTTACAGCCATTGCTAAAAGATGTACCATATGTAAACCGTATACTGCCGGAAACAGACGGTGTAGAGACAGACAGCACAGAAAGTAAAGGCAGTACCGAATATCCATATGCAACGTTAGATGAGGCAGTAGCCAGGATCAAAGAGTTAGAAGTAGAATTACAGGATGAGAAAAATCAGGTATCACAAAAGGATGAGCGGAATGCTGAATTAGAAGATCTTGCATCACAGCTTGAACAGTATAAAGCAAACGAGGCAGCGTTCGAAGCAGAGAAGCAGAAATTCGATGAGGAGGTTGTTTTTTCTGATAAAGCACCCGATATAAATGAATATAAGACATTCTATGAAAGCATTGATCCGGCAAATGCCGAAGCTATTTATAAACAGGTGATCGAACAGCAGCAGGCAGATGAACAGTTAGATGCATATGTGAAGATGTATTCAGAAATGAAGCCGAAACAGGCGGCAGCTATTTTCGATACAATGAAGGATGATCTGAAATTAGTAGCAAAGATCTTAAAAGCGATGAAACCGGAATCTAGTGCGAGTATTCTCGGGGCAATGAATCAGGACACAGCAGCAAAGCTGACGAAGATCATGGAACCCTCTGAATCATAAATTTTAAAAAGTGAGGAGAAAGGAGGCGAAAAAGAGATGGGAACAGATATTTCAAAAGTTGCAAAAAGCATCATACAGATGCAGACAGGTGTGAAAACAGACAAATCTTCAAAAAAAGCTGATAAAGATACCATGGTCAGTTTTATGGAACTGATGAGTCAGAACACACTACAGTCAGGTATTCAGACAAATATATCAAATGATACTGCAAAGCTGGATGTAGGAGCCGGCATCAGTCAGGATGCAAGGCTTGATTATAACAGTAATGCAGCTGCAGCAAACAATGTATCCGTAAAGGAAAAAGTTACACCGGATGCCATCAAAGAAGAAGCATCAGAACCGTTAGCAGATTATGAACAGGATATCCGCAATGTCTTAAAAGAGGAATTTTCAGTGACTGATGAAGAAATCACACAGGCAATGGAAGAACTCGGACTTGGTTTTTTAGATCTGCGTAATATGCAGAACCTTACAAATCTGATACAGACCTTAACAGGCGAAGATATTGGAACACTGCTTTTGAGTGATGCATTTACCAATGCAATGGAACAGATCACAGCAGTAACCGATGATCTGTGTGCACAATTAGGTATCACAAGAGAAGAATTAGATGTTCTTTGTGAAGCATGGGATCAGGCAGCTGCGTCAGATGAAGCAGAAACCGTACTGCCGGATGCAGTAGAAGCAGAAACTACAGCAGATACACAGGCAAATACAGAAACGGTCAATGCCAAACAGACAGATGATACAAAAGCCAGTCAGACGGCAGCCGCAGATGGAGTAGAAGTAACTGTAGTAAAACAGGATGATAATGCAACAGAAGATCAGACAACAGCAGTTACCGATACAAAAGAAGCAGTTACCACTGTAGAAACTACAGAACAGACAGCAGAAGACATGACAGGCAGCTCAGGAGAAAATGCCGATCAGCAGGAACATTTTAAACAGTCCAAAGAAACCAGAGCTGATATGTCTGATACAGGTGTACATGTAACAGGACATCAGAGTGTACAGACAGAAGAATTTGTATTACCGACAGAGAGTACACAGCCATATACTACCAGTCAGATAGATGTCAATGATGTGATCAATCAGATCGCAAGAAATGTCAGAGTGACGATTTCAGAAGCAGCAACTTCCATGGAGATGCAGTTAAATCCAGAGCACCTTGGAAAAATCTATCTGAATATTTCAGAAAGAGAAGGTGTGATCCGGGCACAGATCACTGCACAGAATGAAGCTGTAAAGGAAGCATTAGAAACACAGCTTGTAGAACTGCGTACGAACTTAAGCCAGCAGGGCATCAAAGTAGATGCAGTAGAAGTTACAGTTGGAACCCATGAGTTTGAACAGAACTTAGAGGGAAATGCAAAACAGGAAGAACAGCAGGGACAGCAGATGGAGGAGTCACAAAAGCAGACGAGAAGAAATTTAAATCTCGATGATCTCGATGGCTTAAGCGGTCTTATGACAGAAGAAGAACAGCTTGCAGCACAGATCATGCGTGACAATGGAAATCAGGTAGATTATACAGCATAAGAGCAGAAAGGAGTACATATGGCATTAATACAGGCAGTACAAGATGGCAAGCTTGTAGATACAAGTGCTTCAGCGTCATCTTCATCAACCGCTTCTTCAAAGGCATCAGCAGACAGTACATCAGGTCTTGATAAAGAAGCATTTTTGCAGCTTTTAGTAGCGCAGATGCGTTATCAGGATCCGTTACAGCCGACAGATAATACAGAATATATCGCACAGCTTGCTACATTTTCCCAGTTAGAGGCAACCCAGAACTTAGAAGATACTGTGAGCAAAGATATGTCGAATAACCTTGTAGGTAAATATGTTATTTTAAATGTCACAGATAAAACCGGCAATGTAACAACTGTAAATGGTAAAGTCGATTATGTAATGTATGAAAATGGAGAGGTATTTTTGGCAGTCAATGACGGCTTATATTCTTTAGAGGATTTAGATACCGTTGCAGATGCTAATTATTATGAAGCATTTGAAATGGCAAATATGTTCTCAACAATGATCGCAAAACTGCCGACAGCCGCAAATGTGACAACCGCAGATGCAAAAGCAGTTGAAAATGCAAGAGCAGTCTATGATGCAATGAACAGTTACCAGAAGGGCTTTGTCAGTGCAACAGATATTGCAAAATTGACAGCATTAGAAGAAAAACTAAAAACATTGACAGCAGGTTCAAGTTCAGATTCAACTTCTAATGACAGCAGTACAAGCAACAGCACCACAGAAACAACAGACAGTTGAT
The DNA here is from genome assembly GCF_014287635.1 of Roseburia zhanii. Lineage (GTDB taxonomy): Bacteria > Bacillota > Clostridia > Lachnospirales > Lachnospiraceae > Roseburia_B > Roseburia_B zhanii. Next base: position 81,479 of record NZ_JACOPH010000002.1, on the reverse strand, counting down.
GAACTGAGGTGGAGATATGGATAAGATCACAAATCATTTTACATCCATTGAACAGGTTACCGGAGAATATCTAAGATCAGCAAAGAGCAGCAGGGCAGATAACAGCTCACAGGCTTCATTTGAGGAGATTTTACGCAAGAAACAGAATCAGAGATCATCTGAACTGAAATTTTCAAAACATGCTTCTATGAGATTAGAGGAGCGGAATATTAGTCTGACAGAGGAACAGAACGCAAGATTAGAAGATGGCGTTGCAAAAGCAGGCAAAAAAGGAATCAAAGAATCATTAGTTATGATGGATTCCCTGGCATTTATCGTCAATGTTCCAAACAAGACCGTTGTAACCGCAATGGATCAGGTAGAAACACAAAACAACATATTTACAAATATAGACGGTGCTGTCATTATATAGCTGGACCTTAGGGAAGCAGATCCCCCGGACTGACAGAAGGGGGATGACAGACCGCAGATAGAAAACAGGAGGTCATTTCATTATGATGAGATCATTATTCTCTGCTGTGTCAGGTCTTAAGACACATCAGACAAAAATGGACGTAATCGGTAACAACGTAGCTAACGTAAATACCGTAGCATTTAAGTCCTCAAAAGTAACTTTCAGTGAGATCATGTATCAGACGATTTCAAATGCATCAGGTGCAAATGCCACAACCGGTAAAGGTGGTGTCAATGCAAAACAGATCGGTCTTGGTGTTACGACCGGAGCAACAAAAATTTCGATCACATCATCCGGTGCAGCCGAAACAACCGGCGATCCGTTTGATATCCGTCTGACAGATAAGAGCTCTACGAACTTTTTTGTTGTAAATACAGGTTCTGAAAACTTATTTACAAGAGCAGGTTCTTTCTATGTTGATGGAGCAGGTAACCTTTGCATGACATCTACCGGATATACAGTTATGGGATGGCAGGTAGATGAAACAACAGGAGATATCAAGAAAGATACCGTATCTGCACTTCGTATCATGCAGGAGAAGAACTTAACATCTGCACCGGAGGCAACAACATTAGGAACTGTCAGTGGTATCATGGATAAGAATGATAAAAATGTTACCAGTGATGACGGCTATGCAATGAACTTGAACTTCTTTGATAAGTTAGGATATAAATACACAGCAAAATTTGCAGTAAAAGTAACAAATGCAGATACCGAAAGCTATACAGTAGAGTTGACAGATATCTTAGATTCTGAGAATAATTCTGTATTATCGAAGTTTTTAGAAAAGGGTGGTAATTTAGCACAGGTATTCGGTCAGAATACGACAGCTACAAAGACCTATCCGATCACAAATGAAAATATCCATTATGCAGCATCTGATCTCAGTGCAGATATCAAAGCAGGAAATTATTACTATACTTATACAGATTACAATGCAGGAGGACAACCGCTTACCAAATATGCAAAAGTTACTTTGGATAAGGCAACAAATTCCTACAAGATCGATGCATACAGCAAATATGAAACAGCAGATGCAGCACAAGCAGGCGGGGCAAAGACACCTGTAGCAGAGCAGACAGGAAGCATGACAGAACTGTTTGGAATCACAACCGGACAGCTGAATTACTTAGGAGCAACAGGACTTCCGACTGCACAGTTTAATGCAGACACAGGTGCATTTGAATATATTACAGATGCAGTCAACTATACATTGAAGTTCAACCCTGCTGATGGTACATTCTCCTATGTCGGAGCAGAGGGTTCCCCGACTGTTAAGTTAAATTTAGCAGAAACACTTGGTAATAATTTTGAGGATATTACGATTGATTTTTCAACCTGTAAAGCAGCAGATAACGGTGGAAAGACTTCTCTTGGAGCAGATGCTGGTTCCGCAAACGGAAGTGTCGGAAAGGGTAAAGCATTAGGAGCATTGACCGGAATCTCGATCAATAACAATGGTAAGATCTATGGTTTTTATGATAATGGTAATACCGTATTATTAGGACAGATCGCAGTAGCACAGTTTGCCAATGCATCCGGTTTACAGAAAGTCGGAGAAAACTGTTATACAACAACCTTAAACTCTGGGGAATTTGATGGTATCGGTGTAGAAGTAGCAGCGGATGGAGCAAGCATGACAAGTGGAGAACTTGAAATGTCAAACGTCGATCTTTCGACAGAATTTACACAGATGATCATTACCCAGAGAGGTTTCCAGTCTAACTCAAGAGTTATCACAACATCAGATACACTCTTAGAGGAACTGATCAACCTGAAACGTTAATCTGTGCTAAGATAATTATAAATCCTCGTAGAGGTATTTTAAATGGGCTCTAATCGTTGCTGGTCACACTGTTAGGTGTGAACAGTAACGGATTGTTAAAAATGATTTACATATATAAGGTATAAGTATTCCATACGAATGCAAGATATGGTATAATGTGTGCATGATTTGGTTTTCTTTCACTAAATCATGCACATTTTTCAGAGCAGAGGTTTAGAAAAAGGATATTTTTGACAATTTTTTGCATATTTGTGAAAAATATTTTAAGAAGTTTATAGACAAGAGTGTCAAAATTTAGTAAACTAAGATAAAAGGGGTTTTATGGCGCACAGCCGTTTACCAAAAAAATAAAATGGGTAGGTGAAAAAAGTGGATATAGCATCATTATTGGGAACGATTCTTGGATTTGCAATGCTCATATTCGGAATATTATCTTCAGGAGCAAGTATCATGGATTACTATGATCTGCCTTCTGTTATCATCACGATCGGAGGTTCGATCGCAGGTGTTTTGGCATCTAATAAGTTGAAAGATTTTATTATCGGCTTAAAGAGTATATCATTAGCTTTCAAGGAAAAGGTGATCGATCCGGGAGCAGTTATCAGTAATATTATCGATCTGTCAAATGTTGCCAGAAAAGAAGGGCTCTTAGCACTTGAAGAGGCTTCAAATGATATTGAAGATCCTTTTTTAAAAAAAGGAATTATGCTGGTTGTCGACGGTACAGATCCGGAACTTGTCCGGGGTATCTTAGAGACAGAACTCACCTGTCTGGAAGAAAGGCATAAAAAAGTAATCAGTTTTTGGGAAAAATGGGCGGAGTTAGGTCCGGCATGGGGAATGATCGGTACACTGATCGGTCTGGTAAATATGTTGAACAACATGGAAGATGCATCGTCGATCGGACCATCCATGGCAGTTGCATTGATCACAACATTGTATGGTTCTATCATTGCAAACTGGTTATGTAACCCGGTTGCAACGAAGATGAAAGTGAATAATGATCTGGAAGTGATTATAAAAGAAGTTATGGTAGAGGGACTTCTGTCAATTCAGGCAGGTGAGAACCCGCGTGTTATTGAAGAAAAACTGAAATCTTTCTTGTCACCGGCGGTCAGAAATGATCTTGGTCCTGACGGAGGTGAGGAATAGTGGCTAGAAAAAAACAGGAAGAAGCACCAAAAGGCTCACCGGCATGGATGAATACGTTTAGTGACTTGATGAATCTGCTCTTGTGCTTTTTCGTGTTGCTGTTCTCTATGTCAACTGTAGATGCTGAGAAGTTTGAAATGGTGGTTGCTTCATTACAGAGCAGTTTTAGTGTATTGCCTTCCGGCGGATCTTCTATTGGAGAGGGACAGTTGATCTCTTCCGGGATCAGCCAGCTAGAGAACTTTAGTATTTTCTTTGAAAACAGTTCCAGTGAAGGAAAAGATACAGAGCAGAAAGATACTAAGGAAGCATATAAAGAAGAAGCTTTAGAAGAATCCGAAAAAATGGCTGAACAGATCAGCGGGCAGACGGAACAGTATGGAATCCAGAATCAGGTGGAAGTTGATTTTAATGCAGAATATGTGCTTTTGACATTGAATGGGGCACTATTGTTTGATTCCGGTAAATCAGAGATCCGGCAGGATGCATATCCTCTGATCGATAAGATAGGAGCGATCCTGACAAATTATAAGAGCAATATCATAGAAATAGAGGGTCACACCGATAATGTGCCGATTTCAAATGCGAAGTACGAGAACAATGATGTGCTTTCCATGTATCGTGCATTGAATGTAGCTGATTATATCAGAAGTATTACAGATTTAGATCCGGGACTTATCAAGTCTTCGGGACGTGGTGAATATGTTCCGGTTGCAGATAACTCGACCCCGGAAGGAAGGGCGAGAAACCGTAGAGTAGAGATTAAGATCTATAATTCTTATAGTTCAGATAATTAGAAATGAGAAAGGGGATAGGAAAATGAAGAAAAATCTTATGTCAGTGGTGATTTTAGCTTTAGTTCTGGTAAATCTGATCTTAACAGCTATTTTGACGATCACGGTTCTGCCGGAAACGAAAAAAGCAAATGAACTGATCACACAGGTATGCAGTGCAATCAATCTTGAATTAGAAAGTGGTTCTGTAACATCGGATGCGTCTTCCGTACCGATCGACAAGCTTGCAACTTACGATATTTCAGACAGCATGACGATCAATTTAAAAGACAGCGGAGATGGCAAAGAACATTATGCAGTCATTACAGTTTCACTTTTTATGAATAAAGACAGCAAAGGTTATAAGAGCTTTGGTGAATCCATGGAAGAAAAGAAAAACCTTGTGATGAGCGAGATTACTTCCGTAGTTTCAGGGTTTACCTATGATGAATTCAAGTCAGACCAGCAGGGTGTACAGGATGCAATAGTAGCAGACTTACAGAAGTTGTTTGATTCGGATTTTATTGTCAGTGTAGGTTTTCCTACAGTGACTTGTCAGTAACAGAAAATCGCATTAGGCGGGTGGTGAAAATTCATGGGTGAAGTGTTGTCCCAGAATGAAATTGACAGTTTACTCAGGGCATTAAATGATGGTGAACTGGATGTAGAAGAAATGAAAGACGTTCCGGAAAAACAGGTAAAGAATTACGACTTTGCAAGACCGTCAAAGTTCTCAAAAGAGCATCTGCGAACATTAGAGATCATCTTTGAACACTATGGGAGACTGATATCAACAAATCTTCCGGTCTATTTGAGAAAAAGTGTTCAGGTGGAAGTGATGAATTCAGAAGCAGTTACGTATTCTGAGTTTTCAAACGCACTTTCTAATCCGGTATTGCTTGGTGTCGTAGATATGGAACCGTTGAACGGAAACATTATATTGGAAGTGGCATCGAATCTTGGATATGCGATCGTAGACCGTATGCTTGGCGGTATGGGACAGCCATTAGACAGAAGCCGTGATTTCTCGGAGATTGAATTGCTGATCATTGAAAGGATTTTAACGGTATGTGTGGACTTGCTTAGTGAGCCGTGGCAGAATGTAGTTGAGATCAGTCCGAGGTTAGAGAGAATTGAAACAAATTCACAGTTTGCACAGATTATATCTCCGAATGAAATGATCGCAATCGTTACGATCAATGTGAAAATCGGGGAAGTGGAAGGATTGATGAATGTTTGTCTGCCATTTATGACATTAGAGCCGGTTATGGATAAATTAAATACGAAGTTTTGGTATTCCAATATCAAAAAAAGTGATGAAGCGGAATATACTGAAACAATTGAGAGTCTGATTTCAAAAGCACCGGTTCCTATCAAAGCATACTTAGGAAAGAGTACAGTTTCAGTTCGGGATTTTACCAATTTACAGATTGGGGATATTATCCGGTTGGATTCTAAAGTAGATGAGGAATTGGATGTATATGTTGGAAATATCCGGAAGTTTACTGCATTGCCGGGAGCATCGGATAAGCAATATGCAGTAAGAATTACATCGGTAATCAGGGAGGAGCAGTAAGACAATGGATGGAATGTTATCACAGGAAGAAATAAATGCCCTGTTGAATGAACCGACAGGTTCAGGTGCTGATGAGCAGCCACTTTCTGATGCTGAAAAAGATGCAATAGGGGAAGTTGCGAATATCAGTATGGGAACAGCAGCAACAACACTGTTTTCTTTAGTAAACAGAAAAGTGGAGATATCGACACCGGTCGTATCTTTTGCAACATGGGAAGATATTGTTGCAGCATATGAAAAACCATGTGTATTTATTAAAATTGCATATACCGTTGGTTTGGATGGAAGCAATATCCTTGTACTGAAAGAAAATGATGTCAAAGTGATCACCGATCTTATGATGGGTGGAGATGGTACGAATACAGACGGTGAACTTGGTGAATTACACTTGAGTGCAATCAGTGAAGCAATGAACCAGATGATGGGTTCTGCAGCAACATCTTTATCATCTATGCTGAATAAAATGATAGATATCAGTCCGCCGGAGGCAGACGTCATCGATCTGACAGAAACAGTAGATGAAAAAGCAATCGATAGTTTCTTGTCCGGACAGTTTGTAAAAATATCATTCAGAATGGAAATTGGTGACTTAGTTGACAGCCAGATCATGCAGTTGTATCCGTTCTCATTTGCAAGAGAAATGTGTTCAAGTATTTCTAAGAATATGGAGATGGATGTTAACGCAAATGCAACGCTGGAAAATAATAGTAATACGGCGTCTGCTGCATCACAGCCGACAGCAGCACCGAGACAGGAGCAGCCTATGACAGCACAACAGATGGGACAGCCGATGATGGGACAGCAGACAATGTCACAACAACCGGTAATGTCACAGCCAGTGAATGTACAGCCCGCACAATTCCAGACGTTTACACAGGGTATGAGTCCGGTATTACAGTCAGAGAATATTGATCTGATCATGGATGTACCGTTAGATGTAACCGTTGAATTAGGACGTACGAGTAAATCAATCCAGGAAATCTTAGATTTCACGCCGGGAACGATTATTGAACTTAACAAGATAGCCGGTGAACCAATTGATATATTAGTAAATGGCAAATATGTAGCCAAAGGTGAAGTGGTAGTTATTGAAGAAAACTTTGGTGTCAGAATAGCAGAAATTATAAAATAAAGAAATAGGAGAACAAAAAAATGGCAAAAAATATTTTAATTTGTGATGATGCAGCATTTATGCGAATGATGATCAAAGATATTTTAACTAAGAATGGTTATAATATCGCAGGTGAAGCAGAAAACGGTGTAAAGGCAGTTGAAAAATACAGCGAAACAAAACCGGATCTTGTACTGATGGATATTACCATGCCTGAGATGGATGGTATTCAGGCGTTGAAAAAGATTAAAGAAGCAGATGCAAATGCATGTGTTATCATGTGTTCTGCAATGGGACAGCAGGCAATGGTTATCGAGGCAATCCAGTCAGGAGCAAAAGACTTCATCGTAAAACCATTCCAGGCAGAACGAGTATTAGAAGCTGTTAAAAAAGTTGTAGGTTAATCTGATATGGTCGCAGTACAGACTTCTTCGCTGGATAGTTTTGTGCAGCTGATAGGTGTACTGGTCATATTTGTCTTTGTGTTACTGATCACATACGTGGCAACACGCTGGATCGCAGGTTATCAGAAAGGACACAGTTTCAACCGGAATCTGAAAGTGATCGAAACATTAAAGGTCACACAGAATAAGTATATTCAGATCGTTGAAGCAGGTAATGAATATCTTGTGATCGCAATCGGGAAAGATGAAATACGGCTGTTGACAAAGCTTACAGAAGAACAGTTGAAAGAAGTACCGACAGAAGAACTGCCGATGAGTTTTTCATCTGAAAGTTTTAAAGATATATTAGACAAAATAAAAAAACGTATACCGAAGAAATAGACGGGAACAAATTATGAGTAGATTTAAAAAGTCATATTGTAGATTATCTGTTGCTTTTGCAGTGATAGCCATTCTTATTTCGGTGATCGTCTGCACAGGACAGAGTGTATATGCTACTGGAACAGTCAGCAGTTCTATGGCAGGAAGTAATACAGCTGCCACGGGATCGAATGACTTAGATGTGCCTGCAGGAGATGATATTGCAGAACCGGATGTCGTACGTGGCGGTGATGTAGAAAGTGCCACTTCTGACAGTACAAATGGTATCAGCTTTAGCTATAATAATGAAAATGGCAATTTATCCGGTAATATCCGAATCGTATTAGTCCTTACCATTATTGCTTTAGCACCGTCTATATTGATCATGCTGACGTCTTATACCAGAATTATCATCGTACTGCATTTTTTGCGTACAGCGATCGGTACACAGACTTCACCTCCAAATCAGGTGTTGATCGGTCTGGCTTTGTTTTTGACATTCTTCATTATGAATCCGGTATTTACCCAGATCAATGAGAATGCAATCAAGCCTTTTGATGCCGGAGAGATCACGCAGGAAGAAGCACTCCAGATCGGAAGTGAACCGTTACGGGAATTTATGAATGGTCAGGTGCAGACAAAAGATATCGACCTTTTTATAGAGATTTCCGGTCAGACCTATGACAGCTATGAGGAAGTTCCATTTTCCATTTTGATACCAAGTTTTATTATCAGTGAACTTCGTACAGCATTTATTATTGGATTTTTGATTTACATTCCATTTATTGTCATTGATATGGTGGTTGCCTCTGTCTTGATGTCTATGGGTATGATGATGCTGCCGCCGACAACAATATCATTGCCATTCAAAATATTATTATTTATTTTGGCAGATGGCTGGAATTTAGTAATTGGAAGTCTTGTAAAGACATTTTACTAAATGCAGCCACATAAAAGATGAATACTCGGATGAGTTGACAGGAGGAATGTAAATGATTACGCAGGGAGATGTGATCACAATTGCAAAAGAAGCGATTTATACGATTATTGTTTCTTCGGCTCCTTTATTGCTGATCTCATTGATCGTTGGATTGGTGATCAGTATTTTTCAGACAGTTACATCCATTCAGGAACAGACATTGACCTTTGTACCAAAGATCATCGCAGTTTTTCTGGGAATCATGTTGTTTGGTCCTTGGATGTTAGACATTATGTCAAATTACATGACGCGCCTGTGGACAGACTTTAGTATATACTTAAGTTAGGTTGGATTATGGTTGATTATAGCTTTTCCTTACTTACATTTGAATATTTTTTGTTGATTTTGGTCCGCATTTCCTGCTTTGTATTTATTGCTCCATTTTTCGGAATGTCAAGTACTCCTGGCAGGATGAAGATAGGTTTATCTTTCTTTGTGACATTGATCTTATATCAGATCGTTCCAAAAGAGGAGCTTGCCTATGCAGGAATTGTTGGGTATTCCATTATCGTCATTAAAGAAGGAATTACAGGGTTGCTCATTGGATTTGCGGCAAACATTTGTAATTCCATTATTTTATTAGCCGGGAATTTATTAGATATCAATATCGGATTTTCCATGGCGACAGAGTATGATCCACAGATGCAGACACAAGTCAGTGTCAGTGCTAATTTATATAATTACCTTGTGCTGCTGTTATTAGTCATAACAAATATGCACCATTATATCTTACATGCAGTTGCAGATTCTTACCAGCTTATCCCTGTTAATGGACAGGTATTTCAATGGGATCATTTATTACAGGGGATGATCACCTATATGATCAATTCCTTTGTGATCGCATTTCGGATCATTCTGCCGGTTTTCGCATGTATTATGATATTAAATTGTATTTTAGGAATCATGGCAAAAGTATCCCCGCAGATGAATATGTTTGCGGTAGGTATGCAGTTGAAAGTATTGCTAGGACTTGTAGTCATGTTTTTAACAATCGGTTTGTTGATGAACGTATCTAATTTCATATTTGATGAGATGAGAAGAACGATCGTATCTATGATAAAAGGAATGTATGAAAGTTGACAGAATGGAATGAACTATGCCTTCCTTATGACTTACAATGGTTTGCTAAGGATGGTCCCGGTGGAGAAAAAACAGAAGAACCGACAGCAAAAAAATTAGAGGATGCCAGAAAAGACGGTAAGGTAGCAAAAAGCCGGGAGTTGAATCATGCATTTGATCTGATCGTCCTGTTTTTGCTGTTAAAGATATTTACTTCTTATATATATGGTGGTTTTGTAAATTCATTTTCATTTGTATATACGAGAATACCGGATTTTGTAAAACTTAATGCACAGGATGTCAGTGCATATAGTATATCTTCATTGATGACACATATCATAGTCGAATCTTTAAAGATGATGCTTCCTTTTTTTATTGCAGGTGTTGTGATCTGTGTGTTAGTCAGTATATTACAGATCGGTTTTAAAGTTACCAAAAAGCCGATGGAACCCAAATTAGATAAATTTAATCCGATTAATGGATTTAAGAGGATATTTTCAAAAGATGCTGTATTTGAGTTATTGAAATCTATTGTAAAATTGTTCATAATTGGATATGTGGCATATACATCTATTAAGAAAAATGCAGATACCCTTTTTGTTTTATATGACATTCCACTGACACAGGCAATCATCTTATGTGGTCAGATCATCATTGATGCGGGACTTAAGATCTCACTGGTATATCTTGTGATCGGTGTTGCAGATTTTGCTTATCAGAAGCATAAGTTCCATGAAGAAATGAAGATGACCAAGCAGGAAGTCAAGGATGAATATAAGAATACCGAAGGAAATCCTGAGATCAAGGGAAGACAGCGTCAGAGGATGCAGGAAGCATCCAGACGGAGGATGATGCAGGATGTACCAAAAGCAGATGTTATCATTACAAACCCGACGCATTTGTCGGTGGCGTTGAAATACGATCCGAACGAATCAAAAGCACCGGTTGTGCTTGCAAAAGGAGAAGATCATTTAGCACTTAAGATTCGTGAGGTTGCAAAAGAGAATCATATTGAAATTGTGGAAAATAAACCACTTGCCCGTATGCTTTATGCAAATGTGGATATTGGACAGGAAATTCCGCCGGAACTCTATCAGGCTGTAGCTGAAGTTTTAGCGTTAGTATATGATATGAAGAATACATAAATTTAGAAGAGGAGGATATAAGATGAAAAAAGCAGATGTCGGTGTAGCATTGTATTTGCTCGCAGCAGTAATTTTTTTCATTGTGCCAATTCCTTCAGCATTGTTAGATGTGATGTTAGCAATCAATATTTCCATTGCGCTGATCATTATGTTTAATGCGTTGTTTGCACAGGAAGTCTTAGATATGTCATTTTTCCCGACATTATTGCTCTTTACGACAATATTCCGTATTTCATTGAATGTTTCTTCCACACGTTTGATTTTAACGACCGGTAATCCGGGTAACGTCGTAGAAACATTTGGTTCTTTTGTAGGTGGCGGTGATATGATCATCGGTGCCATCGTGTTTATCGTTCTGATCCTCATACAGTTTATTGTTATCAATAAAGGTTCTGAACGAGTAGCAGAGGTAACAGCGAGATTTACATTAGACGCTATGCCCGGAAAACAGATGGCGATCGATGCCGATTTAAATACAGGAGCGATCACAGAAAAAGAAGCTCGTGCAAGACGGGAAAAGATCCAGGCAGAATCGAGTTTCTTTGGTAACATGGATGGTGCTACAAAATATGTCAAAGGAGATGCAACAGCAGGTCTTATCATTACCCTGATCAACCTTGTCGGTGGAACAGCAATGGGGGTTACCAGACAGGGGCTTGATTTTGCTTCAGCAATTCAGGAATATGGTCTGCTGACAATCGGTGACGGACTCTGCAGCCAGATTCCGTCTTTACTCATTTCATTGGCAACCGGTATTCTGATCACAAAAGCATCCAAAGAAGCTGATTTTGGAACAATTCTTATAAAACAGCTTTTCGGTATGCCAAAAGTATTGTATATTGTTGGTGGAACGATGTGTTTCTTAGGTCTTACCACACCATTTAAGTGGTATCTGTTCATGGGCTTAGGACTTGCATTTATTGTGGCAGGAAGAAATATTTCCAAAAATATCAGTATTGAACAGATTGAGGAAGAAACAGATATGGAAGAAACAGAAGCAGAGGAGATACGAAAACCGGAAAATGTGGTATCTTTATTACAGGTTGATCCGATCGAACTGGAATTTGGTTATGGTATCATTCCATTAGCCGATGTCAATCAGGGTGGAGACTTATTAGACCGTGTGGTTATGATCCGAAGGCAGATCGCATTAGAACTTGGTACGGTTGTGCCGATCATCCGCCTGCGTGATAATATCCAGTTGAACCCGAACCAGTATATCATCAAAATCAAGGGAATTCAGGTTACAGAGGGAGAAATTTTATTTGACCATTATATGGCAATGAATCCGGGATATGTAGAAGAAGAAATCACAGGTATTCCGACATTTGAGCCATCCTTCCATCTGCCGGCGATCTGGATCACAGAAGGACAGAGGGAACGTGCAGAAAGTCTTGGCTATACCGTTGTTGATCCACCGTCGATCATTGCAACACACTTAACAGAAGTGATCCGGTCACATATTGATGAACTGTTGACAAGACAGGATGTACAGAACCTGGTAAACAACTTGAAGGAGAGCAATTCTGTATTAGTAGACGAATTAGTACCAAAGCTGTTAGGGCTTGGAGAAATTCAGAAAGTATTACAGAATCTGCTGCGTGAGGGTATTTCTATCAGGGATCTGCTGACAATCTTTGAAACTTTAGCAGACCATGCAGCAACAACGAGAGATACCGATGTGTTGACAGAATATGTCCGTCAGGGATTAAAACGTGCGATCTCAAGCAAATATTTTGCACCGAATGAGGTTACAAGTGTGATCACATTAGACCCGAAAACGGAGCAGGATATTATGGCATCTATCAAGCAGACAGAACAGGGTGCATATTTAACTTTAGATCCGGAGCGTACAAAAGCGATCATTGCATCTGTCGAAACAGAAGTGGCTAAGTTAGAAAACTTAGGCAAAAATGCAATTATCGTGACATCACCGATCGTAAGAATGTATTTCAAAAAACTTACATCGGATTATTTCAGGGATTTAATTGTAGTTTCCTACAATGAAATAGAATCAAATGTTGAATTACAGTCAGTTGGGATGGTGACAGGATAATGACAATCAAGAAATTTCAGGGAAAGACGCAGGAAGAAGCAATCGCAAAAGCAAAGGAAGAACTTGGCGAAGGTGCGGTAGTGATGAATGTAAAAGAAATCAAACCGCATGGTTTATTTCAGTCCTTTAAAAAATCTACGTTTGAGGTGACAGCAGCTATGGAAGAACGAGAGGATCGTATTGATTCTAGTATGGCATTGAAAACGCCGCAAAAGATACATGATACGATCAATGTCACAGCAGATGAACCAATCTCATTGTCGGCAATCTCGAATCATAACGCGGAGCAGTCACAGGAGCAGGCAGAACAGAGTGCGATCGAATTTTTAAAGAGAAATGCGAACTTGTTAAAAAAAGAAGATCCAAAAGAGCGTGAGCGGATTGAAGAAAAATTAGAAAATCTGCAGAGTATCTTAGAAAAACAGTTATCAGCGGAGAAAAAAATGCCGGAAGAACGGGAATTTATTAAGACAGAATCGAAAAAAAGCGAGAATCTTACATTTATCAAAGTTCTGTATGAAACACTGATCGATAATGAAGTTAATGAGAAATATGTCAATCAGATCATGGATGAATTAGAAAAAGTAAACTGGAACGGTAACAGCGTTGATTATATCTTATCGAATGTATACCAGAAGATGATATTAAAGTTCGGACAGCCACACGGGATCGATCTAAACGGAAAGAAACCAAAAGTTATTTTTTTTATCGGACCAACAGGTGTAGGAAAGACGACAACGATCGCAAAGATCGCATCGAAGTTAAAAGTGGAACAGGGAAGAAAAGTTGCCTTTTTAACGGCAGATACTTACAGGATCGCAGCAGCCGAACAGCTCCGGACATATGCAAATATCCTAGATACACCGTTAAATATCATTTATTCTGCTGAGGAATTAAATCAGGCGATCGAAAATCTCGAAGAATATGATGCAGTACTTGTGGATACTGCCGGATTCTCCCATAAGAGTCCGAATCAGAAAGAGGATATCAAGAAACTGATACAGAATGTAGATATACAATATGACAATGAAGTATATTTAGTGTTAAGTGCAACAACAAAGTATAAAGATCTGATCGAGATCACAGATGTATACCATGAGATCACTGATTATAAGATCATTTTTACAAAATTAGATGAAACGACTACTTATGGGAATGTGTTAAATATCAAGCTTTATTCCAAAGCAGAAGTTTCTTATATTACAAACGGACAGAATGTACCGGATGATATTGAACTTTTTAATTCACAAAAGATAGTAAAGCGGTTACTAGGAGGAAGGTAGCCTATGGATCAGGCAGAACAGCTTAGAAATGTCATTAAGCAAAAAAGCCGGGAAGTTCCGCCACATACAGCAAGAGTGGTAACGATCACCAGTGGAAAAGGTGGAGTCGGAAAATCTAATATAGCTGTAAATATGGCTGTAGAACTTCGGAAAATGGGAAATAGAGTTATAATTTTCGATGCAGATTTTGGACTGGCAAATGTGGAAGTCATGTTTGGTGCAGTGCCACAGTATAATTTAAGTGATTTAATATACAGAGGAAAAAGTATCCGGGAGATCATTACGACAGGACCGATGGATATCGGATTTATTTCCGGTGGTTCGGGAATCGCAGGATTGAACAATCTCTCAAAGGATCAGATCATATATTTTGTACACTGTTTAGCAGAATTAAATGACTTAGCAGATGTGATCATCATAGATACCGGAGCAGGCATTTCAGACAGTGTTTTGGAGTTTGTGATCGCAAGTCCTGAGATCATATTGGTAACGACACCGGAACCAAGTTCCTTAACAGATTCTTATTCACTGTTGAAAGCATTATATCGCAATCCGGCTTTTTCGAAAGAAAAAGCAAAGATCAGTATAGTTGCAAATAAAGTCACTAATGTAGAAGAAGGAGAAGTTGTTTATTCCAAATTAAATTCCGTTGTATCACAATTTTTAAGTGGAAGGATTGATTTTCTGGGGATGATACCACAGGATCAGGAATTAGAAAATGCGGTCAGGGGACAAAAGCTTGTAACGGTTGAAACACCAAAAGCCATATCATCCAGGGCATTTGAAATATTAGCAGATAATTATATCAATAATGAGCATGAAATGATTACTATACATAAGGGGATTACACAGTTATTTATCAATTTTATATTAAGAAGAACCAATTAAGCGAGGAAAAAATATGGTAACAAATTTAATACACTTAGGAGATAAAGTTGATATCCGTTTCGTACAGCAGGTGGCCCGGGTAGAACAAACAGGAGTATCACCACGTATTTACAAAAGTCAGGTAAATGATATTAAAGAAGATGGATCATTAGAAATCACAATGCCGATCGAAAATGGAAAAGTCGTATTGCTTCCGCTTGGCGTCCGCTTTGAATTTGTGTTTTATACAGGCAGCGGACTCTATCACAGTATTGGACAGATACGTGAGCGATATAAGCAGGACAATATCTTTGTAATCGTTATTGAACTGCATTCGCAGTTAGAAAAATTTCAAAGAAGAGAATATTACCGTTATCCATGTCTGATGAATATGCAATTTTATATGATCTCAAAGGAAGATGCACAACAAAAGTCAACAGATCAGATTTTTGAAGGACTCAGAGATGAACATTTTTATGAATATCAGAAGCAGGCAGTGATCTTAGACCTGAGTGGTGGTGGAGTCAGAATTCTAGGAGAGGATCACTTAAAGACAGATAGTTATATTTTACTGATCATACGTTTATGTAATGATAATATTGACAAACAGTATTACATCAAGGGGCATGTATTAGCGTCTGAGAAAAAAGAGGATCATCCGGGAAAATTTGAAACACGTATACAGTTTATGTTTCAGGAGGAACGTGTCAGAGAAGAAATCATCAGATATATTTTTGAAGAAGAGAGAAAAGACAGACAAAAGAATTAGAAACAGATTTTGCTTATTTGTATCATTACAGATAGGGAAAGGAAGGAACCATGAAAAAAAATATTTTGATTGTCGATGACTCTGCACTTATGAGAAGGGTGTTGTGTGATATAATCAATACAGATAGTACATTTCAGGCAACAGATGTCTGTAAAGATGGTCTTGAGGCATATGAAAGATTAAAGACAACACATTATGATGCAGTTCTGTTAGATGTAAATATGCCTCGTATGGATGGGCTGGAATTACTAAAAAAGTTACAAAAAGACAATATAAAGGCGACTGTTATCATGGTCAGTACTGCAACTGTCAAAGAAGCAAAGGTAACGATGCTGGCATTTGAACTTGGAGCCGTTGATTTTGTAACAAAGCCGACAAATATCATAGAAGCAAAAGGTGAAGTATTTAAGGAATCTCTGTTGTCCGTACTTTCAGCTGTCTTAAAGACACAGAGTATTGTAAAAACCATGAAGCCACAAGCAGAACCGGTACAGATTTTTTCTCATGATAAGCCCGGTATTCCGGTTAAGAATGTTCCATCGAATGGAAACCGGCTGATCGCATTAGCCTGTTCCACCGGAGGACCTAAAGCATTACAAAGCATTATCCCATATCTGCCGAAGAACCTGAATGCACCAATTGTTTTGGTGCAGCATATGCCGGAAGGATTTACAAAATCTATGGCAGACAGGTTAAATGAACTTAGTAAGATTTCTGTAAAAGAAGCAGAAGAAGGTGATATCTTACAGAAAGGCTGGGTATATGTAGCTCCGGGTGGGAAACATATGGAAGTTGTAAAGACTGCTGATGGAAGACATAAGATCACTTTTAATGATATGCCGGCAATCGGTGGCTTAAAACCTTGTGCAAATATCACATACCAGTCATTGACAAAGAGCGGATATGATGAGATTGTCTGTGTCGTACTTACCGGAATGGGAGCAGATGGCACAAAGGGCATTCTTGCATTAGAAAAAGAAAAACCGATATATGTGATCGCACAGAATGCACAGACTTGTGTGGTATATGGAATGCCAAAAGCAATCTATGAAGCTGGTGTGGTAGATGAAGTAGTTCCATTGACAGAAGTTGCATCAACAATAATAAAGAGAGTGGGGGTACAGTAGAATGGATGTAAGCCAATACCTAGAGATTTTTATCGATGAAACCAATGAGCATTTACAGAATTTAAGTGACTGCATAATGACTCTGGAAAAAGAACCTGATAATAAAGATACGATCAATGAAGTATTCCGTGCAGCACATTCTTTAAAAGGAATGGCTGGAACAATGGGATTTAAACGTATGCAGCATCTGACACATGATATGGAAGATGTATTTCAGGAAGTCCGTAGTGATAAGATCCGTGTCAACAGCAAGATGATCGATATCCTGTTTGACTGTTTAGATGCATTAGATAAATATTTAGAGAATATTAAAGAAACGTCAGATGAAGGAACTGAAGATAACGAAGCGATCATCAAAGAATTAAATGATTTTATCGCACAGTCTGAAGGAAAAGAAACGGCATCTTCAGTAGAAGCTACAGAAGTAAAGGAAACTCCGATGCAGGAAGAAGATGGCAGTACGAAGAAGTTCATGGAGATTGAACTGACAAACAGTGAAAAAGAAGCCATTAAGAATGCCGAAGAAAGCGGAAAACATGTCTATGGATTTACCGTATACATCCATCAGGACTGTCTGTTAAAAGCAGCAAGAGCATTTCTTGTATTCAAAGCAGTAGAAGATTTTGGTGAGATCATTGTATACCGTCCAAGTTCACAGGATATAGAAGATGAAAAGTTTGAATTGGATTTCTCTTTCTTCTTAGCATCAGAAGAAGCATTGGATAAGATCATTGCAGCGGCAAAAGCTGTTTCTGAAATCGACACTGTCTTAGCAGAAGAAGTAAAATCAGACATGCTTGAAAAGAAAGAGAAAATGGCATTAGCAGCAGAAAAACCGGCTGCTGTACAGGAAACAGCAGAAGCAAAACCGGCTGCAGCAGAAAATACTGCTAAAAAGACACAGTCAGCAACTGCTAAGAAAACAACTTCAAACAAACCGGTTACAAGCCGTACAGTCCGTGTCGATATTGAGAAGTTAGATGCCCTGATGAATCAGGTCAGCGAGCTTATCATTGCAAAGAACAGTTTAGTTTCTATCAGCACAACAGAAGGCGGTAATTTCGAGAACCAGACATTTCATGAACAGATTGAATATCTTGAGAGGATTACCACAAGTTTACATGAATCTGTGATGAAAGTTCGAATGGTTCCAATCGAAAGTGTTGTAAATAAATTCCCACGTATGATCCGTGATCTTTCCAGAAAGCTAAATAAGAGCATGGAATTATATATGAGTGGTGAAGATACAGAATTAGACCGTACTGTTGTTGACCAGATCGGTGATCCGTTGCAGCATTTGCTCCGTAATTCTGCAGACCATGGATTGGAGAGTGCGGAAGTCCGTAAGGAGAGAGGTAAGCCTGAAAAAGGTGCAATTTATCTGAACGCATTTCAGGAAGGCAACAACGTTATCATCGAAGTAAGCGATGATGGTAACGGAATTGATACAGAAAAAGTAAAAGAGAAAGCAGTTGAAAGAGGCGTGATCACTCCGGAACAGGCTGAGAACATGAGCCAGAAAGAAGTCATCAATCTGCTCTTTATTCCCAGCTTCTCTATGGCAAAACAGATCACTGATATTTCAGGCCGTGGTGTCGGATTAGATGTTGTACGTTCGAATATCGAAGCATTAGGTGGAGATGTGGAAGTGTCAAGTACACTTGGAGAAGGTTCTAAGTTTACAGTAAGACTGCCACTTACCCTTGCAATCATTCAGGCATTGATGGTTGAGATCCGTCAGGAAAAATATGCGATCGCATTAGGTTCTATCCAGAATATCGAAGATATTCCGGTTAAGGATATCCGTTACGTAGAAGCAAAAGAGGTTATTCATTTAAGAGGCATGGTCATTCCTCTGATCAGAATGGACAAGATCTTAGATATCGAGCCATTAGAAGAAGATCCAGAAAGCTTAACCGTTGTGATTGTCAAGAAAGGTGATAAGTATGCAGGTCTGGTTGTAGATAATCTGATCGGCCAGCAGGAGATCGTTATCAAATCACTTGGCAAGTTTATTAAGAATAATAAGATGATCAGTGGTGCTACCATTCTTGGTGACGGTGAAGTAGCATTGATTTTAGATGTAAATGCGTTACTTTAAGGAGGTGTCTGTAATGGAAAATGCAATGGAAGTATCTGAAAAGAATACAAAACAATATATTGTTGTAAAAATCGGAAATGAGCAGTATGGACTTGACATCAATTATATCGATAATATTGTCCGTATGCAGAGTATTACGAGAGTTCCGAAAGCACAGACTTATTTTAAGGGAATCCTAAATCTGCGTGGCGAAATTGTGCCTGTTATGAGTATTCGGCTTAAAATGGAACTTGAAGATGATGAATTTACAGATGCATCTAGGATCATTATCTTAAAAATCGAAGAACAGGGAACGATTGGTGTTATTGTAGATGAAGTAAAAGAAGTTGTGGAATTAGCAACTGAAGATATTGATCGTCCGGCAAAAACAACCAAAAATGATAAGAGTAGTTTCATTTTCGGTATCGGAAAGCATGGCGATGAATTGATCTCTTTATTTGATATCAATGCGGTCGTAGATGAATCAGAAAGTGTTTCATAAGAATACATAGTGAGGCTATATCCGTAGTCTCACTATGTTCTATATATCCTATCGAATAAGGAGAAGATTATGGGTAAATTTACTTTAGAAGAAGTCAACGATATGTATGTTGACGTCTTGAGAGAACTTGGAAATATCGGAGCAGGAAATGCGACAACAGCAATTTCTTCCATGTTAGGGATCAGGATTGACATGAATGTTCCAAAAGTAGAGCTTGTAGAAGCATCTAAGTTAGGGTCAGCGATCTGTCCCGAAGATGAGATCATCGTTGGAATATTTTTGGAAGTACAGACAGATATTGAAGGAAGTATGATGTTCCTGTTAAAAATGGATTCAGCACAATATCTGGTTAATAAACTGATGGGAAGGGATATTTCCTATCAGAAAGAATTTGATGAGATGGATCTGTCTGCATTAAAAGAAATCGGCAATATCATTGCAGCATCCTATCTTTCCGCATTGTCTACGATTACGAATCTGGTGATCACACCCTCAATCCCATATATATCTGTAGATATGGCAGCATCTATTTTAAGTGTTCCGGCAATTCAGTTTGGACAGTTTGGGGACAATGCACTGCTGATTGAAACAGAGTTTGGGGATGACGTTATGATCAATGGATATTTTATTCTGATGCCGGAACAGGATTCCTATGATAAGATATTAACAGCACTAGGTCTTTCAATATAAGGAGCAGATTAGATGAGCGAAGTTATACGAGTGGGTATGGCAGATTTAAATATATGCAAAGCTCCGGATATTATAACAACATTGGGCTTAGGTTCCTGCATAGGGCTGACTTTTTATGATCCGGTCACAAAAATTGGCGGTATGGTACATTATATGCTGCCGGATAGTACGCAGATGAGGAATAATAGCAATATTGCAAAATTTGCAGATACGGGGATTGAAGAACTGCTTCGGCGTGTCGTAGGCGCAGGGGCAAACAGAGGACGTCTGGTAGCTAAAATAGCTGGAGGAGCAAAGATGTTTGAAGTTAGCGGCATGTCAAATGTTGGTAATATTGGTGAGAGGAATGCAATTGCTGCAAAAGAGAAATTAAAGGAATTAAAGATTCGTTTAATAGCAGAAGATACGGGATTGAATTATGGACGTACTGTAGAATTGCATTGTGAAACAGGAGAATTTTATATTAAATCTGTAGGTAAACCGTTAAAAATCATATAAACAATTGTCTGTGAGATAAAGGAGTTTGGAATGAATACAAAACCCATACCGGCAGTATTGGCTTTGATTGCCGGTTTTGTAACATGTATTATGTCATTTGTACAGGGAATAGATGTTGTTGTCTTTGCAAAAAGATTTGTATTTGTATGTCTGATATTTTATGTGATTGGTACAGTAATCTGTATAGTGATCAACATGAATTTTAAAGAAATGGCAAAAGAGGATGAGCAGGATGAGAGTTCCACAGAAGATGAAAGCAAAGATGAAGATGAGCAGGATGAGAGTCCCACAGAAGATGAAAGCGAAGATGAAGATGAGCAGGATGATAATGTAGATATGACAAAGGATGATGAAGCATAAGAATGCATTGATAATGGGGGCTTGAAATGAAGACAGTAGATAAAGAAAAATTATGGGAAGCTTATCAAAAAAATCCCTCATGTGAGATACGAGAAAAGATAATTCTGGAATATGCACCGTTGGTGAAAGTGGTAGCCGGCAGACTGAGTATGTATCTTGGATATAATGTGGAATATGATGACCTTGTGGGCTATGGGATATTTGGTCTGATCGATGCCATTGATAAATTTGATGCAGCGAAAGATGTAAAATTTGAAACTTATGCAAGTCTTAGAATACGCGGATCGATTTTAGATCAGATCAGAAAAATGGACTGGATTCCAAGAACTGTCAGACAAAAACAAAAGAAATTAGATGAAGCGATCAAAAAGATCGAAATGCAGACTGGAAGGAATGCAAGTGAGGAAGAAATTGCCAAAGAGATTGGGATATCCGATGATGAACTGTCTATCTGGCAGTCACAGCTAAAAGTGACAAATGTTGTTTCCTTAAATGAATATGTGGAACAGGGAACAGAGCCGGTGATGGATGCTAAGAATAATTCACATTTTATACAACCGGAAGAAAAGGTTCAGGAGAATGAACTGAAACAGGTCTTGAAAGATACATTGAAATTATTGACGGAGAAAGAAAGACGAGTCATTGAACTATATTATTATGAAGAACTTACATTAAAAGAAATCAGCAAGGTTCTTGAAGTTTCTGAATCGAGGGTTTCGCAGTTACATACGAAAGCGTTACTGAAAATGAAAAAGAAGATGGGAAATTATATGGAAATTCTTGTAGATTGATGGGGGAAGGTTACATATGGAGAATAAAAATGCTTATTTTATACCCGTAATAAAAGATAATAATCTTTTTCTCAAGTTTTTCCCGGCATTGGAAGGAGGAAAAGCACTTGAGGTAAAAGAAGTTGCGGAATACCTGAATCGTGAAGGGTATAACGAAGTTGATTTTCGAATGCTCAGTCAGGCAGTCACTGCAAAAACACCGGCAGATGTCTATATCGGAGATGCCATGGGGAATCCATTTAATGAGAAGGTGATCATTTCCCTGTCATTAGACAGTATGTTAGTGCGTGCTTCGTTCTATCCTCCGGCAGAAACCGGACGTAACATTACATTAGAAGATATTCAGGATGAACTTGCACATGAACAGATCGTTTATGGAATCGATGAGAATATGGTTAATGCTCTGTTGCGGGAAAGAGAATATTGCACAGAATATCTGATTGGAAAGGGAACACCGCCAACGATCGGAAAAGATGCGAAAATAGAATATTATTTTTCAACAAACCAGAGTTTAAAGCCAAAACATAATGAAGACGGTTCCGTTAATTACCACGAATTAAATATTATCAGTAAAGTAGAGAAGGATCAGTTGATCGCAAGACTGATCCCTGCAGTACCGGGACAGCCGGGACATGATGTGTTTGGCAATGAATTAAAGCCAAGAGAAGTGCAAAGTCTGCACTTATCTTATGCAAATAATATCTATGTATCAGATGATGGAACAGAATTATATTCCGAAGTGACAGGTCATGCTTCTTTAGTACAGGGAAAAGTTTTCGTTTCTGGGGTCTATGAAGTGCCGGCAGATGTAGACAATTCCATCGGTAATATCAATTATCCAGGAAATGTATCTGTAAAAGGAAATGTAAAAAGCGGATTTGTCATTCATGCAGATGGAGATATCGTTGTAGAAGGTGTCGTAGAAGGTGCAGAATTATACGCCGGAGGACAGATCATTGTGCAACGTGGCATTCATGGAATGGGAAAGGGACTTCTTTCTGCAAAAGGGAATGTTGTCATTAAGTTTATCGAAAGTGCAACCGTCAGATCTGGTGGTTATATTGAAACCGAATCCATTATTCAGAGTAAGGTATCTGCTAATACAGAGATCAATGTCAGTGGTGGAAAAGGATTTATTATGGGTGGAATCGTCAGGGCAAGCAGTAAAATATCTGCGCGTACAATCGGTTCTAGCATGGGAACAGCAACAAATGTTGAGGTAGGCATCGAACCGGGAAAACAGGAACGATATGCACAGCTTCAGCAGGAAGCAAAGGAACTCGGTAAGAAGATTGAGATGATCCGTCCGGTGCTGATCAACTATACGCAGAAGTTAAAAGCAGGAATATCACTTTCGGCAGATAAGATTGCCTTTATGAAGACACAGGTATCTGCATTAAAGACACTACAGGGACAGCTTGCACCGATCAATGAGGAGATGAATACGTTACGTCTTGAATTTATGACAGCAGGTCGTGCAAAGGTAGAAGTACAGAATGTGATCTATCCGGGGGTGACGATCAAGATTTCTGAGCAATCCCTGACCACGAAAGAGGAACGGAAGTATTGTCAGTTTGTAGTTACAGACGGTGAAGTAAAAGCAATGAACCTATAAAAATCAGGCAGAGGTAGAGATATGTCAGTTGGACCGGTAGTATTAAACGGAATGATTCAAAGAACACAGGATGTTGGGGCGTTAAAACAGCAGGAAGACAGCAGGTCTATGGTGGAACAGCAGAGTATTCAGGCACATATGAAAACGCAGGAACATAGGCAGCTCAATCAAGTGAACCATGCAAATAACGCAGAGGAACACGAGAAACGTTACGATGCTAAGGAAAAGGGGAGTAATGAATATGAGGGTCAGCAGAAAAAGAAGAAAAAGCCTGAAAAGAAAGAAAACGGAAAGGTGGTTTCCAAACAGGAAAGCGGTCATTTCGATATAAAAATTTAGAGGAGAATAAACATGACAGGAATAGAAATTCTATTACTGGTGATTGGTGTGATTTTTTTTGTTGCCAGTTTTTTTATTGCAGAGAAATTAAGTCCCGGAGAATTGAATAAGATCGGAGAATTAAGTAACGATGAGATCCAGAGAGTCATGGAGCGGGAATTACAGAAAGTATCAGGTGATATTGAAGGAAAAGTAGAAGAAAAGGTGGAAGAAGCACTGGTGAATTCAGAGCGTTCCATGGAAAAAGAATGTAATGAAAAGATCATGGCAATCAGCGAATATTCAGATACTGTAGTAGAATCCATGAATAAAACACATAATGAGATTATGTTTCTTTACAGTATGTTAAATGATAAACATACAGAACTG
This sequence comes from Roseburia zhanii, assembly GCF_014287635.1. Classification (GTDB taxonomy): domain Bacteria; phylum Bacillota; class Clostridia; order Lachnospirales; family Lachnospiraceae; genus Roseburia_B; species Roseburia_B zhanii. Next base: position 57,334 of record NZ_JACOPH010000002.1, on the reverse strand, counting down.
ACACAGTTTTCATCTAAATTACAGGAATTAGTCAATGAATTAGAGAAGAAAGATGAAGAGATCGAACAGCATATGTTACAGAGAAGTGTAGCAGAAGAAGCCATGACCATACCACAGCAGTTAGAAGAACCAGCTGATATGCAGGATGACTGGGCAGACGAGTTAGGCGGATCTGATTTAGAAGAACCGGAAACCATGAATTATAATTCAGCAATCTTGGCATTGCATAAAGAAGGAAAGACTGCGATTGAGATTGCAAGGGAATTAGCATTAGGTTTAGGTGAAGTGCAGTTAGTGATTGGATTGTATGAAGGGAAACGGAAAAAGTGAAACTAAAATATTATTTACGTGGAATGGGAATCGGAATCATGATCACAACGTTGATTCTGGTCATAGCATTTTCCATTCATAAAAATGATACCGTACAGCAAGAAGAACCCAAACAGGAGGCGGCGTCAAAGACAGTTGCAGAAGCACAGAACAGTACGCAGATTCCTATGGATACGGAAACAGAAACAGAACCTGCGACTGAACAGAATAATGCGGAACAGACAGATACACAAAAGACAACAGAAAAGCAGAAAGAAAATGAAACATCTGTCGTTTCTGCAAGTACAGAAGAAAAAGAATCTGAAGAAAAAGCATCTGAACAGAAAACTTCAGAAACAAAATCGTCAGAAGAAAAAATATCAGAAAAAAACACACCTGCGGCAGCAACAGAAAAAGTCCGTTTTGAAGTAGGCGGTGGAGAATATTCCGATGTTATCTGTAAGAGATTATTACAGGCAGGACTTATCGATGATGCAGATGCATTTAACAAATTCCTGATACAGAAAGATTATGATAATCTGATCCTTCCGGGTGTTTATGACATTCCGAAAGGTGCTACTTATGAGGAAATAGCGGCTTTGTTGACGACAAAGGTAGAAAGTGAAACAGCACAGTGATCAAAAAAGTATTTGTACTGATTTGATATCTTTATAGTTACAGAAATTTGACTAAGGAGGCAGGATATGCAGTTATTAACATTTACACTAGGAAAAGTAAAATACGGAATTGATTTACAGGCAGTCCAGTCGATCGAACAGATGATGCATATTGTAAGCGTTCCAAACACATTACCTTATATTAAAGGTATTATGAATTTGCATGGTGAGGTTATACCGGTGTATAGCCTGCCTATAAGATTTAACTATCAGGATGTCAAGACAGAAAATATCGTTGTTGTAGATGTGGATGGAATGAAGATCGGTCTTGAGGTCTGCAGAGTGCAGGAGATACTGACCGTTTCAGATGATCATATTTTTTCCATGCCGGAGATCATCAAAAACTCGCAGGAATGTTTTTCAGATGTTGCAGACAATAACAAGAATCTGATCGTTACTTTAGATGTACAAAAATTGCTGACAAGTGAAGAACAGCAGAATATAGAAGAAATGCTTGCAAATCAGGATGCAGTATGATATAATTTTAAAGGTTCGGCAAAAAGCCGAAACAGCAAACACATATGCGGATGATGAAACAGGTGCCGGAAACCGGTGTTTCAGGAAAGGAAGCATATGGAAGACAATAACCATATGGAGGTAAGAAAATGAGCGTTATTACAATGAAACAGTTACTTGAGGCAGGTGTTCATTTTGGACATCAGACAAGAAGATGGAATCCTAAAATGGCTCCATACATCTACACAGAGAGAAATGGTATTTATATTATTGACTTACAGAAATCTGTAGGAAAAGTAGATGAAGCTTACAAGGCAGTATCTGATATTGCAGCAGAAGGTGGTACAATCCTTTTTGTTGGTACCAAGAAACAGGCACAGGATGCAATCAAAGCAGAAGCTGAGCGTTGCAGAATGTTCTATGTAAATGAAAGATGGTTAGGCGGTATGCTTACAAACTTTAAGACCATCCAGAGCCGTATTGCAAGATTAAAAGCAATCGAAGCAATGGCAGAAGACGGAACATTTGATGTATTACCTAAGAAAGAAGTTATCGCTCTTAAGAAAGAGTGGGATAAATTAGAGAAGAACCTTGGCGGAATCAAGGATATGAAGAGACTTCCGGATGCTATCTTTGTTGTTGATCCTAAGAAAGAAAGAATTTGTATTCAGGAAGCACATACATTAGGTATTCCATTGATCGGTATTGCTGATACAAACTGTGATCCAGAAGAATTAGATTATGTTATTCCGGGAAATGATGATGCTATCCGTGCAGTAAAATTGATCGTTTCTAAGATGGCTGATGCAGTGATCGAAGCAAATCAGGGAACAGTTGATGTTGATACAGACGAAGCTGTTGCAGAAGAGGCAGTAGAAGAAGCGTAAGAAAGATTATTGGAGGAGAAACAGAATGGCTATTACAGCAGCAATGGTAAAAGAACTGCGTGAATTATCCGGCGCAGGTATGATGGATTGTAAAAAAGCATTAAATGAAACAGATGGAAATATGGATGAGGCGATGGAGTTCTTAAGAAAGAACGGACAGGCAAAAGCTGAGAAAAAAGCTTCCCGTATCGCAGCAGAAGGTATTGTTAAGGTTGCAGTAAAGGATAACTCAGCAGCAATCGTTGAAGTAAACTCTGAAACAGACTTCGTTGCAAAGAATGAGAAGTTCCAGACATTTGTTGAGAAGGTTGCACAGCAGGCATTAGCATCTGATGCGGCTGACATGGATGCATTCATGGAAGAAAAATGGATAGAAGATAATTCTAAATCCGTAAAAGATATCTTAGTAGAGCAGGTTGCTGTTATCGGAGAAAACTTAAAGATCAGAAGATTTGAAAAAGTAACAGCAGAAAACGGCTGTGTAGTAGATTATATCCATGGCGGCGGACGTATCGGTGTTGTTGTAGTTGCTGAAACAGCTACAGTAAACGATACAGTACAAGAAGCATTAAAGAACCTTGCAATGCAGATTGCAGCTTTAAATCCGAAATATATCGACAGAAGCGAAGTAAGTGCAGATTATATCGCACATGAAAAAGAAATCCTTTTAGCTCAGATTAAGAACGATCCAAAGGAATCCCAGAAACCTGAAAAAGTTATCAACGGTATGATCGAAGGACGTATCAACAAAGAGTTAAAAGAAATCTGCTTAGTAGATCAGGTATATGTAAAAGCAGAAGATGGAAAACAGACAGTAGCAAAATACTTAGAAGCAGTATCTAAGGAAGTTGGTACACCTGTATCTATCAAGAAGTTCATTCGTTTTGAAACAGGTGAAGGTCTTGAGAAGAAAAATGAAGATTTTGCAGCTGAAGTTGCAGCGCAGATGAATGCGTAATTGCATAATATGTAGTAGAATCTGAAATATGACTTTAATAAACCTTGAGTTTCCTATGAAAAAGGAGATTCAAGGTTTTTTTATTTAATAGGAAATTCTTCCAACAGGAGGGATTTCCTATTAAATAAAATAGCCCGCTGGAATCGGGCATACTGCAAAAATGGTATTGTAAGCAGAGATATTTCATTGCTGATTTTTGTTATTATCTTTGCACCATGTCACATTCTGATTAGTTATATGAATGCAATTTTAAAATAGCAATTAATAAGTTACCTATCGGTTATCATAATATAATTGATAAGTAATTAAAAAATGAGGTATAATATGTTGTTTTTCGGCAGCAAAGGACAGACAGACTTAATAAGATAATATATGCTGCAATTGTCAGCTATATCGGAGCAGAGCAGTGATGATCATCATTGCAGTAATGGTTATTGCAAAGCTGTAAAAGCGGCTTCTGACAGGCAAGGTACTTGCTATGGAGCATTTACAGGTTATATTTATGTGATAAAAAACGCCAAAGATCATATGATCAATGGCGTTTTTTTTAGGGAATTTTAATGTTTTCATCTGCTGTATCTCTAGAATTTTTATTTTGTACCACAATTATTATCAAATGCCGGATTGCAGGCATAGAAGTTTTTAGAATCCAAATGCTCCTGAATGATACGGAGTGCTTCACCAAACCGCTGGAAATGAACAACTTCTCTTGCCCGAAGGAAACGGATCGGATCAATGACATCAGGATCTTTTACGACACGTAGAATATTATCGTAAGTACTGCGTGCTTTCTGTTCTGCAGCCATATCCTCCATAATATCAGTGATCGGATCACCTTTTACCTGAAATTCACAAGCATTAAACGGAATACCACCGGCAGCCTGCGGCCAGATACCTAAAGTATGGTCAATATAGTAGTCACCAAAACCGGATTCTTTGATTTCTTCCGGTGTCAGATTCCGTGTCAGTTGATGCACGATTGTGGCGATCATTTCATAATGTGCCATTTCCTCAGTTCCGATATCCGTTAAGATTCCCATAACTTCACGATATGGCATGGCATAACGCTGGGAGAGATAGCGAAGACTGGCACTGATCTCACCATCGGGACCACCATACTGACTAATAATAAACTTAGCAATCTGCGGATTCATTTCTTTAATATTTACCGGATATTCCAATCTTTTTTCATAATTCCACATTAGCAGTATCCCCCTTCCCATGGCCATGGATCAGTTGCCCAATACCAGTGATTATTTTCCGTTACCGTATCTAAAGTCAGCGGAGAGTAGTTTGCAGAGTATAAAGCAAGTGCTTTTTTACGTTCTTCCTTGTAGTGTTCAAAGATAGCCATGGCATCTTCGTCATCAGAATGCGTATCTAAATATAAAGACATTTCCGTAACGGCAAAACTGACCTGATTGATCCAGTCTAAGAGCTGGCTTCTGTTCATATTCATATTTGATCTCATCGTCTGCACCCGCCTTTCCATCCAAGAAATGGTTTATTTAGTTCCGGGAAGATTGTTCCATACTGCATGGCTTCGTCTAGTTCATATACATTATGGAAATGCTGCATAGGTACATATGCCATGGCAAGCGCAAAGTTTTCATCAGATACCATTTCCCGATTGCGTGGTGTGGGAGCAGAACCTGTAGAACAGCTGCATCGTGGTTGACCGCAAGTATTCATAAAAAAACTCCTTTTTTTGATTTATACTAATAACGTATGCAGTTATTTTAAGAAAGTGACAGCCTAAATTAGCATTATATTCCAGAATTGAAGAAATAAGACCAAAAAGTCATTGATTTTGCTTTCCGATATATGTTATTATGCCTATGGAAAATGAACATGAAGGGTGTGGAAATATGACTAGAATAGCCATTTGTGAAGACGATGAAATGGAACGTACTGTGTTACAGGAGTTAGTCAAAGCATGGGCAGAAGCAAATGATGTTGAAGTTTTTGTATCTAGTTTTGCAAGTGGGGAAGAACTGATTTGGAGCTTTTCTGATCGGCGGTATGATATCCTGTTTTTAGATATTCTTTTAGAAGAATTAGATGGGATACAGACAGGACAGCAGATACGTTCCATGGATGCAAAGACGGATATTATTTATTGTACGGCAATGACAGATTTTGCATTAGATGCATATGAAGTACATGCAAAGGGATATCTGGTAAAACCATACGATCCTGATAAGATCGAAGCAGTTTTAGCACAATGTATCAGATAACAGAATATACATAATCAGGATAAAAACGGCAGGGATAAAATCTGTGCCGCTTATTATATGTAAAGAAAAGAGGAAAATCATGAAAAAAAGATTTTTATGGATAATGGTAGCAGCAGGTCTTTTATTACTTGCAGGATGTGGTAAGAAGAATACAGATGGAATGTCTGTCAGTGACACAGAAGCAGCAGAGATGGAAGCACTTGATTTTGATGCAAGTGATTATGTCAAACTTGGTGACTATAAAAAACTTCCCGTCAAATATCCGGTTCCAACTGTTACCGATGAAGATGTGCAGTCAAGTATCTCAGATCTGATCGATGAAAATACGGAATATAATCAGGTAGAGCGTGCAATCTTAAATGGGGATTATGTCAGCATTGATTTTACCGGAACGATCGATGGAAAAGAATTTGAAGGCGGAAGTGCAGAAGATTATGAATTTACCATGGGTGAAGGCGAATTTCTAGATGATTTTGAAAGCAATCTGATCGGAAAAAGTGCCGGAGATACTACAACATTTAAGATCACTTTCCCTGATGATTATGATGATGGCAGTTCAGAAGATAGTGTAGCAGGAAAAGAAGCAGAATTTACCGTAAAGATCAATTCCGTCAGTGAAGTGGTTGTACCTGAATATAATGATGCGTTTGTGGCAAGCGTTACAGATTATGATACAACAGCAGCTTATGAAGATTTCCTTCGGGAAGATCTGATGCAGACAGCTACAACAGAGGCTCAGACAGCAGCCGGTGAAGATGCCTTGTCACAGGCGATCGACAATGCAAAGATCAGCGGCTATCCGCAGGAATTATATGATTTTTGTTATAATGATACCGTAGACAGCTATCGTTCTTACGCAGAAATGTTTGGCATGGATTATGAAGAATTTATGTCAGAATTTATGAGCGATGAAGATTTAGATGAGATCACAAAGAATTGGGTGAATGAGATCATCGTGTCAAAAGCCATTGCAGACAAAGAAGGCTTTGCCGTTACCGATCAGAATTACGAGGAAGATGCAACTGCATTAGCGGAAGAATATGGATATGACAGTTTAGATACATTTTTAGAAGATTATGGAAAAGCATCTGTCATTGCAAGCATCTTAAGAGAGAAAACGATCAGCTTTTTATATGAAAATGCAGAAGTGACAGAGGTTTCGAGTGACGAATATTATGGAGCAGAAGACCTTTTAGATACAGAAAGTGCCGATACAGAAGCAATAATTATGGAAGATACGGAATAATTCTTGCAAAAGAAGCAATATATGGTACAATAGAAAAGAGTGATTTTTGACCGGGGAGGTCAGATAATGGAAGATAGTTCTACAAAAGGGCTGAAGCAGGAACGTAAAAAGCGTCAGCGTGTTGCCCGGATTAAGACAGCTCTGATCTGTGTCGTTGGCATATGGTTATTAGCTTCCATGATCATTTGCACCGCACTTGTTTTTAAAGTATATATGCTAGAAGAAAAACTGGATTATCTTTTAGATAATTTTACAGTCAGCGGTCAGATGGAAACAGAGTCGAAGCAGACATTTGCAAAAACGGATGAGAGTGCTTATTTTGATTTAGAAGATACAACAGAGAATGGTGAGTGGGCGAATGGCTATTCCGAATATTATTCTGTTGCAGAAGCTGTCAATCAGAAAGAAAATTTAGCAGGTCCTGAAGATATCCATAAGGTATATCTGACATTTGATGATGGACCAAGCAGTAATACAACAGCAATTTTAGATATCCTGAAAAAACATAATATCAAAGCAACATTTTTCGTAATAGGAAAAGAGGATGACGAGTCAAAGGCTCGTTACCGGCAGATCGTAAATGAAGGTCATACTTTAGCAATGCATTCTTATTCACATAAATATAGTGTGTTATATGATTCGCTTGATTCCTTTGAAAGTGATTTTTCAAAAATACAGAATTATCTGTATGAAGTCACCGGACAAGAGTGTCTGTTTTATCGTTTTCCGGGTGGAAGCAGTAATCATGTCAGTAATACAGATATGAAAGAATTTATCAACTATCTGAATACACAGGGAATTACATACTTTGACTGGAATGTATCCAGCGGTGATGCCACTTCACAGGCATATACAGCAGAAGAATTAGTCGACAATGTGATGAAAGATGTAGTAAAATATAAGACATCTATTGTTCTTATGCATGATGCAGAAACAAAGACAACTACCGTAGAAGCGTTAGAGCCGATGATCGAAGCATTAGAGAGTATGGGAGCTGAAATATTACCGATAGATGAGAATACAACTGTCGTTCAGCATATTGCAGCAGCAAGTGTAAAACAACAGTAGATTATAAGAAAAAATGGAGGATTTGAAATGGGCTTTTTTAAAGAGTTTAAAGACGATTTCTCACAGGCAGTAAATGAACTGATGCCCGGAGAAGATGAGCTTACGGAAAAGGAAGATACCCTTGAAAATGATGACATGGTAGTCAATACGCTTGATGCAGAAGTAGATACGGAATCTGAACTTTCTAAGCTGAACGGATTGTTAGAGCAGGTGACGGAACAGCCGGCACCACAGGCAGTTGTAAAACCACAGCAGGTAGCTGAATTAGAAAAAGAATTTACAAGAGAAGTGAAAAAAGCAGATACAAGAACCGCAATGGAGGAGAAAAGAAAAATGAATGAAGAAACAATGGCAGTAAATACAAAGCAGGTAGTAGGTGTAAATCCAGATGAAATTTCTGATGAAACAACTGTGATCACAGAAGGCACAAGCATCAATGGTGATATCAGTTCTAACGGGTCTATTGATATCCGTGGAAAAATCGGTGGCAATGTAACCTGTAATGGCAAATTGATCGTAACCGGTATCTTAGAAGGAAACAGCAATTCTTCAGAATTTTTTGCAGATGCAGCAAAAGTAGAAGGTGAAGTAAATAGTACAGGAACAGTCAAGATCGGTATCGGTTCTGTAGTGATTGGTAATATTACAGCAGCTTCTGCAGTTATCGCAGGTGCGATCAAAGGTGATATTGATGTTCAGGGACCTGTTGTTGTGGATACTTCCGCAGTTGTTATGGGTAATATCAAATCCCGTTCCGTACAGATCAACAACGGTGCTGTTATCGAAGGTTTCTGCTCCCAGTGCTATGCAGATATTGATGTTCAGGGACTTTTTGATGAGAAGAAAGGGAACTAATCTATGAAGCGTGTTTTATTGAAATTAAGCGGAGAAGCATTAGCCGGTGATAAAAAGACAGGTTTTGATGAGCCAACGGTTACAGAAGTAGCAAAGCAGGTAAAAGCATTAGTCGATCAGAATGTACAGGTCGGTATTGTGATCGGCGGCGGTAATTTCTGGCGTGGACGTACGAGTGAAACAATCGACCGTACCAAGGCAGATCAGATTGGAATGCTTGCAACAGTTATGAACTGTATTTACGTATCAGAGATCTTCCGTTCTGTAGGTATGATGACACAGATATTATCACCATTTGAATGTGGTTCCATGACAAAATTATTTTCAAAAGACCGTGCTAATAAATATTTTGCCCATAACATGGTTGTATTTTTTGCAGGTGGAACAGGACATCCTTATTTTTCCACAGATACAGCAACAGTACTTCGTGCGATTGAGATTGAAGCAGACGGTATTCTGTTAGCAAAAGCAATTGACGGTGTCTATGACAGTGATCCAAAGATCAATCCGGCTGCAAAGAGATATGATGCGATCTCAATCGAAGAAGTGATCGAGCAGAAGTTAGCTGTAGTTGATATGACGGCATCAATTATGTGTATGGAAAATAAAATGCCGATGTATGTATTTGCGTTGAATGAGGAGAATAGTATTATAAAAGCAATCTCTGGTGACTTCAACGGTACAAAGGTTACTGTATAAACTAGGAGGAATAGATATGGATGCAAGATTAGAAACATTTGATACAAAAATGCAGAAATCTTTAAATAATCTTGAGGAAGAATATAGTGCGATCCGTGCCGGACGTGCGAATCCTCATGTATTAGATAAGTTAAAAGTAGATTATTATGGAACACCGACACCGATCCAGTCAGTCGCAAATGTCAATGTTCCTGAACCAAGAATGATCCAGATCCAGCCGTGGGAAGCATCCATGGTAAAGGAAATTGAAAAAGCAATCATGACATCTGATCTGGGAATCAATCCTACAAATGATGGTAAAGTGATCCGTTTAGTATTTCCGGAACTGACAGAGGAACGCAGAAAGGAACTTGCAAAGGATATTAAGAAAAAAGGCGAAAATGCAAAAGTTGCCATTCGTAATATCCGTCGTGATGCAAATGATTCTTTCAAGAAACTCGCAAAAGAAGATGTATCTGAGGACGAGATCAAAGAATTAGAAGATCAGGCACAGAAAATGACTGATAAATATATTTCGTTGATTGAAAAAGCCGTAGAAGTTAAGACGAAAGAGATTCTTACAGTATAATAGAACATCAGCTAAAGCGTGGGGACACTGCATATTGCGTGTCCCCATTTTCACCATAACATGAGAGAGAGGAAAAAGAATATTGAAGATACCAGATCATGTTGCAATCATTTTAGATGGAAACGGCAGATGGGCAAAGGCAAAAGGAATGCCACGAACCTATGGACATACCATGGGTGCTAAGAATGTAGAAACAATCTGTCGTGCTGCACACCAGATGGGAATCCGTTATCTGACTTTTTATGCATTTTCTACTGAAAACTGGAACAGACCAGAATCAGAAGTCAGTGCGATCATGAATCTTTTAGATTCCTATCTGAAAAACTGTTTAAAGCTTGCTAAAAAGAATAATATGCGTGTGCGTGTCATCGGAGATGTTTCACGTTTAGATGAGGAGTTTCAGAAAAACATCAGAAAATTAGAAACAGCTTCTGCCGGTTATACGGGGTTGAATCTGCAAATTGCGATCAATTATGGAAGTCGTGACGAAATGATACGTGCAATGAAACACATGATACAGGAACACGATGAAGGAAAACTTGCGATCGAAGATATTGATGAATCAAAATTCGCATCTTATTTAGATACTGCTGGTATTCCTGATCCTGATCTGATGATCCGCACAAGCGGGGAACAGCGTCTGTCGAATTATCTTTTGTGGCAGTTAGCTTATAGTGAATTTTATTTTACAGATGTGCCATGGCCTGATTTTGATGAAGCGGAATTAAAACGTGCCGTTGAAGCATATAGTTCGAGAGATAGAAGGTATGGTAAAGTCAAAGAGGAAGAAAATTGAGATGTTTAAGACAAGATTATTAAGTGGGATTGTTTTAGTTGCATTAGCATTGTTTTTGATCATTACAGGCGGAAATGTTTTATTAGGTTCGCTGTTAGTCATTTCTCTGATTGGTATGTTTGAATTGTACCGGATATTTCATATAGAAAAAAGTATGGCGGGGATTGCAGGATATGTTGCAGCAATTGTATTTTATGCAGATCTTTTATTGGATCTTATTCCGGATATGATGATGCTTGTATTAGGTTTTCTGATCGTTTTGATGTTTGTATATGTACTTACTTATCCAAAATATAAAACGGAACAGATCCTTGCTGCATTTTTTGGTGTATTCTATGTAGCAGTCATGCTTTCGAGTATCTATCAGACGAGAATGTTAGAAAAAGGAGCCTATATAGTTTGGCTGATCTTTTTATGCTCATGGGGCTGTGATACCTGTGCATACTGTGTGGGAGTTTTGATCGGAAAACATAAGATGTCACCAAAACTCAGTCCGAAAAAGTCAGTGGAAGGTGCAGTCGGTGGAGTGATCGGCAGCATGTTACTGACGTTGTTATATACGGGGATTTTTCGATCTGCTATGCAGATCACAACAGAAGAAATGCTGATCTTATCAGCAATCAGCGGCATTGGTGCATTGATTTCCATGATAGGAGATCTGATGGCATCAGCGATCAAACGAAATTATGATATCAAAGATTACGGAAAGCTGATTCCGGGACATGGCGGTATTTTAGACCGCTTTGACAGTGTGATCGTAACAGCACCGATCATATATTATCTGGCAGCTTTTCTAATATAATAGAGGGGATCATATGAAGAAAATTGCAATTTTGGGTTCCACAGGTTCGATTGGAACACAGACATTGGATATTGTAAGGGAACAGAAAGATATTCAGGTGACTGCAATGGCTGCCGGAAGTAATATCAGCCTGTTAGAAAAGCAGATACGCGAATTTCATCCATCGATTGTATCTGTATGGGCAGAAGAAAAGGCCAAAGAGTTAAGGCTTAAGGTAGCGGATCTAAATGTAAAGGTACTATTTGGAATGGATGGGCTTTTAGCCGTTGCAACAGAACCCGAGTCAGAGATCTTAGTGACTGCGATCGTAGGAATGCTTGGTATCCGTCCGACGATTGCTGCGATCAAAGCAAAAAAGGTGATCGCACTGGCGAATAAAGAAACCTTAGTAACCGCAGGACATCTGATCATTCCTTTAGCGAAAGAGTATCAGGTTCCGATCCTTCCGGTAGACAGTGAGCATAGTGCTATTTTCCAGTCATTACAGGGAGAACAGCAAAATAAGATCCACAAGATCATTTTAACAGCGTCCGGTGGCCCTTTCCGTGGCAAGACAAGAGCAGAATTAGAGCATATTCAGGTAGAAGATGCTTTAAAACATCCAAATTGGGCGATGGGCAGAAAGATCACGATTGATTCTTCTACATTAGTCAATAAAGGCTTAGAAGTCATGGAGGCAAAATGGCTGTTTGGGGTAGAACTCGATCAGATCCAGGTGACAGTCCACCCACAGAGCGTGATCCATTCTGCCGTAGAATATGAAGACGGGGCAGTGATCGCACAGCTTGGAACACCGGATATGCGTCTGCCAATCCAGTATGCCCTGTATTATCCGAAACGCAGAAACTTAAGTGGGGAAAAATTAGATTTATTTGCATTAGGACATCTGACATTTGAACGTCCGGATACAAAGACTTTCCGGGGGCTTGCACTTGCATATGAAGCAATGAAAAAAGGCGGCAATATTCCTACAGTATACAATGCTGCAAATGAAAAAGCGGTTGCAATGTTTTTAGACCGGAAGATTTCTTATCTTACGATCACAGAGATCATTGAAGCATGTATGGAACAGAACACATACATCAAAGATCCTGATTTAGAGCAGATTCTTGATACAGAAAAGGCGGTATATGAATATATAGAGAGCAGGTGGTAATTTGAAATTTGTAATAGCGATTATAATTTTTAGTGTGATCATCTTATTCCATGAACTTGGACATTTTTTGCTTGCAAAGAAAAATGGAGTAAGAGTCAATGAGTTTTGTCTTGGCTTAGGACCTACCTTATTCGGTGTGCAGAAAGGCGAAACAAAATATTCGATCAAACTCCTTCCATTTGGTGGTGCATGTATGATGGAAGGTGAAGATGGGGACAGTGATGATGCAGGTGCATTTGGAAATAAATCCGTCTGGGCACGTATCAGCGTGGTTGCGGCAGGACCGGTATTTAATTTTATCATGGCATTTATTTTAGCATTTATCCTGATCTCATGCATCGGTATCGATGTGCCGACAATCTCAGGCGTCATGAAAGGATATTCCGCTGATGCTGCCGGAATGCAGGGTGGAGATACAATTGTAAAATTGAATGGACAGCATATCCACTTTTATCGGGAAGTGAGTATGTATTCCTATTTTCATAGCGGAGAAACCGTTGACGTTACTTATGAGCGGGACGGTGAGTACCATACAGTTACCCTGACACCGACCTATGATGAAGAAAGTGGACGGTATCTGTTAGGAATCCAGAATAACTATGCAAGGGAAAAGGGCAATGTCTTAAGCAATCTGAAATATAGTGTCTATGAACTCAAATACTGGATATGGACGACGTTAGAAAGTTTAAAAATGTTAGTCACAGGAAAAGTCAGTGCGAATGAACTTTCCGGACCGGTAGGCATTGTAAAATCGATCGGTGATACTTATGATGCGAGCAAAGCCGATGGTTATTACTATGTATTTTTGAATATGATCAACTTTTCCATCCTACTAAGTGCAAACCTAGGAGTGATGAACCTGCTGCCGCTTCCGGCTTTAGACGGTGGACGGCTGGTATTTCTGATCATAGAAGCCATACGGAAAAAGAAAATCGATCCCGAAAAAGAAGGAATGGTTCATTTTGTGGGAATCATGATCTTAATGGGACTGATGGTACTTGTGATGTTCAATGATATCCGAAAGTTATTTATCTGATAAACAGGATTTACAATCGAAAATGGAGGAAACATGAAAAGAACACAGACAAAGACCGTTCAGATCGGGAACCGTATCATTGGTGGTGGAAATCCAATCCTGATACAGTCTATGACGAATACAAAAACAGAAGATGTGAAGGCTACAACAGAACAGATCAACCGCCTTGCGGCAGCCGGCTGTGATATCATCCGCTGTGCTGTTCCTACCATGGAGGCGGCATATGCCTTAAAAGAGATCAAAAAAGAAATTGAGATCCCATTGGTAGCGGATATCCATTTTGATTACCGCCTTGCGATCGCTGCGATCGAAAATGGAGCAGATAAGATCAGGATCAATCCCGGAAATATCGGAAGTAAGGAACGGCTGCTTGCAGTCGTAGAAGCAGCAAAAGAACGGAATCTGCCGATCCGTGTAGGCGTAAACAGTGGTTCACTTGAAAAGGAGATCGTAGAAAAATATCATGGTGTAACCGCAGAAGGAATCGTGGAAAGTGCTTTAGATAAAGTGCATATGATAGAAGATATCGGCTATGATAATTTAGTCATCAGTATCAAATCATCAAATGTTTTAATGTGTGTGAAAGCACATGAACTGATCGCAGAAAAGACCGATCACCCGCTTCATGTAGGTATTACAGAATCCGGTACGATCATCAGCGGTAATATCAAATCTTCGATCGGACTAGGACTGATCTTACATCAGGGGATCGGTGATACGATCCGTGTATCCTTGACAGGTGATCCGTTAGAGGAGATCAAATCCGCAAAACTTATTTTACGGACATTAGGTTTACGAACCGGTGGGATAGAGGTTGTATCCTGTCCGACCTGCGGCAGGACACAGATTAATCTGATTGAACTTGCAAATCAGGTTGAAAATATGGTAGCAGATATTCCACTGAATATCAAAGTAGCTGTTATGGGCTGTGTAGTAAATGGCCCCGGAGAAGCAAAAGAAGCTGATATCGGGATTGCAGGTGGTATCCATGAAGGCTTGATCATCAAGCATGGAGAAGTGTACAAGAAAGTACCGGAAGATGAATTATTACCGGCACTTCGCGAGGAATTATTACATTGGAGTGAGTAACGTGTCAAAGCTTTTTTTTGAAGTATTTCCAACATTAGTTGTGAATGAAGAAATGAAAAAACTGCTGTCTGAGATGGAGATCACAAGAGTTAGTGCGAATCGTTCGAAGACATTGATTCGCATTTATCTTTTTGGCAGTCATCTGATCCATAAGGCAAATATTTTTCAATTAGAAAAGGATATTTCCAGCCAATTATTTCCGAGCCGGCATATGGATATCAAGATCATTGAAAAATTTCAATTATCGAGTCAGTATACAGCAGAAAAATTATTACATATCTATGAGGACAGTATTGCAGATGAATTAAAAAATTACAGTCTGCTTTTGTATAATGTATACCGGAATGGAAAAATGAATTTTACTGACGAGCGGAGTATGCAGCTTGTCTTAGAAGACACGATCATTGCAAGAGAACGATCGGATGAACTGGTTCGTATTTTAGAAAAAATATTCTGCGAACGCTGTGGCATGGATCTGATCGTGCAGTTATCTTTTGAAAAACCAAAAGAGAGCAGCCGGATCAAAAATGCTGACCTGATCATCGAACAGGAGATCAAAAATGTTGTCCGTATGTCTGCGTTTTCCATAAAACCGTCAGATAACGGTGAGAAAACGGAAAACGAGGAAAAGGCATTACCGGAAAAAAATGCTAAAGAGCCGGTTAAGAACCAGACGGCAAAAGTACCTGAGAAAAAACCGGAATTTAAGAAAGAATTTCGGAATAAAAGGGATTCTTATAGCAGCAGACGGTCAGACAATCCCGATGTAGTCTATGGCAGGGATTTTGACGATGAAGTAATCACGATTGATAAGATCGTGGGCGAAATGGGAGAAGTTGCAATCCGCGGACAGGTCATTAGTTTGGATACCAGAGAAATCCGTAATGAAAAGACAATCATTATCATATCCGTAACAGATTTTACAGATACGATCGTACTAAAGATCTTCTCAAAAAATGAAGATGTTCCAGAACTGTTAGAAAGTATCAAAAAAGGCGCATTTTTAAAGATCAAAGGAGTAACGACGATCGATAAGTTTGACAGTGAACTGACGATCGGCTCCATCGTTGGAATTAAGAAGATACAGGATTTCCGCACTACGAGAATGGATAACAGTCCTATCAAACGTGTGGAACTCCACTGCCATACAAAAATGAGTGATATGGATGGTGTATCCGATGTCAGAGATATTATCAAACGTGCAATAAAGTGGGGACATAAAGCGATTGCCATTACAGACCATGGAGATGTGCAGGCATTTCCGGAGGCAAATCATGCGCTTTCAAAAGATGATGATTTTAAAGTAATCTATGGTGTAGAAGCCTATTTAGTCGATGATTTAAAAGCACTTGTAGAAAATCCGAAAGGACAGGGATTATCTGATACTTATGTCGTATTCGATATTGAAACAACGGGATTCAGCCCGAAATTAAATAAGATCATTGAAATTGGTGCGGTAAAAGTAGAAAATGGTGTGATCGTAGATAAGTATTCCACGTTTGTAAATCCGAAAGTGCCTATTCCATTTGAGATTGAGCAGCTTACCAGTATTAATGATGATATGGTGATCGATGCAAAGCCGATTGAAGAAATCCTGCCGGAATTTATGGAATTTTGTCAGGATGCAGTCATGGTCGCACACAATGCAGATTTTGATATGAGTTTTATCAAACACAACTGTAAAGAACAGGGCATTAAAAAGGATTTTACGATCTTAGATACGGTTGCCCTTGCCAGAAATCTACTGCCGAGTCTGCATCGTTTTAAGTTAGATACGGTGGCAAAAGCACTTGGCGTATCCTTAGAGAATCATCACCGTGCAGTTGATGATGCGGGATGCACTGCAGAAATCTTTGTTAAATTCGTGCAGATGCTAAGAGAACGTGGTATCGAAGAACTTGATCAGTTAAGGGAACTTAGCATTTCAACACCGGATGTCATTGGTAAGATGCCGACACACCATGCAATCATTTTAGCAGCCAATGATATCGGGCGTATCAATCTCTACCGGTTAGTTTCCATGTCACATCTGACTTATTATAACAAACGGCCGCGTATACCAAAGACCGAATATTTAAAGCACAAAGAGGGACTTTTGATCGGTTCCGCCTGTGAAGCAGGAGAATTGTATCAGGCAATTTTAAATGGAAGACCGGAAGAAGAAATTGTCCGGTTAGTAGAATTTTATGATTATCTGGAAATACAGCCATTAGGCAATAACAAATTTATGATCGCGAGTGAAAAAGCACCGGTAGAAAGCATGGAAGACTTGCAGGAGATCAACCGGAAGATTGTAAAACTAGGGGAGCAGTTCCATAAGTTAGTAGTAGCTACCTGTGATGTGCATTTCCTGGATCCCGAAGATGAGATATACCGACGTATCATCATGGCGGGAAAAGGATTTAAAGATGCCGACGATCAGGCACCACTATATCTGCGTACAACCGAAGAAATGCTTGCAGAATTTGAATATCTTGGCAGTGATAAAGCAGAGGAGATTGTCATCACCAACCCGAATAAGATCGCAGATATGTGTGAAAAGATCTCACCGGTACGCCCTGACAAATGTCCGCCGGTCATTGAGGATTCTGAAGGACTGCTGCGTACGATCTGTGAAAATAAAGCCCATGAAATGTATGGAGAAGAATTGCCGCCTGTAGTAAAAGAACGTTTAGACAGGGAATTAAATTCCATCATCAGCAATGGTTATGCCGTTATGTATATCATTGCCCAGAAATTAGTATGGAAATCAAATGAAGATGGTTATCTGGTAGGTTCACGAGGTTCTGTAGGTTCTTCATTTGCTGCAACGATGGCAGGTATCACGGAAGTAAATCCGCTGCAGGCACATTATCTGTGCAGACATTGTCACTACAGTGATTTTGATTCACCGGAAGTCAAAGCATTTTCCGGCCGTGGCGGCTGTGATATGCCGGATAAAATCTGTCCGGTCTGCGGCAAACCACTATCCAAAGAAGGATTTGATATTCCGTTTGAAACTTTCCTTGGATTTAAAGGAAATAAGGAACCGGATATCGATTTAAACTTCTCAGGAGAATATCAGAGTAAGGCACATGCCTATACAGAAGTTATTTTTGGATACGGACAGACATTCCGTGCAGGTACGATCGGAA
Source organism: Roseburia zhanii (assembly GCF_014287635.1). GTDB lineage: Bacteria > Bacillota > Clostridia > Lachnospirales > Lachnospiraceae > Roseburia_B > Roseburia_B zhanii. The sequence continues at coordinate 39,361 of NZ_JACOPH010000002.1, read as the reverse complement.
CTCTTGCTGATAAAACTGCGTTTGGATATATTAAAAATTATTTTGAAGAACGTGGAATCCACAAGAGAAACTGTGAGGTTGACCGTATCGTACAGGGCTGTGTCGGTGTCAGAAAGACAACCGGACAGCATCCGGGTGGAATCATCGTACTTCCGGTAGGAGAAGATATTGATTCCTTTACACCGGTACAGCATCCGGCAAATGATATGACAACAAGTACCGTTACCACACATTTTGATTATCATTCGATCGACCACAATCTGTTAAAACTTGATATACTCGGACACGATGATCCGACCATGATCCGTATGTTACAGGATCTTACAGGACTTGATCCGCAGAGCATCCCATTGGATGATGTATCAGTCATGTCTTTGTTTAAAAATACCAGTGCCTTAGGTGTTACGCCGGAAGATTTAAACGGCTGTCCGCTTGGAGCACTTGGAATCCCTGAATTTGGTACAGATTTTGCCATGCAGATGGTTATTGATGCAAAACCGCAGGAATTTTCTGATCTGATCCGTATTTCAGGGCTTTCTCATGGTACGGATGTATGGTTGGGAAATGCACAGACATTGATCGAAGAAGGAAAAGCTACGATCTCTACTGCAATCTGTACGCGTGATGATATCATGACTTATCTGATCCATATGGGATTAGACAGTGAGTTATCCTTTACGATCATGGAATCCGTCCGAAAAGGAAAAGGATTAAAAGACGAATGGATCGAAGAAATGACTTCCCATGGAGTACCGGACTGGTATATCTGGTCTTGTAAAAAGATCAAATATATGTTCCCGAAGGCACATGCGGCTGCATACGTTATGATGGCATGGCGTATTGCTTACTGTAAAGTGTTCTATCCATTGGCATATTATGCGGCGTATTTTAGCATACGTGCGACAGGATTTAACTATGAACTGATGTGTCAGGGAGAAGAACGTTTAAATTATTTTATGCGTGATTATGAAAAACGCAAAGACAAGCTTTCCAAAAAAGAACAGGATACTTACCGCGATATGCGTATCGTACAGGAAATGTATGCAAGAGGGTATGAGTTTTTACCGCTCGACATTTATACAGCGAAAGCAACACATTTCCAGATCATCGACGGCAAGTTAATGCCTGCACTAAGTACGATCGAAGGACTTGGCGAAAAAGCCGCAGAAGCTGTCGTTGAAGCAGCAAAGGACGGAATTTTCTTATCGAAAGATGATTTCAGACAGCGGACAAAAGTGAGTAAGACTGTTATCGACCTAATGGGGGATATGGGAATCTTGGGCGATCTGCCGGAGTCTAATCAGTTATCCTTGTTTGATTTTGCTTAGCTTATGCTGACAAAAACATTGTATTATGATAAGAATAGTACTATAATGATAATATATGATACGAAAGAAGGGAGTTTTTTATGACAAATGAACAATATCGCAGAGCGAACCGTCATGCTTTACCGGTAATCCTGATTTTATTAGGTTATATGGTATTTATGATGGTGGGAGTAATTTTAGAAGGGAAAGGCATCGGTGCAACTTATTTTCAGCTTATACTCAATATTGTATGCTTTATTGTAGTATTGGTCACTTTTTTTACCAAAGGAGATACGAAGACAGGTGCGATTATCATGCTGTCAACAATGGGAATATCTTTTGCAGTTAATATGATCGTTGGAACATCTTATTACACATATGCAAATGCTTTTCCAATCATGTTGATCTGTATGATCTATCTGAATCAAAAGATCATAATCGGAGTAAATCTGATCTTTATCATTCCTATGATCATCCGTATTGTTAGATTTCTAAGCAGTGGAAATATCAGTATAGATGAGGTTGTCATTTCTGTGATAGCAATGGGTATGTCATCCTTTAGCTCTATTATGGCAGTCCGGCTGTTACATCAGTTTGACCATGAGAATATCCAGACGATCCGGACTGTAGTTGAAAAAGATCAGGAAAGTTCTAAGAATATGCTGTTGGTAGCAGATAATCTGATCAAACATTTTGACGAGAGTAAGACTTCTATAGCAAAAGTGGCAGAGAGTATTGATACGAGCAATTCATCGATGAATGATATTGCAAACAGTACCGAAAGTACCGCAGAGTCTATCCAGCATCAGGCAATGATGTGCTCTGAGATTCAGGAGCGTTCCGATACGGTAGAACAGGAAACTGGCAGAATGATCGAAGCATCGAAGCGGACGATCGAAAATGTATCCGAAGGTGTCGGACTGATCCGTCAGTTAAAGACACAGGCAGAAAATGTAAAAGAAGCCAGCAGGGTAACCGTAGAAAGTACGAAACAGCTTACCAGTAAAGTCGTAGAAGTACAGGATATCGTTGGTGCCATCTTAAGCATTTCTTCCCAGACAAACCTGTTAGCATTAAATGCTTCAATCGAAGCAGCAAGAGCAGGAGAGGCTGGAAAGGGATTTGCAGTTGTAGCAGAAGAGATCCGTACCTTATCGGAAGAAACAAAAGATGCCAGTAACAAGATTACAGATATCATTCAGGAATTAAATGTGTTTGCAGACAGTGCAAGCAAGAATGTATCAGATACGATTGTTTCCTTAGAACAGCAAAATGAGATGATCGATACCAGTCAGGAGAAATTCTTAAAGATTGATGAAGAAGTACGTGGATTAACAGAGATCATTGAGAGAACGGAACAGATGATGCAGGAGATCATCAATAGTACAAACGTGATCGCTGAAAATATAAGTCAGCTTTCCGCAGCCAGTGAGGAAGTTGCAGCAAGTTCAACTGCAGGTGTAGAAACATCCGCAGAAGCGGTAGCAGCTATGGCAGAGTTCCATCGTCTGTTAGAATCTATTTATGCGATCGTAGATGATTTGAGAAGTTATGCCTAGTAAAGCAGGTAAGAACAATAATAGAATTTTATAAAAAATGGAAGAATCTGTATTATGGATTCTTCCATTTTTTATATGCATCTTGTGGTGCGCATCACTAATGAATGAAAGTTCCTAATCTGCTCTAGTAGAGTAAACGGGAAGGATACAGAAAGTCAGCCTGCTTTTGCTATACAACAAAAAAATACCATAACATATATATGCTACGGTATCTTTATCAGATAAGCCGATAGTCGGACTCGAACCGACGACCTACGCATTACGAATGCGTTGCTCTACCAACTGAGCCATATCGGCATGTGTCAACCACACTTTTATATTATACATATTTTTATAGGATATTGCAATCATTTTTTGAAAATAATTCAAAATTCAAAATAATTTTTTGAAGTATTAAAAAATAGAAAAAAGTATGCTATAATTTTTCATGATTGTACCATGGTGCGGTGTTTTAGCCAGTGCATGATGGAAATTCAAATACCAAGGATTAAGGAGAATTTAAGAATATGCGTTTTTTAATACAAAGAGTCAACCAAGCAAAGGTTACCGTAGATCATAATATAACAGGACAGATACAAAAGGGGTTTCTGGTTTTTATCGGCATTGCAAATGAAGATACAAAAGAGATTGCAGATAAACTGATCCGCAAAATGACCGGTCTTCGGATTTTTGAAGATGCAGATGGAAAGACCAATCTTGCATTAAAAGATGTAAACGGAAGTCTGTTATTAGTATCTCAGTTTACATTGTATGCAGATTGTAAAAAAGGAAATCGTCCTTCGTTTGTTCATGCAGGTGCGCCGGCATATGCAAATGAACTGTATGAATATATCATCTCGGAATGTAAAAAGACCGGAATCATCGTAGAAAGAGGTATATTTGGGGCAGATATGAAGATTGAGTTAGAGAATGATGGACCGTTTACAATTATGTTAGATTCAAAGGAATTGATGTAATATAAGTCATCTCATGTAAAGAGCACACCAACTATTCGTTAAACTTGTCTTTTGCGAATAGTTGGTACGCTCTTACTTTTGTAAATCTTGCGAACTCTAATGATAACTGAAATTTATTTTTTCATTTTATTCATATGTTCACGGTAAGTTAAGATCAGATCAACACAACCTTCAATACCGATACGGCTGCTGTCTAAAGTCAGATGATAGCTTTTAGAATCTCCCCATTTTTTGCTGGTATAATAGTTATAGTAACTTGCACGTTGTTTATCAGCTTTTACAATGGCATCTTTAGCTTTGTTAGCTGTCAGATCAAGATTTTTAGAAACCCTTGCAATACGGTAGTCTAAATCTGCATGGATAAATATGTTCAGACAGTTCTCATTGTCTGCTAAAGCATAATCTGCAAATCTGCCGACAATGACACAAGGTTCTTTTTCGGCGATTTTTTTGATCGCATCGAACTGTGCTAAGAATACTTTGTGGTTCAATGGCATATCTAAAAATGGTGCTGAAGAATAACCACCAAAAGAATATGTATCCATGACTAAAGAATATAAAAAACTGTTGGTTGGTTTTTCATCATGGTTTTCAAAGATTTCAGCACAAAAACCGCTTTCTTTTGCAGCTTCTGCTAATAATTCTTTGTCGTAACATTTCACACCTAATCGTTTTGCAAGTGCAACACCAACATCTTTACCGCCGCTGCCAAATTCTCTACCGATTGTATAAATATGATTATTCATGTAAATCCCACCTTTACTTTTCTTATTATAGTATATATTATAAGTCATTTTTTCTGAAAAGTATAGACAAATGAAAAATTTTAGCGCAATTTTTTGATTAAAGCATTAAAATATTCCGGTATAGGCGCAGATACTTCTAAGTACTCTCCTGTTGTCGGATGTATAAAGCCGATCGTCATGGCATGCAGCGTCTGACCATTTAATTTATATGGATTTTTTGCATTTCCATAGACAGTATCACCAAGCAGCGGATGTCCGATACTAGCCATATGGACACGAATCTGGTGCGTTCTGCCGGTTTCTAGGCGGAATTCCATATAAGCGGCATTCTTAAACTGCTCAAGCACTCTATAATGTGTAATGGCAGGTTTCCCACCCTTTGTAACGAGTGCCATCTTTTTGCGGTCGATGGGATGTCTTCCGATATTACCTTCTACTGTCCCCTCGGACTCTTTCAAGGTTCCGGATACAATTCCACGATAAATCCGCTTTACAGAGTGTTCTTTGATCTGCTCTGCGATCTTTAAATGGCTTTCGTCATTTTTACAGATGATAAGCGAACCGGTCGTATCTTTATCAATACGATGTACAATACCGGGACGGATTTCTCCATTGATACCGGAAAGGCTTTCTTTACAGTGAAACATGATTGCATTGACTAAAGTGCCGGTATAATGTCCGGCAGATGGATGAACCACCATATCTTTTGGCTTGTTGACAATGAGAAGGTCATTATCCTCGTATAAAATATCAAGTGGAATATCTTCCGGAAGAATCGCTGTTTCTTCTGCCGGCGGTATCGTAATCTGTATTGTCTGTTCTGGTTTTAATTTGTAATTGGCTTTTTGTAATTTGCCATCAACAGTCACCTGTTCTTCTTTGATCAGTTTTTGAAGAAATGAACGTGTGATAGCATCTGGCAGTCTGTCAGACAAATATTTATCTAAACGGATACCATTGATCCCTGTTTCTGTCACTAATGTATATTGTTCTTCCATGATCAGTGCTCTTTCTTTTTCCAGAATTGAAGTTTTTGTATCAGTAGATCAATGTCTTCTTCTTTATAATAGAAAATAAATAAAAGTATCAGAAGAACTGCGGCTGTCGTCACATAGATATCTGCCACATTAAATACAGGAAAATCGATCAGTTTTAAATAAAAGAAATCGATCACGTAATTATACAGGCATCTGTCTATAAAATTGCCGATCGCACCTGAAATTAAAAGAATCAGGATCAGACGCATATAGGTATAACGTTTTGTATCAGGAATACGTATATATAAAAAAATCAAAATGATCAAAACGATCACTGTCATTGTGACAAAAAATGTCTTCTGCCCTTGTAATATTCCAAAAGCAGCTCCATGATTTTCTAAATAGGATAATTCAAACACTTCCGGTATCAGGGAAAACGAAGAAGCTTTTTTTAAATGTAATACAGCCAAATGTTTTGTGACCTGATCTAATACGATCAACAGGATCGCAGACAGTAGTCCAACAACAAGCTGTTTGATATGTCTAGCAGACATTTGATTCATTGTATATGCACCTCTATTCTTCAATCATTTTTAAGCATGGATAATGGAATGGATTCCATCTAAGATCTGATCATCTGTTAAATCCTGTTCAATGTAAGCATCACCAATGGATCTTAATAAAATGAATTTGATCTTGCCGGCAACCATTTTTTTATCGGATTTACTGATGGATAAGATATCTTCTGCTTTTAACTGTTCTGCAGAAATCGGCAGACCAAACTGTGTAAAGGTATTTAAGATATCTTCGCATTCTGTATCTGTGATATTACCGGCTTCTTTAGAAATGTGACATGCGGCAGCCATTCCAATACTGACACACTGTCCATGGTATAAATGAAAGTCAGACAGCTTTTCAACTGCATGACCAATCGTATGACCGAAATTAAGCAATGCCCGTTCGCCTTTTTCCTTCGGATCACGTTCAACGACATCCCGCTTAATCAGACAGCTCTGGTAAACCATTTCTTCAATCACATCTGGCTCTAATGCCAATATTGCTGTATAATGCTCCTTCATCCATGAAAAATAAGATGCTGATTTAATTAAACCATGTTTTAATATCTCACCCATACCAGATACAAACTGTTCTTTTGGAAGTGTCTGTAACAGGGAAAGGTTCATATAGACAAGTTTTGGCTGATAGAAAGCACCAACCATATTTTTATACTGTGAAAAGTCTACACCGGTTTTGCCACCGATACTGCTGTCTACCTGTGATAATAATGATGTCGGGATCTGGATAAAATCAATGCCTCTTAGATAAGTAGCAGCCGTAAAACCTGTCAGATCACCAACAACTCCTCCACCAAAAGCAATCATGATGTCGTGGCGGTCAAAATGATTGATTATCAAATCCTGATATAATTTTTGAACAGTATCCAGATTTTTACTCTGCTCGCCGGCAGGGAAGCAAAAAGAGCTAACAGTATGGAAATAGGATTTAAAAATCTTTTCTATTTCTGCTAAATGCAGTCTGCCAAGATTAGAATCGGTAACAATGCAGATTTTCTGATCAGGAGTATAACCGATTTTTTTGATTTCTCCTATCAGCTGCTCAAAATTCTGTTCTAATACAATCTCATAACATGGATTTCCTTCATAGGAAACGGTAATTGCTTTTGACATGTCAATTCTCCTTGTTAAATATATTTTTTTACTGTGATTTTCGTACGTCCTTTTCTGGTTTCTCCACTGCTGCCCTCATAGATAAATTTTCCAAAACCGCGAATGGAGATCACATCACCGGATTTGCAGTCATACGCATTGGAAGAGACAATCCGTTCATTGACAAAAACTTTCTGTGACTGGATCAAAAGAACGCTCTGACTCCTGGATCTTTTGGTGATAAATGCGATCACATTATCAAGCCGGTCAGAAGCAACAACGCCTTCTAAAATGGAATATTTCTGCTCAATATGTAAAGAAGCGGTATCTGCCACTTCTCCACGAATGATCGTATGACGGATCTGCGCAAGGCTATCTAAAATATAATCAGAAATACTTTCTGATGCAAAGACATAATAATCGGTAGGGTCTAAGCGGATATCTCCAATTTTTGCCCGCTCAATGCCAAGATTCATTAAAGCACCTAAAACATCCCGATGCGTCAATTCTTCGGCATATTTTGGATAAGCAGGTGTAAAGTGCAGGCATACGATTGGAAAATCCCAGTCATAATAAAGAGCATCAGGGATAAAGGCTATCATCTGACGCTCTGCATTCTCATATCCACCGGAAAGCTGACAGGCAGTTTCCATATCGGCTTTGACCTGATGAAACAGATTTAATTCATTAAGATTTAAAAAGTTACTGAATGTAACAATATTTTTGCGGTTAGCTGATCTTGACAGATCTATGAATCGCTTCTTTAGAAGAAGCTCATCCTGATGCTCCATAATACTCCTTTATAAATCCAAATGCAGTCCAGAAGAATTCAAAGAGTCAAGCAGATTTGGAACATCTCCTGAAATATCGACCGATGCAGGTGTGATAATAAATATGTAATTAGAAACTTTCTGTAGATTACCGCTGATTGCAAAGCAGGAACCAGATGTAAAATCTATGATACGCTGGGCAATTTCAACATCTAATCCTTCTACATTTAATACAACTGCACGGTTAGATAGTAAAGTTTCTGCAATTTCTCTTGCATCTTCTACGGAGGTTGGTTTGATCACACATACTTCCATACCGCCTGCACTTTGCCTTTTTGCAGGACGCATAGGTGTAATCTTCTGTGCCTGTTTTGCCGGTTTTTCTTTTATAGAATGTGATTCGTCATAATCATCATTTTTGTCCTTGCGGGAACTTTTTCTGGTGACAGGTGGTTCGTCATCATAAAAATCATCATCGTAAAAATCATCGTCCTCATCTTCTGGATTCAAACGCATAACATCTAAAAATTTATCAAGTACTCCCATGAAAGTAAATCTCCTAACTATTTATTGTAATTTCTTGCTCCGAAAATGCCTGTCCCAACACGTACAAGAGTGGCACCTTCTTCAATAGCGACCATGTAATCGCCTGTCATACCCATTGAGAGCATATCCATAGATACATTATCAATGTTTTCTTTTGCGATGTCAACAGATAATTCCTTGATTTTTTTGAAATAAGGTCTGTTTTCTTCCGGATTTTCAGTATATGGAGCAATTGTCATAAGACCTTTGATCGTGATGTTGTCTAATTTTGCAATTTCCTGTACTAACTGTAAGGTTTCTTCCGGCGCAATGCCAAACTTTGATTCTTCATTTGCGGCATTTACTTCGATTAAGATCGGAACGATACGGTTGATTTTTTTTGCCTGAATATTGATTTCTTCTGCAAGACGATAGGTATCAACAGAATGGATCAGTTCTACATCGGGTACAATATATTTTACTTTGTTACGCTGTAAATGTCCGATCATGTGCCAGTGGATATCTGCCGGAAGCTGTTCACGTTTTTCACAGATCTCCTGTACTTTATTTTCTCCAAAATCACGGATACCGCAGTCATAGATTTCAGAAAGCATCGATACCGGTTTGGTCTTGCTGACTGCGATTAAAGTTACTTCTTCTCTCTTGCGCCCGCATTTGTCACAGGCTGTCTGGATATTGTCTTCTACATGTTTTAGATTTTCTGCTAACATATCTTTACCTCTTTTTTTATTCATTGATGATCGCATTTTCTATAATGGTATTACCATCTAATGCAATATGGTCATATAATGAAACACCATAGTCTGTCCCGTTTCTGATAATGGAATATTCGGCATTCTGATAGATAATATCGATCTGCTTAAATACAGCATAGCCTTTATTGATACAATAGATGCCTTCTAACTTGGCAGTATCATGTATCGTATAAGTATCACTTGAGTTAGGTTTTAAAACAATGTCACCATCATCGATTTCTTCACCATCAATATAATACTCATATTCGGTTGCAAAGTAAATATTTGGTGTGATAAAAGTATCTACAGTTTTGCCATTTTTGCTTGTTTTTCTTATCATGATCCCATTCTGGCTGGAATTGTTCCCTTTTTGGAAGTATTCCATCGGTACAGTGAAGAAATCCTTTTTAGAAATGGCAGAATTAGGAATTTTAAGTCCTGTTTCTTCGTCAAATAATATTTCTACTTCGATATAGCGGTCGCTCGCAAAACGGATCATGGAATTTGACAAGTTTAAGATAAGATATGTCACACCATCTTTTTCTACTGTAGAAAAAGGAACACGCACTATCGTATTATCTTTTTTGAATTTTATACGCACTGTTTTTGCATCTAAAAGCTGCCGGTTTGTATCTTCGGTGACTGGTATGATCAGATTCCAATTTTCATCTGTGATCAGTTTGTATGCTGCATCATTAGCATTGATCGTTGTCCGGTCTTTTAGATTGACTTTTGAATACAGGGATTCGTCAAACATAGCAGATGTGAAGTCCTTTGTTGTTACAGATTCAAAACCATCTGTGTAGTAGACGACAACGCCGTCACGAATCGCATTTCCTTTATGGAAGGTGGCATTACTCTCTGCAGCTGCGACAGAATCCGTAATCGAATTTAACGCACTGACGCTTAGAATTTCTGATAATTCTGCATTTAAATCATTTTTAAAAGTATATACTTCATAAAAAGATTCACTCTGGTAGCTTGTGGAGTAATCTGAGATACTGTTCTGGAGTTTATCAAGGTTTTCTTTTGATAAAAACGAGGCATCTTCATTGGCAGAATTGATCTGTTTAGATATTGAACCATCTGTATCAACAGAATAGATCAGATCATTTGCGCCTACTTTGGAGGCATCTTTTACATAATAATTAATATCTCCCGCATAATCAGAAGGAACAATGGTTTCACTGCGTAAAGCAAGTCCGGTATACGAATTATTGATCGCAATTGTTCCATGAATGACTTCATATACAGAGGTATGTGTCGATGTAAAATAGGAAAATACATAAAACATCATATATATAAAGATGATTCCAAAAATGATCAATCCGATATTCAGATGAAAAGGTTTTCGATAACGAACTATTTTTTTGTTCTTTGCCACAATGATACCGCCTTATTGTTTCAATCTTAAATTCTATTGTACCATCATTTGGGTTAGAAAACAATCCTATAAAGCACAACTGGAAAAAATTTGAAAAAGAATACTGCCTGTATAAGATTATTTTATGCAGGAATACTAATTGAAGAAAAAGGAGGTATGATTTATGAATTCAAAAGGCTTAGATTATACATTACTGACATTAGTCATCATTGGTGCGGTTAACTGGGGACTGATCGGATTCTTCCGGTTTGACTTAGTTGCATTTCTGTTCGGTGATATGTCATGGCTTTCACGGATCATCTATGCACTTGTCGGAATCAGTGGACTATATCTGTTAAGTGCTTATGGAAGAATCCGAAGCATCGATCAGGCATAACAGATATTCATTTAGAAAAAGCCTTCAGGAATCTTCCTCCTGAAGGCTCATTTGTATGTACGATCTTATACTTACAGGGAAATCACAATCTTCTCTTTTGCACATTCAGGAAGATCTGCTTCATTCTTAGAAATACTAAGTACGATCTTGATGTTATATTTTTCACTGATTATATCTAATTTCTCGATAGCGTAGCAGATCTCACCATCTTTTACATTTGCGATCGTGAGGAAACTGTCTAAATATAATTCTTCTAAATCATTATCCTGAGAGATGATTCCACAAATAAATCCCATAAATTCATCACAATTCGTAAGCGGATAATCTGTTGCATTGACCAGACGGACTTTATTATTCAGTTCATACATATGTTTCCGGCTCTTATCAAGATATACGATATTACCATTTGCTGCTGCTACAGCTGCATTGACTTTCTCTAAGAGATATTTTGTCTTTCCTTTTCCTTTTTCCCCTGCAATAATTTGAACCATAGCAATTTCCTCCTGTTTTCTGTCTGTGAAAGGATATGTGATCCTTTCTGTTTAATAACTATATTATATTAGAAATTGAGCGAAAATTCAACTATAAATCCGTATAATTGTGACAAAATAAATAACAGTTCACAGGATTTCTGTGAACTGTTCTCTGTAATTTATGCCTGCCGTAACAACTCATTCATATAATAATATAAATTGTTCCTGCAGTCTGCTTTCATAACAATTGAAACAATCTGATCTCCTGCGGCATTATTGCTAAGCAATACCAAACAGTAACCAGCATCATTTGTCGTACCGGTCTTGCCTCCGATCACAGTAATCCCATCAGGTGCAGTTTCTGTTCCCATCAGATATTTATTTGTGCTAGTCCATACCTGCTGGATCGACATACCGTTTGGATCTAAATAATCTACCGTATATTCAGTAGTATGTATGATGTCAACAAATGTAGGATTTTGTATCGCAGCCTGAAAGATCAGATACAGATCATAAACTGTCGTATAATGGTTTTCATCCTGAAGACCGTTTGCATTGACAAAATGGGAATCTGTTGCACCAAGCATTTTCGCTTCTTTATTCATCAATTCTGCAAATGAGGAAACATCACCGGATATTCCTTCTGCAATAACGATCGCTGCATCATTTCCACTTCGGAGAAGCAGGCCATACAATAACTGCTGTAAGGAAAGCTGTTCTCCTGCTTTCAGATTACAGACCGAAGAATCACTCGCTTGATCAGCTGCGTTCTCACTGACTGTATATATACCGTTTAGATCACCATATTTTAAGGCAACATATGCGGTTAAGATCTTCGTCGTACTTGCCGGATACATTTTGGCATAAATATTTTGGGCATAGAGAACATCTTTTGTTGTAAGGTTAAATACACCTGAAGCACCGGCAACATAAGAAGAGGTGCTATCTGTGCCTAGATCCTTACCATCGGAAACACAATTATTTGATGCAAAATATGGCAATGCCCCATGCAGCGAAGTATCTTCTGTAGAGATCAGCTGATATTTTTTCGATGTTTCATAGATATCATATGCATTGGAGAATGTCACACTCTCTACAGTCTTGCCACAGCCAGAAAATATCAGCGTACAAAGCAGTAATAATAAACAGATATTTTTTTTATTTATACATTTCACGCCACTCTAAATCTCCTCTGTCTAATGATTTGATCAACAACTCTGCGGTTGCAAGGTTTGTTGCAAGAGGAATATTATGCGTATCACATAACCGTACAACGCTGTTGACATCCGGTTCATGTGATTTAGGTGTCAGCGGGTCACGTAAAAAGATCACAAGATCCATTTCATTATGTTCAATTTGTGCACCAAGCTGCTGTGCACCGCCTAAATGTCCCGCTAAATATTTATGCACAGAGAGATTCGCTACTTCCTCGATCAGACGTCCTGTAGTTCCAGTTGCAAATAATTCATTTTTACAAAGTATTCCACGATAAGCAATGCAGAAATTCTGCATCAGTTTCTTTTTTGAATCGTGTGCGATTAAACCAATATTCATTATGTGTCCCCCATTCCGTATTTTCTAGGTTGCAAACCTACATTCAGGACAAAGCCAATGCCCATAAATAAAGAAATCAAAGAGGTCAGCCCATAACTGACGAATGGAAGTGGTAATCCGGTGTTTGGCATTAGACCTGTTGCAACGCAGATATTGACAAATCCCTGAAAACCAACTAAAGATGCCATACCGCAGCAAATGAGTTTTCCTGACAAATCTTTTGCTTTTCTAGCCATAAATATACACTCCAAAACAATAAAAAGCAACAACAAAATAACGATTACAGAACCAACAAATCCTAATTCTTCCCCGACGATTGCAAAAATAAAATCGGTCTGCGGTTCAGAAATAAAGTTACCGTTTTTTACAGAAGTGATCTGGCTGTTATTCAGACCTTTTCCCCATAACATACCGGAACCGATCGCCATTTTGGAGTTTAACTGCTGGTATGCGGCATCTGCATATTTTTCAGGTTCTAACCATGCCATAATACGTCTATATTGATAAGGATCTAAGATCTTTTGATCCGGCTGTAAGATCAGGCTGATAAATAAAAGTCCTGCCGGAATGCTGATGGCTAATACACTAAGCACGATCTTGTAATTCAAGCCGGCAATAAACAAAAGTGAAACAAAGAGCAGTGCGGTTACGATCGTTGTTGAAAGATCCGGCTGTGCTTTGATCAGAATTAACGGTATACCGATCAGTATAAATGATGCGGCTAAAACCCTTATGGTATTTAGATTTTCCTGATGCTTCATAAAAAAATATGCAAAAAACAAAATAATGATGATCTTTGAAAGTTCAGATGGCTGGAAACGGATACCTGCTATTTCCACCCATCTGGTAGCACCGCCTGCATCTTCTCCCATTAACTTTACAAGTACTAATAATAAAATATTAAATATATAAAAGATCCAGCTAAAACGGAGCAAAAAGGAATAGTCCATCATGGAAACGGTAATCATTGCAATGATCCCCAGAAACAGACCTAAGATCTGTTTATTCTGTACAGATTCCTTTGCACTTCCGATGACAAGAATGCCAACAAACGTGAGGGCAATGACATACAGCACTAATCTGAAATTGTAATTTTTCAATTTATATTGTTTCAGCATAAATAGTTTGTCCTATCACCTTTTTATTTTCTGGTAGAATGATGTAGTTCCTTGATCGGAATATTTGCATATAATGCAGGTACTGTTCCATTATCTGTTTCAGATTCTGTCTGTGTGATCTGAATATCAAGTCCTTCTGCATCAATCTCCATGTATTTTGATATTACCTGAATAATATCATTTTTAATTTTTTCCATAACTTCCGGTGAACAATTTGCACGATCAGATACCAATACAAATTTTAAGCGGTCTTTCGCTACATCACCGGAGCTTTTTTTCCTAAAAAAGTCCGCTAATGACATTTTATCCTCCTACGATCCATCTTATTTGAACAGGCTTGCAAGTTTTGCAAATACATTTGCCTTTTTCTCTAAATCCAAGAATGGAACTTCTTCACCAATGATCCTTCTACAGATGTTAGCATAAGCTTTTCCTGCTAAAGCATCGGAACCTACAAGCGGTTCACCCTGATTAGTAGAAATTACAATCTGTTCATCATCTGGTACAACACCGATCAGATTGATTGCTAAGATCTCACATACATCTTCTACTGTCATCATATCGCCGCGTTTTACCATATCCATACGCAGACGGTTGACGATAAGCTGTGTCTGTTTGATCTCATTTGCTTCTAACAGACCGATGATCCTGTCAGCATCACGGATTGCAGATACTTCCGGTGTTGTGACAACTAATGCACGGTCAGCACCTGCAATGGCATTCTGGAATCCCTGTTCAATGCCTGCCGGACAGTCTAAGAGTATGTAATCAAACTCTTCCCGCAACTCATCTGTTAGTTTTTTCATCTGTTCCGGTGTAACGGAAGTCTTATCTCTTGTCTGTGCAGAAGGCAGTAATGCAAGATTCGGATATTTCTTATCTTTAATCAATGCCTGTTTGATGCGGCAGTTGCCTTCTATAACATCAACCAAGTTGTAGACAATCCTGTTTTCAAGTCCCATAACAACATCTAAGTTTCTAAGTCCTATATCTGTATCGATCAATACAACTTTCTTGTTAAGCTGTGCTAATCCGGTACCAACATTAGCAGTTGTGGTTGTCTTACCAACGCCGCCTTTACCAGATGTAATTACAATTACTTCACTCATGTTTCAAATCCTCCTGAAAATTAAATATTATTAAATGTATTTTTCGTAATTGGCTCGATCAGGATATGACCATCTGATATGGTAGCTACCTGTGGTTCTGCTGCTACTTTTTTGCGTTCTCGTATGGAAGCAAGAATGCCCTTATCTTCACTTCTGCCAATAATATTACCTATTTTTATCTGAACCGGATTCATGTCTAAGGCTGCTACAAAACATGCTTCATTTCCCGAGGCGCCTGCATAAGCAGTTCCTTTTAATGCACCTAAGATCACAATATTTCCGGTAGATAATATCTTTGCTCCCGGATTTACATCTCCGATAATGATGATACTTGTTTCACATTCTAATACCTGTCCGGAACGGAGTGTTCCTTTATAAAAACGTCCGACATTTCCGGATTCTGCCGATAGGCATTCGTCTAACTTCTGCTTTGTATACTGTTCCCTGACTTCATCATTGTCGATGATGCAGGCAATGTGAATACTTGTCTTTTGTGCTATGCTATCTAAGATCTGGCACTCTTCGGCTTCTGAAAGCTGTCTGCCTTCAAAAGAGATTGCCATACGGGCATTTTTGAAAAACTTTTCAGATTCTAAAAACTTATCTGCGATACATCTAAGCAGTTCCTGAAAAGGAACATCTGGATCTAAGATAAGATTTATGCCATATTTATTGCTTTTGATAATGACCGGTTGTGACATATTGACCTCCTGTTACTACATTAATTAGTCTGTAAAGGTGTTTGAACTGCCATTTACATTTTTAGCCTGTCCGTTAAGTAATTCTTCTGCACTCTGCTCTTTGAAATAATATGACAAAATATCCTTTGATACATCTGCTGCATTATGCGAGGTATAACCATAAGCAATTCTGGTCACAACAGAGATCTGCGGATTATCATATGGTGCAAATCCGACAAACAATGCATGGTTTGCACGGGTAGTTACCTGCTGTGCTGTACCTGTTTTTCCGGCAACGGCAACCGGGAAATCCTTAAATACACTTAAATTCTCAACAACCATACGCATACCGGAATGGATGGCATCCCATTGTTCTGCGTTTAATACGTCAACAGTATTCTTTACAGTCGGAGCAAAGGTTTCTAAGACTTCATCATCCGAACTACGGATCTCTTTGAGCAGGGTTTCATTGTATACAGTTCCTTTATTGGCAACAGCCGTTACATAACGTGCAAGCTGTGTTGTAGTATAGTTATTATTACTCTGTCCGATCGATGCGGTGATCGGGTATTCATCAGCTACCTGTGGGGTATTTTCCGGTATCTCGATTCCGGTTGTATCATTCAGACCATACATAGATGCATATTTCTGAATGGTTTCAATACCTTTTTTCTCATTATAGACATTATTATTCATGCTCAAACGGTAACCGACTTCATAAAAGAAATAGTTACACGAATCCCGTATTGCTTCAGATACATTGATCAGACCATGGCTGGAAGGATAGATCCAGCACTTTGGACCATTTTCTTCTAAACGGGTGAACTGTCTTTCGTCTAAGATCTGTGTTGTCGTATCTATGACATGTTCAGCAAGTCCTGCAGTGGCTGCTACCATTTTAAATGTAGAACCCGGTGCAGTACGCTCCTGTGTAGCATAGTTATACAGTGGGTTCGACAGATCATTTGTGATGCTTGCAAAATATTTGGCATCTACAGTATTTGCCAGCCTGTTATTGTCATAACCCGGATAAGATACCAGTGCGAGTATTTCGCCGGTTTTCACGTCGGTTACGACACAGGAACCAGAACATGGATCGAGTGCGAGCTGTGCAGGTGTGATCTCTAATGATTTTATCTTCTCACGTAGAAAATTATATGCCGATATACTGCCGGATGTCAATGCGGCAACCTGTGCTTCATCATATTTTAAGATGCCCTGATCGTATAAGATCAGACAAAGCTGTGTACCACCGATCAGATTCTGATGGATCATATATTTGTATATGATTTTTGAAAATGCATCGTCATCTGCTGCTTTTTCCTGAATAAAGGAAAGTAAAGCATCATATATTTCAGTGGAATCAGAATATTTTTCATCTACGGTAAACTGCGTAATATCAATCCAGTTTTTGGCAATGGCATAATTTAAGTAGTCTTTTAAACTGATCGTGCCATCTGCCCACTGTTTATAAGTATCATCCTGTGTATCAATCTTATCTTTGGCGAGGATCTTCTCGTCTTTTAACATATTGATGATATAAGATTCATAGTCTTCCATTTCGCTGTCTAAAGAGCCAAATACTACCGGAGTTTCTGCAACCAGTTCAGACTGTATGTTTGAGAGGACAGACTGCTGTTTAGATACAAATGCAGAATAAACAGACTGCTCTGATGCACTTGCTCCGTCATCGGAAAAATGTGACATATCCAGAACATTGTTCTCGATCAGTGCATAATAGACATCATCGATCGGAATGATAATATCCGAAGCTTTCCTCTCCGCAGATGCATCATAATTTTTTACATTTTTGATCTTATCATATACAATACCTGCAATTTCCTGCTCTAACAGATCATATACTGCTTTTGTCAAATCTGCATCGATTGAAAGATAAGCATTATTACCGGCTGTCGGTTCGATCCGCTCTTTTGTTTCAATGACTTTACCAAGGTTATCGACATAGACGGTTTCAGAACCTTTTGTTCCCTGAAGTGTCAAGTCTAAATACTGTTCAATACCGGATTTTCCGACTACATCTGTCAAGGTATATTCGGAACTTTTCTGTGAAAGAATTTCATATTCTTCCTGTGAGATCTTACCGGTATAACCGATGATCTGGGCAAAATATTTACTGTCTACATAACGGCGAATCGTATCATCTGCAACCTCCACACCTTGCAGGATATCTGCATTTTCGCTGACATAGGCAACTGTTTCTTCGCTGACATCCGTTGCGATCGTGGTTGCGATATATTTCTGGTAACTGTTTTCAGACATGGCATAACGGATGACAGTGATCCTGTATGCCATATCACCGGTATATTGTCCGGTGATGCCAAATTTCTTATCATTCTGCAGATAGTCCATGACCTGTTTGGCAGTAGCTTCAGCCTCATTATAACCAAGTTTTTTGTTGTAATCAAGGTCATCAACGGAGGAATGGCCATATACATCTGCTAAAAAACGCTGTAATGTTTTTCCTTCCACATTAAAAGAATAACTACCATCATCCTCCATTGTGATATCGAAGTTATTATCAATGGAATCACCATTTGCGTCTAATTTTATAAGGATCTGCTCTAAAACATGATTGATAGAAGCATTCTTCTCTTTTGTCGTATCATAACTTCCATTATCTTCGATCGTAATCGTATAAGCAAGTTCGTTGTATGCTAAAAGCTTCCCATTTCTGTCATAGATATTTCCGCGGGTACTTTTCAATTCCCGTTCTTTTTCAATCTTTAAGGTGTAAGTATTTAAGTATTTTTCTCCATCAATGATCTGAAGCACAAATACCCGCTGTATGAGAATTCCAAAAAGGATTACCATGACAACGGTCAGTACAAATAATCTGGATTTGAAGAAATTAACTAAAAAATCTTTTATTGAATCAAACAAATTTACCAGTACTCCTTTTTTCTGTCATTTCCAGTTTCTGATTGATCTTAAGCAGAATGAAGTATAAAAAGATCGTTACTAAGATCGTGTATACTAATTCCGGTATGATAATATGGATCAGATAATAGTCAAATGCAAACTTCCTGCGGAATAAGAACAGGAAAAAATAAACGAAAAGGTTACAGATCACGTCACTTGCTGAAATTAAGATCATCGGCAGTTTGATATCTTCAGGAAAAAACATTTTTCGGAAAAGTCCGTTTGTATAACCTACATACATATAAAGCAGCGCATACAATCCGATCACACTTCCATAGAAAATATCGATCAGAAGACCGCTGAAAAATCCGATCACCATTCCTTCTTTTTTTCCACGCATAAAGCCAAAGGAAGATGTGACAATGATCAGAAGGTTTGGCGAAATGGATGCAAAGGAAAGGAACTTGAATATGGTACTCTGCAATAAAAAACAGATGATAACAGTAAGGATCACAATAATCTTACGCTTCATAACGTCCTCCATTATTTTTTCGTTTCACCAGAGTCTTTTTTATCTAAAATCACTAAAACTTCCTGAATATGTTCAAAATCAACTGCCGGGGTTAGTGTACCTGATTTCGTCAGATTGTTAGAATCTACTTCTAAGGTGTTGATATATCCGATCAGAATACCCTGCACATATTTATCACTGATATAGGATGTAACAACAGGATCGCCTACGGCAGCCTTGTCATCAGAATCTTTCAGATCTGTAAATAAGATGTTCTGGTTTTCATTCATTTCCTGCAAATCTCCATGCACGATACAGCCATCGGAAGTTGTTGTCAGCATACCACTGACTTTACTGGTATCATCGATGATCGAACGGACTTTTGCATAATTCGGACCAACATCTGTGACAACACCGACTAAACCACTGCCGGCAATGACATTCATATCGGTTTCAATACCATCTTTACTGCCCTTATCGATCGTAAATACAGAAAACCAGTTGCCGGTATCCTTACTGATCACATTAGCAGCAACTTTCTCATAGCTTGGATATTTCTGGTCTAAGGCTAAAAGCTCACGCAGATTATCAAGTTCATACTGCTCTAGTTTGATGGTATTTAATTCGGATGTCAGTGCGTCTACCTGTGCTTTTAATTCCTGATTTTCAGCCATAACGGATTTGAGATTTTTCAGGTTATCCGCTTTGTCAATCAGGAAACTTCCCACATAGTTGATTCCCCGCTGCATGGGTACAAATACGTAACCGGCAACGGTATTTAACGGTCCACCGGAAAGGTTCATTGTAAAACTGACATAGATTGCAATTCCGCATACTGCAGATAAAAACATCAGTATATATTTAGATGGAATCTTAAATTTTGATTTCCGTTTCATAAAATACCTCGATTATCTCAAAATTCTTGTTTTCATATTAAATGTCAAACGTTTGTATTTTTCATCGGAAACAATTTTATTTAAACCACGGACAACTGATTCTTCCGGATTCTCACAGGTATTGACACGGATATTTGTGATCTGGGTGAACAGCTCGTCTAAGTTCTGGATCTTAGAACCGCCGCCTGTGATATAAATACCTGCATGGATGATGTCTTTTGCTACCTCAGGAGGTGTTTTCTCTAAGATCATCTTGATCGAATTGCAGATGGAATTTAAGTTGTCTTTAATTGCTTCATACACAGTCTGTGCATTTATTTCTAATTCAATCGGAAGTCCGCTGACAAGATCCCTGCCGACAATGACCATACCCTCTTCTCTTCCCGGAAGTCCGCTGCCTAAATTCTCCTTTAAGGATTTTGCAGTTTTCTGACCGATCACAAGATTATAGGTACGTTTGATATGGCTGATAATGGATTCATCAATACGATTGCCGCCAAAATGCAAAAGATCACTTAGCACTAAACCACCTAAGGAGATCACAGAGATCTCTGTGGTATCTGCACCGATATCAACGATCATCACACCTGTCGGTTCATTCACATCTAAGCCTAAGCCGACTGCATCTGCGATCGGTTTTTCACAGAGAAGGACATTTTTAGGCTTTGCTTTGCTCTTATAGAATAAATCAAAAAATGCCTTTTTTTCTACTTCTGTGATATCTGTAGGAACAGCCACGATATATTCGGCACCATGGATCTTGCCTTTGACATGTTTTTCTAAAAAGTCAAAGATCATCGTCTGTACATTATTAAAGTCAGCGATCACACCATTTACGATTGGAAAAGTCACGTTGATATTCTCCGGTGCTTTTTCATACATGGCATATGCTGCATCACCATATGCATACAGCTGGTTCTTATTGACGATTGCAATCGTGTTTTTCTCGTTTAATATTTTACCGGTTGATTTGCAGAACACTTTCATATTGCAGGTTCCTAAATCGATACCATAAATATTGTTGTTCATTATTTTATATTCTCCCTTCGACCGTTAGCGTCCGCAGATGTCCTGTGAATAGTAATTTACATCTGCTAATGCAACAGATTCTTCTCTTTAAAGCTGAAATACTGGTTATCTCCTATGATAATATGATCTGACAAAGAGATCCCTAATAAATCTCCGCATTCCTGTATTTTTCTGGTCACAATTTTATCCTGAAGGCTTGGCATCGGATTCCCGCTTGGATGATTATGCAAAAGGATGATATAGACAGCCTGATGCATAAATGCCTGTTTGAAGATTTCCCTTGGCGAGATCAGCGAGGCATTGATCGTTCCGATGGAGATCACCTCATCCCGCAGTAAGGTACATTTAGAATCAAACATACATAACAGCAGTTTTTCCCTATCCTCATGCCTGAGTTCTTCCATATAGTAGTTTGCAACAGAGTGGGCACTGTTTAGTGAGATATTGTGAACTCTTGTTGCTTTTGTCATGCGTTTTGTGATCTCTGCAAGGCACTTTAACTGGACAGCCTTGACTGTCCCAATCCCCGGAATCTCTGTTAATTCTTTCAGACTCATAAGATAGAGATTCAAAAGATTCTTTTCTTTGCAGTTTAAGATCTCCTGTGCTACTTCGATAGATTTTTTCCCTGCTGTTCCAGTACGGATAATAACTGCTAACAGTTCAGCGTCAGATAAATATTCCGGCCCTAAGCGCAGACATTTCTCGTCCGGCTTTTCGGATTCCGGTAATTCTTTTACAGTATAATGATGGTACATGAAAGATCCTTTCTACTCTCTACCTGTAGAATTATGGATATTCGTCCCAAAATCATTCATATTATTTTAACACATCAAATCCTTATTAACAAGATTTTGCTCATAAAGTTTTTGCAAAGACATCAAAATACCGGTTTTTGCGTGATACCATGTGAGGCCGCCCTGAAAATAAACAGAATATGGAGGCTTGATCGGTCCATCTGCACTAAGTTCTATGGAAGAACCCTGTACAAAGGCTCCTGCTGCCATGATAACGTCACTGTCATATCCCGGCATTGCCCATGGTTCCGGTGTTACATAGGAATCTACCGGGGCTGCTGCCTGAATCCCTTTGCAGAAAGCAATCATCGCATCCGGATTGTGGAAAGTTACTGCCTGAATAATGTCATGTCTGCTCTCTGTACTGTTCGGGAGCACGTCAAATCCCAATGCTTCATAGATATTTGCTGCAAAGACCGCACCCTTTAAGGCACTGTTTACAACAGTCGGAGCCAAAAATAGTCCCTGATAGAAGGACTGGATCACACCGAGGGACGCACCTACTTCTTTTCCAAGTCCCGGTGAAGTCAGACGGTAAGCTGCATTTTCCACACATTCTTTTTTACCGACGATATAACCGCCGATCGGGGCTAAGCCGCCGCCAAGGTTTTTGATCAGGGAACCGACGATCATGTCAGCACCAACTTCTAATGGCTCCTTATCTTCTACAAATTCACCATAGCAGTTGTCTACCATGCAGATCACATCTGGCTTGATCCCTTTGATAAAAGAAATCAGCTCACCGATCCGTTTGACGGATAAAGTCGGACGGACGGCATAGCCTTTGGATCTTTGGATCGTTACTAATCTTGTTTTTTCGTTGATCGCATTTTTTATCCCTTCGTAATCAAAACTGCCATCTGCTAATAAGTCTACCTGACGGTAAGAAATCTGATATTCGGCAAGGGAGCCTTTTGATGGGCGGATACCGATCACTTCTTCTAAGGTGTCATATGGTTTTCCGACCGGAGATAACAGTTCATCTCCCGGACGTAAGTTGGACATTAATGCAAGTGCAAGCGCATGGGTTCCACAGGTGATCTGTGGACGTACAAGTGCATCTTCTCCATGGAAACATTTTGCATAAACAGCTTCTAAGGTATCCCTTCCAAGGTCATTGTAACCATAACCGCTTGACATATTAAAACATTCTGCCGATACTCTTAACTCCTGCATCGCATGAAGTACTTTTGCCTGATTGAATTCAGCAGTTTCATCTAATTTCTGAAAACGTTCTTTTAAGCGGTCTTCTATCCTGCTGCCAAATTCATATACTTCCCTGCAGATTCCTAACTGCTCGTATTGTTTTTGCATGGTTTCGTTGTAACTCATCTGTTATATCCTCTTTTCTAAATGTGGTAATGATCATAAGATTTTTTTCTCTTTTAGGATCGTGATCATTTTTTCTAAAATCTGATCTTCCTGATAAGAATATTCATCTTTATTCAGCCAGATTACGTCATCTTCCCTGCGGAACCAAGTAAGCTGGCGTTTTGCAAAGTGTCTGGTATCTCGTTTTAAAATATAGACTGCTTCATCATAGGTGATCTCGCCGTCTAAATAGGCAAGCAGTTCTTTATATCCAAGTCCCTGCATGGACACCATATCTTTATGATAGCCCATAGCCTTTAATTTTTTTACTTCGTCTAAAAGCCCACACTCTAACATCTTATCTACCCGCTGTTCGATCCTTTCATAGAGGCGGCTTCTCTCATCATTTAATACGAAGTAAGCAAAATTATAAGGGGATTTTTTCTGCCGTTCTTTTTTGTTATGTTCTGAAATGGCATAGCCGTTTAGCTGGTAAAATTCAAGTGCCCGTATCACACGCTTGACATTATTTGGATGAATGGCATTTGCAGAAACAGGATCAACGGATAAAAGCCGGTTATGAAGTGCAAGATTGCCCTCACGTTTTGCAAAGGCTTCTAATTCATTTCTGATCTCTGCAGATGCATCTTCTTTGGAAAAATCAATATCATATAAAACGGACTGGATATAGAAACCCGTTCCACCAGCGAAAATTGGGATTCTGCCATGTGCATAGATTTCCTGCATATACTGTTTTGCAAGTTTCTGGAACAAAACGATATTAAATTCTTCTTCCGGCATCAGTTCGTCAATGAGATAATGCGGAATCCCCTGCATTTCTTCGGGCATGATCTTCGCAGAACCAATGTCCATATATTTATATACCTGCATGGAATCTGCAGAAATAATAGAACCGTTTATCTTTTTGGCTAATTTCACAGAAAGATCGGTTTTTCCTACTGCGGTAGGACCGGTTAATATTATCAATGGCTGTTTCATATCATACAATCCTTTTGAATTTTTTCTCTAATTCATATTTGCTCATCGAAATGATCGTTGGTCTGCCATGTGGGCAGAAATACGGATTTTCAAGTTCTAATAGTTCAGAGATCAAAGCTTCTGCTTCTGCCCTTGTTAGGACATCATTGCCCTTTACGGCTGCTTTGCAGGACATGGAGGCAATTTTTTCTAAGACAAGATCCGGTGTAGAAACTTTCTGGATCTCATCTGCATCGTCTAAAATCTCTAATAAGATCTGCTTTGCATCAAGGTTAAACAGATTGCCCGGTACACCGCAGACTGCATATTCCTTCCCGCCAAACGGTTCGATCAGGAATCCGAAGTTTTGAAGATGTTCTTTGAATTTTTCTAGTGCCTGTATTTCCTGCACATCTAAACTTAAGATCAATGGCGGGGAAATCATCTGCGTGGTATATTCCTTTTCTTTTAAGGAGCGGACGGTCTTTTCATAGAGCACTTTTTCGTGTGCTGCATGCTGGTCGATGATAAACAGTTTCTGGTCAAATTCTACCAGCCAGTAGGTATCAAATACCTGCCCGATGATCTTATGCTGCTTTTTGGATGCTTCGGATAGAAATTTTCCGTTGTATTGTAATTCTTCCTGTACATACTGCTGTCTGGCTTCTGGCGGTGCATATTGTGCCGTTTGTACAGCTGGCTGTACCAGTGATGCCGCATCTGTCTGCACAGATGTAGACAGCGGGGATTGTGGTGTGGAAGCTGTATGCATGTCTTTTGGTTCTGTCTGCGTGGCAGCCGTAGACACATCTTTTGGTTTGGTCTGCTTGGCAGCAGGGTTTGATACCGGTTCTGTCCGTCTGATATCCGGATATTTTGGTTCATAAGGAGAATCTTTGCGTATGGACTGCTTTAATTTCTCTAAGCGGTTCTTTTCAAATGGTTCCGGCAGACGTTCTTTGACCGCAGCTGCCATTACTTTCTCTTTTTTCTCCTCTAAGGATACTTCTTTGATATGGTCACGATGCAGCAGTTTTTCATGTATACAGTCATATAAGGTCTGATAAATGCCTTCATTTTCACTGAAACGAAGCTCCATTTTGGTTGGATGCACATTGACATCTAATAATTTTCCGTCAAAGGTAAAATATAGTACGCAGAACGGATACTGATGCTGCATCAGGAAGTTTTTGTATGCATCTTCGATACTTTTTGCAATCAGCGAACTTTTGATATACCGCTCGTTGATAAAATAATTCTCAAAGTTCCGGTTTCCCCTAGAGATCACCGGTTTTCCGATAAAACCACTCACTTCAAACAAATCTGTCTTGGCATTTAATTCGATCAGTGAGGAAGTGATATCCCTGCCGTAGATCTGATAGATCACATCTTTGGGATTCGAATTGCCGGAAGTATGCAGTTTTGTCTGGTTATTTACGATCAGTTTAAAAGAAATATCAGGGTGGGATAAGGCAAGCCGTTCTACTAAAGCACTGATATATCCTGCTTCTGTCTGTGGTGTTTTTAAGAATTTTTTCCTTGCAGGGGTATTATAAAACAGATTTTTTACCAAAAATGTGGTACCGTCCGGTGCACCGATCTCCTCTTTCTCTTTTTCTATCGATCCTTCAATGACATAACGGATACCGGTAATGTCGGATACGGTTTTCGTGATCAGTTCTACCTGTGCAACGGCTGAAATACTAGAAAGTGCTTCACCCCTGAAACCTAGAGAAGAAACAGACAGGAGATCTTCTACGGATCGGATCTTACTTGTTGAATGGCGCAAGAAAGCTAAAGATACCTGCTCTTTTTCTATGCCGGAACCATTGTCTGTTATGCGGATCAAAGAGATACCACCTTCTTTGATCTCAACGGTCACAGCAGTTGCACCGGCATCAATAGAATTTTCTACAAGTTCTTTAACAACAGAAGAAGGACGTTCGATCACTTCTCCTGCTGCGATCTTATCGATCGTTTCCTGATTCAATAATGCGATTTCTGCCATAGGTTTTTCCTCCTATCCACCTTTTACCAGCGGTTCTTTACTTTGTTCTGTAATTCATAGAGTTTATTCATCGCTTCGATCGGTGTCAAATGGCTGATGTCTATACTGCCTAATTCTGCAATGATATCATCATCTTTGACGGTATCAAATAAAGACATCTGTGTCATATCCACTTCGTCTAACTGATTCTTTTTCTTTTTGCCTGCTGTATCGACCTGAATATTTTTAGCAATATCCGAAATATCATTTGCACTTAATTCTTCTACGATCACTTTTGCACGTTCAAGGACAGAGTCTGGAAGACCAGCGAGTTTTGCCACCTGTATACCGTAACTCTTATCAGCACCACCCGGTACGATCTTACGCAGAAAGACGATATCATCACCTTTTTCTTTAACGGCAATACAGTAGTTATTGACATTATTTAATTTGCCTTCTAATTCGGTCAGTTCATGGTAATGTGTTGCAAATAAAGTCTTTGCGCCTAAAAGTTTCGGATTGCTGATATGTTCGACAACTGCCCATGCAATACTCAAACCGTCAAAGGTACTTGTTCCACGTCCGATCTCATCTAAGATCAGCAGGGAATCAGACGTTGCATTTCTTAAGATATTTGCTACTTCTGTCATTTCTACCATAAAGGTACTCTGACCGCTGGCAAGGTCATCGGACGCACCGACTCTTGTGAAGATCCGGTCTACGATTCCGATATTGGCAGAATCAGCCGGAACAAAGCTTCCAATCTGTGCCATTAAGACGATCAATGCACTCTGCCGCATATAGGTGGATTTTCCAGCCATGTTCGGGCCTGTGATAATGGATATTCTCTGCTTATGATTATCTAAATAAGTATCGTTGCTGATAAACATATCATTATGGATCATTTTCTCTACCACCGGATGACGGCCGCCCTTGATATCGATCGTGCCATTTTCATTCAGCTTTGGTCTGCAGTAATGGTTCTGCTCTGCCACATAGGCGAGGGACGCAAGAACATCTAAATGCGCAACAGCTTTTGCCGTTTTCTGGATACGGACGACTTCTGCTGCGATAGATTCCCTTATCGTACGGAATAATTCATATTCTAACACGGTCAGTTTGTCTTCTGCACCTAAGATCACATCTTCTAATTCTTTTAATTCCGGTGTGATATAACGCTCTGCATTCGCTAAGGTCTGTTTCCTTGTAAAATAATCCGGTACTAATTCTTTATAGGAGTTTGTGACTTCTAAATAATAGCCAAATACTTTGTTGAATTTGATCTTTAAGTTTTTGATGCCTGTTTTTTCACGTTCTTTTGTTTCTAACTCAGCTAACCACTGTTTTCCTTCGGTTTTTGCTTTCCTCAGGCGGTCTACTTCTTCGTGATACCCTTCTTTGATGATACCGCCGTCATGCATTAAAAGCGGCGGTTCTTCGATAATGCCGTTTTCAATCATTGCAAAGATATCTTCTAATGCATCTAACTGCTCTTGTATCTTTATAAGAAGCGGGCTTTTAAAATCATTTAACAGCGTTTTGATCGGTGGCAGCATATGGATTGAATTTTTAAAAGCAATCAGATCTCTTGGATTTGCTGTCTGATACGTCACTCTGGTGATCAGACGTTCTAAGTCATAGATCGGATTTAAGTATTCCCGCAGTTCTTCTCTTGTGATCGCATGGGAATTTAGTTCTGTGACCGCATCTAAGCGTTCTGTGATCGCTGCTTTATCGATCAGCGGCTGTTCGATATATGACCGCAGAGTCCGTGCACCCATGGCGGTTTTCGTTTTATCTAATACCCACAATAAGGAACCACGTTTGGATTTTTCCCGCAGGGTTTCTACTAATTCGAGGTTACGTCTTGTAGAACTGTCGATGATCATAAATTTTCCGGTCACATATGGATGGATTGAAGTCATGTGAGCCAAAGAATTTTTCTGGGTTTCATAGAGGTATTTTAATAAAGAACCTGCTGCAATACTTCCACAGGCAAAGTCATTTAAACCGATACTCTCTAAACTATGTATCTTAAAATGTTCTTTTAATGTTCCGACTGCGGTATCGTCACTGAAATACCATGCTTCTAGGGCACTGACACAGATATTCTGGCGGTTTTTAATATCATCTAAGTCCACGCCGCTCATATAAAATGCTTCATTGCAGATGATCTCTGCCGGACTGTATTTATTGATCTCATCTAAGAGTTTGCGTTCGGTATCTACTTCTGTGACAAAATAATCTCCGGTACTGACATCTGCAATGGAAATTCCATATTTATCTGCAACGTAGACGATACACATGATATAATTATTTTTGGATTCATCTAAAGACTGGCTGTCGGTATTTGTTCCGGGTGTTACGATCCGGATCACATCACGTTTTACGATACCCTTTGCTGTTTTCGGATCTTCTACCTGTTCACAGATTGCTACTTTATAGCCCTTTTTGACTAACCGGTTTAAATAGGTTTCTGCTGCATGGTATGGAACACCACACATCGGGGCACGTTCTTTCGTTCCACAGCTTTTTCCGGTTAAGGTCAGTTCTAATTCTTTCGATACGATTTTAGCATCATCAAAGAACATTTCATAGAAGTCACCAAGGCGGTAAAATAAAATACAATCCTTATAGGCTTCTTTTGTTGCCAGATAATGCTGCATCATTGGTGTATATTCATCGTTCAAAACTGTACTTCCTTCCATATATATAGTTTAATCCATCATCGGCTGATAGAAAGAGGCAACTGCTTCTGCTGCTTTGATGCCGTCCATAGCTGCAGACATGATACCGCCTGCATAGCCGGCACCCTCTCCGCAGGGATAAAGTCCTTTGATGGCACTTTGGAATGTATCGTCCCTATGGATTCTTACAGGCGAAGAAGTCCGGCTCTCAACACCGGATAGGATCGCATCTTCCCTGTCAAAACCAGAGATTTTTCTGCCAAACTGTTCCATTCCTGATAAAAAGGATTCATAGATATCCTGCTTAAACAAATCATGCAGTGCACCAAAAGCCGTATTTCCACAGGTGACAGAAGAAAAACTGCCATAAGAAGCGGAAAGCTGTCTGCGTTTAAAATCTCCGTATAACTGCTGTGGAATTGCACCATCACCGATACGATAGGCAGTTTCTTCTAATTTCCGCTGGAATTTCACACCGGCAAGCGGAGTATCTCCTTCAAAATCATCTGGTGTGACCGATACGATGATCGCACTGTTTGCATTTGCACTGTCACGTTTATAATAACTCATACCATTGACGGCTAAACGTTTTTCCTCTGAAGAAGCATTGACAACATATCCGCCCGGACACATACAAAAGGAATAGACACCTCTGTCGTGCAGACCCTTTGCGGTTACTTTATAGGCAGCAGGCGGTAAAAGTGCTGCGGCTTCTTTGTACTGGTTTTTGTTGATCATTTCCTGTGGGTGCTCTACCCGAAAACCAACGGCAAATGATTTTGCCTCCATCGGTATCTTACGGTCATAAAGCATCTGAAAGGTATCTCTTGCACTGTGTCCGATCGCTAAGACTACAATATCTGTTTCAATCCATGTCTTATGATCAATCTCTATGGCAGAAATGCGGTTATCTGTAATTCGAATATCGGTCATGCAGCTTTCAAATAAAAACTTTCCACCTAAGCATATGATCTCCTGCCGCATAGCAGGGATCACTTTTGCTAAAATATCTGTTCCGATATGTGGTTTTGCCTCATAGCAGATCTCCTTAGGTGCGCCATGGGCAGTAAAAATCTCAAGTACTTTCCGGTTGCGTCCAAAGGTATCTTTGACTAACGTATTTAGTTTGCCATCGGAAAATGTACCGGCTCCGCCCTCTCCAAACTGTACATTAGAAGAAGGATCTAAGATGCCGTCTTTCCAGAAAAGTGTAACATCTTTCTGACGTTCATCAACGGTTTTCCCACGTTCTAAGACAATCGGTGCATAGCCGGCACCTGCTAACATATATGCACAGAAAAGTCCGGCTGGTCCACTTCCGACAATAACCGGCTGATGGTGTAACTTTTTCGTGCCGGAAATTAAAAACTGATATGGTTTTCGTTCCATATAACGGATAGAATCATTGTGCAGCCGTTTTACAAGTGCGGTATCGTCAATGGCTGTGTCTGCTTCTATCGTATATACATAATGGATATCCTGTTTTTTCCTTGCGTCTAAAGACTGTTTTGTGATCCGGTAAGAAAGGATCTGTTCCTTTGATATATGTAATACCTTGGAAATTTTTGTTTCTAATGCTTCTTTCGAATGTGTGATCGGAAGCTTCAACTGCTGAATCTGTATCATATCTGCCCTTTCTTTGATTAGGTACTCCCGTAATTTTACGAATTATATTACTGCTTATCACATGCTGCATGTGTGCCGGCAACATAGCCAGACGACCATGCCCATTGCAGATTATAACCGCCACACATACCATCGATATCAATGACTTCTCCTGCAAAATAAAGTCCGGAAACAATGCGGGATTTTAAGGTATCTGCATAAATCTCTTTGGTACGGATGCCTCCGGCAGTGCACTGTGCAGCATCAAAACCCTTTGTATCAGTAATATCGATCGTTACGTTTTTTAGATAATCAGATAGATTTTTGATCTGTTTTGCCGGAATCTGATCCGATGGATCATGCAATGAGATCTGGTTTTCTTTTAGAAAAAGCGGGATCAGTTTCTTTGGAAACAGACCGATCAGTGCTTCTTCTGCTGTTTTTCCATGTAAAGATGTAAAACGTGTATACAATTCCTGCTGCAGATCCATATCTGATAATGCTGGCATAAAATCAAGGACTGCCTGTACTTTTTGCCGGTGTTTTAAAGCAATCGCCGCATAACGGCTGACCTGAAAAGATGGAATACCGGAAATACCATATTCTGTCAGCTGGACTTCGCCTCTGTCTTCGCATACGAACTGTCGGTCTATGTATAATCTGATCGAAATATCTGATCGAATTCCTGCAATCGATTTAAAAAATGACTGTTTTGCCTTCATTTGTACAAGTGCAGGTACCATATCTGTAAATGTATGGCCAAACTGTTCTATATATGGATAGGCACTTCCGTCACTTCCTGATTTTGGAAATGCCATTCCTCCACAGGCAAAGATGCAGGCATCTGCCGTAAACGTCTTTTGATCTGTGAGAACTGTAAATTTATTTTTATTCTTTTTTATGGATTTTAGTGTGCAGTCTGTATATATGAAAACACCTAATCTCCGTAATTCCATGCGCAACACATCTAAAACGGCTGCTGCCTGTTCACTTGCCGGATAGAAATAGCCGTTGCGTTCTTTGGGGTAAATGCCAAGTTCTTTAAAGAAAGAAATGGTTTCTTTAAAACCGAACTGCTCAAATACAGGCAATACAAATGCAGGGTTTTCGCCTCGGTAATAGCGTAATCCCTGCTCTTTGTTCGTATAATTACATTTTCCATTTCCAGTCGAGAGTATCTTTTTTCCTACTCTGTCTTTATGCTCTATAATCACAGTGTCAGCGCCATTTCTGGCAGCCGCAATTGCAGCTGCCATGCCTGAGGCACCGCCACCGATAATGATGATCGATCTCAATTCTTCACCCTTTTCGATATAGTTACCGTCTGTAAGCCTCTTATGGGCGATAACCGTTTTTTTGCTTACGCAAAACATTTTAGCATAAGAAAATCGAACATTCAACGTCTAACTGCTATAGTTTTCTAAAAAACCAAACAATTCGGCATCGTCTTTGATATAGTACCCATTGCGGATCTTATGACGCAGATGATCGTCAAGATCAGAATAGCGGATATCTGTATATTCATATACTGTAGTGCCATCGGCAGAATATACGGTCAGATAATCACTTTCTTCGACGATCAGATATTGATAATCGATCACCGTACTGCTTGTGAAGATACTCTTTTCTGTTTCTGATCCTGCTGCCTGTGTTTCGGCTGCGATCTGTTCTGTTGCTGTTTCTTCCGGGGCGTGTTTTGGAGTCGTTATCATAAACCGGTAAAGGCTTACGATAAGTAAAACTGTAAGAATAAAAAAAATGCGGATACGATTGACTTTTTTCATAATTATCACCAGTCAAGAGTATTCGCATTTTTTTCTCATTTATACATATAAGATTATTTTTTATTTGGATGCTTCAAAATCTGCTTCTGTTGCAAATACACCCATCTTATCTGTTGCATCATTTAAGATGATACAGATACATGTTTTACCCGGGTTTAAAAGAAGTTCATTTCCATCAGCATCATAATATCTGCCGACACCATCTTCTACTTCTTTTACCCATGTGATATCCATAGCTTTTCCGTTTGTGATATATTTTCCTGTACCACCGTAAGAAGCTGTTTTGACATCTAAGTATTTTCCGTCTGGTTCTACTTTGTAATCGCATACCTGGAAAATGACATTTTTGAATGCAAGCTGTTCGTTATTGCCACCATCTACATGAGCTGCTTTGTACTGGTATCTTTCATAAAGACCTGTGTCTGCATTGTAGACAAACCAAGGTTTGTTGACTGTGTAACCCGGTGCTACAACGGCTGCATCTTCACCATTTGCGATATCGGTATTTGTTTTGTTGAATTTGAGGCGGTTCTGGTAAGTGTCAGCATGCTGTGTACGATAGCCCCTCTTTTCAATTCCGGCAACGATACTTTCACCATTGATATAGGCATTGTGCGGAGATTTTCTGGATTTATCACGGAAGAATGTAACATCTGCAAGATCACCGTCTAATCCGTTTAAGTCATCACAGCTCTTTAACATTTCTGTTGCATAGATTGCCTGTCCATAATGTACATAGATTGCTTCAAATTCATTGGACAGATATGCATAGTAATGACGGCAGCTTCTAACAGACATGATCGTCGGAAGATTTGCATAGTCCTGAAAAATTGCCATCAGACGTGTCAGACCACCTTCTGCCGGTGCTTCAATGATAACATCTGCATAAGAAGTACCATACTGTGGCATAGCATCTACGGTATTACCGATCATACAGGATACCGGTCTTTGTGATGCAAGTGCAGGATCCATAGCTTCACCTGTCAATGGATTCATGTTTGCATCTGTCACAGCAGCTTCTGTGGCTTCTGTCGGCAGTTCTGTGTCAGCAGTCTGTTCTGTGTCAGCAGCGACCGTTTCCGTGGAAACAGGATCTTCTAT
Organism: Roseburia zhanii; assembly: GCF_014287635.1. Lineage (GTDB taxonomy): Bacteria > Bacillota > Clostridia > Lachnospirales > Lachnospiraceae > Roseburia_B > Roseburia_B zhanii. The sequence continues at coordinate 5,839 of NZ_JACOPH010000002.1, read as the reverse complement.
ATTACTGTCTTTGTTTCCACAACCTGCAAAGGTCAGGCAGCAGAGTGCTGCAAATAGAATTGCTTTTTTCATGTGTTTCATAAGTTACCCTCCTGTTATCTTAAAATATTCATCGCATTTAAGATATTTTTCTGTTTATTTTCCATAAATGCAGCATCTTCGGGTGTCATATGGTCATACCCTAACAGATGCAATACACTATGTACGATTAAAAATGCAAATTCCCGTCTGACGGAATGTCCATAAGCTTCCGCCTGTTCAAATACTTTTGGGATTGATATGACGATATCGCCAAGAAGCACTTCTCCGGTGTCAGGATTAAAATTCCCCTCGATATCATCTTCAATATCAGAAAAATCACCTGCCGTCTGATATGAAAGCATCGGAAATGATAAAACATCTGTAGGACGGTCAATATTGCGGTATTCACGGTTGATCTCCCAGATGGCATCATTATCTACCAAAGTAAGATTCACTTCTGCTTCATATGGAAAAGATTCCTCATCTAAGGCAAATGTAATGACTTCTTCTGCTAATTTGCAATAATCAAATGTAAATGTGACTTCGGTTTCTTCTTCAATCGTTATTGTCATAACTAATCTCCTCACGAACTAATAACTCCCGGAGTTTTAAAAACTGATTCATACTCAGTCCTGATTCATCATAGATTCCGGTAGCGGACAGTTCATTTAATGTCTGATAGATCACCATATCCTGATTCCATGAAGAAGAAAGGTTATTACCCATCAGCAGTTCTATCTTCTTTAAACAGGCATCTACCATATGTACTATAGCAGACTCTTTCGATGTGGGCAACCTTTCTTCCCCGTTATATTCTGAAAGAATCTTTATGATCGCATCAGGAAAACATTTTTCCATGGCTAAATGTATCCCATTTTCAATAAATGGCTCTCCTTCTAAAATACCTAAACGATAATAAAATCCGGCTGCAGTTGCGATCATTTCATCTGCACCGATCTCTGCGGCACATTTTCTCGCAATCGTAGCCACTTTCATGGCATGTACATATTCTGCTTTGGAATAATTCTTCATATCCTGTACTAATGGATAATCTTCTTTTAAGATCTTTTCAATAAAATCAATCTTACTATAAGCTGTTTTATCATACAGCCTGTCTGCAGATATATGGTATAAGATCAGTACAAAGCCTGCAAATGCACTATTCCAGAACAATAAGGATAATCTGCTTTCTGCATAGGAAAGATAATAAAACAACATGGGTACCGCAACAGATACTGCGGTAAGGATCATACATCCCCATAGACGGTATTTCTTTTCCTGCATGGTCTTTGCCATCTGTGCACCTGTAAACAAAAGCAGGATATATGCCGCAAATTCATAGAAATTTCCTCCGGTTGCCATACATAAGATCAGGCATAAAAACGTACTGCTTATCGTGGCAATCTCGATATTAGAACAAATTCCTAAAAATAATGCGATCCCGGCAGCCGGAAATGTAAATGCCGGAAGAAAATAACAGCCGGTCACAACAATGCAGCAGATACCATAACAGACAGCGATCATTCCATAATGGTTGAAACTATTATTAGCGATTCTAAGATGGATCCGGTTAGTTTCTAAGGTATATAATAAAACCGCTAAATATACTGCATTGATAAACAGATAAGAAACAGTTCCGTCCATCATAAGTCCGTTTAAATATGCGAAAAGAAGGGATAGACAAATCGTCATAAGCACAATGGCGCAATAGTGACGAAAACGGTTCTTTGGCATTTTTTCTCCCATTATTTTCTTACCACCTGTCTTTTTTTCTTTTTTTCTAATTGTGTTTCGTAATCTTCATATGCTTTTACGATCTTTTGTACGAGCGGATGACGTACAACATCACTGCTTGTCAGTTCACATAATCCGATATCTTCTACTTTCCGAAGCACCCGAAGGGCAACATCTAAGCCGGATTTTGTTCCGGGAGCAAGATCCTTTTGTGTAGCATCTCCGGTGATGACTACTTTTGAACCAAAACCGATCCTAGTCAAGAACATTTTCATTTGTGCCGGTGTTGTATTCTGTGCTTCATCTAAAATGATAAATGCATTGTCTAAGGTACGTCCACGCATATAAGCTAATGGAGCGACCTCAATCAGACCTTTTTCCATGTTACGGGCAAAACTCTCTGCTCCCATGATCTGGTATAATGCATCATATAAAGGTCTTAAATAAGGATCAATCTTACTTTGCAGGTCACCGGGCAGAAAGCCTAACTTCTCTCCTGCTTCAATGGCCGGACGTGTCAGGATGATCCGTCCCACTTCTTCGTTTTTAAATGCGGTGACTGCCATGGCAATCGCAAGATAGGTCTTACCTGTTCCGGCAGGGCCACAGCCGAATACGATCATTTTATCACGAATGGCATCGACATATTTCTTCTGTCCAAGTGTCTTGGGTTTTACCGGCTTTCCCTGTACGGTATGACAGATACAGTCTTTATCAATTTCTACGATTGCAGATGCAGAGGTATCTTTCTCCATTGCAAGGGAAATGGCATAATTGACATTCTGTTCTGTAATGGTATTGCCGCGTTTTGATAATTCTAGCAGCTGTTCAAACACATTTGCAGCAGTCTTTATTGCGGCATTGCTTCCTAAGATTTTGATCGATCCGTCACGCAGGACAATGGTTACGTGGAATGCCCGTTCTATTTTTTTCATAAAACTGTCAAACTGTCCGAATACGTTTGCAATATGCTCTGGTGGAATATCAAAATTCAATTCAGTCAGACTCATTTTCGTTTTGCCTTTCATCAGTAGATATATTTTGTATCTCAGCAGGTCTGTATCTGCCGATTTTTTCAATGACAGTAATCCTGGCATTGATACAGCACTTACTGTCTTTAAAATCTATCATAACATTTTTATCAGTTATTTGAATACCCTTTTCCTGTAATTTTTTTAAAAACAGGGAAATATTTTCCTGTGCCTTCGCTTTTGCATCATCTTTTGAAAGCGTGACTTTTTGATAATCACAGGCATAATATGTCGTTTTTTCTAAGGTGACCGGAACGTAATAATCTTTTGCGATCGCTAACTGTCTGCTCTCTGTATAAGAGATGAACGGTTCTTTCTTTTTATAAGCCGATGGCAGCCTGATCTGATAAGAAAAGATATCAAGACTATAAATACTGTTTTGTGTGCCATTTTTGACCTTTTTGGTATATTGCAGAGGAAAGGCATCCTGATAGGTATAAACGGTCTGACCGAAAATATCAGCATCTGCGGTCACATAGACATGGGAAGTGATCTCATTGCTGTCGTTATAGATGTCTAACCGGCTGGAAACAAGGATATCTCCGGATTTCACCTTACTTTTTGTTTTGACGTTTGGCGTTCCGCGTCTGGTCACGATCGAGGATATGATGGCATCTTTTTCGGCAACGATATCATATGCACCCTCCGGTTTTGCAGTCTGTTTTGAGGTGTCAGTTTCTCCAGTGATCAGATTTTCCTGCAGATCGATCGTCATCTTACTGCCCTTTAGTCTGACAGATGCCCAGATGATATCGGGATATTCCGTCCGTAAAGATTCTTCTAACTGCTCACAGTCGATCACCTTTTTTTTCGTGCCAAAAGAGGCTCCCTGTTCCTCTAAATAGGTTAAGATCGTACTGTCTGTGATCAGTGAGTTCCCATTGATATCGATCAGCCAGATGAAGGTAGTCAAATACATTAACAGCATAAAACAGACAGGTATCCCCACAAAGAAAATCTTCCGTTTCCGGTATCGGTACAGGAAAAAAGGAAGCCCTGTTTTTTTTACGATCTTAAGTCTTGTCTTGGTTTTTTTTAATAAAGGCTTTAACTGGCGGTAGCCATGGATACTGATATTAAATTCATATCCGTCACCATGGTTCGTTAAATCCCAGATTAAAATATTGTGATTGCTGCATAAATTCAAAAAACGTTCTGGTGAGTAACCGCTTAATTGTATCCGTAAAAAACCATGAAAAAATTTTATCAGGGAAAGAAACAAAGCCGCCTCCTAATTTTCATATATGATCTGTTTGATTTCTCCGGTGATCTTCATTTCCTGATTCGTATAATAACTGATCTCTAACTGTTTCCCTTGTATGGTCAGTCTGCAGGTTTTCGTCTGCAGACTGATATGATTATTCGTATATTCTAAAATCCCGCGGTAATTTTCAATTAAAACTTCCTGCTGTCCGGTAATGGATACAAGGACAGCTCCATACATCAAATCTTTCGGCAGTTCTAAGGACTCTACCAGATCTTCTTTTATTTTTCCAAAATTCACTTTTCCCATGTTTTACTATATGTCAGGAAAACGTGTATTATTCATTCCTGTTACAGCGTACAGACTCTGGCAGGTGATCTGTAAGATGTGCTGTTAATCAATGACAGCCTTGATCATTACAGACTGTGCAGGCTTTGTATCTCCAATCGCATAGGCATCTAAGATCTGTTGTTTTGCGATTTCTGCTTTTTTCATATCATTTGCATATATCAGGGCGATCGTATCTCCCTCTTTTACCAGATCACCGCATTTCTTTTTTAATAAGATGCCGACCGAAAGGTCAATCTTGCTTTCTTTTGTTTCCCTGCCGCCGCCAAGCGTCATACAGGCAATACCGATAGATTCTGCTTCTATATGTGTGATATAGCCAGCTTTTAAAGCAGGGATTTCTATCGTGTAGGCGGCTTTTTCAAACAGTTCGGTGTCATAAACATAGGAAGGATCTCCATTCTGCGCCTCTACAAATTCTGCAAGTTTATGAAGGGCAGCACCGGAATCGATCGTTTCTTTCATGGCAGCTTTCGCAGATGCTTCATCTCCTGCTGCACCGGAAAGTACGAGCATTTTACTTCCCAGCGCATAGACAACTTCCATCAGATCAGATGGACCATGACCGGATAATGCATGGATTGCTTCAATGACTTCAACAGAATTGCCGACGGCATTGCCAAGCGGCTGATCCATATCCGTAATGACTGCAGCAACCTTTTTTCCAGCCATAGTACCGATTTGTACCATGGTTTCTGCAAGTTTTTTTGCATCTTCTGATTTTTTCATAAAAGCACCGGAACCGGTTTTTACATCTAAAACGATAATGTCACTGCCGGATGCTAATTTTTTACTCATGATACTGCTTGCGATCAGGGACATCTGATCGACAGTAGCCGTCACATCACGGAGGGCATACAGCTTTTTATCTGCCGGAGCTAAATTGGCTGTCTGACCTGCAATCGCAAGTTTGATGGTATTTACATTATGGATAAATGTTTCTTCGCTAAGTGCAGTGGTAAATCCTGGGAAACATTCTAATTTATCGATCGTTCCACCGGTATGTCCAAGTCCTCTGCCGGACATTTTTGCAACAGGAATCCCAAGTGCAGCAATGATCGGTGTCAGAACGAGCGAAGTCTTATCTCCTACGCCGCCGGTACTGTGTTTGTCGGCTTTCAAACCATGGATCTTAGAAAGATCCAGACAGTCACCGCTGTCACGCATGGCAAGCGTCAGATCCAGTGTTTCTTTATCATTCATACCACGAAAACAGATCGCCATGGTCATGGCAGACATCTGGTAATCAGGGATCTCGCCATTGGTATAGCCTAAGATCATGTAGTTGATCTCTTCGGTTGTTAAAGTGTGGCCTGTTTTTTTCTTTTCGATTAAATCGTACATTCGCATGGGGTGGGCTCCTTTCTACTCTTGATATTTATTAGGCGTTTGCGAAACGCCAAACACCGCATAAATACGGTATTTTTTGTTGTTAAAATAAAATATCTCCTCAAGGTTTATGGTAAAATAGAGTTGACTAGAAACTAAATACCAATCCACC
>NZ_JACOPH010000001.1 GCF_014287635.1 Roseburia zhanii | reverse complement strand
CATTTGTGGGTGTCTCCTTTGAACGATGATTTGTCAACCGGCCAGTTAACAATCATTATTCTATGGGTGGCACTCATTTTTTGCAAACCGGTTATTTGTTACTTAACAGGAATGCTCCTTTTTTCTTTCCTTTCAAACTACGCAAATGTGATTGTCAATATAATTTCTTTTAACATATGTATCCCTCCTTTTTATTCAACTATCTCTTTTGCTTCAAGTGCAATTTTCGTGATTTTTAGTACGGTTTCGAGTATGACTTCTACTACCTTAATTGCTATTTCTTTTTCCATTTTTGTCCTCCTTGATTCTCTTTGATTTTTTCATCTTTTGTTTTACACCTATATATCAAAAATATGTCAAAAAAAGTAACATTAAAAATATTCTTTTTCCATAAGAACTAATTTTTCAAATTTATTCCAATGTCTTGTACGAATTGTTTTCATAGACTGACTCTTCTTGTCAGGCTCACTCTTTACCGCTGCATAATAGTGTACTAAAATTTCATCAATAAATTTAATCCCACCTTTAAAGAAACGTATATCCCCACTCTTTTCAATTCCAAGCTCCTGATATGTATGCAGTCTTTCCACAATCATATCATCTAAATCCATACACGGATTTAACATCATATAGTTCACGAATTCCTGATCCATTGCTTCATATATATCATCCAAATTAGCTGATAAATGTTCACTTGACAGTTCACGTCCAATCATAAAGTCAATTATTTTTGCAGAAATTGTTTCTGATGAAAGTGGCAGGATCACCGCCTTTATGAAAGTAAGGACAATATTAGCCATATAATATCTGGCAAATTCTGTTTCCTGACAAGTAGCATTCGTCGTTTCCCATAATTTCAAGATATATGGTCCCTTTGCTAAAATCCATACGAACTTGTGATGATCATACTTTTTGATGATTTCCTGTTTCTTTTTTTCTGCCTTTTTCTTCGTTTTTTCATCTTCAACAGAAGCATTTCCATAAAATGCTGTCCTATTTTCTAATTTTGATTCATTTAATTCTGCTGTACAGATATTACATAACTCTTTTTTCAAATCACTTCTGATATGCGTCATAGACTTTCTGGCATAATGTACAAAATCCCCTTTTTCTGCATCGTAATTTTTAAGCCAGCCAAAAATCTTATCATCTTTTGATCCTAATATCCTTTTTTGCATCTGTTCTTCAAAAAAATTTTTGATATCTTCTTCATATTGAGATTCACAATAAGCGGCAAAACCGGTATTTTCAAGATTTTTCTTTGTGGAATGCAGCCAAAAAGGGGTCAATTTCAGAATACTAAGCTTTATACTGCTAATTTCATTGAAACAATCTATTTTTTTGAAACCTTCTGCTAATTTTTTCTGACATTCTAATAATTCATGCTCAATATTTCTCAGATTACGTTCTTCTCCCTTTATATCCCCTGGCTGAACACAACCATTTCTACTATCTTCTAATATAGCAAATGCCTTTTTAATATTTTCGCATACTAAGGCATTATTCTGATACTTTCTGCGTAACTGATCATATTTTTCATTTAAAACATAATCACTATCTTCCGGATTACATTCAAATAGTTCATAATACATAGCTAAATCTTCCATTTAAGCACCTCATTCTTCTGTAAAATATAAAATATCCTGAATATACTTTAATGGATGTTCCATCTTCATAGCTGCTATATCATGTACTACTTCATCCATAACAAACAGACTCGTAATATCATAAATAACATTTATATTCCGTTCCCAGCTTTTTTGTCCATAAACAATACATCCTACATGCACATGTCTTACATTGCGAACCGCATAATTTAATGCCATCATTTCTACTATTGGAATTGGTTTTGTTCCATATGTCATACAGGCATATAAATCATCATTTTCCCCAATATGTTCAATCAATGACAAAAAGGTTTTTAAATGTGTCCCGGATGTTTCATCGAAAATAATTTCTATAATTTTTATTTCATAGATGATCCCTCTTTTTTCACACAACTGTGACACCTGTTTCTGAAATGCTTCATAATTAAGATCTGTTCCCTCTGCCTTCTGCTTTAAAACCAGTAATTCGATTTTCTCTCCATCGTTCACGTAACCATTTATTACGGGAACAATCGGAAAAGATACTGCCTCACCATATACTAATTTCGGATTATCCACTGCATCATACACGACTTTTTCCAATTCCCGTTGATTCACCTGCAATGGAATCGTACAAATAAATTTTTTCATTGTCTATCTCCTATACTCCAAAAATGTAAACGCTTTATTTCCTTATATTTTTCGTAACCCAACATTTTTTCCTTCCGGACAAACATATAAACGGCAGTCATACTCATGGTGTGATAAATCATTTATGATCTCTGTCTGTTTGATATATTCCGTACTTTTTAATACGACAATCAGTTCTTTTTTTGACAGTCCGTATTTCTGTATACAGTTATCTATATAGGAACGCATACTTTTTCTGAATTCTTTCCGTTCTTTTCCTGTCTGATCATCTTTCATATATTCACTTAACATATCTGCATCTGAATAAAAAATTTTTTCCAGAGTTAAATCTTCATACGTCTTTAAAATTGTCACCCAGTCTTCATCCCCTTCTTCCTGACCAAATACAAGGATTGCCTTTATAGGTTCTTTCAGCTGCTGTGACTGCTGTATAATCTTGATCTTAAACAATTTTACAAATTCAGTCTGATTCTGATCATATATCTTTTTCAATTTGAATAAATCTGTCTTAAACTTTTGGATGTCTGCTCCTATCTGATCAAGATCAGCCTCCGTTTTATCATGTAAACTATGTGCAAAAATATTCCTGATCTCTTTATAATCTTTAAGCTTTCCACCAAGGCTGCATACTACTTTCTCCAAAGGAGTATGTTCTTCTTTCTTTTTCAATTCTGCAGCAATATCTATAAAATATTTCTCTGCGCCTTCACGATATTTTCTTTCTTCACCTTTTACTAATCTTCGTGCTCTCATAAACGCAGGTGTTGTAATATCCCGTAATGCTTCTAATCCGGTTGCGAGTCCCAGTCCATTTCGATTTTGATTGAAAAACCATTGAGCAAGTAAAAATTTCAGATCTGCATCACTCATATTGTTTACTTCTAAGATATTACTTCCTTCTTTATCAAAAAATTTTTCTTCTAAAACTGTATGGATCATTTCCCGGACACCTGTATATCTTGAATCATCTGATTTTTCCGGGATCAGTTTACATAACTCTTTTAATTCTGTTTTTATCTTATCAAATGCATTTAACTGCATAGCTATATCGAATTTTTTCAATGTTTCCTTTAACTCATCATCTTCTGAAAGCATATTCAATAATGTAACCGAATTACCCGTATCTTTAAATTCTGTAACACCATTTGTCAGATCTAAGATATGTGCCAGATCATATAAATCTACGATCGGTGCCTTTTCATTTAACTCAGATCTCACCTCTACATTACCATAATAGATATGTTTTATCGCAATCTGATATTTTGTAATATTCTTAATATAATTTAAAATAACCAAGTTATATATTGGAAGGGAACGGAACGAATGTGTAATATCAAAAGAAATCTCATACTGATATCTTTCTTCTAAAGAATTTTCAATCCGTTTCAAAATATCATAATTCTCAATCAGTTCTTTCTCATTGATCCCATACTTCGTCAACCAGATATGTATTTCCGGTCGTTTGTCCTTATATGATCTGGGAAATCTTTTCCAGGATGGAATATGCGCAAAAGCAGTAGAAATCTCCTGCTCTAATTCTAAAAGTTTCTCTTTTGATGTAGTTACCCCATACTGCTTTTCCATATTTAAAAGCTGCAGGTAATCTTTATTCTCCATATAGGATAAATCTTCATTATTTTCTGTGATAAGGGATGCGTAAAATTGGGGCCATGCAGATTTTACTGTTCCAAGGATATAAATATCATCCGGCTTAACCAGATCAATAAGCGGTTCTGCCACGAAATTTGTTTTTGTTCCTTCGATATCGTCAATATTTTTCTTATAATCCTGACCTTCAAATGTATATTGTACACTGATGTATTCAGCTTCATTTGTATCTGACAGCCTACCCGTACCCAATGTAAGTAATAATATTTTTTTTGTATCTCTCATCTTAGTTCCCCACGCATTTTTCTTATGATTTCGTCTGTTTTTCAATATCTGTTCATAAATATCATAATCTTTCTAATGAGTATACGCAAGATGCTTTCTTACCGTATAACAAAACAAGTGACGTTTTATATTATATAAAAACATCACTTGTTCTTGATTCTCCCATCTTTATCATCTTCTGTGTCAAACCTTTGTCTGCATTGTAACCTTTTTCTTCTCATAAACATTCTTCTCCTTCCATATTAAAATACTATAATAGGTGGCAACGGTCTTGGAAATGGTATAGGTCTTGGCGTAATCACATGTTCTTTCATCATCTTTCCCTCCTTATAAACACTTCATAATTTCATACATCATGGTTTCTAAACATTCTAAAATAAGGACTTCCTCCTCTGTTTCTGGTTTTACTTCTTCAAATAACTTCATCACTTTCTTTTTCTTATGTTTGGTTTTTCCTGTTAATTCTAATATTTTTTCTTTCATAAAACTACCTCCTGATTTCTTATGTTTTTATGTGTTCCCCCCGGGCTTGTATATACTATATCCCGTTTTGCAGGTAACTTCCAGTGAACATTCTGTATTTATTTTTGTTACTGATTTTGTTATTTTATTATATATTTATCCAAATTATGTTACCTTTAAGGTAATGCAATATGAAATAATAAAAAGCTTCTCACTATCTTTGCAATAAATCTCTGCTAAAATAATGAGAAGCTCTTATCTCTTATGCATTTACAGCATCTTCTGCAATTTTCACAGCATCTTCTAACGTTTCTGCTACACACAAAAATCCATTAAAATGACAAAATGTAAATGTTTCAATTCCTGTCATCTTTACTAAATCCTCTTTTGCTGCACCACACCACGCTTTTGGAAATGCTTTTTTTAACTCTGTCGTATCAATCGTCTTTGGAACTGCCTGCACATTATAACCACCTCGGATTGATCTCATGATCACATAAAGAATATCGGTATCTACCAATGCTTCTTTCCAAGGCATTGCTTTTTCAAGAATCAGTATATGATCTTTCGCCTGTGAAATTTGATTTCTGACTTCTTCTGCTGCCTTCTTCTTACTGATCATCTTCTTGATCTGGCGTTCTAACATTTCTTTGGCAACATTGACTGCTTCCATAAACTGTTCATCCTGATCACTATCTTCATCCCATAAACTATTATATCCGGCTATCAGACTACAGACCGCCTCGTTTTCTCCGGTATTATCAGACAGATCTAACCTTTGAACAAATTCCTTATCAAAAGCTGCTGCCATCTCCTCCCCGACTAATTCCGGTCCATATTCTTCCCATAGCAAACCAAATGCGGCATATGGAACCCCATTTTCTCTGCTCTTACGATCAGCCTGATGATGATCGTATTTTCCATAACCTATATCATATACGATACCATCATAATCATCCGGCACTTTCGTTCCTCTTTCGATGACAATATCCGGATATACAATCTTTAATAAGGCTGTTGCAAAAACATCATCTGCATGAAATACGCCTGCGTGTGTGAAGCCCTTTTGCACGATGGATGCACTTTGTATATCCTTCATGTCATCAACAATTTTAACAAACTGATCAAAAGACTCTTTCAGCTTTCCCTCGAGCACCTCTGCCGTTCTGCAATCCTCGTTAAATCCCATATGATTGATATCATTTCGATATTGCTTTACCGACTGTGCTAACTTCAGTAACTCTTTTGGAATTTCCATGATTATACGTTTTACAATATCCTTCAGTGTATCATCCAGATTTGCATACGTAATTGAAAAATATCTATCATTTTGTGTAATATTCTCAAACAGTTCTTCCCGATCATCTGGTATTTCCTTTTTAGATGCTGTAAATATAGAACTAACAATATCTTCTCTATTTTTTAATACAATATCATCAAGACCATATCGTTCACATATATACGTTTTGATCGTTTCTTCTAATGCAGTATACCCCTGCTGTACCATACGATACCGGATACTCCAGCGAACAATCTCTATGCCAACCTCATAATCCCATTGGCAAGTATCAAAGGCATGAAACTTCTTGGTAGCATATTCGATCAATTTCATCATTGGAATGATATCTTTTCCCTTATTCATATCCTGACTATTCACATTTGATTTCAATCTTAAATATGCCTGCAATACACTTTTGGAGTCCAGATTTTTACGATTAGGTAATTTTAGAGAATTAGCACCTCTGCAGGTAGAAATTCCAAGTGATAGATTTTCCATATTATTAATAATAATATTCATTGGATTCCATTCACGCTTTTCTTCATCCGGAATCCGCCTGATACGGTCTTTATAGACCTCTTTCATCTTATTCACATTTCCATAATTCACAAAGGAATCCGCCGCATAAGTCCATTCCAAAATTTCATTAAATGTTGTCAGATCTATGATTGGTGCACATTTTTTTCCTTCTTCCACGCTATTATCCTCAGCATCATATGCACCATAATAAACAGCTTCTAAATGGCATTGTTTTAATACTTTTGCATAATTGATAACTGTAACTGCCAGCATCGGAATCGACCGGAAACTATGCGTAATATCAAATACCAGATCATCCTTTTCATCAATGCAGTCATAAATCTTTCCAAATACATCCCAGATCTCTGCTTCATTTTTCATATCCGGAATCTTTACACATTCTACACGATCTGCTATTTCCGGAAACTGTTCTAAAATAATAGAATGTAATCCGGATTTTTTTTCTCCCTCTTTAACAGATCCCTTCTTATCTGAAATCCATTTTGCAGCAAACTCTGCATCTCTGCCACTATATATCCTGTCATTCCAGTTTCTCACCTCGGAAAAATCAGTAACAAAAATGGTTACTTTACCGCTATCTTTGAGCTGATCTTTATACTCATTGATCACAGCAGCCTGTATAAATTCCGTTTCTATCGGTTCTTTCTTTCCCTGATAATAAACAGGTTCGTATAAACTCGTACCTAATACTGAAATAATATGTATACTCATAATGTCCCTTTCATGTGTCCTTACTGAATGGATACCTTGTATATGGTTTCATTATCAACTTTTATCTTTTTTAATTCCACAGTCACCTTTTTCCCTGCCGGAAGCATTTCTTTCATATTCTTTTTATTCAGATCATCGATTCCCTTTATATTCTCTAATGCTGTTAAAATATAATTTCCATCTATTAAAAATTTGACCTTTTTGCCTTGATATCCTTTGATCTCTGCCTGATAAACACTTCCTGATCTCAGTTCTTTTTTCTCTGCAGCTGTTTTCTTCTCTATCACCGGTTTTTCTACTATTTTCTTTTCATTCGCAGATCGTTCTGACTTTTTAATAACCTCGTCAATAGAGTCTAAAGGCCGCTTTCTGCTTTGATATTCCTTTTTATCTATGGACATATATCGGATCACATGATTATCCGGTATCAAATTCCGATCATGCATCTTAAAAAATGATTGAATACTGCTTAAACTATCAATGTCTTTTCCTCTTAGTTTTCCATTGATCTCTGATTTATACGCATCAATATAAGTCTTAATGTCACCAGTCATCATAGGCTGCCAGTCTAAAGTCTGATTTAAATCATATGCTTTTTCTGTATCAAAAATTTTTAATGTTACATCCTCTAAACCGATCACACCATAACCTAATGATTTACCCATTCCAATATTCATAAGACAGTCATCCTCTAAGCAGATACTCCATAACAAAAGTCCAAGTTCTGCCTTTGTTAAATTCTGGAAACGGACACTTCCGGTAAACCGGCTTCCTTCTTTTAACGGTTTCATGTGGGTAAATACTTTATCATTTTTTCCGGCATTACTGTAAGAATATGACTCCAATGTTTTATGTAACCAATATTGCTTTACTCCCCGAAGTTCAAATCCCTGCGTATTATATGTAGTTTTACCACCTTTTTGTACTAAATAATCCAGATAGCTTGTCGGTTTTGGTTCTCCGAGAATCACAGAACTTTCCTCTGATTTATTCACATTCCCACACAAGACAGCATCTGTAAAGGCAACCTTTGATTTATATCCAATATTCTCGTTTTTATCAATCGTTCCAAAAAGGGATTTTGCATAATCAAATGATTTTTTCGTTTGTTTATACCCCTCCTTAATTGTATGATCATAAAATAAACGCAGTCTTGGAGTAAATCCAAAATATAAATGATCTAACTGGATATAAAAGACCGGTTTGATCTCTCCGGTTTCAGGAAGATTATAATATTTTTTATTATTCCGAAGCGTATTTTTTTTCTTATTATAATCAATCTGAAATGCATCTACATCAGCCTTTGAAATCTGAATATGCTCCTTGCTTTGGTCCATTTTAGGAATGATGTATTTCGATTTTTTCTCATTCATATGTCCTGTACAAACTAAATATCCTTCATGCTTATATGTTCCGGGATTTCCCACTGCTGTAATTTGACGCGTATTTGTCACCTCATAAGATATATTATAATATCCTTCTGTATAATGTTGATTCGTAGTCCCTTTATAATGGATTCTTCCTCTATCTTGAATCTTTTTAAATCCATCTTTCATAACATGTTCCAAGCAGTTTGGATGTTCCTTAAAATAAGAAAATGATGTATCTTTTTTCCTCAAATCTTCAGCAATCGTTCTCTCACTAAGCACATAATAATTCATTTCTCCGAACTGATCTGAGATCTTATCAACTTCTGTCTGATAGATAACATACTCACTTCCAACTTTTTCAATATACCCTGCTTTTACATTCTTTAACACACTGACAGACTTACCATCACCAATATTAGCCGGTTCTGCCCCTAAAATCGCACCATATCCATCATCTTTTCCTTGTGCAGCAGCTACATTCCGGTACATCAGACGATAATCATCAATATCCTCACCAAAAGATGATAAACCTAAAATCTGGGTGTTGCTTCGGATCAATCCTCTCATGCTGCTTCCCGGAATCATATATTCTCCACGTTCATTTTTTACAAAATCCGGTTTTTCTTTTCCATCTGAAATAAAAATTGGCAATTTAGCAGTTGCTGTATAGGCAATTTCACCAGTAAGCAGTTCATGTTCTATCTTATCATGTGTCATCATCTGTTCTTTTTCCACAGATACTACATCTTTATAAAATGGCACAAAATTGTATGGTGCACCAACATAACCTGAATTTTCCATGTTTTCACCCCCTATTTCACGTCGACCAGTCTTGTATATGCAACATATACCTGACCATCTTCATCATAATCTAAATATTCTCTCTTTGTGATCCTGCTTCCAATCTTTTGGTATTTACCAGCCAGTCTATAGTCTTTATCAATAATGTCCTCTTTATTATTATCAATCATATTCTCCGGTTCCGTAAAACACACTGCCTGTAAGCCATCCTCTCCAGTAAATATATGGATCTGCATTGTTTCATCAAAGAAATATCCTTCTAAACATTCCTCCCAGCAAATCTCCGCTATCTGTTCTATCCTGTCAAAGATCACTTCGCTGATCTGATAAACTAAGGCATACTTCATCTTGGAAACCTGTACTTTTGCATCATCCAATGACATTACCCTGATCGCATCATCTATACTCATTGTGATACCTCCTTTAAAGCCGCCATAGCATACTGTATCATGTTGGCATCGTCTTCTATCTGAACATTTTCCTGATATGTAATCTTTGCCTTCTTATCATGTGAACTGACTACAATCTCAGAAATATCCATAAATCCCTTTCCTGTTGCAAATCCACTTCCCAATGTCACAACCTTACAAGCCAAATCTCTGACAGCAAACAATAATAATCCAAGAGTTGCATCAGGATGATTCCTGTCTGCGATATGAATTTCCAATTCCATATCACCAAATGCGTTTTTTTCTGCAAACAATCCCTGTTGAAAAACCCCACCAGTAAATTTATCAATATGAATCCGATGCCGTAAATCGACTGCATCATTTTCTTTTCGATTCCCTATTATGGTATCTTCAAAGATCAGATTACCAACATAACCTTCTTCGTCATTTTCTCCGGCTTTTCCAAAAGAATCATCTATCAGGAAACCTTTTCTAAGATATATGCTGATCTTTTCCATCTGACTTCGTATGGAACCTCTGAAAGAACTTCCCGGCACAATGTATTCACTCTTTGCATTACGGATATTTTCACTATCTGGTACACCCTCTCCAAATTCTGATACACTCAATCCTTTTACTAAGATAGTGCCTTCCGTTTTTCCTTTTATAACAACAGTATACTTATTCTTCCGATCTGTTACTTCCGGCAATTTATGGATCACTTCTTCATACGCAGTATCTGACAAAGATTCTTCTTCAAACCATTCTTTCCGATCCTGCTCCTTACTCATAAGAAATGATCTTTCTTTTACAGAAACAGGAATGATCTTTCCTGCCCCACTGCTTTTTTTCGCACCAAACTGTAGAAGTCCTGCTTTCATGGCTCCAAGCATTTCTTTTACAGCGTCCTCGAGAAATTGCGTTTCCTTTGTATCCACATACAGATAAAAAGCTGTTGTAAATTCGGCACCTTCGCCCACATATTCCATATTAAATTTCTGTCCGGAGAATTTATCCTCAAAAACACTCCCTGTCTTCCGGTCAATTTTTACATGTGGCCTAAGTTCCATTTTTACAGATGACAGATCAAATATTGCATCCATAAATCTTATCCGGCTTTGTTGCTCCGTTGTACTTTTATCATTGTCTAAATGATCTGCTCCGAATAATACCTCTGCTTTGATGTCCATACATTCTTCTACGTAACTGCGAAAAACACCTGCAATACTCGATGCCTGAATAAATGGGGATTTATCTACCGGATGAATCAATACATCTTCTTTTCCACCAATAGAACTGCCAATATGCAGAGGGCCTTCACATTTTGCACGAATCACGTATTTTACAATTTTATCATATTTTAACCCTGCCATTTATTTTACCCCCTTTCTGTTATCAAATTTCATCAACTCTAAAATGTAATCAATTTTCATTCTCTGTAATTCTTCTTCTGATATTAACTCGTCTACAGAAATTCCCATAATTTTTGTAAAATGTTTCATCCCTAATGTCTGTTCTAACGGTTGATCTAAAATAGGTAAAATTGTATCTTTTAACGCTTTAATACTGCTTTTTTGTTTCTGAACATTTGTATTTTGTTCTTTCTCCATGGCATGCGCAAAATACCGCTTTATCGTTTCCGTACCATAGGCATCATAACGATTTGCTTCTAACAATCCCCTGACATTTCCAATCTGGCTGTTATTCAAATTAATAGCATTAACACTAAATGCCTTATCTTCCTGCATCTCCTTAGCAATTTTTTCCTGCATCGCCTGAATGATCTCTTTCTTATAGTAATTCGATGCTAAAATTTTAAGATCCTGCATATCATTTCCATTTGGTGACTCTTGCGTAAAATCCTCTGCCCTATGTTTTTCTTCCATCTTAAACCGGATATTTTCATAGTCTTTTAAGAAAAGGACTCTGCCAAATCCTTCACTCTTTCTTACGCCAAGTCCCGACTGCATAATTTTGAGCATATTTTCAAGTGATGCACTTCCATCAAATTTTAGTTTAAAGACACTCCCCTGTTCATACATTGTGATTGATGGGATTTTACTGCCCCACGCACGGTTATAACCTTTCACATTGACTGTTGAGGTCGAACAGTATTCAATCCTAAGATTTGAAACGCCTAATTTTTCTTCTAAGTACTTTAAGTCCAATCCAACATATTCCCCTCTGTTATCCCTCATCGCTGTATTAGATAACAACATCATATAGCAAGTATTCTCTGCATCATCTGTCACTGCATATTCCTGATATGGAATAAAATCTTCCGGCATTTCTTTTATATCAAGCACCCGGCATTTTCCAAGCCCCTGACTTCTTGCATTGCCTAAAAAAATGTTTTTCTGAAATACTTCAAGGATAGCTTTTGCTAATTCTTCATCATCTACCTTGATATAACCTACAAACGTATGACCGGAAGTAATATATTCATTCCTGAAAACATTCTGTTTATCGTCCTGCTTTCTCTTATTGATCAGAATTTTCATATCAGAACCCGTCTCTACATTGTAATAATAAATACACTGATCTTTAAAATAGCAGAATTTTCCCAGACCCGCTCTTTTATTTCCATCATCAAATTCACCATTGATCACTACATTCTGTATCTCTTTTTTTTCCGTCACTACTGTTTTATCTTCGTAAAATCCCTTAGGTGAAGGCAGAAGTTCTCTGTTATTTTCATATAAATATGCATTCATATACACAATCTGACCGGAAATAAGGTCTCTTTTATATTTGTCAAACTGCTCCCCTAACGTATATACCAGTTGATTAACAATATATCCCCTGATCGTGGTACCCGGAATATATCGAAGTGTTACAGTCTGACCATTCTGGCTGGTACTGTCATCTGCAATTCTTAGAGGCTCATCATTTTTAACTATGTATCTGATATATTTCATTATGCACCCTCCTCAACCGATAATTTTATTTTTCCAAACCCCCGGTTTCTCATACTTCCAATCCATTTAACAGAATATAGCACTTCTTTTAACTCTGCTTCATCATCAGGATCGCATAGTACTTCGCTATACAAACACAGCCCCTTATCTACACATCTTGCCATTCTAAGACTTCCCGTTTGTGCTACACCATTTTCATTCACTTTTGTAAATGTCCGTACATTGGTAAATAGATCTAAAATCTGATCAGAAAAAATATTTCTGATATCATCCATGGAGGTATTTGAATTTTCATTACAAACTTCATCTAAGACCGCTTTTTTTACATAACCGGATATTTCAAAATCTGAAAATGTAATTTTATCTTCACTGACATCATCTCCATTTTCTCCAAATAATCTCGCAATCTGTCCGGCAATCTCTTTTTCATTCTTTCCAAGCCAGAACAAATATCGCTCATATTCTTCACGTATTACACCTTTAAATGTACTTCCCTTATAATAAGGAAATCCATATTCATCATGTAATACAGAAAGATCTTCTGCCCCCGGAACACTCATGCCATTTCCAAAAATAACATCCGATATCAATTCCATTTTAATCTTCACGAGCTACACCCTCCTCTAATGCAAGATAACTATCCATCAGTTCTATTGAATCGTACAATAAAGAATGTTTTTTTCCATCCATCTGCGTAATAAATGCCTCTCCTTTGACAGGTTTTCCTGTAAAAAGTTTTAACAGATCCTCATCTGTAACTCTATCTGCATCTAGCCGGTTCTCAATTAAAATATCTTCCATCCGGTTAAATATAAGATAGTTACTTGTTGCCTTCTCACCCTGCTTTAATGCAGCTCGTAATCCTTTAATCTTACCATTGCCATAAGTTGATCCATTCTTTTGAATACGTTTTATTATTTTTTTGAAATTCTCATATTTTTTGGCAGCAAACTTCCGATCATTTAAAATTTCCTCTGATGCCTTGATAATATACGGACGCAATTCCAAACGATTGTGATCTACGGTCGCATAACTTCGCCGTATTTCTTCTAAAGTATCTTTTAATTCGCCAAATTCAATATGCCAGTCTATTGCGGAAACAGATCGTCCATTATCTGCCGGACTGATCTGTGCTCCATACTTTTTAGCATTGCTGCAAAGCATTTCTGCTAATTCATAAGCCTTATAAAATGGATATTTCTGATGTACGATCGCAACACCTGCACAGGCAGAATAACCTTTATGATCTACACTATTTTTTCTTTCTGCTGCGGTCAGCTTTTCAATATAAATCCTCGCACACTCAATTCCAATACGTCCTTCTGTTACAAAACAGATATCATCTCCCGCTGTAATGATACGACGGACCGGAAATTTCTTTTCTTTTAAATCTAATTTTTTATCTAAATCCGCTTCTTTTAACTGCTGTGCAATTTCTTTTGCCATTTCCTTGTAAGCAGTTTTAAAGTCTTTATCAATGCTTTCTGAAAACTCCCTGATCGAATGTTTCATGTCATTCCACGACTGCCTGGTATCAGATTTTTTTAACAGATCATATAACTCTTCCACACGTTTTCCCATACCATTTCCATCGATATGGACGACTGCAATAAAATTAGACTCTCCTTTTGAACCACCTAATTCTTCAAATTTATAAACCGGTTGATAACCTACTGGTGTAAATTCTTTTGCTGTGGAATTATACTCAGATTCTTCAATCTTCTTTTTTGCATCAGATACACTATCTTCAGCAATGACATCTAATGTATCTGAATCAATCTTTTCCACTCCATAAGATCCCTGATGAAAGACTGCTGATCGAATAGATTTCTTTCTCTCTAATGCTTCCGTTAATTTCTTCAGGCAGTCCCGCATTGATGTATCATCATCAAATACCTGTGATTTAGCAAATACAACCAATCCGTCAAAATCACGATATATGGTCCTCGTAATCTTTGAAACCATCTCTTTCGCTGTATTTTCATCTGGAAATTCCAGTACTACATGACCTCCACCGGAATATACCATATTCTTATCGTCTGCATATGTCGTCTTTGCTAAAACCTCTGCTATGTAATCTGATCCAAGTACATATGCAATCACCGCAGAATTCACAATATTATTTTTCACTTTTTTACTAGAAAATATATAATTCTGCTTTTGAGATACTTCTAAGATTGTTAAACATCTTGACATTGATTACCCTCCCTTTTGTATTTTTTATATAACCTTAGTATGCGTACACTTATCTGTCAACAAATGCACAAACTTTCATTTGTACTATATTTTATCATATTACGACTCTTTTTTTACTAATTTTTTGGTTATTTTATATAGTTTTCTTACATATATCATTTTTTTATTTCAAAATGTAACATTTATATTATTTCACATAAAAAAATCCAGAATTCCATTTATCTATGGACTCCGGATCTTTTTAGATCATATTTTGTTTGCTGCGTTGGCAATTACATATTTTTGCTGTATAGATTTTACGACATAGCCGAATGTGGCAATGTGGATCAATGCCCTTGGGCGGGCTTTTTTTTGCAAACGCAAAGGCAGTTAGGAGAATAAATCACTAGTTGCGTGTCAATGCCCTGTATTGGGCGTTCTTCGTTTCTACGATTATGACCTTATGAGTCTTTATATAGACCTCTTGGCTGTGTCAATGCCCTATGTCGGGCGTTCTTCATTTCTACACCAATTGTATTGGAAAATGATTGCATCTCATATTGTGTCAATGCCCTATGTCGGGCGTTCTTCATTTCTACAAGGACAGATTAAAAGAAAACTTTTATCCATCTAAGGTGTCAATGCCCTATGTCGGGCGTTCTTCATTTCTACAGAAATAAACTCAAAAGAGTTAAAAGTAGATGACTTTGTGTCAATGCCCTATGTCGGGCGTTCTTCATTTCTACCCATATTATGTAGCCATAAATGAGAAGTTTTCAAAGGTGTCAATGCCCTATGTCGGGCGTTCTTCATTTCTACCACAGCCCGAAATAGAACAGAAAGAAGAAAAATTTGGTGTCAATGCCCTATGTCGGGCGTTCTTCATTTCTACCCTGACCTCTGGAAACCCTTGATTTTACGGGGTTGTAGAAGCCAATTTTGCAAACCTATTCTTCATTTTACAGAAAATCGGTAAAAATCGACTGATTTTTTGGCTTTTTGAAAAAATCCAGTACATCGAATACATTTTATCTTACTTTCCCATATGCAGAAATGTTATAAATCATATATCCTCATTAGTATACCATACTTCAAAATTACTTGCATTATTTTTTCTGAAATATGTCAGCTATAGTTTCATATTCGCCACTCTTCCCTGATAGACCAGTAAACTGTCACTAACAGTTACTTGTTCACACCTAACAGTGGGACCAGCAACGATTACAGCCCATTTAAAATGCCTCTGCGAGGCAGGGGCTGTAATCACACAATAATTAACACTATGGCGCATAGCTTGACAGCGCAGTGTCAAGCTTGCGTCTGAACAGTAATCACTAGCATTCTATATTTACGATATAAACTTCTACTACTTGTAATTCAATTCCTTCTTATTTATAATTTATCATAACAATTTAGTATCTTTAAATTTAACATTATACATAAAAAATAAGGAAGGCAAGTAACGATATGGCTCTACAGATACATTATACAAAAACACATTTTTCACTTACCATGCTGCATAATACTACTCTATCATCCAATAAAGTTTCTGCACTTCGTGGCGGACTTGGCACAATGCTTCTTCATTCGAATTGTATCAGCGACAAACAATGTGATTCCTGCTTTTTTTCTGATGAATGTCTGGTGCAAAGAATCATGTATTCCAAATTTGATATAAAACCTGCTTACATTACAACCGGAGAAAGTGTCGGATATATTCTGGAATGCGAAAATCATAAGCGAAACTTCCAAAAAGGAGATCTCTTGGAATTTGATCTTATTCTTTTCGGAAAGTCGATTATTCATTTTAGTCAGCTTCTACAGGCACTTTTTTCTCTGGGACAATCCGGTCTGGGAGCAAATAAGGCTCATTTTTCAATATCTGACATACAAAATGAAAACGGTAAAAATATTCTATGTAATGGTAATATCATAATGTCAAATTATCAGCCACATATGCTCCAGTCCTATGTAGAGCATCGTTTAACTGAATTTCCATATGCCAATGAATTATCAAACGTATCATTAATATTTCATTCACCAACAACAATCAAATATCAAGGTAACATACAACAGTCTTTTCATATTGAAGCAATTTTAAACAGTATCGCACGTCGCATTGAAATGCTAAATTATTATGAAGGGAAACCTATTTCCGGAAAAGAACTGATCCATAATATTCCAAATGTAATAAAACAATCTTCCTATGCCGAAGAAGTTAATCGCTATTCTTCCAGACATAAAGAAAATATCAAACTTCACGGAATCACCGGTGATCTCCTGCTTTCCAATGTAGATTTTGAAACACTTTCTCTTCTTTTAGCAGGGGAACTCATACATATCGGTAAAAATACAAGTTTTGGTTTTGGTCGATATACTGTAGTACCTCAATAATGATGCATTTTCTGTTTATTTACGACTTTCAGGTCTTTTCTTCTAAAATCCTGTCAATATCATTTCTTCTAAATATCTAATGACAAGTAAATGTATGGTTTTCATTATTTTTAATGAAAGCCATATTTTTTTGTGCCATTTTCTAATGGGGTTATATCCATTTTTGCTAATATACGTGCTCATGATTGTATCATAGCTGGTTGTGGTGTCAATGTCCTATGTCGGGCGTTCTTCATTTCTACTTATTTAGAATCTTCAATTTTAAAACTTGTTAAAAAAGGTGTCAATGCCCTATATCGGGCTTTCTTCATTTCTACAGAGTATCGTGCTAAGGATGGTACTCTTAAAGAGAAAAAGTGTCAATGCCCTATATCGGGCTTTCTTCATTTCTACTATGAGCACACCTATTAAGGAGGTATATATGGAAACTGTGTCAATGCCCTATATCGGGCTTTCTTCATTTCTACCCTGACCTCTGGGAACCCTTGATTTTACGAGGCTGCCGGCATCAATTTTGTAAACCTATCTGGTGTTTTTCATAAAATCAGTAAAAATCGGCTGATTTTTTGGCTTTTTGAAAAAATTGAGTTCTTATAGCTTCTTTCTTGCAGAAATGAATTTCATTATTTACTTTTCAAAACCTAAAATCAGTATATCATACTTTCAAACCTCATGCACTATTTTTGTCAAACTTGCTTCCAATAGATTTAAATTTTATCTCCACGCCTGCACAAAACAAGCATGGAGATTTTCCTGATCAGATATTTTCGTTATCCAAAAAAATTTATATCTCTATGCTATATTCATATCCTTCTTCCACCTTTCTTCTGATCAACAATCCGATGTCAATCTCCAGACAATCCACTCCTGCCGTATCAAACAATTCATTCAATGATTCCTGCTGCTTGTCTATTGCTTTTTTAACTCCTCTTTCCTGCCTTCTTAATTCTACAAGTTTTGCAGCAATCTCAGATGCCTGCTTATGAATATTGACCTGCTTACAAATTTTATTATCATCACTTTTTGTTTTAGACTGACTAGTAGGTAAATTGATATCTTTCGGAATATCTTTCGCATTTTTCAATGCATGTAAAACGGGTGACGGATAACAATCCCTCGTTTTTACAAAACGGCAATTACATCCTACCTGTGCAGTCAACTGTTTATATTGCTCACGTAATTTATTACAGCTGATTGGCTTATCTGGAAGTTTCGATATATACCGTTGTGTCACGCTATACTGATAATTCAAAGTAAATTCCATCACTGTATGAACAAATCCTTTGCCACTTTCACCTAAATGTCCAAAAATATAAAGAATCGTCAATCTTTCCGAATGTGTCAGATATCCTGTACTTTTGGCTTTTTGATAAAGATGCCTTGCCAGACCACAATTTAACAATACCAGTTGTATCATTTCCCCATAATTCTTATACTCATCTTTATCTATAATCTCTTGTTCAGTCTTTATAGACAGTTGCTCTCCTGTATTTGCAGCAATGATTCGTTTCAGTTTTGATATAGAATATGTAACTGCATGATGTAAAATATCCTTTTGGTTTTCTAAAATCTGACCTTCACTATCAACAAACAGCGAATACTGCTCGCTGATAAAATGTTTCGCCCATGGGAGTTTTAATGCCTGTCCAAGTTTATCTCCTCTCGTACGTGTACGATTAGGGAAACACTCCACGTTAATGCCTTCACGTTCTATTGTCAGATTTTTGATCACAGCATCCTGTAATAAATTTGCATATCTTGCAGAAATCCATTCTTCTACAAAAATCCATATGTGATATCCCCGATAACCGCTAAATTCTAAAACAGCCTCTATGCCAAAGTGTGCCAGTATCTTTTTAATTGCTTTTGCTACACCCAGTGCTTTATTCATGTACTGTTGATATACTTCTCTCTGATTTCCAATCTGCAGTAATGTTTTCTTTGACAGGTCAACATCAAATACAATAAATTTTACCGTATTATTATTTCGCTGAATATAACTGGCAATCACAGCTTCTCCATGTAAATGCTGCAAAATCACATCTTCTAACAAAGGATCCTGCACCTGGTCATATACTAATTTTCCATTATAATTAACAGATGCCTTCGCATAGCAATCTTCCCGTCCTACAAAAAGTTCTATATATCGTTTTACATCTTCTTCATTCAGATGTGGTACTTTTTGCGCATACATTTCCTTTTGTACAAATAATGATATGTCTGCCTGCCCGCTGTCAGTATCATCCTGAATGGTAACATTAGAAAAATGCGACTCGCTACGCTCGGTGTAAACAGGCTTCTCTTCATGCAGCACTCTTTCATATTCTGTAATCTTTCTTGCCTTGTTATAGCATCCAATATCAGTATAAATCTGCATAATTTCAGTCAATATATTATCATCATACTTAATCATTGCCAGATGATAATACTGTAACAATTCCTTGAGATAAATGTCTGATATTTTTTGTATCTTCTCCATATCAAGATCAAGTACCTGATAATACTGTTCATATTCCTTCAATGCGATTACAGGCATTTTCATTTTGAGCCAAAAATGAACAAGATATTCTGCAATATCCTTGTGAATATTATCAAATTGAAATCTTTGATTCTGTAATGTCAATAAATTTTTTCTTGCTGTTTCAACAGGATATAATGAAATGGCAATCACATACTCATATATACTCGCCATTTCTCTTTCTTCACGGTAATACTGTTCCCAGCCACCAATGATTTCTCTGCCTTTCGATAATTTTTTCTCTATTGTTTCATTTGAATTCAACCATAAGTCTTCTAAGCGTTCCGTAAGCTGGTTTGTAGCTTTGACCGGTATCATTTTCCCTGTGTCTGAAATATGATATCCCAGGAACTCAAATCCCTCTCCTGCTTTACTGATGCTTGTCTTTGCATCTTTTATCTCTAGTTTTAAAAGGGACATCTGCATTTTTATATTTTTAAGAAGGCTCTCACAATCTACTACATTTGGACAGATACATATGATATCATCTGAATATCTGACATATGCTAAACATTGTTTTGCGAATATTTTATCAAACTCCATCATATAAATATTAGATAAAACCGGTGCAAGCAGGGAACCTTGATAAATCCCATCTTTTCTTTCGTGAAGTTCACCTTCTGCGTTCACATACCTCATACTAAGACATGTTTTTAACAAGTATAAAAATTTTTCATCTGAAATTTTTTCTTTCAATTTTTCAATCAGGATTTCTCTGTCAATACAATCAAAGAAATGTCTGATATCTGTCTTGAGCACTCCATATTCTGTATGTTCTTCTACTTGCCCTGTTATATATTCTAATGCTGATAAAGCAGATTTTCCGGGGCGATATGCATATGCATTTGGTGACAATAACGGCTCGTAAATCTGACTGATCTCCTGAACGATCATCTGCTGAACAACTTTATCACGCATACAAAGTATTGTAACATCTGATACGTTTTGTCAAGGGTGTTTAAGAACTTTTTTCGCTGTCATTCAAAATCAGACGCTTGATTTTGTCGCTCATGGTTTCTTTGCTCGTTTCACTGAAATGGATTTTGACGCGGTAGGTGGTCTTTCCGATTTTCTTTATCATTACAGGTGGCGCGGCTTCCTTTACGGTCAGAGGGGAAGCGGTTGCGGGGGTGCTGCGGTTGCTGGTGTCGTTGTTCATAGGCTCTCCTTTCCATGAGAAAAGCCCCATGCGGTCATACATGGGGCGGTGGTTTTGAGGTTGAAGTGGCGAAGTGGCAAAGTGGCAAGGTATCTGGGTTTTGCCACTTGGATTTTGCCGTTTCACTTTTTAAGAGCGTGATACCATGCCGCGCCAATGCGCTTTGAGGTAATGCGCCCGTCAAGGTTTTTCTTTGCCGCCCGGACAGTACGGGCAGAAATCCCCGCGTCGGCTGCGGCTTTCTCTATGTCCTCGCTGGCAAGCTCTTTTCCGTCTGCCAGTAGGTCAAGTATCAGCTTTTCAGCCTGTTCGGTTTTTGTGGCGTTGTTGCCGCCCGCGCCGGACAGCAGCTCGTCGGCAGTTATATCATATTCGCCTATCCACTCAAAGCCTGTTTCCGGGTCAAGGCAAAAGGCAACGGGCTTTCCCTCCGGCGCAAGGGAAGATTTGTCGTGAATGATAACGCGCACATTCGGCTCACGCTTCACGCGCCCGATTAAAAGGACGCTCCTTGCTGCGGCTCTAAAGTCGATAGAACCTAAGCCCCTGTATGCGCTCTGTCCTCCGGCAGCTTTGTTGAGATGTCCGATAAGGATAACGGCGCACCCGGTACGCTCGGCAACATCAGCAAGGCGGCGGAACATGGGGCGCACTTCGTTTGCCTGGTTCATGTCGGTCTTTTCGCCCATGTACGCCTGTATGGGGTCAAGGATAATCAGCCGCGCCCCGTTCTGCGTAATTGCTTTCTCTATGCGCTCATCGGAGAGGGTAAGCTCCCGCTTGGCTTCATCAATCACAAGCACGCGGTCAAGGTCGGCTTCTGCTTCTATCAAACGGGGCTTAACGGTATCGCCCAAACCGTCCTCGGCAGTCTGGTAAATCACTTGAAATGGCGGCAAGGGTTTCATTCCCGGCAGCGTTCCCCCGGTGGTGCAGGCGGCAGCAAGGCGTAGGGCAAATGTGGTCTTGCCCTCGCCGGGATTGCCTTGCACAATGGTTACTTTCCCAAAGGGAATATACGGCTCCCATAGCCATTCAACGGTCTGTGTGTCAACCTCGCTCATGCGGATAATCTCAACGGTTTCTTCCTGGGTTGGCTCTTTCAAGCCGTAAATCGCTTCCCGGATATACTTCCCGTCCGCGATTTCTGCCCGGTGCTGCAATACCTCGTTCCAGTCCTTGTAAAGCGGCACAAGGCGGTGGACGGTCAAGCCCTCCGGCACAAGCTCCGCAAGGCGGCTGCAAGCATCGCTTCCGGCGTTGTCGTTGTCAAGGCAGAGGTAAACGGTCTTGATGTTCGGGCGGTCAGAGAGAAAGCGGAGCAGGGCTTTTTCGCCCACGCCGCCCAATGACAGGTAGCTTTGCTTCTGCCAATCCTTTTTGAACAGGCAGAGAAAAGAGAGCAGGTCAACGGGGGCTTCAAAGACAAACAATCTTTCGCCCTCGCCTCGGTAGCAGAAGTTAAAGGCTTTGTCGCTGCCTTTCACATCAAGCCGGAAGCTGCCCGTTGTTCCGCGCTGGTGGGCGTACCTCGGTATGCCGTTTTCATCTCTGCCGACAAATACGGCGTTATGGTGGGCGACTTCCTCGTAAATATCGCCGCTGGCAAAGAAAAAGCCCGTCACATCTTCATCAATGCGGCGGGCTGCTGTGAGGTAGTTCCTCGCTATGCGGTTGTCGGTGCTGCGGGGCGGCAGTCGGAAGTCAGAAATGGGCGCGGGGCTTGGTCTGTCCAGCGGCGGGGCTGCGCCTTTTTCTCCTGTCAGCATTTCAACGGCTTCGGTGAAGCTCTTGCCGAAAAACTCCATGACAAAATCAATGGGTGCGCCGCCCTTGCTCTGGCTGTGGCGATACCATTTGTTTTCCCGGACGGTCAGGCTGTCGTGCCGCTTCCAGCGGTATTCCTGTCCGGCGCGGATAAGCTGCTCGCCCTGTCCTTGCAGAAAAGAAGCAAGGTCGGCTTGGTTGGCGCGGTCTATCTGTTCTTGGGTGTAATACATAAAAGTTCAACTCCTTTCAGCGGTCTAATTCGTGCCGCTTGGTGTGGGTCTGCGCCTGCTCCGGTTGGTCGGCGCGGAGTGCAATATCCACGCATTTGCGGATTTTTTGAAGCTCTGAAACATTGGTGCGGGTATCTTTCAGTTTGGTATAATCGCTGTCCCTCTGTGTTTTGAGGTCAGCATATTCCTGTTCCCATTCCGCAATAGGCAAGGTCTTTGTTCCTTTCGGCAGATTTGCATGGAGATAGCGGCTTGCTGCGTTCCATAGGGTCAGCTCGGCGCGGTGGGCTTCCTCGTACTTGTCGCGCTTGTTTGTCCAGCCGTTTTGCAGCTTTTTCAGCTCATCGTGAATGGGCTTGTACTCTGTATAGTTCTTCCCGTATTCAATTAGCTTTTGCAGCTTCTTCATGCGTTCCTCGGCGGTTTTCATTCCCTCCCGGATTGAATAGGCTCTATCACTGACAGAGGAAAGAGAAGCGTCCAGCTCGTCAAGATTAGAGATACCATGCTCGGAAAGATAGTTGACCGCTGCCGCTATGGTTTTCAGTTCATCGGCTGTGTGCTGTTGTTGCCAACTCTGCGAATACTTCCGGCTCTTTTCTCTCTGAACGCTCAAATACTTCATCAACAGATTTGCAAGGTTGGGAGATTGCGGCGGCTGTTCTGGGGCGGTTTCCCGCGCTTTGAACAGGTCGGCAATCCATTCCTTGAGCTTGCTAATCTGCGCCCGGATTTCCCGGATAAGGCGGTTTGTCTTTTGAATACTGCGGTTCAGTTCGCCTTTCTCGGTGGCGATACCTTTCTTCTCCATCTGGCAAGCCGCCACGCCCATGTGGACGGTGGGTATTTCGTCTATGCCGCGCTCGGCGTTGCTGCGGTGGTCGATACGCTCCGGGCTTCCGTTCCTCTCCAAAAAGTCGTTGGTATAGTCAGCCCATGCCCTGCGCCACAAGAGGGTGTTGTCCTTGTCGTTCCAGCCTGTAAGGTCAACTTTGTGGGTTTTGTATCTGCCGCTTGGCAAGCGGATACGCTCGCCGTTCTCGTCAAGGTCATATTCCTTTTTGGATTTCGCTGCCCATGTGCCGCGCTCGTCAAGGGGGCGCATAGTCAGCATGATATGACAATGGGGGTTGCCGCTGTCGGTGTCGTGAATGGCATAATCAACGCACATTCCTCTGGAAACAAATTGAGAGGAACAGTATTCCCGGACAAGCCGGATCTGTTCCTCTCTGGATAATTCTATGGGGAGTGCCGCGTCAATCTCTCTGGCAAGCTGGGCGTTCCCGGCTTTCTCGTAAAGCTCCACGCTGTTCCACAAGGTTGAACGGTCAGAGAAAGAGGGCGGGGCATGGAGCGGCAGCATGATTTCTGTATGGACAACACCGCCTTTGCGGGTGTAGTCGTGGGTCATTCCGTCCCATTCGTTTGTCAGCTTTTCGCCGCTTCGGTAGGCGGCAGCGGCAACGGCTGATTTGCCTTTCCCCCGGCTCACAATGCCGATGTTCCAATGGTAAATGGCTATGGGTATCACCTCCCGGATAGGATAATAAAACCCGCAAAAATGGTACAGACGCCAACGGCGGGTGTACTGTTTTTGTGGGTGTGCAGGGATAGCCGCGAAGCGGCGCAAGGGGTGCAGCCCCTTGTTGCGGCAAAGCCGCCATATCGGAGCGCGGGGAACTCTCCCTGTGCGGAGATAAGCCCTCGGCAGAGCGCACACGCCCGCAAGGGTGTATAAGTGCGCCCTTTGTTCCAAAGGGATTATTCTGTGTTCCCGTCCTCGGCTCGTTTTTTCAAAAACTCCTGTGCTGGCTCGCTCGTCAGGGCAAGCCGGAAAAAGGTCTGCGCATCCTCGTCCGGCATGGCAATAAGCTCCGGCACAAGGCTTTCCATGAAGCCGCCGCGCTTGCAAAGCCTGTGGTTTCTCGCCTTGCGTTCCTCGACGGATAGCTTCTGCTTGATGATTTTCTCCCGGTTCTCAAGCTGCCGGATTTTCTTCTTTCCGTCCTCAATCTCGGCTTGCAGCTCCTCACGGGTTTTCTCTCTTGGCTTTGTCATGGTTGGGCGCTCCTTTCTGCTCATAAGCATAGAAAAAGGACAGTCGATTTTCTCGGCTGCCCTTGTAAAATAGAAAACTTATTTACTTTGCAAGAAGGTTTTGTTCGGATACTTTTTCATCAGAAGTATGGCTTGTTTGGGCGTGGGACATATCAGTCTGAGTTTCCGTCAAAGTCTGTGTTATGATAGTGTTCATATAACCAGTATTTTCCCTCAAACTCAACGACAATGTTATCGCCGTACTGATAAACCGCAGCCCCTACAATATCATCATTTGCTTGGAAATTTTCTTTTGGTTCTTCCGAAGAACTAACTGTGCTTTCGATTTTTCCTAACAAATTGAAAGAACTTTTTTCATCTGCGAAGTTGGGTTGAGAGTCAACGATTTGATAAAGCGTATCATTTACATAGACCATAGGAGCAATATCTCCAGAAATGGGAACCAATGCCTTTAGCAAATCTTCTCCTGTTACACCTAATTGTGCTTCATCGCTTGCAAAAGGAATACGCAGCAGGTATTGTTGGTCTACTTCGTAAAGATATATATAAATGCCTGAGCCAACATCTTGTGTGTCACCTAAAAGAGAAAGAACATCTTCTCTTGTCATGGTCGGTGTTAGTTCTTTAATTTGCTCAGATGTTACCTGCGTCGGTGTATCGAGCGGTTTTTTGTTTTCTGGTATTAGACTAAGGATTTCTTCAGTCAACGGGTTACTTTCTCCTGCGTCAATCGTTTTTGCAGCTTCTTTTATTTCTTTATGAGAATAGTCGCTCAAATCTTCAACAGCAATGCCGAGAGAATTGAGATAATCAACCGCTGCATTATATTGAATTATATCAACGGCAAATGCGGTCAATGGTATCATCAAGCACAAGCAAGCTGCAATAGCCCCCCACTTTACCCAAATGGGCTTTTTGGCTTTCTTCTTGTAGTTGAGAGCTTCATTGACATATTTTGTGTCAAGCTCGCTCATAGCGTCGGAAAACTTCTTTGCATTCATACGAATACCTCTCTTTCAATCAAATATTGCTTCATCTTCTCGCGGATACGGGTCAGCCGGACAGAAATGTTTTTTTCTGAAAGCCCCATAAACTCGGCTATGTCCTTATAGCTGTCGGAAAACCAATAGCGGCGCATGAAAATAACGCGGTTTTCGGTAGTCAGCGTGTCTAAAAATGCTTCAATGATACGGGCTAACTCTTTGGCTTCGATTTCTGCTTCTACTGTATTCGGGGCTGCTATACAGGCTTCAATTTCTTCCAAAGCAATCGTGTAATGGCTGCTCCGTTTGGCTGCCTCCTTTCTCCAATAGATTTTGAGTGAAATGTTCCGAACGATTTTAACAAGATAAGATAGCAGCGGGTTAGGTCGTGCCGGGGGAATGGCGTTCCATGCGCCTAAATAAGCGTCGTTTACACATTCCTCCGCGTCTTGTCTGCTGCCTACGATATGGTAGGAAAGATTGTGGCAGACCTTTCCGTATTTTATATCCAGCTCTCGTATGCCTTGTTCTGAACGTCCAAAAAACATTTCTATGATTTTTTCGTCGTCTATCATCTCACCGCCTCCTTTCGGGCTTCACCTATGTACTACGGTTTCAGCGGCAAATACTACATCTAATCCGAAACTTTTTCAAAAAAATTATAGCACATCTTTTTGAATAGGGTGTGTCAAGTTGCCGGAATGTTTCTTTGCCGCTTCGCTTGCCGCCCTGCGGCGTTCCTTGTTGTATGGGGCGGTCAGACGGAAAGAGAACCGCCCCTTGCGGATTTCAAACTCCATGCAGCCAGTGTCCGGGTCTGCGTCAGTCTGGCGGCACTGGTCGGGGTGCTGTCCGGCGTAGGCGGCAAGCCGCTTCTTTAAGTCGGTGTT
Source organism: Roseburia zhanii (assembly GCF_014287635.1). Lineage (GTDB taxonomy): Bacteria > Bacillota > Clostridia > Lachnospirales > Lachnospiraceae > Roseburia_B > Roseburia_B zhanii. The sequence continues at coordinate 667,929 of NZ_JACOPH010000001.1, read as the reverse complement.
GTGGGTGCGGATATAGATCAGCGGGTCTTTCTCGTCAAACCATATATCGGTGGTCTTTTCCTGCTTTGTCAGCCCTGTTCTCATAAACTCTCCTTTCTGCGCCCCTGTTACGCAATAGGGGCATTTTTCGGGTGTTTTTCCCGGCTCTTGACTTGGGGAAAATGAGGATTTTCAAATAGAAACCGCCCGGACGGGGAGTGTATCGTCAGGGCGGCTGTTATCGCAAGATTTCTGTTTTTTCCGGCTCTTGACTGTCAAGCATAGATTAGCTCATATTTTACGATTTCTTCTGCCTGTGCCTTGCAAGCGTTCATCAGCCCTACCCACTTCATAGGCGCGGCGGCTTTCAATTCCTCGGTGGCTCCCGCGCTCTTGGCAAGCTCCGGCATGATAAGGTCAATCAGGCTCCGCGCGGCTGCGTCAATCTCCGCACAATGCTCATACAGTTTTTCACTGGCAACAAGGGCGGTGTAGAGATCGGGGCGGTAGCCCTCAAGATAGGCTTTCCGCAAGTGTCCATAATGCCCGATATAGGGCGGTCTGGCGGGTGAAGTAGTACCGTTGTCAATCAATCTTCTCATGCGCTCTTTTCTCCTTTCTCGTCTGCGACAGGGGGAAGTTTATGGGGCTTTTGCTCCTGCTCCCGTTCCCACTGTTCTCTCCATTGTCTGCGTTTTTTCTCCATATATCGGCGGTTGTATTCGGCTTTTTTTGCTCTGCGCCGTTCCTGCTCTGCCAATGCCGCTTTTTCTTCCTCTGTCAGTACGATTTCCTCATGGGGGATTTCTACCTTGCCGACAAAGTTAAAGAAAATCTCAACCTCCTGTGTGCGGCTCGCCCCTTTTCCCTCGGCTTGGTGGACAAGGATTTTTTCAACAAATTCATTTATCATGGCGGGGGTAAGCTCGGAAAAATCCGTATATTTTTTGACAAGGGCAAGGAATTTTTCAGCGTTGACGGTTTCCCGGCTTATACGGTCAAGCTCCTGCTCGTCTTGGGTAACGCTCTCGGTTAAACTCTCTAACTCCGCTTCAAAATCATGCAGCATTTGTTCAAAGAGCTTATCAGAAAGTCTGCCGTTTACATTGTCCTCATAGAGCTTGCGGATTAAGCGGCTCAATTCGTCGGCTCGTTTCTCGCTGCGCTGTTTTCTCTGCCGGATTGCCTTTGCCGCTTTCACCTGCCGCTCGCTGGAAGCAGAGCAGACCTGCTCCATAAATGCCGCTTCATTGTTCAGCGCGTAGTCGCATACTTCCTTGATAGCTTCAAGCAGAAGCTCATTTACAACGGCTGTGCGGATAAGGTGCGTCGTGCAGTATCTATTATAGTGCTGGTTGCCTAAATCATAACGGGAACAGTTGTACTCGTCGCGTTCTGGACGCTTCCTGCCGTTGGGTCGCCCCGCCCAGTCCCGCGCCAGTCCAGCCCCGCCCCTGTGGTTATACATCTTAGCCCCGCAATCCGCGCAAAACATCAAGCCCGTTAAAGGATTTGCCGCGCCTATGGTGTCCGTCCGGCGTATCGTTTTCCGCAAGCTCTGGACGCGCTCCCATGTTTCCTTGTCAATAATAGCTTCCTGCGTATTTTCAAAAATGACTAAATCCTCTTTGGGTGTCATTCTGGAGCGTTTGTCTTTGTAGCTTTCTTTATAGGTGCGGAAGTTTACTGTATGCCCCATATACTCCGGCTTGGATAGAATATCGGCAACTGTGCCGCCACGCCATGTGTACCGTTCAGCGGGGTTAAAATTAGACTGATGTTTCCCCACGCCGCGCTGTGCAAGATAATAGGACGGTCTTTCAACCTTTTCCAAAGCAAGGATACGGGCAATTTCATACGGGCCTTTGCTCTCCAACGCCATACGGTAAATCCGGCGTACTACCTCGGCGGCTTCCTCGTCGATAATCCAGTGGTCTTTGTCATTAGGGTCTTTCTTATAGCCATAAATACAATGGCTGTTTGTATGCTTGCCGGACATTCCTCTTGCGTGGAGAACGCTTGTTATTTTTCGGCTGCTATCACGCACATACCATTCGTTCATAATATTCAAAAACGGGGCAAACTCGCTGCTTTCGCGCTTGTCGCTGTCAACTCCGTTTGCTATGGCAATAAAACGGACGCCCCGCTCCTTGAACATGACTTCTGTGTAAAATCCCACTTGCAGATAATCTCTGCCGACACGACTTAAATCCTTTACCAGTACATAGCCGATTTCGCCGCTTTCAATTCCCGCAATCATGCGTTTCCAGTTCGGACGCTCGAAGTTTGCCCCAGACCAGCCGTCATCGGTAAAGTGGACGCAATTCGTAAAGCCATGTTCCCTTGCATAATCTTCAAGCAGTTTCTTTTGATTGATTATGCTGTTGCTGTCGCCTGTGAGGTCGTCGTCGCGGCTCAACCGCTCATATAATGCGGTTATCTTGCCTTTATCAGTTTTCCTTGCTTTCATTATGATTTCTCCTTTCTATGGGCGATTTCTTATCCCCCTTTCATAGCATATAACTTCACGCTCCTTGTTTTCCTGCGTAATTGTTACCATTTTTGCTGGTTTTGTATTATATCGCTGTTCCTGTAATTCAATCGCCAATTGCTTTAAATAAACTTTTTTATTACTTTCAAACTCCTCAACTGTAACATGATCTACCCCGCAGAAGAATGATTTTTGCGTACTTTATTCCACGCCTGATAAAGTGTTTTCATTTCACATAGTGTGCCGTACAACTCCATAAAATCTACCTCCTTTAAAGAACAATAACTGCTGCATCATTGATTTCTAAATACTCCCGTTTACGACCTATGACTACTTTCTTTTTCTCACAATTAGAACAAATGGAATAAAAATAAATACTGTCCGTTTCTGCATCAATATCAACTGCTAATAATTCATGGTACATTTTTGTAAAATCTGATCTGGCCAAAATGCTTTCAAACACACTGTATTGCACTCTTTTTCCATATCCTTCTAATATTTTAGAAATTTTTCTTCGTTTTCTATCATTGACAACATCGTAACTAATCACATAAAATGTTTTCATCCATCATACCTAAAATGAGTGTACATTGTTCCCTCCTGCAATCCTTTCTTTAGTTTTGCTACCTGCTGTTTCATTAAAATGCGAAAACTTTTACCATTGATACATGGTGCATTCATATATTTTTCGTATTCCTGACAAAATTTTTTAAATCCATCTTCTGTCAGATGAATTCCCTCAGGTTCCACATCTACAAAATCACTCTGTGATAAAATTTTTAAGTTAAACAGTCTGATCACCAGCCAGTCCACAATCGGCTGCCGCCATTCTTCAATCATATCTAATGCTAAAGATTTTCTTCCATACCGGATTCCATGTAAAAAACCTAAATATGTTTCAAACGATTCGCTGTCAAGTAACGTACACATATCTTTTGTAAGGAATGTATAGGCAAGACTTAGGATCGCATTCACCGGATCTTTCGGTGGACGACGGTTTCTGTTTTCGAATATAATCTCGCACTTTAACATATGTTTAAAACAACCAAAGTAAATATTTCTGCTAAGTCCTTCTATTCCCATAATTTCATTATCTGTTTGCTTTTGAGATAGTGACTGTGCTAGTTTCATCATCTGTGCAAGATCATGCTTAGGATCATATGCATCCTTATCAAAACGGTATTTTTTTATTACTGCTATCTGATTATAAATTTTGTTTTCAACGATCACTCTTGCAAATGCAAGCCTTTTATCAAGATTCTGATAATATTCATATTGCGAAAAACGAAGAAAAATATTTTTTGATGTTTCCGAACAGGTATGCCCTAAATATCTGCCATTGTATGAAAAATAACTGACATCTATTCCATCTTCTAATAAACGATGAAGTAATTGTGTTGTAATCTGTATTTTTCCAAAACATACTACATTATCAAGATTTAACAATGGATATTCTAAAAGCTGCTGAGTTCCTTTTGTTACAACTAACCTGCCACCACGCAACTGTAGGTATGCCCCTTGTTCTTTTATATAGATAACTGACATAATTCACCTTCTCTCATATTACCCTTGAATAGTTTTTACTCCCAAAGAACAGTATTTTGAATTGGTCGGATCTAAAAAAGCAACCTTATCCTGCCATTTGTTATACTCTATGCCTTCTAGTACACACATTTTTTCAAAAAGATCCTCTACAAAATTTTTAAATTTCAAATAATCCTGATATGAAACCGGGGCATATCCATGTGCAAAAATACTATTATTCCGAAGATATACGACCGAACGCAGCCTTTTACACTGATCTGATGCTTTTCGATTACCTTCCTTCATAATTTCATCCCCTAAAACAGATAAATGTAAAAATCCATCCAACAAAGAAATCTGTTCTGGAAGATAACTACTATTGCATTTACCAAATACCTCAATTTTTAGTTCTTTCATTTGCTCCTTATACAGACAAAAACGTTCTTCCCTGCCATATTCACGATACTCAGGTGTCTGATTGTAGTCATATACAATTTCCCTAAAATTCGCAGATGAAACATTTAATCCATACTTTGCCAAACGCCGCTGTTCAATCATTTCTAACAGTCTGTAATAAAGCAGTGTCGCAGAATCATACTTTTCCTGTTTTTCCCTGATATTCGCATTCTCATGCATTGTAAACATCAATGGGATCATATATTCAAGATTGCTCACTATACTCATCTGGTCTTTCTTTTTAAGCATATCTTTCATCATTGCCAAATGCATCAAGACATCTTCCTGCTCTTTTAATGGATGATAAAAATCAGCCATGATCAACTTCTGATTTGCCTGCATATCCCGTTTTAAATGTGCGGTTAATTTCTGCATCTGCTCATATGCCTCTTCAAATTCTAATGCATCCCAATGTTCATAGGATTCTGCTAAAAAGCAAACTAATTCCAGTTCCTGACGCACAACCGGATCAGGGATCTTATCAAGCAGTTTTTGCAATTTTTCTTTTGCTCCAACGTAGTTATACTGCTGAAACAGCTGCAATGCTTTTTCTATTTCAAGATCTCCAAAGACTTCATATGGATTACTAATGTAATACAATGTTTCAGATCCCGGATCCGGCTTTCTAAAATCTGTCAGATACTTTGTAGTACCCATATAAATAAGTTGAATATCTATGACTGCACCTGCCATTGCTGCTGCCGCTGACATTGCTTTTGTACCGCCGGTTATATCAATGTACATTGGTGCCTCTGATGACCATTTCAAATATGCTTTTTTTATTTCCTTATAGATGTCTAATGGATCGACTTCATTCACTTGTGCCTTTTGGAAATCTGAACTAGATAAAGCACAGAATTCTACCACTTGATCTATGGTCTTTTCTGTTTTTTCCGTATACAAAAATAATATTTTTGCCGGATGAAACAAGGAAAGGTTTAAAACTAATGGCTCATAGGATGTACCAACTGACAATATCATTACATCCACTTGCTCATATACCTTATCTTTGTTATTTTTGATAAATTCTTTAGTAATCAGATCCATTAGTTCTTCTGCATAATAAGCCTCGGCAATTTCTCTCTGTTTTAATGTTGCTCTTTCTAAACTTTTCCACTGTTCTGCTTTTTTCATTAGGTTTCGATTCATATTTTTTCTCCTTCTCTTGTGACAATTTACAGTGACAAATCTCTACCCTCCTTTCCTGTGAAAATATAAAAAAAAGCTTAGTTCTAATCACTATGATGTAATTAAAGCTAAGCTTTTCTTGCGATATTTAATTTTACAGATAGATATATGGTATTTCTACGAAATTTATTGTATGTACAGCAAAATGCTGAGTCGGGCTTCTTCCATTTCTACACAGTTATGCAAACGCAAATTATACAGAAGTCTTAAAGTGTCAATGCCCTGAATCGGGCTTCTTCCATTTCTACAAAATTCTTCGATCTTTGCTCTGCTCATGCAGAGTTGTGTCAATGCCCTGAATCGGGCTTCTTCCATTTCTACTTAAAACCTGCGTAAAAGAATTTATTGAAGGATTCATGTGTCAATGCCCTACAGCGGGCTTCTTCCATTTCTACCCTGACCTCTGGAACCCCTTGATTTTACGGGGCTGTAGAAGCCAATTTTGCAAACCTATTTCCGTTTCTGTCAAAAAAAGGGTAAAAATGACTATTTTTTTGGTTTTTAGAAAAAATTCTCTTTTCACATCTGTTATTTATCACCTATCGAAATGGCTTTATTTTTTATTGAAACATCTTTACTATAACACATTTTTCTACCATCTGCATTATTATTCTTCCTTTTTTCTAATATTTGTTGTACTATCGTAATTATAGAATACAACATGATCATGTATTTTCTTCATAGTACAAACTGAATATATAATAACATTAGGAGAATTTCTATGGGATTTATTGATGAAAACGGATATCCTTTAATTAACGACGAACAAAAAATAAGAATTACACTTAGTGACAGAGCCTCTATAATAATTTCTGAAGATATGAATATATTTGGAATATCAAAGACAGCTTCCTTTATCAATACCGTATTTCATAATTTCAAATTAAATGCCAAATCTTCTGTTTCACTTTATTTAATGCAATATAAATTAGAGTTAGAACAACTATTCTCCAACTCTCCATTAGATTCCCAAAATCAAAAGCTTGCCATTGAACAGCTATTATCTGCTGAAAAACAAAAAATCCTTACCCAAATTTCTAAATTTAATTCAAAAAAGGGTACCGGTAAGCTTTACCATATAAATGACGATAACATTACCTATCTATTAGAAAACTGCGATGAAAATCTATACTATAAGCGTCCCGGACTCTATATTCGCTCCATACTAGAAGAATACTGTTCTTTACCATTTATAGAACGTGAAAGAATTTACCGGAAAGAGATTTACGATATTGTAGAATGTGCATGTAAAGAACAGCGGGTTTTAAAAATCAAAGCAAATTATATGGGAAAACTCCAGACCTTTTATGTTTATCCATATAAAATTGTTACAGATCCGCTTCACACACAATCCTATTTAGTCTGTTATTCAAGGAAATCCGAAGAATCAGAACAAGACAAAATAATTGCATCTTTTTCTATGACAAGAATGCAATTTCCAACTATGCTAATAAAAACCTTCCACTTAAATAAACAAGAAATAGCTCATCTTGATTTTCATATTGCCAGCTATTCCCCTGCCTATCTGATTGGAAAGCCAGAACTTATAAAAGTAAAATTATCAGAAAAAGGGAAACAATCCTACCGCACAAGACTTTATTCTCGTCCTGAAAAAATCCAATCTCTTTCCTCTGATAATATTTACGTGTTTGATTGTACACATCATCAGATTATAAATTATTTTTTACCATTTGGTGCAGACGCAGAAATCATAAGTCCTCAAAATTTAAGAAATCTTTTTAAAGAGAAACTATCCAAGGCTCTCACCAATTATCAATAATCCCGGTAAATTTAGATTATCATTTACCTGTCAGGTGGTAAAATCTAAACATATATGTAGTATCCCCCTCTTTAAAATAAGTATAACCTGATATGATGCAAAAATAAGACTTAGTGATTATTCTGTTGAAATTGTAAGAGAAATTCTTCTGCGTTTTTGCATACAACGGCAGTTTCAAGCATTTTTTGAAGCAAGACCAGATCTTTGGCGTTCTCAATTAACTGCCTGATTGGCTCAGTAATCATATTTCTGAGATGTAAGACATTGAGTACGCTTGCTGCAATTCCAGCTGCCTCTCCTTCTGCTTTTCCCTCTGCAATTCCCTCTGCTTTTCCTTCTGCTTTTCCTGCCTGAAATTCTTCCTGCAGCAGTTCTTCGATCATCATAAAACGTTCCTCCAATTGACGGCTGTTCTTCGTGTCATCTACGCTTTTTTGCAGCTGTCTGACATAAGAATCTCCATAATCCTACATCATAATCTTATTGATCAATGCAGCATTATTATTCCCTGCCCGATTATTACTTGGTGTTTTTCCAACGGTAACCATATATCGTGGATCATTGTTATATGTAAGTTTATAGTGTTTCCCATCTTCTGAAATGGTAATTCCAAGTTCCATCAATTCCTGTTTGATCGCACCACTTAAATTTTTATATCCTTTAAAAATGGCTTTTACTTTTTGCTTACGCTTTTCACTTAGATGCTGATATTGATTGTTTTCTATAATATCAGATAAAATATCTGCCCGCCGCGTTTTACTTTCTGTATTTGAAAACGCCTCTTCTAAGATACTAAGTATCATATCCTGAATTTCATCCGGATAAAAATCCTCTTCATTTCCCTGATATAAGATTGGCAATGCCTTTGTTGAATTCATCTTTGCACGCATCACACTATTCTCAATCATAAGTGTTTCGTTTGTCCTTGTAAGTTCTTCCAACTTCTGCTGCATCTTTTTTAAATCTTCATCAAATTCATTATATACCTGATCAACTTCCTTTTTTGCACTTTGACGTGCACTTTCTGCCTCCTGATATTTTGCAATCTGCCGATCTAAATTAAGATTCAAAACAGCATTATTTACGCCCTGCCATGTATATAAAATATCCATACTTTGTGCATTCCAATACTGTATAACATTCGTGATTATCTTTTCTAAGCGAATATTACTATCACCATTTGCACTTCGATATAGAAAACGTTTTCTTGACATACTTTCCGCAGGAAAATAAATTCGCACTGCTCCAAATTCCTCTTTTGTTTCCTTACAAATATTACTGCACATTCTGCAGTTTTCCTTATCTTTTTCCACCAGAATATGCGCTGCACCTTTCAATCTTGAAGCCAGCCAGTCTGTATCAACGACCTCTTTATCATCAGAAGTTTTTGATACATAAATCACCGGTAACTGATACTTTTCCGTATGTTCTACCACATCCGCAATTACTACAGACTGCTCGTCTGAAATAAATATTGGTGATCGTAAAACCGGCAGATTATAATCGTCTGCTAAATATCTGCCTTCAATCAATAACGTAATAAAATGCGGTGTCGAAAACTTTCCATTCATTACCAACGCTTCTTCTTTATATGTACGATCCAGACGAATTGCAATCTGTTGTTTTTCAAAATTGATAACATAATCTGTATCCCAGATAACTGCATCGCCTGTAACTTTCTCATGGCGTACTGCCATAATCTGTTTATCAGGGTAATCCACAAATTCCAATGAAAGTCTGTCATTTCCATATTTTATATTGTACTCACCATTCCAATTAATATCCGGCACACCATTCCAATTAATGTCCGGCACACAATTTTCCTTATATTTACTTGTCCTGTTCCATTCTAAAACCAATTTGACAAATGCATCTTTTGTTAAAGAAGCATTCGTTTTTAAAATTATTGAAAATAAGATCATCTGTGGTATCCCTCTTAAATATATAATTTAATGATTATCTTTTTGAAATTGTAAGAGAAATTCTTCTGTGTTTTTGCATACAACGGCAGTTTCAAGCATTTTTTGAAGCAAGCCCAGATTTTTGGTATTCTCAACTAACTGCCTGATTGGCTCAGTAATCATATTTCTGAGATGTAAGACATGGAGTACGCTTGCTGCAATTCCAGCTGCCTCTCCCTCTGCAATTCCTTCTGCTTTTCCTGCTGCTTTTCCCTCTGCAATTCCTTCTGCTTTTCCCTCTGCCTTTCCTTCTGCTTTTCCTGCCTGAAATTCTTCCTGCATCAATTCTTCAATCATCATAAAACGTTCCTCCAGTTGACGGCTGTTCTTCGTGTCATCTACGCTTTTTTGCAGCTGTCTGACATAAGAATCTCCATAATCCTTTGGATGCACCGTTTCTTCCCCGATATAATCCAATAATTGGACTAACTCTTCCGGCACATCTGATCTGTTCGTTCCCTTTGTACTTAAGAATATCGTATGACGACCATTCTGTAAAGGTCTGTTGGTTTCTTTACAGATTTCCTCAAAGGTATAACGATACCGGTCATCTCCAAACGGATCAAAATCACATACGAAAATAACATAGGCTTCGGGTAATGTTTCATAGCCTTCTGACGGCTGCAATTCATTCATATCAATTTGATCGTGATAATAGCGTGTTCTGCGCGGCAGATTATTCTTCGGCTGGATCTGCATTTCGATATTAAATGCTTTTGAATTTCCTTTTGCATAGACATCCAGACGTATCCCATGATAATCCGGATGATAGATAAGACTTTTCTCTTTGTCTACAACGACATGATCGATTGTAATGCCGATTGCACGTTCTAAAAATCCCTTGCAATTCGCTTCATCCATCATGACCGCTGTAAACATAAAATTATCTTTGATCGTAAGTTGTTGTAATGTTCTTCTTTCCCCCATACTTTGATTCCTCCGTTTGAGGGATACCACCTATTTAACTTATCACAGAAAAATGTCCTATGCAATTGATGTCTGGAAGATTTAATAGAATTTTTATTGATTTCTGAAATTCTTTTTACCTTTAAAAATATCATTAATTTTCTTCCATGGGAATTCTTCCAAACCTGGTTGTCCAAAAGATTTACAATACGGACACCTCATTTTACCTACATCTGGATTCCATGAATATCTGCGTTTACATCTAGAGCATTTCTTATATATAGGCACCATAGTCATACAAATCATCTCCTCTATCTTCTAATATGTTATTTAAATTAAGCTCTTACTCTTTAAAAATTCCTTAAGTAAATAACATTGATCAATAATTTAGACTTTTTAATAATAACAATTATATAAATTTGTACAATTTAATGTTTTTTCTACATGATACTCTTTTTGGTTTTCTAATTCACAGATATAATGCTTAACACGTCTCACATCAGTAATAATAGAATTAATATCGTCGTTTCTACCCACAATTTTCACACTAGATACTCCCATGTCATAAAACTGTTTTAAATGGCACAGACCACACGCGTTTTTATGGTATAACCTCCTGATTTTTCTTCAGTTTAGCAAAAAGATATGACACCATATGTCGCCTTGTATATTTTCCTGATTTTTTGCATAGACTTATTTTGTCTATGAGTTCCACATTTTGTCCTGTTATAGGACATTTTTTACTGGATATTAGTATAGCATTATTCCTGTCTTAATACAAGACAATCGAAACTTGGATTTTAAAATCTTATGGTTACTGTTTACCGGAATATCCATGAACAGTAATCTCTTATGGAGGTTGCCATGGCAAGGATCATCGACAGCAGTCAGAAGAATCTGATTGGTAAAAAAGTAAAACTTTTACGACAAAAAAAGCATCTCAGCCAGCAGGAACTTTCTGCTAAACTTGAGACGCTTGCTATTTATATCTGCAGGGGCTCGATCTCCCGTATTGAAGACCAGAGCCGCACGGTCACAGATATTGAACTTTATGGACTCTCGATAGTGTTAGATACACCGATCGAAGATCTTTTTGATTTAGAAAATATATCTACTTCTTAGAAGGTTGCCTGTCCGTCCGGATCATCTTCATTATCATCAAAGAAGTCATCCGGGAACTGGTAATCATACTCATTATTAAACTGGTACTCCTGCAAACCATCTTTTATGTCTTTTGAAAAATCTGCTGATAATATAAAAACAAAAAATGCCACAATAAAGAGTACGATTGATAATGCAGAGGTAACAATTCCGGCAATAGGCATTGCTTTTGATGTTCCCTTTTTTGTCAGCTGGATAATACCAAAGATGATCGCAGCGATCGCTAATGGAATATTGATACAGGTACAAAATAGCACCAGTGAGAGGATTCCTAATACCATCGATGTAATTCCGAATGCCTGACTGACCGGCTGGTATGGTTCTTTATTTTCCTGATAAAATCCCTGTGTGGTATTCTGGGTATACGCATCTGTTCTATTATATTCCTGCTCTGTATGTGCCTGTCCGTATGGATCAGCTTCTGCTCCATTCTGCCTATATGTATCTTGTTCGGCTTCGCTCTGCCCATATGGATCTTGTCCGGCTTCGCTCTGCCCATATGGATCCTGTCCGGCTTCGCTCTGCCCATATGGATCCTGTTCGGATTCGCTCTTCCCATATGGATCCTGTCCGGCTTCGCTCTTCCCATATGGATTTTGTTCAGCTTCGCTCTTCCCATATGGATCCTGTCCGGCTTCGCTCTGCCCATATAGATTCTGTCCGGCTCCGTTCTGCCTATATGGATTCTGTCCGGCACTATCCTGTGCATTAGTTTCTTCTGTATCAAACATATTTTCACCCATTTTTTTCACTCCATTTCTATTGATATAGTTCATAACGATTCCATACTTTCATCGTTACTGTTTTTTACTGTCAGAATCTCTTGCAGCGGTCAATATCTGATCTGCACACCAACGTTATCATACCACATTCTGCTTCTATCATGCAAGAAAAGAGCGAAACCTTTCGGCTCCGCTCCCATTCTATGAAAATTCATTTTTTGAACTATTATACGCTCTCCACGAAACGCATAAACGCTTTTCTGCCTTCTTCTGTGCATTTATATACACCTGCGTCCTCTAATACTTCTGAAAATACCAGTCCGATCTCTTTCCGGATGATTTCTTCAATATTATCTTTGGTAACTGTATCATATTTCGGTAAAAATTCTTCTACCCAGTCTGCGTGTTTTTCTAATACTTCATCACTGCGGAAGTCTTTACCGTTTAAAATTGCTTCCTGCAATGCTGCCATCTCATCTTTTAAACGTGCCGGAAGTACTGCAAGTCCCATAACTTCGATCAGTCCGATGTTTTCCTTTTTGATATGATGCAGTTTTGCATGTGGATGATAAACACCTAACGGATGTTCTTCTGTTGTGATATTATTACGCAGCACTAAGTCTAATTCAAAGAGATCTCCACGCTTTCTTGCGATCGGTGTGATCGTATTATGCGGCTCTCCGTCTGTTTCGGCAAATACAAATGCTGCTTCATCTGTATAACCTCTCCATGCTGATAAGATCTTATCTGCCAACTCGATCAGACGGTCTTTGTCTGCGCAGTCTAAACGGATAACGGACATCGGCCATTTTACAATACCTGCTTTGACATCGGAAAATCTTTCAAATGAGATTTCTTTTTCTACCGGTGCTTTTGCCATTGCAAATTCATAGTGACCGCCCTGAAAATGATCGTGGCTTAAGATAGAACCTCCAACGATCGGAAGATCTGCATTAGAACCAACAAAATAATGTGGGAACTGTGTTACAAAATCAAGCAGTTTTCCAAAGGTTGCTCTCTCGATCTTCATCGGAGTATGCTGTGAGTTAAACACGATACAATGTTCATTATAATATACATATGGTGAATACTGGAAAAACCAGTCACTCTGGTTGATCGTCACCGGAATGATCCTGTGGTTCTGTCTTGCCGGATGATTGACTCTGCCTGCATAGCCTTCATTTTCTTTACAGAGCAGACATTTTGGATAACCGCTCTGTTTTGCAAGTTTTGCTGCTGCGATCGCTTTTGGATCTTTTTCCGGTTTTGACAGATTGATCGTAATATCAAGTGTTCCATACTCGGTATCTGTTGTCCATTTCAGATCTTTTTTTATCCGGTATCTGCGGATATAATTAGAATCACAGCTTAAGGTGTAAAAATAATCTGTTGCTGCTTTTTTATCATTTTTATAAAGTTCGTTAAATTTGGAGATCACTTCACTTGGTCTTGGCACTAAAAGACTCATGATCTTCGTATCAAACAGATCACGATAAACAATGCTGTTTTCTTTTGTAATGCCATTCTCATATGCATAATCTAACATTTCTGTTAAAATGTCTTCTAATGCTGCCTCTGCCGTTTCTCTTGTCATGCACTTATTTTTACCATGCGCTGCGACAGCTTCATCTTCTAATTCATCTAATTGAAATAATTCTAACAGACGGTTAATGCTAAAACGTTCATCTTCTGCTTCAATCAGCCCTGTAAGTTTTGCATATTCCACTAAATCTAAAATTCTCTCCTGAATCATACCCTTCACCTTTCTCTTGTTTATCCCAATATTTTTCATAAAATAAGTATACCTTCCGGTTTTTGAAATTACAATCACAGTGCTTTTGTCTGCAACATTTTTACCATATTTCTGCAACAAGAATCTGCTGTAAATGACGATCAGCAGACAGAGTCCTTCTTGTTCTGACCATATGAGATCCATTCGGATATGCACATGTTATCATCCGTTGGCTGTGCGGATACGTTCTGCTAATTCTTCTAAATATTCCCAGCGTTCCATTTTTTCTAACAATTCTGTTTCTGCTGCTTCTTTTTCCTGTGACAATGCATTTAGTTTTACAAAATCACTGGCATTTTTTGTCATTTCCTGTTCTAATGATGCGATTTTTTCCTCTAAGGAAGCGATATCAGCTTCGATCGTTTCATATTCTTTTTGTTCTTTATATGTGAATTTTATTTTTTTCTCATGCGTCCTTGTTCTATTGGAATCTTTGTTTTCTGCCGGCTGTAGTTTCGTACTGCTTTCTGAATCGTCCCATTCTTCTTTTCTCCGGTTGTCGTAGTCTGTATATCCGCCTTCGTACTGTCTGATCTTTCCATTTCCTTCAAATGCAAAAATCCTTCGTGCCACTCTGTCTAAAAAATAGCGGTCATGTGATACCATGATCACGATCCCATCATAGGTATCTAAATAATCTTCTAAGATCATCATGGTTTCGATATCGAGATCATTCGTCGGTTCATCTAAGATCAAAACATTTGGTGCTTCCATCAGTACCCGAAGAAGATTTAACCTCCGTTTTTCCCCACCGGAAAGTTTTCCGATCGGACTATACTGCTGGGATGGCGGGAACAAAAATTTCTCGAGCATTGCAGATGCTGACACCAGGCCATCTTCTGTACGGACATATTCTGCTGTATTCCGGATATAATCGATTAATTTTTCCTCAGGATCCATATAAGCAATTCCTGCTTTTTCCTCTGTTTCGATCTCCTGTGTATAATATCCGATCTTGATCGTCTGTCCTACCGTCACCGTTCCGCTATCCGGTAAGATCCGTCCGTCAATGATCTTCATTAATGTTGTTTTTCCACAGCCATTTTTGCCGACGAAACCGATGCGGTCATGTTTTAAAAATATATAATTAAAATCATTGATCAGGCAATGCTCTCCATAAGACTTTGAAATATGTTCCAGTTCGATCGTGGTCTTTCCCATTCTCGAAGACACTGAACCTAATTCTACTCTTGCATCCTCGGTAATCCCCTTCTGGTTCTTTAAATTCTCATAACGCTGTATATGTGCTTTCTGTTTTGTGGAACGTGCCCTTGCGCCACGCTGCATCCATGCGATTTCTTTCTTTAAAATACTCTGACGTTTCCGTTCACTGGCTCTTTCGCTGTCTTCCCGCTCTGCTTTTCTTGCTAAAAAACCGGAATAATTTTCCTGATAGCTGTAGATCTTCCCTTTGTCGATCTCAATGATCCGGTTTGTCACGCTGTCTAAAAAATAACGGTCATGTGTCACCATGACAAGTGCGCCACGGAATCTTTTGAGTTCCTGTTCTAACCATGCTGCCATCTCACTGTCTAAGTGGTTGGTCGGCTCGTCTAAGATCAGGATATCACAGGGACAGAACAATACGGATACCAACGCTAACCGCTTTCTCTGTCCACCGGAGAGTTCACCTGTTTTCTGTGTAAAATCAGTGATTCCAAGCCTTGTCATCATTGCCTTTGCTTCCATCTGCTCACTGCTTGTCCCATGATGTGCTGCTAATTTTTCTACACTCGTTAAGATATCATCCTCCGGATCAAATTCCGGATCTTGCGGCAGATAATGGATCACTAGATTGTTTGCACGTACAACTGTGCCGCCATCCGGCTCTTCATAACCTGCCATGATCTTTAGAAGTGTTGATTTTCCGGTTCCATTGATCCCGATCACGCCTACTTTTTCACCCTCTTGCAGATAAAAAGAAGCTTCTTCTAACATCTTCCGCTCTGTATATGATTTTGTAACCTTCTCAACTGTTAATATATTCACAAATAAAACTCCTTGTCTGTATGATGTCTTCTCCTATTGTGGCACCGATTGCTTGAAAATGCAAGAAATAAAGAACCACACTGATCATCTAACATGATAACCAGTGCGGTTCTTTCATATACTATGTTATCTGATATACGAATTGCTTCGTTGCAACGCAGCTCTCACAATCCTATACATCAAACTATTATTTTGTAACGGTTACTGTTACTTTTGTTTTCTTACCGTTGAAGGTCTTAACAGTGATCTTTGCTTTACCTTTCTTTACTGCTGTAATCTTACCATTTGCATCTACTTTTGCAACTTTCTTGTTGCTGCTTGTAAATGTAATCTTATTACTTGCAGTATTCTTTGGAAGTTTTACAACGATCTTCTTTTTCTGGCCTTTTTTGAGTTTTACTTTTGCAGCCTTGACTCTTACTTTCTTTGGTGCTGCTTTTACAGTTACTTTACAGGAAACAGTCTTTCCGTCTGCTGTTGCTGTAATCGTTGCAGTACCTTTCTTCTTAGCTGTGATCTTTCCTGCAGAAGATACTGCTACAACACTTGATTTGCTTGATTTCCATGTTACTGTGCTATTTGTTGCATTTGCAGGTGCTACAGTTGCCTTTAATGTATATTTTTCCTTAACACCAAGTGTCAGTTTGCTCTTATCTAAGGTTACTTTTGTAACGGCTACTGTCTGTTTGTCCGTGGAAGGTGTTGGCGTCGGTGTTGTATTTCCACCATTATTATCATCTTTACCCGGGGTTACAGCAGTTCCTTTAGTTACAACAAGCTGCGCTGTTACTGTTGCATTATTCTCTGTTAATTCTTCGTCATAAGTCATCTTTAAGATCGGTGTGCCATCTGCTGCCCAGTGTACACGTTTTAATCTTGCATGACGGCATGGATCATTTAATGGTTCAGTGTTATAAGTAGATGTTGTGCCATTCCATCCGCAATGCTGATAATTATGAGATGTTGGTCTTGCATGATATACGAAGATCGCATTTCCATCCTGATCTACGGTAAAGGAGTTATGTCCCGGTCCTTCTTCACCATCCACATCACGGGAGGTCAGTAATGGATACGGATTTTTCGTCCAGTTGTTGATATCTAACAGATCGCTTCCTGCTTCTGCTGTCATCATACCGATACAATACTCAGAGCCTGTTCCTGAGTTAGAGAAACACATGAAGATCTTGCCATCTTTCTGTAATACAGTCGGTCCTTCATTTACCTGATATCTGATCTTCTCCCATCCATACTCCGGTGTTGTCAGACGGATGCAGTGGGATGTCAGCTGCCATGGCTGTTCTTTATCTACTTTTGCAAGGAACAGATCTGAGTTGCCATATGGTTTTCCTGCCCAGATCACATAAGCTTCTCCATTGACAGCATCTTCAAAATATGTCATATCCAGATTGAAAGAAGTTGCAAAAGGCACTTTTCCGGATTGCGTATCATTAGCCATTGGGCGCATTGCATAATCCTGCCAGTCAGATGCATCCCCGGATGCTTCTAATGCAGTTTCATATGGATCTTGATCTCCATCTAATACTAATGCATGGCAGTTGATTCCGAACACATTACTGCTTTCACTTTCTGTAAAATACACTACCCAGTAATTTCCTACACGGTGGATTTCCGGAGCCCAGATATAACGATATCCTTTGCTCGCTTTTCCGCCATCCTGCTTCGTATATCCCTGATTACCTACTTTCCAGATGGTTACCTGCTTACTTCTATCCTGCAGCTCTTCTAAGGTTCTGCCTCGTCTTAATACCACACGGTCATACTGCTGTGTGTTATCATCATCATCAATTGCATCTCCTTCTTCCGGGAAATAAGATCCTGTCATATAATAATATTTGGTCTGCTCATCCCAGAAAATACATGGATCTGCCATACCTTCTACATATTTTGTGGCATCATAGTAATTTGTCTGTGTTTCTTCATCATAGTTATCTGCCTGATCTCCTGTATTTTCAGGATCATCCTCCGGCAGTTTGCTGTTATTTAATTTTTTCAGATTATTCAGATATTTTGTCTGGTTTACTTTACCTGTGATCGTATAAGTACCTTCTTTTGTCAGATCAACACCCTGCAATGCCCCACTCCAGTCGATGTTGAATTTCTGTGTAGAACCATCACTGTAAGTTGCATTGACACTTGGAAGCAGACTAGAAAGTGTCGCTTCTGTTACATTATCTGTTGTCTTAACAGATACATCCGGTAATGTCTCTAAGCCTGTATTTACTACATTGCCAAGCTTATTTAAAATATGGTTATATTCTTCTTCTGTGATCGGAAATGCATTTCCTACTGCCAGATTCTTATCGGTTTCTACAAGATTCTCACCTTTTAATAAGAATCTGAAATTTGCTTTTTCTAATGCAGCTGCAGACAGATCTGTTGTTGCTACAACCGTATCATCATAATAAGCTACACCATCTTTAGATGTAAAGATATGTGTACCGTTAGAAGCTGTTGCATCCGGTGCAACTACTGTAAATACGCCGTCTACTTTTAAAATTCTAGGTTCTGTGATCTCTCCGGAACCTTTCTTTGCAAAGATCACGCCGCCGCCGTTATTTAATACTTCAAAATCTTTACCATCTTTGCTGACTGCCATATAGACGCTCTTTGTTTCCTGACTTAAGTTTGATGCAGATGCATAGAATGGTGTTGTTGTTGTATATACAGCAAGATAATATCCTTCTTCTAACGTTTTGACTGTATCATTCACTGTGATTGCATATGGTTCAGATGTAACACTTCCGATCGTAGCAGTTACATTTGCTGTTCCTGCTGCTACTGCTGTTACTTTTCCCTTGCTGTCAACTGTCAGTACATCTGTGTTATCGGATGCCCATTTTACAGTCGATGTACTCTCTGTTGTATCAAACGGCTCATATGATGCCGATAACTGTGCTGTCTTTCCTTTGTCTAAGGATGAAACACCGCTTACTGTTACTTTTGTCAATGGAATACTACTCATATCCACTTTTGTTTCTGTATACAATGAAGCAATTTCGTCTGCTGTCAATGCCTTTCCATAGAAAGAAATATCATCCATCAATGCACCTGCACAAGACCAGTAAGTTGCAAGGCTGGCACCGATACGGACATTTGTTTCTTCCGGTTTTGCAATTCCACTTGTACCTGCCATATCTTTAATCGTCTGAGCATAATCAATGGCATCTTCGCTCTCTACATTTTTAGCAGTAATGCTATGTGTAATGGCTGCTCCATCTTTGTAGAAAGTAACCCCTTCTGTGGTAATTGCCATGGTAACCATTGTCCAGTTTTTCTGCTTTAACTGCATATTACCAATACTAAAGTCTGTAAAATTACCATTCTGATCTGTTGTATTCCAATAAACCATCTGCTGGTTCATTGCAAGTGTTCCTGCTCTTCCGGTTGTAACAGGAGCTACCTCAAAATCTAACAGACATTTTCCACCGCCTGCTGTCCCTGTAGTAAGTGTCCAGAAGTTCACCGTAAATCCATTATCTACAGACTGTCCTGCAAATGGATTCTTCGGTAACAGTGCATCTGCACGGTCAGCATAGGACTGTTCTGTTAATTTCAGAACCTTTCCACGTCCTGAAGAAATGATCTCCGGTTTCTTTCCATTTCCTTCTGCCTCTAATTTGACAGTTCTTGTACCATCTGTCAGCGAATTACCATCTTCTGACACTGTAAAGTCATTAAAATCATAATTCGCAAGTGCTGTTGCAACAATCGAATCAGATGCAGCATCTCCGTCTCCGGCTGCTTCTTCTGCAAACGTTGTTACCGGAACTGATGTTGACAGCATTCCCAATGTAAGCAGCAATGCTGTCCCTTTCTTCCACAAATGTTTTCTTTTCATCGCATATCCTCCCTTTCGTTTTTAAAAAGCTCTGTCAGCCTATGCTGGAACTGACAGTCTGCTCATGTTATTAGTATCTCTTTTTCTTTTTGTGGAATCAATACACTTTTTTCTTATTTTTGTTTAATTTTTTACTACTATTTACCATAACTCTATAAACCCGGTACTTTTCTATGCAAAAAAATCCCATATCAGAGAGATAAACGTTTCTCTGATATGGGAAATATATCTAATTTTATTATTATTCTAATGAGATTCTGAACAATCTCTTGTTTTTACTCTGCTAACAATTTTTCGATGCTGACTAATTTTACGCAGACAACAAAGATATTTGCTGCAAGTTCTAAGTCCTCTAAACTCGGATAGGACGGTGCGATACGGATCACAGAATCTTTCGGATCTTTTCCATATGGGAATGGTGCTCCTGCCGGTGTCATCACAACGCCTGCTTTTTTGGCTTTCGATACAACCTCTTTTGCACAGCCTTCTAAAGTTTCATAACAGATGAAATATCCGCCCTTTGGCTTGAACCAGTCACCGACTCCGCGTCCTGCTAATTCTGTATCAAACAGATTTAAGATCATTTCAAATTTCGGACGTAAGATCTCGGCATGTTTTTTCATATGCTCTGTCATGCCATGGATATCTTTGAAAAATCTTACATGACGCAGCTGGTTTACTTTATCATAACCGATCGTCTGCACTTTTAACTGTTTTTTGATATCCTCTAAGTTGTTTGCAGATGCTGCAATGGCTGCTACACCGGATCCCGGGAAACTGATCTTTGATGTGGAACAGAATTTATATACCATATCCGGATTGCCTGCACGCTTACATTCGGATAAAATCTCAATCAGATGATCCTGATCAATATCATATAAATGATGAACACCATAAGCATTATCCCAGTAGATCCTGAAATCTTTTGCTGCCGGTTTTAATCTGGCAAAACGGCGTACAGTTTCATCCGAATAAGTGATTCCCTGTGGGTTTGAATATTTTGGAACGCACCAGATCCCCTTGATCGCATCATCTTCGGCTACTAATTTTTCTACGATATCCATATCCGGTCCGGTAGAAAGCATCGGTACATTGATCATCTCGATACCGAAATGTTCTGTGATCGCAAAATGTCTGTCATATCCCGGAACAGGACATAAGAATTTGACTTTATCTAATTTACACCATGGTGTACTTCCCATAACTCCGTGTGTCATAGAACGTGCAACTGTATCATACATGATGTTTAAGCTGGAGTTACCATAAATAATGATATTTTCAGGATTACATTCGATCATGTCACCGATCAATACTTTTGCTTCCTGAATACCATCTAATACGCCATAGTTTCTGCAGTCTGTGCCATCTTCACAGGTAAGATCCACATGGCTGTTTAACACATCCATCATTCCCATGGAAATATCTAACTGCTCTTTAGATGGCTTTCCCCTTGACATATCTAATTTCAGTCCCCGAAGCTGATATTTTTTGTATTCTGCTTCTAACTGTTCTTTTTCCTGCAATAATTCTTCTTTTGTCATCTCCTGATATGATCTCATTTCATTTCCTCCTATGACTCTGTGATCTGTTTTATGTATTCTAAATATTCAGATACCTGTTTTTCATAACCATTTTCTGTCGGATGGTAAAACCGTTCTTCTGTCAGTCCGTCCGGAAGATACTGCTGCTTCACATAATGTCCCGGATATGCGTGTGCATATTTGTAACCAATGCCATGCCCTAATTTATCTGCTGATTTATAATGTGCATCCTGCAAATGCGTTGGGATCGGAGCTGTCTTGGTGTGTTTTACGATATCAAGTGCCGCATCGACTGCCATATAAGATGCATTGCTCTTTGGTGCTGTTGCAACATAGGTAACTGCCTCTGCTAATGGTATCCTCGCCTCCGGCATCCCTAAGCGTTCTACTGCTAATGCTGCGGATACTGCCACGTTTAAGGCATTCGGATCAGCCATCCCGACATCTTCTGCTGCACAGATCATGATCCGTCTTGCAATAAACCGGATGTCCTCACCCGCATAAAGCATTCTCGCCAGATAATAAATTGCCGCATCAGGATCAGATCCCCTCATACTTTTGATAAATGCGGATATCGTATCATAGTGATTATCTCCGCTTTTATCGTATTTTACAACTCTTTTCTGGATACATTCTGAAGCAACTTCCAAAGTAATGTGGATCTTGCCATCTTCACTGCGGTTTGTCGTCAGGATACCAAGTTCGATCGCATTTAATGCTGACCTTGCATCTCCATTGCTGATATCCGCCAGAAAATCCAGTGCATCTTCTTCAATGACTGCACCATATGCACCCATGCCTTTTTTCTCATCTGTGGCTGCTCTTATCAAAAGTGTCTTAATATCTTCTTTTGACAAGGATTTGAGTTCAAAGATCACTGATCTTGAAAGCAAAGCTCCGTTGACTTCAAAATAAGGATTTTCTGTCGTTGCACCGATCAATATGACTGTACCGTCCTCAACAAACGGAAGCAGATAATCCTGCTGCCCTTTATTAAATCTATGGATCTCGTCAATGAACAGGATTGTCTTTCTGCCATACATCGCCCGGTTATTTTTTGCCTGCCCTACGACTTCTTCCATATCTTTTTTACCGGCAGAAGTTGCGTTGATCTGTGTAAATTCTGCACTGGTCGTATTTGCGATCACTTTGGCTAATGTGGTTTTTCCTGTTCCCGGCGGTCCATAAAATATAATAGAAGAAAGTTTATCTGCTTTGATCGCACGATACAGCAGTTTATCTTTCCCTATGATATGCTGCTGCCCTACGACTTCTTCTAAGGTCGCTGGCCTCAGTCTGGATGCTAACGGGGATTCTTTTTCCTTATTTTGTTCTAACATATAATCAAATAAATCCATTTATCTAATCTCCTGCAAACTGCCTACGTTATAAGATACATGAATTTCTATGATTTTACAAGACCTTTTTGCAAGGTTCTTTGTGAAATCCTTCATTTTTGGTTTCTATTTGTGCAAAGTTGCCTTATTTTTGCTTCTTATATGCATAGTATCCCACTCTATCTTTCATCAATTTAATCAAACAGGATCTCGTCTACTGTCACAAAAATATACCCTTCCTTCGTTAAAGCATCTGCCACCTGAAAGGCTGCGGATACAGATGTTTCCGATGCATCATGCAATAAAATGATGTCCCCATCCTGCACCTGATCTAAAATACGTTGTGTTACAGCAGCTGCATCGGGTGTTTTCCAGTCTAACGGATCAACATCCCACAGCACTTCGATCATCGTCGTTTTATAATCGAGATTACTTTTAAAACATCCATATGGTGGGCGGATGTATTCCGGATTTTCGCCTGTGATCCGGCTGATTGCCTGATTGGTCTTATCTACCTGCTGTACTGCTTCTGCATCACTTAACGTACTTAAATTCACATGTTCATAGGAATGATTCCCGATCAGATGCCCATCCTCATACATCTGTTTTACGATATCGGGATATTTTTCCACTTCTGCACCCAGCAGAAAGAACGTGGCTTTTACACCACGTTCCCTAAGTCCATTTAAAAGTTTTTCTGTATATTCCGGATTTGGCCCATCATCAAAAGTAAGTGCCACTTTTTTCTCAGTTTCATCTTTCACTGCTCTGCCTGCAACTGTCTGTGTCTGTACTTTCGCTGCGAATTCCTGTTTGGTAAAATCCATGATCCCATGCTCTGCCATGTATCCTGCAAACATGCAAAGCAGGAAGATATCCATCCCTGCTAAAAAGTTCTGCACCCGTTTCATATCATCACTTGCCAGTCTTTTCTTACTATATTATATGCAGGAATTTTCTGACAAATTCCGGTTCGCAGGATGCCTATAAACGAAACAGTACCTGAACACTTGCTGTTCAGGTACTTATGACAGTGATCCGGATAATTGCAGACTACATTATGCATGTCTGACTTCTGCACTTAATGCATCATCTTTCACATCAATATAGATTGTATCCCCGCCTCTTACCTGATCGGCTAAGATCAGTTTTGCGGATAATGTTTCTACATGCTTTTGCAGATAACGTTTCAATGGTCTTGCACCATATACCGGATCATATCCCTGTTCCGTAATATATGCTTTTGCCGTATCAGAGAGTGCTACTTTGATCTCCCTGTCCGCAAGCCGTTCGTTTAATTCCTGTATCAACAGATCAATGATATGTCCGATATTATCTTTTGTCAGCGGCTTAAACATGATGATCTCATCTAACCTGTTTAAAAATTCAGGCCGGAAATTGCCACGCAGTTCCTGCATAACAGCGTCTTCTGCTTCTTTTCTGATACTGCCATCCGGCTCAATGCCTTCTAACAGATGGGCACTTCCTAAGTTTGAGGTCATGATAATGATCGTATTCTTAAAATCAACGGTCCTGCCCTGTGAATCAGTAATACGTCCATCATCTAATACCTGTAACAACACGTTAAATACATCCGGATGTGCTTTTTCCACTTCATCAAATAGTACAACGGAATATGGTTTTCTACGGACTGCTTCTGTCAGCTGGCCGCCTTCATCATATCCGACATATCCCGGAGGCGCTCCGATCAGACGTGACACGGAATATTTCTCCATGTATTCCGACATATCAAGTCTTACCATATTGCTCTCATCATCAAACAGGCTTTGTGCCAATGCTTTGGCAAGTTCTGTTTTTCCGACTCCGGTAGGACCTAAGAACAAGAAGGAACCGATTGGTTTTGTCGGATCTTTGATGCCTGCTTTTGAACGGATGATCGCTTCTGTGACTTTTGTAACACCATCGTCCTGGCCGATCACTCTCTTATGAAGTTCTTCATCTAAGTGTAAAGTTTTATTTCTCTCGCTTTCTGTCAGTTTTGCAACCGGAATACCTGTCCAGCGGGAAATGATCCTTGCAATTTCTTCTTCACTGACATTTTCATGCACTAACGATAAATCTTCTGTTTTTGCTTTTTCTTCTTCGATCTCTAACTGTTTCTGAAGCTGTGGCAGTTTTCCATATTGCAATTCTGCGGCTTTTTCAAGATCGTAATTCTGCTGTGCCTGTTTGATCTCGCCTTTTAAGGTTTCTAATTCTTCCCTTAATTTCTGCACATGTTCGACAGATTTCTTTTCATTATCCCACTGTGCTTTTTTTACGGAAAATTCATCTTTTAATTCTGCTAATTCCTTCTGTAAGGCAGCTAACCGTTCCTGACTCAAATGATCCGTTTCTTTTTTCAATGCCGTTTCTTCTATCTCAAGCTGCATCACACGACGGTTTAATTCATCAAGTTCACTCGGCATGGAATCTAACTCTGTCTTGATCAGTGCACAGGCTTCATCTACAAGGTCGATTGCTTTATCCGGCAGAAATCTGTCGGAAATATAACGGTTTGACAATACGGCCGCCGATACTAATGCGGCATCGGATATTTTAACGCCATGGAACACTTCATACCGTTCTTTTAAGCCACGTAAAATCGATATCGTATCTTCTACGGTTGGTTCATCGACCATAACCGGCTGGAATCTTCGCTCTAAGGCTGCATCTTTTTCAATATACTGACGGTACTCATCAAGTGTAGTTGCACCGATACAATGCAGTTCACCTCTTGCTAACATCGGCTTTAACATATTGCCGGCATCCATTGCGCCGTCTGTCTTGCCTGCACCGACGATCGTATGCAGTTCATCAATGAACAGGATGATCTGACCATCGGACTGTTTGACTTCGTCTAAGACTGCTTTTAAACGTTCCTCAAATTCACCTCTGTATTTTGCTCCGGCAACTAAGGCACCCATATCAAGTGCAAACAGTTTCTTATCTTTTAATCCTTCCGGTACATCCCCTCTTACGATACGCTGTGCTAAACCTTCTACAACTGCGGTTTTACCGACACCCGGTTCACCGATCAGCACCGGATTGTTCTTTGTCTTTCTCGATAAGATACGGACAACATTGCGGATCTCTGAGTCCCTGCCGATAACAGGATCCATTTTCTGTTCTTTTGCCATTGCAACTAAATCGGTTGCATATTTATCTAATGTATCATAGGTTGCCTCCGGATTGTCTGAGGTTACTCTCTGGTTTCCCCTAACCGTTGACAATGCCTGTAAGAAACGATCTCTTGTAATGCCATATTCCTTAAAGATCTCTTTCATGGCAGGGTTTGGATATTTTAATAATGCTAAAAACAGATGCTCAACGGATACATATTCATCCCCCATCTGTTTTGCTTCATCTTCTGCACTGATCAGTACTTTATTTAATGCCTGGCCAACATAGACCTGTCCGCCGGACACTTTTACTCTTTTCTCTAAATGACGTATGGCGTTATCCATAAAATGTTCTTTATTGATCTCCATTTTCTCGATCATTTTCTGGATCAGACCGTCTTCCTGCCGCATCAGTGCTACAAGCAAATGTTCCTGTTCAATTTCCTGATTGCCGTATTCATAAGCAAGTTTTTCACAATCATTGATAGCTTCAACGGACTTTTGTGTAAATTTCTGTATGTTCATGGTAACACCTCCTGATTTATTTTCCTGATTTCTCTGTTTCTAATTGGAAATATAGCACTAGTTGTTAGCACTGTCAATAGGTGAGTGCTAATTTTATAAAAAGTTTACGATTTACAGTCAGTTTTCGGATATTTTCCACCAATTCCTGCACTACAAATCCTCTGCTGCTTACCACATGTTCACCGATCAGTATCGGCATCAGTAAAATAATACCGTAAAAATAGATCCTTCTTGTGACTGCAATGACCGGATATTCCCATTCTCAGCTTAAGCTGATCAATATCACGCCTGTAATGGCGATCACAAATCCAATAAAGAAATTCACGCCCTGTTTTTCCTTAAAAAAGATCCCTACCATAACTGCTACAAAAAACGGGGCACACGCCACAATGATTCCGACATTCGATGCATATGTGGTCGACAATGCTGTATTTTCCAGTAAAAAGTACAGTACCAAACCGGTAAGTGCAGCAGCAAAGCAAAGTTCCCGTTTTTTATCGCTGATCTTTACCGGATGCGGACTGACTAAAAAGAGTGCAATAAATAAGAGTTTCTATTTTCTTTTCTGATGCTTAAAAAAAGATACCGCCCCGGAACAAAATTCCGGGGCGATATCTTTTTTACCGGCTTTGAAAAATAAATTTTTAAAATTTATCCTTCAATCGCAATATATTTATTTTCTTCTACTGCTTTTGCAGCTTCTTTCTTCGGTACAAACAATGTCAGGATACCATGTTTGAATTTTGCTTTCACATCTTCCTGTTCAACACCATCACCTACATAGAAGCTACGTTCACATGCTCCTGCATAACGTTCTTTTCTGATATAATGTCCAGAATCTTTTTCTTTTTCATCTTTATCAAGTCCCTTTGCTGCACTGATGGTCAGATAGCCATTCTCCACAGAAGCCTTGATCTCGTCCTTTGTAAATCCCGGAAGATCGATCACTAATTCATAACCGTTATCTTTCTCCCTGATATCTGTTTTCATGATCCTTCCGGCTTTCTTACCATAGAGTTTCTTCTCAGTGTTACTCATTTCCTTATCCATAGCATCGAATGGGAAACCATCAAACCAGTCATCAAATAAATTCTCTCCAAAAATACTAGGCATCAACATAAGTCATCGCTCCTTTTCTTACTATGTATCCACTTTGTGGATACCTCATGCTTGTTTACCTTGTTTCCTTGGAACCGGGATGTTTCAGAAACCTTTGGAACTTTCGTTCTTTTTGTTCCCTTCCTTTGTTCTTGACTATGTTATATCACCATTTATTAGCACTGTCAAGAGGTGAGTGCTAATTTTTTTGTGAAGATTTTGTGAACGCTACGAGCCATGCAAAATAGCAAAAATAGACGCCTTTGCAAGTAAACTTGCATGGCGTTTATTTTTGCTATTTTATAGGGCGACAGCCCGACAGCGAGGGAATTCTTTCCCGAGCTGTGCATGTCGTATATCACAGCTTCGCACTCGATTTTCTTGATTTGGCCGCATTTTTATCACAAATTTTTGGAAAAATATATTCGTCTGATTTTCTTACCACATTTTACGACAACGACTTATGGTTTATACCACAGAAGGTACGGTTTCTGGCAAGTTCATTTTAGACATCTCGTTCTCCACATGAGACTTCTCTGCAATATGATTGTAGACATTCATTGTAATCTGTGCATCTGAATGGCCCATCACATACTGCATAACTTTGGGATTGACATTGTTCTCACCCAACGATAGCTGGCCTGCCCATGCTCCTGTCTGTATATGGTTTGATTATGGGGTTCTGAATAATTTTCTGAAAGAATGGGTGGTTCGAATGGATGAACTGAAATCCGGTGAGATTACCAGAGATGAATATTTTGAGTGGAAAATCAACTGGCCGTATACCTGTGATGATTGTGGAAAGTTTGAACCTAAGAAACAATGGCGCTCTGCAAAATCAGAACTCAGTGAAACTTAGCAAAACTTAAATTCGCTGCATTTTCCTCTTTGGCAAAAGAAAAAGCACTGTAAAACCAATAATCCACGGTTTTCAGTGCTTTTTTCATATTACTTTATTGAATATCCCTCATTCTGCCTATATAAGTGAAACTTAGCGAAACTTAAATTAAATCTCTTTCAGACAATTCAATTTGGATATTCACCAACTGTGGATTATTTCTCAGTGCACCAGTTTCCAACTTACCGCCTGCTGCCTTGCATCCACAAATCTCTTATAAATACCTTCCTGCTTCATTAGTTGCTCATGTATTCCCTGCTGCACAATTCGTCCTTTGTCAACAACCACAATCTGGTCTGCATGTCTGACCGTTTTTAATCTGTGGGCAATCATAATAATCGTTTTTTCCTTTGTAAGCGCATCTACTGCATCCATCAGATCCTTTTCATTCTCTGGATCAACATTGGCCGTTGCCTCATCTAATATAACGATTGGTGCATCCTTCATGATCGCTCTGGCTATCGAAATACGCTGCTTTTCGCCACCGGAAAGTGTAGCTCCTCCTTCTCCGATCACTGTATCGTATCCATGTGGAAGTTTGCTTATGAAATCATGACAGCACGCTTTCTTCGCCGCTTCCACCACTTCCTCATGGCTTGCATCCTGACGTCCGAATTTAATATTATTCTCAATGGTATCTGCAAACAAATACACAGACTGAAATACAAATGAAAAATTACGCATCAGACTGTTCATACTATAGTCTTTTACATTCACGCCTCCAAGTGTCACTTCCCCGGAATCCACATCCCAGAATCTGGCGATCAGATTGCAAAGTGTTGATTTTCCTCCACCAGATGGTCCAACAATCGCTGTCGTCGTTTTCTGTGGAATAGAAAGCGATACATCATCAATGATCTTCCGTTTGTCATAAGAAAACGAAACATTAGAAAGTCTGATATCGTAATTTTCCGGCTGCATCTCTTTGCCGTCGATATCCATGGTGTCCAACTCCAGTATTGCCTTTGCTTTATCCACACATACGCTTACCACATGTAAAAGGGAGGAATAATTTCCCGCGCATTCCAGACTGGAATAAAGCATAAATGCCGAGATTGTCATACCGATCGCATAGACCGCGCTCATAGTTCCATTGATATAAAAATATGCACTGCTTGCTACGATCACAGCTCCTGTGATTTTTGTTATCACGCTTTGCAGAAAATGATATGGCACAAACAGCATCTCCATTTTTGTGTTGATCGCCTTGCATGCTTCATTTGCATCGTTTAATCTTTTTGCCTGTTTTCCAAGCAGGTTGTATGACTTCACCTCTGATATTCCCTGCAGATACTCCATAATCTGTTTTACAAGCTCTGTATCACATACTACTTTTTGCTCTGAATCTTTTTTCCCTGCATTCTGCATCACAGAATTGACCCCAAAGAAAATAAGTACTCCTGCTGCAGCTATCAGTCCGATTCTCCAGTCAAAAATAAACAGCATAAGAATGATCATTGATGTTTCCAGAATTCCCTGCATGGTCAGCATAACCACTCTCGCAGCCACATCGCCAAGTATTTCCATTGTATTGGTTGTAATAGAAGAAATTTCCCCAATACTATTGGAATTAAAATATCCCATCGGCAGATAGCGCAGATGCTCTGCAATCTTGATTCTCATAAAAGCACTTGCATTATATCCACCTTCTGTCTGAAGCACTGTAGAATATCTCTTACAAATTACATCGATTACAATTGCAAGAACCATAATCGCAATGGAGCCTCCAATATATTTTCCTGTCGTTTTTCCACTCAGCAAACCCATCAGTATGTACATAATAGCCGGAATCTTCATCGCTGAGGCAAGAGCCTCTATGAGTCCGATCACCATCGACAGTTTAAATTTATTACCATTTTTCCTGCCTGAAAAACGAAAGAATTTTGCCAGAATTCCAAACATATCATTCTCCCTCCTTCACAGTATCTTTTACAGAAATATGAGCATTCCACATTTCCTTATAAAGTGGGCATGACACCAGAAGTTCCTCATGTGTGCCATGTGCTGTTACATTTCCATCATTTACAACAAAGATCTGGTCACTGTCCTTAACGGTAGAAAGCCTGTGTGCTATTACGATCAGGGTTTTCCCTGCTACCAATTTTGCAATAGAATTCTGCAGGATTGCCTCATTTTCCGGATCTGTGTAAGCAGTTGCCTCATCAAGGATCACGACCGGAGCATCTTTTAACATTGCTCTTGCAATCGAGATACGCTGTCTCTCGCCTCCTGACAGATGTCCTCCTGCGCCTCCTACAACCGTATCAAATCCATTCTCCAGCTGCATGATAAATTCATAGCATCCACTTTTCTTTGTCACCTCAACAACCTGTTCATCTGTAGCATTCGGATTTCCCTGTCTGATATTTTCACGGACCGTTTCATTAAACAGATAATTGTCCTGTGCAACATATGCAATTTTCCGGTTAAAATCTGCAAATGCCAGTTCTTTGACATCAACTCCACCGATTTTGATACTTCCAGAATCCGCATCCCACAGAGATGCCATCAGCTTTGCAATGGTTGACTTTCCGCTTCCGGAAGGTCCTACGATTGCATTTACCGTTCCTGCTTTCAACTCCATAGTTACGCCATGCAAAATCTCTTTGTCGTGATAACCAAATCTGACATCTTCAAGAGTAACGGAATTATCTTTTGGAACTCTTTCACTTTTCTCCGGACGTTCAAGCTCCGGCTGTTCCAGAATTCCTGCTACTTCTCCAACGATCACCCCAATCTTGCCAAGATCATCTGTATAGGAACCCACTGTGATCAACGGTCCTACGATTCCAAGTGATAAAATAATACAGATGACAAAATCAGAAACCGCAAGTGTTCCATTCGCTACATAATGTGCCCCAAACGGCAATACCGTAAGAAGCGTATAAGGTGTGACCACCATCATCAGTGCATGAAAGATCGAGCACCGTTTCATCCAGGAAATAAAGGAATCCGCATATTCAAAAGCCGCCTTTGTAAATTTGGCATAAGAACTTTCAGTCTTTCCAAATGCCTTTATTACTTCGATCCCGTCAATATATTCCACTGCCGCATCATTCAGATCTTTTGTTGTCTGAACCGTTCTCTCGAAACTTGGCTTATAATCCAGCATCATTCCAAAATAAGAGAACAGTCCAACAATAACCGGCACCAATGACCAGAGTGCCAGTCTCCAGTCTGTCAGAAAGAAATAGATCAAAATCACAACCGGTGCCAGCAGATTGGACGTGAATTCCGGGACAATATGCGCCAGTGTAGTCTCGATACTGTCGATTCTTTCCACCATGATATTTTTAAATGTACCGGAGGGTGTATCCTTCACATAACCCAGCGGCACCCGCGCCAGCTTGTCACAGCAGGTTTCTCTTATATTTGCGAGTACCGCAAACGTTGCTTTATGTGACAATGCTGTCGAGAGCGAATGAAACAGTTCTGCAATGATAAACGACAGTGCAATGAAAACTGCTTTTGCAAGATATGGTTCAAACTCCTTTTCACCACTTAAAAACAGCTTAACTACATCTGCAATGATAAAATACGGAAAAATCTTAAAAATCACATTTCCTATTGCAAGTAACACACTCCACACATAGGCAATTCTTTTTTGTCCGGCCCATGTCTGGATCCAGCTGACTGCCGACTTCTTTTTTTCTTTCACATCTGTTCACTCCTTACGTTCGTTTTATTGTTTCATTTTATTGTTTTACCTTCTGTTAGTTCGCACTAACCAACATATAATAAAATAGGTGGTTTACTGGCATCAACCACCTGATATTATTATCCTGTCTGAACTTTATTCAGAAATCCAGAACCTGCAACACACATAACCTATTCAGAATTCCTGTATCAGTTATACCGGAAATTCAATATTCCACAATCGTTCCCAGCCACCTGTATTAAATTCTTTCAGTTGATGCACGTTTTTCTTTGCAGTCTCCCTGTCTATATCATGCTCAATAATCTGAAATACTGATGAAAAAAATCCTGTATAGATCATATGCATAAGACTTTCCTCTACAGTCGGTATTTTGACACCGTTCTCTTTCATTTTTTCCATATAATTCAGGCTGGACTTCATTTCCCGCTCTACCATATTGTGTATGAATAATTCAAATTTTCCACTGTCTCCACATTTCAACAATAATCTGAAATTATCATAATGATCATAGATATAATCAACCATCTGCTCCATCCCATCACTGGATGTATCTGACATATTCCTTGTCTGATCACTGGCAGAAAGCTTTTCAAACTCCTCAACGATCTGGTCATAAATCTGATAAATATGTTCCATATAAGGATCCGTCAGTGCATCAAAAAGTGCCTCTTTCGTCGGATAATATTTGTAAAATGCGCCTGTAGTAAGTCCGGCATCTTTTACAATGTTTCTTAACGATGCTCCGGTCAAACCATCTTTCAGGAAATGTTTTCTGGCTGTATCTAATATATTTTTTTGTGTATCTTCTGCTTTCGTCGACATGCTTTTTGTATCCTCAAAATTTTCTTTTCATAAATATAACAGTGTTATATAGCACTGTTATATTTTAACTCATTATAGGAATTTGTCAAGTCTACTGTTTAGATTTTCTTTATCTTTTATCTATCTACTCTTTTCCATTTTGCAACAGCATTTCTTACCCGCTGGTCAATATCCAGTCGTGCTCTGCGACATTCTTCCGGATATTTTCTTGCTGCCTGAAATGCCAGTTTCACAAAGAGTCCGGAGCCAACCGGGAGCATTGTCTTTAGCATGCTATCTGGAAAAACAAAATGGGTTCCATGCTCATAAATTACAAACTCTAATCTGCATGTATGAGGGTGTTCTTTCATTCGCTGTTTCATTCGGCGGATATATTTTGCAGTGTCCCACAACACATCATCTTCCGCACCAATCAGCAATAACGTTCCATGGATTTTTTCAATCTTGATCATCTCGTCTTCTGTGATTGGATGAGCCTTTTCCGAGTCATCAAACAGTTTTCTCGAATTAATCATATCACCGGTCCGTTTTGTTTCTTTCTTAATCACATGCCAGTAATCCGGATGTTTGTAGCAAAATGGCATATACGGAAGGGGTTCTCCTTTGTAAGAAAAAAGAGATTCTCCTTCAATCGGCCATTCCTTACAGCCATCTTTTTTGCCCTGCATAAACCCCTGCCAGATAAAATCACTCGGTGTCAGACCTATCGTTAATGTAATATCCTCAAAATAAGAAGCGGCAGTCAATGCAAGTGTTCCTGTAGTAGATGCCCCGACAATTCCTATCTTCTGATTACTATTCATTTTTAACCAATTGATTGCTTTCTCTATACGTTCCAATGGATAATTATGATGTCCATAATCTTTTTTTCCAGGTGACATTGTCATCACATTCACACCGAGTTTATGTAGCCATTTCACGGATGTACGCGCCAGATAATCCTCTGGATCATCTCCGATCATTGCTATCATTGCACAGTCTGAGCCTGTTTTACATTTCCAATATGCTCCATAAAATCCATCTGTTTCCACATCAAAATGTCTTTTCTTCATTTGTATCATCTCCTTAATATCGGCCACGTTTCTCCAAAACTATTATTTTATTTGAAATATTCCGAACAGCCGGAATCTTACCTATTACACAATAAACAGGCATAAGCTCTTTCATTCCTTCAACAAGACTGACTTCCTGCCGAACAGAAAATGCCGGTATGATTCTTTGCAACTCCTTTCTGTTCTTAACTCCCCATGTGAATTTTGCATTGCTTCCCTCTATGGATTTCTCTTTCATATGCTTTACAACAAAGGGTGACATGGTTTCGACCATTACTGTAACTTTCTGAAATGATTTATCAATAATAGAAAACATCTTCCTGATATCTTTCTCATACAAATACATTGTAAGTCCTTCGATTATTACCAGAATATTCTTACCGTGATAATCGATATCATCTATGTAGGAATCATCCATTGCAGACTTTGCAATCTGATACACCGGATCAGTTTCGGTAAGGAACTGGCTTCTTATTTTCATTGTTTCCGGAAGGTCTACATTATACCAGCGCAGATATTTTCCCTTCATCCGGTAGCATCTGGTATCCAGTCCGCATGCAATATTTACGACAACTGTATTTTCATGCTTCTTCAAATATTGCTCAACCATCCGGTCTAATACAATTGTTCTTGCAATCACACCATAGTTCATAGCCTTATCTTTATCTGCTATAGAAAAGTCATAGTCCAGCTTTTCCACAAGTTCTACTGCAATCTCATCTTTGATCTTTGCATTTTGTTTTTTTGTTTCTTTTGCTCTTGCATACAGGGTCTGTACCATCGTTTCCGGCACACCTGTCACATTCACTTTTTCTTTCATTATCTGTCGCCTTCCACTGCCTTTCTTACTTCTTCCACCCACTCTGCACTATGACAGCAAAACAGTTCTTCATGCTGCATGTTATGTCTCCGAATATCCGGATTTTTAAAATAAGTACAATATCTCTTTTCATATTTTCTGCCCATCTTTGTTGCGTAAAACACGTGTATCGTAGTTCCCGGCACATCAATTCCA
This sequence comes from Roseburia zhanii, assembly GCF_014287635.1. Classification (GTDB taxonomy): domain Bacteria; phylum Bacillota; class Clostridia; order Lachnospirales; family Lachnospiraceae; genus Roseburia_B; species Roseburia_B zhanii. The sequence goes on along the minus strand of NZ_JACOPH010000001.1, from coordinate 633,053 downwards.
TGCTGGACTTTCGTAACAAGATCAGAATAAAACTGATTATAAACACTCTGTTTCGTAATCCATGGATTTCCTCCCTGCCCAATGCCGAACATATTTAAAAATCCATCAATCATTTCTTTCTTTGATTTATCTGCTTCATTTATTTTCTTTTGCATAAATTTAGGCAATTTACCAGTATGCACCATTTTATACATAATCGGCACAACTACAGATGACTGAATTTTCGCCATAAACTGACCAGTTTCATCCATATCACTGCTCCCAATGATGCCATGATCTATATGAATTCTTTTTCGCTGAATCAAAAGGGATACAAAACTTCCTCCAAGGGAACACCCATACGCTGCTTTAATTCTTCCATCATACTTTTTCTTGATTTCCTGCTCAATCTTTTCGCATTCATCTTCCATTGAATAAAATTCTGTTTTCTCATTTGGATCAAATCCATCATAAGAAACTGTTACCGTGTAAAAATAAGAATGTAATCTATCCAGTATATGATCAAAGCTACTATACAGGCAACAGGTACCAGGAAATAAAAATATCACTGGTTTACTACTGTCTCCACTTTCATAAAATTTCATATCTGGCCTCCTTTAGTTTTTTCATATAAGCATAAAACTGCTTATGCAGCTCCCTCATTTCATCTGGTGCCTTCCTGGCATGTTGATACATAAATTTATCTCCAAAGCTACTTTCGAATGTAACAGCAAGCATAATCGTCATAATTGGCAGTGGTAAAAAACGAAAAATATTCATTTTACAAGGATCCAATCACACCTGCACCATAAATCAATATTCTCATAGAAATCCGTCCTCTTTTTCATTTTCAAAAAAACTGCCAGTGCTCATGTTAGTAATATCTAACTCCCATTTTCTAAAAAACCGTGTGAAAACTAAACTGTAATTTCACACGGTTTCTTTTCTTATGCATTCAGTATATCACTTTTACCTGGTTAATCAACCAAATTTTGTCTTCATAATATTTAAAATTTCATGTTCATGCGCATTATATTCACTGCACTTGAAATGCAATTTATACCCTCATCTGGTCATTAAAATAATAATTTACATACTCTTCCGAAGATACATTCTAATCAGTATGATTCCCATATTGACAAACACAAATAACACAATTAAATTCACAAGCAGATATTCTCTGATTACATCTCCTAGCACTGCAATCCCCGAAAGACTTCCAAGTAAAAACATCTGAGAAATTTTATCCCACATTTTTTTGTATCGTTTTATTGCTTCTGCAATCATCTGTAGTTTAGAGTTCTGGTCCCGAACGTCTTTTATTTCTTCTTCGAGCTGCTCCTGCTCATTAATCCTATTGTAATTCCAGTCCTCTGGCAAACTTAACATCAGTGACAATAGGCCTTTCGCTTTCAATGTCAGATTCTTATTCTTGAAATGGTGATTACTCATTACCGTAAAATTCTTAGTTCTCTCTACACGAAAAATCTGTGCCATTCCATCTCACTTCCTTTCCAGACAGAAAAAGACGCAAGCCATATTCTTATGACTCACGCCTTTCTGCATAACTTACTTTTCTATTCTTCTGTTTCCAATTCCAATCTCTGTAAAATATCTCTTACAATACCTGCATCTTCAATCAGATTAATTCCAAAACATTTTTTACCTGCATCCTTCAAAGACGCACCCACATGATATGCTTTCGTTTTATCAAGAATTAAAAAACGATCATGAAATGCTCTTGTGTACTTCACATCCAGTTTAGGATACTGTGCATTAAAGTTATCTACATCTGTTTGAGATAATTTTGTCCGTTGCTGTGTATAAACTGTCACCGCCACATTTTCTTTCTTCTTTGACAAAATATTTAATGTTCCTACATCCACATATCCATCTACCAGAACAATTTCCATTTCTGCTTTCTGAATCAGTCCTATCAATAAGCTGAATGCATCATATATCTGACCATCAAAAAATATCTTTTGATTAGACTCCTCATGATCTGATATGTACTCAAAAATCTGCTCCAGTTTTTCATCTGTCTTTTTCTGATATTCCAGTTGTTTTAGCTCAACGTTACTAATCCTTTCAAACAAAAGTGCATTGTTGGCTATAAACCGTCGCATTTCTACAAATGCACGCATAATACCTATACTTACATTAATTGCCACCTCGCTATGCAATACACTTGCAAGCATGGATATTCCCTGCTCTGTAAATACATACGGTAATGTACGTCTGCCACCATAACCATTTTCTGTTCCACTGCCATTTGAGGTGCCAAATTGGCATTTCAAGTTTTCATATTCATCTTTTGTAAGCTGAAATCGAAAATCTTCTGGAAATCTGGCAATATTTCTTTTAACGGCTCTGTTTAACGCTCCCGTTTCTACCTGATAAAGCATTGCCAGATCACTATCCACCATGACTTGTTTGTTTCTTACTACATAAATCAGATTTTCAACGTCCGGTGGCATGATTTCAACTATTTGTGTTTCCACTGGTTCCATTTCTCTTACTTTCTGATCCGCCATTCCATCTCCTCTATAACTTGAAATGCCAAACTGGCATTTCAAGTTACTTTACCGCACAATCATTTCTTATGAGTTCCCAAAATCCATGTTCCCATTTTACCCTATTTTTCTCATTCTGCCTACTGCTATTTTTCATACAATAATGAGGTCGCAATCCACGACCTCATCACCTTCATTTAAACATAAATCAATTCCTTGAGAATAATCTCTTCTGCAATTGCCTTGTGTTGATTAGCAGCTCTTACCCAGGCAATCTGATCTTTCTCTTTATCCGGCAATGGTTCTTTTTCTTCTAACTGTTTCAGTATTACCTCTTCCCGTTCTCTGGCTGCCTTGTCCACTTCCAGAAGATGCTCTCCAATGGTATCCTGTAAAAGCATCACCTGATAGGTTGAATTTCGATAGTTTTTCAGATAATCTCTGCGAAGAAAACCATACTTGCCAAGTTGCTCCATCTGCTCACCGGATTTATAGGTGAGATTCGGGATCAGATATCCATTTACATTTGTATACGTTAATTCCATTTTATTAGCACTCTCCATTTCTCATCATTTTTTGACCACAAATTTACGACATTTACGACAAATCTGACACTGCTTTACAATACCAGACAAAATGGCTGATACCCCGGAAAGCCTGTAAAACAGGCACTTCCGGGATACACAAGACAGGACAAAAATCGACTTCCATTATCAAGAGGTGAGTGCTAATTTTTTGAGATTTTTTTTGCACACCTTGATTTTGCTTGGTATGCAGCCATTTTTTCTTTCCAACTGCCAAAGATGGGATTTTACTATAACCGGATTTTTTATTTCGCGCACTCCATAATAACCGCTTCACATCTGCCATATCCAAGCTGTGAACTGTTCAGACACAACGTGTAATTGCTGGCCTTTCCCCACTTCTGCCCGGTATAAAAGTTATAATTTGTCATACGCCTTTTATCTGTATCCTCTATCAGCTTTGCTGCTTCCTGGTCACTGACATTATATAACCGGCTGATACGCTGTATGCATCATCCAGAAGCATTCCCTTGGTCTCAAGCAATTACCTGCAGTGTCTCTCCCGCTCCCTTTTTTAAACATATAATGATTTATAAAGCGTTACTTTTTTTCTCTGCACGGTCAAGATAAATATAAAATCCAACATTTAGCACGATTCCCACCATTGTCGATACTGGTGCCGCAAGACCGATCTTCGTCAGGCTTGCATTCGGCTGGATACTCATCACATAGGCAAATGGAAGACGTACCAGCAATGTCTGGATTAATCCCTGTGTCATTACCCATACCGTCTTGTTATTACCATTGAAATATCCGACCATACTGAACAGAATTGCTGTCACGATTGTTTCCAGTGCGAATCCTTTCAGATATGCATACCCTTTCTGGATAACGGCTACATCCGTTGTGAAGAACCCTGCCAGTATATCGCCTCCAAACATCACCAATAAAAATACTATACATCCCACAACCAGGCCAACACCGATTCCGGTAAACATGGATTTCTTCGCACGCTTTGCCTTGCCTGCTCCGATGTTCTGAGATACAAAGGATGCCATCGACTGCATCAGCGCACTTGGAACCAGCATCGCAAAGTTGACAATCTTACATGCAACACCGTAACCCGAAGAAGCTTCCAGGCCAAGCCGGTTCACAAATGCACAAAGTGCCAGGAAGGACATCTGTGTCAGGAACTCCTGCAGTGCAAGCGGAAGTCCGATCTTTAGGAATTTCTTACACTGACTATTCAACCCGAAATCTTTTCTGGTAATCTTAAATGGAAGTTCCTTTTTGATCAGAATAACAATAGCAAATACTACGCTGAGTGCCTGCGCTGTAACAGTTGCAATCGCCGCACCTGCTGCGTCCATATGAAATCCTGCCACAAGTACTATATCTCCGATCACATTTACAATACATGCAACAAATACAAATAGCAACGGTGATTTACTGTCCCCCAGTCCACGGAAAATTGCTGATAAAAGATTGTATGCAACAATAAAGAAAATACCGCCTCCGCAGATACGCACATATACCGAGGTCAGCTCAACCGCCTCTTTCGGAGCCTGCATCAGAACTGAGATTGGATGTGCAAATCCAACCATAACGATAAATAATCCGACTGCAATCATCGTAAATACAACTGCTGATCCGCCAATGACCGATCCAATCTGCTCTGGTCTCTTTTCACCGAGATATCTCGCAATCAGTACCGTAATACCCATTGCAAACTGTGTCACTACAAAAGTTACAAGATTCAATACCTGACTTCCCGTAGAAACCGCTGAAAGCCCGGATGTAGAACCGAATCTTCCAACTACCAGAAGATCCACTGCACCGTATGCCGCCTGCAGGATCAATGCTCCCAGCACCGGTATCATAAATGCAATCAGTTTTTTAAGTATGCTTCCTTGTGTAAAATCTGTCTTATCGTTCATCGTAATGTTTTCTCCTTTCGCACATGATCTGATAAAATTTCTCTATCGTCCGTATCATACATTCTGCATCTTCGTCCGAGATTTCTTCCATGTAAGGGAGCAGACTTTTAAAATATTGTTCGTCATATTTCTGCGAAAGATTTGTTCCCTTTCTTGTAACAGCTATGTATGTGACACGTCCATCTGCTTCAGAAGCCATTTTCTTAAGGTATCCTTTTTCTTCCATCTCTTTGACAGTTCTTGTAACTCCCGGTCTTGGAAGCTCCATTGCATCACTGATATCCGACACCTTTACCTGTACGCCCTGTCCTTCCAAAGACTGTATCGTATCCAGATATTGAATAAAGGATGAACGAACACCTTCGGGCAACGGTGGGAGCATCTCCCGGGTCCGCTTTGCCTGATAACATGCATCGAACATCCTTTTTATTATTTCACTTGTCATATTCTGTCCTCCTTATATATTATCAGTAAAATCACCACTTATACTTTCTTTTGCATTCATGGCACTTCTAGTAATTATCACAGTTAATTACCTTTGATAATTATATAAAAATTTAGAAATTTGTCAAGCTTTTATTCCATTGTTAACAGCTGATCCGCTGAAAATTTATCATCTTCTTAATATCTTCCGGAATTTTTTCCCAGATTTCCGCAGACACATATTCCATATTTTTCCAAATCTACCCTTCCATTTATCACTTCAACTCCATCCGCTCGAAGAAGTTCTGCCTGTACATCCTCTCCACCAAACGCAAATGCCCCGGCCAGTTCACCTTTCGCATTGACCACTCTGAAGCACGGAATATGTTCCGGATCCGGATTCTTATGCAGTGCATTGCCCACGGCTCTTGCCATTCTGTGGTCTCCCGCCATCTCTGCGATCTTCCCATAAGTTGCCACATGTCCTTTCGGAATACGCTTCACTGCTTCATAGATTCTCTTTGTCGGACTGTCCGTAACCAGATCATACCCAGACAATCTGATCTTTCTCTTTATCCGGCAAAGGCTCTTTTTTCTCTAGCTGTTTCAGAATCACTTCTTCCCGTTCTCTGGCTGCCTTGTCTACTTCCAGAAGATGCTCTCCAATGGTGTCCTGCAGAAGCATCACCTGATAAGTTGAATTTCGATGGTTCTTCAGATAATCTCTGCGAAGAAAACCATACTTGCCAAGTTGCTCCATCTGCTCACCGGATTTATAGGTGAGATTCGGGATCAGATATCCATTTACATTTGTATACGTTATATAAATAGGACATTCGCAATCCGCTTTCGCTACTTGCTCATGAACGCAGTTGCTTCGCTGCCTGCGTTCATTTTATTAGCACTCTCCATTTCTCATCTTTTTTTGACCACAAATTTACGACATTTACGACAAATCTGACACTGCTTTACAATACCAGACAAAATGACTGATGCCCCGGAAAGCCTGTAAAACAGGCACTTCTAGTATACACAATACAGGACAAAAATCGACTTCCATTATCAAGAGGTGAGTGCTAATTTTTTTGTGAAGATTTTGTGAACGCTACGAGCCATGCAAAATAGCAAAAATAAACGCCATGCAAGTTTACTTGCAAAGGCGTCTATTTTTGCTATTTTATAGGGCGACAGCACGACAGCGAGGGAATTCTTTCCCGAGCTGTGCATGTCGTATATCACAGCTTCGCACTCGATTTTCTTGATTTGGCCGCATTTTTACGACAAATTCCTTATCTTCATTATACCAGAAATGATACGACGCTGATAAAACTCAGGCAGAGGTGCAGCAAACTTGCGGTTCAAGTTCTGTATTACTTTGTCTGTATCCATGCTGCATTATCTTCCTTCCGTATTTTTTACATAATTTCATCAATAATATCCGGCACTTTAATGGCGTTATTGAGGTCAACAGTGCCGTCAACCTGACCTCGATAAATATTGATATGCAAATCAACTTCGCCACCAATAAACTCCGGCTCCTGCAGACCGGCAGGTTCTCCTTGAACTCCAGATTCTTCGATTCTCCTAAAAGAATTTCTTCTATGCTTCTTCTAACTCTTTTTCATGTGCAACCATACTTCTCATACTGATCATCAGTGTCGAGAGGTTATGTAACAATGCAGAAACTGTCGGCTGCAAAATACCGGTAATGCCAAGCAGGATCAATGCTGAATTGATTCCTACGATCTGTACATAGTTTTTATGGATCTGTCTTTCCATGTTTTTACTGATATTCATAAGCTGTGCAAGTTCATACAGATTGTCTGCTTCTACCGTGATATCTGCTACTTCTCTGGCAATCTGTGCACCGTCACTGATTGCAATCCCTACATCTGCAGCGGAAAGTGCCGGTGAATCGTTGACACCATCTCCAACCATGATCACTGTTCTGCCTGCTTCATGTTCCCTGTCTACAAAAGATGCCTTATCTTCCGGCAATACTTCGGAATAGTACTCATCTACGCCTAATTTCTTTGCAACGACTGCCGCTGTCCGTTCGCTGTCTCCGGTCATCATAACGATCTTAGAAAGTCCGTTTTTTCTTAAGAGCCGGATAACTTCCGGTGCTTCATCACGGATCGGATCTGCAATACAGATGACTGCCGCTAAGACACCATCTACTGCAAGGTAAAGATAAGAATACTCACCAGTCAGTTTTTCAAAAGTATCTAACATATTTTCCGACACCTTACACTGTTCATCTTCAAATACAAAATGATAACTTCCGATAATGACTTTTCTGCCTTCCATCTGTGTTGAAATACCATGTGCGACAATATACTCCACCTTAGAATGATTTTCTTCATGGATCAGATTACGCTCTTTTGCTGCATTTACAACCGCTTTTGCCATGGAATGTGGGAAATGTTCTTCTAAGCAGGCTGCCATCCGCAGTAATTCATCGGTACTCTCACCGGAAAATGAAATGATCTTTTCCACAACAGGCTGTGCTTTTGTCAACGTTCCTGTCTTATCAAAGATGATCGTATCTGCCTGTTCTACTTTTTCTAAGAATTTTCCACCTTTTACGGTGATCCTTCGCTTACTTGCCTCTTTGATCGCTGTTAATACGGTGATCGGCATTGCAAGTTTTAATGCACATGAAAAATCTACCATCAATACAGAGAGTGCTTTTGTCGTATTTCGAGTCAGAAGATAGACAAGTCCTGTTCCACATAATGTATAAGGCACCAATCTGTCTGCTAAATGTTCTGCCTTGCTTTCCACAGATGATTTTAATTTTTCTGTTTCTTCGATCATCGTGACAATTTTTTCATACTTTGTCGTACCGGAAGTTTCTTTGACCTGTATCGTCAGTTCGCCTTCCTCTAATACGGTTCCTGCATAGACATATCCATCGGCTTTCTTTTCAACCGGTAAAGACTCTCCTGTTAAAGATGCCTGATTGACCATGCCTTCACCATCGGTAACGATTCCATCAAATGGGATCACATTGCCCATATGTACGACGATCTGATCTCCGGCAATGATTTTTGAAGCATCTGTCAAAACTTCTTTTCCATCAGCGACCATCCATACTTTGCTGATATTTAATGACATACTCCTTGCAAGATCGTCAACCGACTTTTTATGAGTCCACTCCTCTAAGATCTCACCAACATCTAACAGGAACATAACAGAACCTGCGGTATTGATATTTCCCTGAAATACGGATACTCCGACCGCAACGGCATCAAGCAATGCCACTTCCATCTTCCTATGTCCCAGGGAACGGATTCCTTTATAGATATATTTTGCAGATTTTGCAACTGTGATCACATAACGCAGCGGATATGGGAAAAATAACTTACTTCCAAAACGCATGATTGTTTTCATTGCTAATTTATCTGCATATTCCCGATTTGTTTTTCTTCCTGAAAGTGTTAAAGCTGAGTCATCTACTTCTGCCTTTTCATAGGAAAAAGTCTGTAACATATGGATCAGTTCTGCCCTGTCCCCACAAAAACTGATCACAGCATCCTGTGTCCGCTCGTGTACTTTTGCCTCTTTTACCATTTCGCAGTTTTGCAGATAATACTGTAAAATATCTGCCTGTTTATCTGTCATAGCTGTCTGTATGACATGGATTCTTACACGTCCTTTGATCTCATGTATAATCTGAAATTTCATCGTTTTCACAGCCTTTCTTTGTAAAGTGGAAAAACACCTGCAGATACCTGCAGGTGTCATCTTTTACGCTTTTTTATTCTTCCGTTTTTGTTTCTTCTGTGCTTTCATCTGCAAATTCTGCTTCTTCTGCAGCTGTTTCTTCAGCTTCATTGATCTGTTTTGCTTCTTCGTAGATATCCTCTGCGTTTTCCTGAATATTTGTGACTGTTTTCATTATGCATTCCTTTGCACGAAGCACTGTAGCTGTACATTTTGTATATACTTTTTTTGCATCTTTGCTGGATAATAACTTAATTCCGGCTGTTCCAAATAAAACGCCTGCTGCAAAAATTCCAGTTTTCTTTCCATCGATTTTTTTTAAAATATTTGACATTAAAAATACCTCCATAAATATGTATTTTTTATACTATACTATCACAGATATTTTCTTTCAAGACATTTCTTGTTTTGTTGAAATTTTTTCTCAATTATTTGCATCTGTTGGTATTGCCATGACTTTTTTTACAGTCTGTTTCTGTGCATAACCATAAGCACGTAGTCCTGCGGAAATCACTTTATACCAGTTCTTTGAAGAAAGCTGGCATACAGTATTATCATCTAATTCAATCATGCAGACGCCATCTTCCCCGCAATCCATATCGCATGAAACATGGTACAGGTTCTTTCTGCTGATTGCACCGATCTCTTCTAATACGTTCACCATACGATATACAGTAGCTGCTCCGATTCCCGGATCTATGGATGCTGCTTTATAATAGATTTCTTTACAGCTGGTACATTCTTCCTGCAGAATCACATTTAAAAGGATCTGCCTCTGTTTTGTTATCCGGCAGCCCTGCTCCCGCAGTTTCTGGATCACAAGCTCTTTCTGCATTTCTGTTCTATGTAATTTATCATTATTATCTGCACACCTGATTTTATTTTCAATCGTCTGTGTCATTCTGCTCTCCTTTCGTCAGGAGTGTTCTTCATACCTTCCGAAAGTTAGTATACTCTAACTCGTATTAGTTGTCAATTACTTTGTTGAGAAAAATTTTCATCAAGTCAGTTATCTGGTATCCCGTAACTATGAAGTACAGCGTAGTTGCAATATTTCTATATAAAATAAAGTATACATGAATATGTGTGATACACCAATGGATGAAACATATAGAGCGGGTCTACTTAGAGTAGATTTACTGCTGTTTACTGGGAAGTCAGTGAACTGTAAAATTTACGTCAGTGAGTGAAATTTAAAGATTGTATTATCAGGGTTTGTGGAACCTGTGTCGTCCACAGTATAGATCAAACTGCCCCACTGTCTGAGCTCTGCAACGCAGCTCATCTCACTATATAAAAGAGCGAGTTTGTGGGCAGTTTATCATAACACTACAACGACACAGGCTCACTACCTCCCAGTCAATCCAATCCAATAAAACAAAATATAATGCACCGGATAAAACAAATAAAAGAACCATTTACCACTTCTCCCCTTTGTTCCATTATACATCCAGATGACAGGCAATGCCCCAATCATCATCCACTGATAATTATCCGCAATACTCTCATAGTACAATACACCAACGCATAAAAACCAGTTTCCCAGTATTTCCTCAAAAAATTCATAAGCAGCTTCTCCGATTATCCCTAACATTTTTACCTTAGGAAGTAAACCATAGATCAGATAAGGATTACTCTGCAGTCCAAATATAAAACCAAACACTAAAATGACATATCCGATACTAAGTTTTTTCAGATCATCTCTTGCATAATAAAACCACAGTCCTACAAACACATAAAAAACTCCGCCTTCAAGGAAAAACAGATTTCCGCAAACCGTTGGTAAGACATACAAATGCCTGCTATGTACAGCCTCAGCAAATACCGCTTTTTATTTGTTGTATGCAGACAGCCTTGTACACAGCAAAATATAAAAATCGGAATCGCCAGCCTTCCAAGATAACGGCATACGATTGGAAGTCCTAAATATTCGCCTGCATGATCTAATACCATACAGAACGCTGCAATACATTTTAATTCAAAAATTGATAATTTTTTCATCCAGATATCTTCTGCAACCTTCCCTTATCCATTTCATACACTTCATCACAGAGCACCTCAATGTCCTCTCTGTTATGACTTCTCAATCAATATTTATACAAAATCGTGTATTTTCTATCTCTTTTTTTCACCCATTTATTTAACCATTTTTTATATGAAGCAAATGAATCTGATGATACATATACATGCGCTGGCAAAGAAACATTTTTGTATCCTTTTTTCTTTTTCACTTTTGGCGGCTTTGCCCCTGTAAAATATACTTTCTCAGACGCTCCAAGTCCGGCATCCAGACCTAGTGCATACGCATCTATCTTTTTTAGCTTCTTTGGCAATACGACTTTTTTCAAAGAACCACCGCTTATTCCCCATTTATCGAAATTGATCAGAGAATATCCCTCTTTTAGATATTCCACTTTATCTGAAATAACGATTTCTCCTTTATTATCCACTACAGCAGCTACCAATATTTTTTCTTTTTTGTTATAAACACACTGTCCATCACTTCCATATACTCTATTTTTCTTTGCCACAGTTATTTTCTTCATTGCACAATTTAATTGCTGTTCTATAAACTGAAATGCATAGTCTTCAATATGGGTAACAGATGCAGGAATGGTAACTTCCGATGATGTACAGGTACAAAATGCATACCGTTGTATGGTTTTTACTCCATTTGGAATTTTTAATTTTCCTTTTTGGGGCAAAACATACACCAAAGCATGATCTTTTTTTCTGATCACACATTTATCTTTGATTTCATATTGTGCGGATTGGTTTATTGTTTTTATTTTATAACATCCTTCAAATGCCATTGCATTGATTTCCGTCAGACTATCTGGAATAGTTACAGTTTTAAGATTTGAACAGTTTTTAAAAACTCCTTCATCAATAACAGTAACCTTCGATGGTATTGCAATACTCTTTATATTTCTCATGCCGGCAAATGCTGCAGTTTCAATAATTTCTACTGTTTCAGGAAGTGTAATTTTATCAATCCAGCCTGCAACTGAACCATTTCCATCAGGATAACACAGACATCCACCTAACAGAGTCCCGCAATAACATTCATCACACACTTCATAGCGGATCGGTTTTTTAAGCACAGAACCCAGACCAATTCGGGTTACTTTCTTTCCATCTAAAAATTCTGGAATATCTAATATCTTGTATTCAGGATTCGATCTGTCAACTTTCACGTTATAAATCCAGATTTCATTTTCATCTAGAGATGTAACAGTGCTGTATGTAAATGCACCTACTGTAAATTTTTCATCCTTTTCATAATTCCATTCATCATCTGCTTTTGCTGCTTTTACTTCTGTTGTACCCACGATAAACATAAGTGCCATAAACATACAACAGATCCATAATTTCTTTTTCACGACTTATCTCCTCGTATTATAATATTAACCATTTTTTCTACGGTTTATTATCACACTTCCTCCAAGATAGGTACACAGTAATATACTGTAAACTGGAATTTCATGTAATATATTCCATTCAACAATGCCTACAATGAAGCTGCACAAAAATAAAATCAAATCTCCCGAACTTTTTGCTCCGCTATGTTGATCCATACAAAATAATCCACCAAAAACTATAGCAGCAATAACTTTAACCAAATACAAATATGTAAACTGGTACTCGTGTACTGCATATTGATCTGCGATATAAATAACCGGAAGATATACAGAGGCAATAATACATAAGAACAAATGAATAACTATACTTTTTTTCATTAAATGTTTTCTCCTATCCAACGATTGAGTGATATAATTCAAATATCGATACTGTTTAAAATCATCAAATGCAACGGATAACCCCAATAACAAAGCATCTTTTCTGCTTTTCCCATTTTTCTACTTTTTCCATTATATAAAAGCAAAAATGGCAACGAAAAAATCATATGCAGCTTCTCCGATCATCCCTAACATTTTTACCTTAGGAAGTAAACCATAGATCAGATAAGGATTGCTCTGCAGTCCAAATACAAAACCAAGCACTAAAATGACATATCCGATACTAAGTTTTTTCAGATTATCTCTTGTTTTTCATCCAGATATCTTCTGCAACCTTCCCTTATTCATTTCATACACTTCATCACAGAGCACCTCAATGTCCTCTCTGTTATGGCTTGCAAAAAGAAGTGTCTTTCCTTCTTCTTTTAATTTCAAAAAAAGTTCCCTCATCTGTGCCACTCCATCTTTATCCAGTCCGTTCATCGGCTCATCTAAGATCAGGATATCCTGTCCTTCCATAACCGCTTGTGCAATCGCAAGCCGCTGCTTCATGCCAAGAGAATACTTGCCGACCGGTTTTTTGTTCATCGAATCCAATCCTACCTCCCGCATGACCTGCTGTAAATGCATCTTATCCATCTTATGATTTAATATCCACAATAGTTCTAAGTTCCACATTCCGCTGTATTGTTTTAAAAATGCCGGTTCTTCAATGATCACACCTGTATTTTCGATCATGCTGCCATCCTGTCCTATCTGTTTTTCACGCACATATATCTCCCCAGTATCCACTGGATAAAATCCGCAGATACATTTAAATAAAACAGATTTTCCAGAACCATTATAACCCACGATCCCATAAATCTTTCCACTTTCACATACCAGCGAAACATCCTCTAAAACAGTTGTCTTTTGAAACTGTTTTGAAATATGTTCCACACGAATTGTTTTTGCCATCTGTCTGCTCCCTTCTATTCTTCTGTTTCATTCCATTCTACACTATCCATTTTTTTCTGTGCTGCTAGTACCAGCAAAAACAGTAAAAATATGTATGCCGTCATAATATAGGTTAAATTCGGATATTCCAACATCGTTCCATACCGCCATTTTTGTGGATTGATCCATGAAAACGGAGAATAGTAAACGATCGACCATGGTATAAATGCCTCAATCGTTGGAAGAAAAATTAAAATGATCGTCAATAAGTAAGTTAAGATTCTATTGCTGTATAAACTGAGTGTATATAAAAACATTCCCATAAACGAAAATGCAAGGCTGTCAATCAGAATGATGCATCCCATCAACTGAACAGGTGTATACCGTATCATAGCTTCATCTACTATAGGAAATACAAGCGTTCCACTCTGCAATGCCAGCGTTTTATAAAGATTTCCCCAATGATTACTAAAATTCGCTGCTGGCAGGATCATCAGGGTACTGATCACAGCTAACAGCACTGCCAATACGATACTGCATACAAAAATATATCCTATATTCCTTCTGCCCCATCTTCGCCGCCCAGTTCTTAAGATCACATACATCTCATTGCGGTTCATAAATGGTGCATTTGAAAAAAAACAAAGTACACCGATCAGCATAACCTTAAGAAAATATCCATCTGCCTGCACAAAAGGAAGTATCGCAAATGCATCTCGTACACCATATGCTGCGGCTTGTACACAATATTCCTGCAAAAGAGTATCCAGCATGTAAACCCAGATAAGAATCAGTGTCAGACTGCGGATTGAACATGCTCTTTGTATATAACTTCTGACTGTATTTTTGATATTCACAACTACCTCCATATCCGGCAGACACGCCGATAGATCAACTGTCCCAATCCTATGCTTAAGATAACCGCCAGCAAAACTGCATACAAAAATGAGAAAAACGGCTTATCATCAAAAACGTAACTGGAGTACAGATAGATCCCATTAAAATTCAACCAGATCGCATCCTGTCCCAACAGATCTGCACTATAATTGACTATGAAGTAATACGCAATCACTGGAAAGCAGACTGCAAACATCTTATTCTTTGCAATCAATGAAAGCCACATGGATACCAATGACAGAATGCCTCCTAGCAACCCTATCACCAAACCTGAAGCTAGAAAATAAACCACAAAGCCTCCATCTTTTATACAACTTCCAAAAATATCATGTTCCCGAATAAGTTTTGTCATGGCATCATCTTCCAGTCCATAAAATGGCAGCCATGTCCTTAAAAGAACTGCATATAACAAAGTCCCTGCCATCACTGCAAGCATTGCTCCTACAAAGCAGCAGATCACTTTTGCACGCACATATGCCTTACAATTTCCCCGCAATACGGCTGCATAACAGAATCTGTGTTCCTCATCTTCGAGCAGACTGTTCGCAAATGCAAAACTGCTGCCTGCAAAGATACAGATGATCAGACTGTAAAATTTCACTACCCAGAACATTTCTGCAACATTTGTTCCATCAAAATTCTGCAAAGTACTGATCAGATAGATTACAAATATACTAACTGCTGCAATATAAAAATTCGGTGCACAAAACATCCGGTAGAAATCTGCTTTTAAATATTTTACTGTCATCATTCATACTCCAATTCTTCAACCTCTTGTCCTGTCACAGCATTAATCGGCAGATAGATCGGATTGCTCATATTCCCATCCTGTATCTTACAGATCCACACCGGCACCACTTCATAACTTCCTTCTGCCTGCGGAATCGGAGCTTCAAACAATCTGCATGTATTCAATGTCATCATCCTGTCATTGATAACATCTCCATATTTTTCTTCTACAGTCTTGATAATATCCTCAAATGAAAGTAAGGATAATGTTTCCTCTTCCTGTTTAAAATCCATCCAATAAGATACATTCAGATAATCTATCCCATCCTTTGAATAGCAACACTCAATCCCCCCTCTGATATTCTCTGGATCCATATCTTCTATATGCCCACAGGGATATACCGGAAGTTCCTGTTCTGTCTGCCAGATATAGTAATAATAGGCATCATCCTCACTACTCCAGTCAGTCCTTCTCTCATCTGCATCCAATTCGCCTCTCTCTGCCGCTAACTGTTCCTGTTCTGCCAGCGTCTGGTATGGTAGATTGTAACACCTCTCTATTTCAACATTTTTCATCGGAATCCCTAAACTTTCCAATTCTCCTGCAATTATCTGATAGGCATCATCTCTTTTTGCAAATGACAAATCGCCCTGTGTTGGATAAGCGTCCCGATTATAACCGTCTGAAACCGGATAATCCCATATCAGATAATTAATAATTTTATCCATCTTAGCTGCCCATAATGCTCCACATTGTTCAGATACTGCTAGCTGCCATCCATCTGCTTTATCATAAAGCATTCCCTTAATACGTTTTTCTTCCCGATTACTTTCTTCATATTCATGTTCCTGATATTCTGTTCCTGATTCTAAAAACCGCTTTTTCCATTCTTCCTGATCAATCTTGTGAATCTGTGCTGTAGTTTTATGCAGGTTGGATGGATCAAAGTTTTCCGGTACGATCACATCTGCCTGAATGGTAAAAGTATCACTCACCTGTTTCTCATATGTCTTCGGAAAAGAAGTTGCCTGTGCTGCATCTGCTTTCTGTGTGCCATTTAAAACATCCTTTTTATGATGGGATGATGTCCACAAGATACCGACTGCACATGCACAGATCAGGAGAACACCACCTGTCTTTAAATATTTGTTCATATTGTTCCTCTTTTCTTTTTTTGTAAATAATTCAAATATTACTACAGTTTAGCCTAGAGTATTAATGGCAAAGTCATCCATACTCTAGGCTAATGTTCATAATTTTCTTCATCTTAATCATTTTTTCTTCGGTTTACGATCATATTTCCTCCAAGATAGCTGCAAAGCAATATATTGTAAACAGGAATCTCATGTAATATATTCCATTCGATAATGCCGATCATGAAACTGCACAAAAACAGAATCAGATTTCCCCAACTTTTTGATCTGCTCTTCTGATCCATGCAGAATAATACACCAACAAAGATGGCGACAATTATTTTAACCAGATACAAATATGTAAACTGATACTCATGTACTGCATATTGATCTGCTATGTGCACAACCGGAAGATATACAGATGCAATGATACATAAGAACAAACGAATCACTATATTTTTTTTTATCATCCATTTTCTCCTATCCAATTATTGAGTTATATAATTCAAATGTCCATGTCTTATTTCCTCTTTTCAACTTAACTGTCTGATAACAATTTTTCATATCGCATGCAATCATGATAATTTCATTATACATATTCTATGTAATATGTCAACGACTATATTTTTATTCTAGGTATTGATTTAAAAATATCTAGTGTTAAAATTTTAATTGTATACTTATATCTTGGAGCAATCCCTATGGAAAAAGCTCAAATTTATTAACGAATTTTAAAAAATTATCATCTAGAGCCATCCGGCTACCAATATCTGGAAGAACTGAAGCACTCCTTTACGAACTATATTCGTATGATTGATTTTCTATCAGCTTCAGAAAAAGGGGACAGTTATGAATCAAAAGATGAAGAAAAAAATTAAGCATTATCTGCATGAAATATCAGCTTCTTTACCAGCTGGTTATCCGAATAAGAAACGCTTATTACGCACTTTACAACAGAATATTTATGACTTTTTAGAAGAATATCCTGATGCAGACTGGGAAGATGTTATCGAACATTTTGGTGCTTCCTGCGATATTGCTCAATCTTATATCGAAGAATTTTCTGATACAGAACTTGCCACATCTTATAAAACACATCACCGGAACATCTTTGTTTCTACTATTATCTGTTTTATTGTATTCATATTCCTAATCTTAGCGATCTATAGTTTTTACTTATGGAAACAAACACATGATTTTATTATTGAAGAAACACTGACTGTATACGATGGAACTGAAATATGGGATGAATGGGAATCAGAATGGGCAACTGAAGATGAAGATGCAGGTGTATATTATGAGGTAACAAAGTGACAAGTTTCTTCAGAAGAATTTTCCAGATTAACAGATTTCTAAAAAAGCTGCTCTCCCTTACGGGACAAGCAGCTTTTTAAATTTTATTCTATTATGGCTTGCAAAAAGCTTTCTTCATCTTAACCATTTTTTCTTCGGTTTACGATCACATTTCCTTCATCCTGACCGATGCTAATCTGGTTGATTATATTTTTAAATAGCTCAGAAATTGCGTGATTGTTGTGACTTAATATTAAACCAATACTTCAAAATTCACTTAATTAAAACTTATTTTCTTATCTATGTTTTTTATAATATAGCACAATATTTTTTACTCTATTTTATCACCACAATATGGACAGTACTCTGTTGACATAGATAAGCCCCACGGATAGGTACAGTGACACCATGGACAACGATATTTCCAAAACAAGTAAATTGCAGCTGCAATGAAGAATAGTACACCTGCAATAATTAAAATTGCCTGTAATGGCATATCAGGCTCACCTGCCACTCCTATTGCGGTACATATTATCCCACCATATAAAAGTACATATAAAATAATCTGTTTTTTAAATAAATTCATATTATCACCATTCATATCCATTTTATTTTCATATCGCATGCAATCATGATAATTTCATTATACATATTCTATGTGATATGTCAACAACTATATTTTTATTCTAGGTATTGATTTAAAAATATCTCGTGTTAAAATTAGTATGGTACATTTATATATTGGAGCAATCCCTATGGAAAAACAAAAATCAAACTTATTAACAAATTTAAAAAAAGCAACCATTGAGATGATGCTTTTAAAACTTCTCTCAGAAGAAGATATGTATGGTTACCAGTTATCACAGGAATTAAAAAAACGGAGTAATGGAAATTATACAATATTAGAAGGTTCCATGTATCCGATCCTTTACCGTTTAAGTGACCAGCAGCACATTTCTTTCTTTGAGAAAAAAGTGGGGAAACGACAGACTCGTGTATATTATCATTTAGAGCCATCCGGCTACCAATATTTGGAAGAACTGAAGCTGTCCTTTACAAATTACATTCATATGATCGATTTTCTATTAGCTTCAGATAAAGGGGATACTTATGAATCAAAAGATGAAGAAGAAAATTAAGCATTATCTGCATGAAATATCAGCTTCTTTACCGGCTGGTTATCCGAATAAGAAACGCTTATTACGCACTTTACAACAGAATATTTATGACTTTTTAGAAGAATATCCTGATGCAGACTGGGAAGATGTTATCAAACATTTTGGTGCTTCCTGCGATATTGCTCAATCTTATATTGAAGAATTTTCTGATACAGAACTTGCAGCATCTTATAAAACACACCACCGTCATCTTTTTCTTACAACTGTTATCTGTTGTTCTGCACTGATTGCTTTGATAATTAGTATTTATTTTTTTTTCTCATGGTGGAAAAATGATGCTCTCATTGTAACAGAAACACTGACTGTATACGATGGAACTGAAATGTGGGATGAATGGGAATCAGAATGGGCAACTGAAGATGAAGATGCAGGTGCATATTATGAGGTGACAAAATGACAAATACGATCAAGCAATATTTAAGAGAACTCTCTGCTCTCATTCCAAAATCTTATCCAGACAGATCTGTATTTTTAAAAGATATGGAAACAAACATGAGGCTTTACTGCAAAGAACATCCTAATGCCTCATGGCAGGATATACTAACAGAGTTTGGTTCTCCATCCGAAGTTGCCGGCTCTATCCCTGCAGATCATACGGATATTAAACACTCTGTGGTCGCCAGACCCCGATTACATTTACGCTTTCTAATTATTGCAATTTGTGTAACAGTTGTTTTATCCATATTTGCTTATGAATATTACTGGGTACACTATAGGATGTATCGTACAAACCCTGCACATTACATCTATCACGGTGAGGAAGTTTCTTCAGAAGAATTTTCCCGATTAACAGATTTCTAAAAAAGGAGTATAACGATTATGAAAAAGAAATGTTTTACACTAATTTTATTATTCACAGTATTATTAAGTATCTTTCCGAATAATACATTTGCATCTACTGTTACCGAAATTATTTATCAAGATGATGAACTTATTGTAACCTCCACCTTAACAACATATGATTCTCCTTCTGGTATTCAGCTTTTTTCCAATACTAAGACCAAAACATCTTCAAAAACTGTTACCATTACAGATTCCACTGGCAATACAGTTGCTACATACACTTTACATGCAACTTTTTCTTACAATAATAAATCTGCTGCTTGTACACAAACACATTATTCTTCCTCTATAAAAAACAATGCATGGGGATTTACTTCAAGAAAAGCAACCAAAAGCAGCAATACTGCAACTGGTTCGTATACTATCAAAAATTCAAAGAGCAAAAAAACACAATCGAGTTCCGTCCGCCTATCTTGTAGTAAAAACGGAACAATTTCCTAATTATATACATCCATTTAATGTCAAAAAGCTGCTCTCCCTTACGGGACAAGTAGCTTTTTCTCTATCATCCTATTATGAAATTTATGCTTCACACTTCTCTAAGAGTTCTTCCCATCTTCTGTCTACTTCCTGCTGGAATGCAGCAATCAGATGTTCATTTTCCGATTTAAAGAGATGTTTAAATCTTCCCTGTAATTTTAAGAACTCCTCTAATGGCTGTTTATTCTTTGGTTTATAGGATAACTGCCATTTTCCATCGATCACTTCAAACAGTGGCCAGTAGCAGGTTTCTACTGCCATCTTACAGATGTTGATGATCTCCGGCGCATCATAACGCCAGCCTCTTGGACATGGTGCCATGATATTTAAAAATGCAGGTCCCGGTGTATAGATCGCTTTTTCGGATTTCTGATACAGATCCATCATATTTCCGATAAAAGTAGTCTGTGCTACATAAGGGATATTATGTGCAGCTAAGATCGCCGCAAGATCTTTTCTGCTCTGTGGCTTTCCGTTAGAATTTTTTCCAACTGGTGTCGTTGTCGTATCTGCATACTGCGGTGTTGCAGAAGAACGCTGGATACCGGTGTTCATATATGCACCATTATCATAGCAGACATATACCATATCATGTCCACGTTCCATGGCTCCTGATAAAGACTGGAATCCGATATCATATGTACCACCATCACCGCCGAATGTAATGAACTTATAATCTTCTTTGATCTTTCCTTTTTTCTTTAAAGCATTGTATGCAGTTTCTACACCACTTAAGGTTGCCCCTGCATTTTCAAATGCATTGTGGATATAACTGTCTTCATATGCTGTATATGGGTAAGTAAAACTGGAGACTTCCAAACATCCTGTTGCATTTCCTACAACTGCTTTATCTCCCGGATGTAATGCTTTTAATACGTTTCTTACTGCGATCGTTCCACCACAGCCGGCACACATACGATGTCCCGGTGCCAGACGCTCCTGTCTTTCCTGTATCTCTTTATATTTTTTCTGACTCATCTTCTGACACCTCCCTAATCTCTTAAACCGATATAACGGTATTCTTCTGTTTCATGGTTTCCATGGGCTGCAATATCTGCAAGATCTTCATACAGCTTCTTTGCATCTTCTACAGTAAAATCTCTGCCGTTTAAGCCATAGACAATCTTTAATACTTCTGCTGTACTTTTTGCTTTAAATAATGCTGCGGATAATTCGGCTGCTAATGGGCCTCCATTTGCACTGTAGCTTTCGCATCTATCCATAATTGCGATCGCTTTACAGTTTTTCAGTGCTTCTGCCATCTCTGCTCCCGGAAATGGACGGAAAACGCGTACTTTTAATAAGCCGGCTTTGATTCCTTTTGCACGAAGTTCATCGATCGCATCTTTTGTTGTACCGCAGGCAGAACCGATCGCTACGATCGCATAATCTGCATCTTCTAAGCGGTATTCTTCAAAAAATCCGTATTTTCTGCCGGAGATTTTCTCATATTCGGCTGCCACATCTAATATAACCTGTCTGGCATTCATCATCGCCTGTGCCTGTGCACGTTTTGCTTCCATACCATAATTTGTAACTGCATATGGCCCTACTGCCATCGTTTCTTTTTCATTTAAAAGATAGTGCTCCGGCTCATATTCTCCGACAAATGCTTTTACTTTTTCATCTTCTAATAATTCGATATTCTGTACGCCATGGCTGATGATAAATCCGTCCTGACAGATCATGATCGGCAGCATAACATCTTTATGCTCTGCAATACGATATGCCTGTACAAAATTATCATAAGCCTCCTGATTATCTTCTGCATAGATCTGGATCCAGCCTGCATCTCTTGCTCCCATACTATCGGAATGTTCACAGTTGATATTTAAAGGGCCGGACAATGCACGGTTTACTAATGCAAGTGCGATCGGAAGTCTGTTCGATGCTGCTACATAAAGCATTTCCCACATCAATGCCATACCTGCGGAAGATGTTGCTGTCATGGTTCTTGCTCCTGCTGCCTCTGCACCGATCGCAGCACTCATTGCACTATGTTCACTTTCTACCGGAATAAATTCAGTATCCATCTCTCCATTTGCAATATAGGAAGATACGAACTGCGGAAGTTCTGTGGATGGTGTGATCGGAAATGCCGGCATAACATCCGGATTGATCTGTTTCATTGCATATGCTACGGCTTCATTGCCGGACATTCTTTCTTTGACTGCCATATTATTTGCCCTCCTTCATGCTGATTGCACCAAAAGGACAGGCTTTTACACAGATTCCGCATCCTTTACAGTGGTCATAATCAAAGTCTAAACGTTTTCCATTTTTTACCGGAATGGAACTGTCCGGGCAATATGGTACGCAAAGCAGACAATTTCTGCATTTTTCCTGATCTAATACAGGTGTGTTTGTTCTCCATTCTCCTGTCAGGAAATTCTTTGAGGTTGCAGGCTCATAAATCTGTAATCCATCTGTTAAATCCTGCCATCTTGTATTTTCATTGATATCTTTTGCTGACAATGCCATTAGTGTACCTCCTCAAATGCTAACTGTAATGCTCTCATATTGCCTTCTAATACTTCCGGCTTCTTCGCAAACTTATGTTTTAAAGATGATTCCATTTCTTTTAAAAATACCTCTTTTTCCATGACTTTTGAAATCTTAACGATGGCTGCTAACATCGGTGTATTCGGGAAATACTTTCCTAATGTTTCCATACAGACTTTACGTGCATTGATCACATGCACTTCCCCTTCATATCCTTTCAAAAGCGGAAGGATCTCTTCTTTGTCTTTTTCGGTATTGATCAGGATCGCTCCCTCTTTTTTGAGTCCCTTTGTCACATCGACACTATGCAGCAGAGTATCATCTACAACTACTACAAAATCCGGATCATAAATATTAGAATGAACACGTATATCGGTATCGCTGATCCTGTCATACGCTGTGATCGGTGCACCCATACGTTCTGGTCCATATTCTGGAAATCCCTGTACATGTTTTCCTATACTAAATGCCACATCTGCTAACAGAAGAGCGGCTGTTTTTGCACCCTGACCGCCTCTGCCATGCCACCTGATTTCGGTTAATCCGTTCATACTCATTTCTCCTGTTCTATGATTACTGCCCATAAAGATTCAGTACGTTTATTTTTATTCCGTGAGTATACGGGATTCTGATGGGACTTGTAAATAAAATCGCTGCAAAAACTGTAAAAACTTGAAGAAAATTCTCATTTATGCTAAAATTTTAATCAGTTTTTTTGATTATTTTTCTATCTTTTATCTGTTTTATTGATATTAAGGAGATATACATGAATTTAAGATACTTAGAAACATTTTTAACACTCTGCGAAGAACGGAGTTTTACGAATACCGCCACACGGCTAGGCTGTGCGCAGTCGAATGTAACTGCTCAGATCAAGCAGTTAGAAAATGAGCTGTCTGTCCGTTTATTTGAACGCATGGGAAAAACTGTGACTATAACAGCTGATGGAGCACGTCTGATCCCTTATGCAAAAAAAATGTTATCTTTATCTGATGAAATGTACACACTTTCCCAGACTGCCAGCCGGCTTACGATCGGTATTACAGAATCCATTGCCACCTATCTGTTCGGGGATATTTTAAAAGAATATACTGCTCACTATCCGGATACGGAAATCTTTCTGCGTCTGCTGACGGATGAAGATTACTGTGAAATGCTGCAGAATGGAGAAATTGACGCTGCGATCGTTCTTGATACTGCAATCCGGCATAAACAGATCAAGGTGATGGGAAAGCGCAAAGAAAATATTTTATTATTTGCATCTTCGACACATGATCTTTCCGGTAAAACTCATATTACAGCAGAAGATTTTACAAAGTATGCTACTCTCCTGCCTCCTTTATTCTGTTCTTACCGGAAACTGTTTGAACAGAAACTCCATGCGGAAGGCATCCGTCCGAAGATTGCCTTAGAAACGGCATCGGCTGCTGTCATTAAAGAAAGCTCCCTCTGCGGCATTGGCATCGGGCTGCTGCCTGAATTTGCCGTAAAAAAGGAGCTTATTTATCATCTTTTTGAAAAGATCAATTACAAAACGGATTTTCCGGTGTATACGCAGATCCTCATTCATCAGGATAAGTGGCATTCTAAATATTTAGAGCAGTTTCTTGAGATTGCGATGCGGCATCTTGGATAACTACATATTCTTCCTTAACCCTTTCGGATAATGATTTTTCATCATCCCTCCGGCTAACTTCCCCCAGCCGATACTATAGCCATCAGTCGTGATCAGATACCAGCCTTTTTCCCCTTCTGCGGTAAATGACTGCCCATTTAAGTATGCCCGGATCTCATGGCTATCTGAGGCAAGATCATAAACATGACGGACATCCTCTGGTTTTAAGGCAAGTGCCAATGCATGTGACGGTTCAAAACGGTTCTTCTTATTACTGCCTAAATGCAGTCCCGGACGCAATACTTTTAAGCCTTTTAATGCCGGTGTCTGTACCGGTGCAAGATAGATCTGATCTCCAAATGCGATATACACACCTTCCTGCTGCTTATTCAGGTTTTCTTCTGCAAATGCAAGATAAGGTTTTATCAGATCTTTTGTGATTTCTCTCTCCATACCGCCTTTTGCATATGCTCTGCCGATTCCATCTTCTTTCTTATGTAAAATGGCAAGATAATGTCCTTCCCCATCTAACTTATGTGGAAAAAGCCGTATCGTATGACGGATTTCCTCTGCGGCATCTAAAGCCCAGTCTGGATTGCCTTCTGACATCCCTTCTGCTTTTTCTACTGTCAGGATCTCAAATTCACTGTGACGGTTTAAAAAGCGGCTGATGCTTCCTTCATTTTCTTCCGGTGCAAATGTACAGGTCGAATAGACTAGCCTTCCTCCGGCTTTTAACATTCCTGCCGCATGATCTAAGATCTTATCCTGCCGCATTGCACAGTTTTGTACATTTTCCATGCTCCATTCCATGCAGGCAATCTCATTTTTACGGAACATTCCCTCACCGGAACAGGGTGCATCAACTAAGATCTTATCGAAGTATTCTACAAAATGTTCTGCTAAATGCTCTGGTGTTTCGTTTGTTACGATCGCATTTACAATTCCCATCCGCTCGATATTTTCAGATAAGATCTTTGCCCTTGCCGGATGGATCTCGTTACAGAGAAGCAGTCCTTCACCGTTCATTTTTCCGGCGATCTGTGTGCTTTTTCCGCCCGGTGCGGCGCAGAGATCCAGAATTTTTTCTCCCGGCATGGCTTCAAGGTACTCTGCCGGTGCCATGGCACTTGGTTCCTGAATATAATAAACTCCTGCATCATGGTAAGGATGCTTTCCCGGTGTATCGGTACTGCTGTAATAATAGCCTTCCTCTGCCCATGGAACTTTTCGCAGGGTAAATGGTGCCTGTTTTAAAAATTCTGCTGCGGTTGTCTTTAAGGGATTCAGTCGTAATGCCTGCTGTTTTTCCTTATCATAGCTTTGTATAAATGCTTCGTATTCTGCACCAAGCATCTGCTTCATTCTCGTTTCAAATTCCTGCGGTAACATACTACCTCCTAGCAAAAATGTATTGACTATTGCTTCTTTTCTTGCTATTCTACTTATAAAGAAACGGGTTTTTTGTCTGGTAGGCTTTTAGCCGAGAGGGTTGCTCGTTTCTTTTTTTATATCTATGATGTCATACAAATACATCTTTCCATCATTTGCATGTCTTATCAACATTGATGCGTGAAACACATTATATCTTTCCACCTCATTATTATCCCCATATACAGGAAGTGCAAATCTTGAATCATAACGATACCATCCAAACTTTGCATTTCTTATATGCTTATTTGTTTTATTTTCTCGAAAATATTTTCCCTTTGCTATATGAAGTAATTCTGGAATCCCTTGTGATGCATTTGCTTTCGCCTTTGCATTTGCGCCT
This sequence comes from Roseburia zhanii, assembly GCF_014287635.1. GTDB lineage: Bacteria > Bacillota > Clostridia > Lachnospirales > Lachnospiraceae > Roseburia_B > Roseburia_B zhanii. The sequence goes on along the minus strand of NZ_JACOPH010000001.1, from coordinate 606,827 downwards.
CGCAAGCTTTCAGTATATTCAGAGCCTGTATATTCATCTGGTAAATCTGAACCTATATATACCATATCACTTGTATCAGCAATGATATAATTATCACCAACAAATTCTTCTATGTATGTTTTTACCTCATCCCAATTTACAGACCTTTTCCCTTTAAATCGAATATCATTGATCATAACAATACTATTGCCATTTACATCTTGAATTACTGACACATTTCTCGTACTCTGGGTTTCTGGCATAAACTAATTACCTTCCTGTCTTTTCTTTAGTTCGTCATAATAAGTCTTGTAACGATATGCGGTTCTCCTGCTAATCTTATTTGCAGCTACAATCTCCATGATCGTCATTCCACCCTCATACTTCACTGCAAAATCATTATAGGCTGCCATCCATGTTTCATTATGTTTTTTTCTGCCGCCATAATTTCTATTTCTATAATATTCCAGCTCAGTTAATAGCTGCTTATTCTCTTTCTCCAATTCTGTGATACGTTCTAGTGCTTCTTCATATGTATAACTCATACTTACTACCTCCAAATCATACACCTTGTTGTGCCATATTGCTATCTGACACTATCGTATCACCATACTTTTCATGTGTCAATCTGTGTTTCAGACATTATGAAATTTTTTTAGACATCAAAAAACCCTTGTCGTCCACTTCGTACAGTCCCAGACTGCCGTTGCCAGCCCGTCATAAAATTCCGGTTCATGGCAGACCATTAAGATACTTCCTTTATAAGCTTTTAGGGCTCGCTTTAATTCGTCTTTCGCATCGACATCTAAATGATTCGTCGGCTCGTCTAACAATAAAATATTCGTTTCCCGGTTGATCAGCTTGCATAACCGGACTTTTGCCTGTTCGCCACCACTTAATACACGTACCAGACTTTCAATATGCTTTGTCGTCAGTCCGCATTTTGCAAGGGCACTACGGACTTCATACTGTGAATAGCCCGGAAATTCACTCCAGATTTCTTCGATACAGGTCGTCTTGATACTCTGATCCATTTCCTGTTCAAAGTAACCGATGCTTAAATAATCTCCTAATTCCACACTTCCCTCTAATGGCGGAATCAACCCTAAAATACTTTTTAACAGTGTTGTTTTTCCGATTCCGTTTGCACCTGTTAAAACGATCTTCTCTCCTCTTTCCATCTCTACGGTAAGCGGTGAAGATAACGGTTCGTCATAACCGATCACAAGATCTTTTGTCTGGAAAATATATCTGCCCGGTGTTCTTGCTTCTTTAAATACAAATTCCGGCTTCGGTTTTTCTGCTGCAAGTTCGATCATATCCATTTTATCAAGTTTTTTCTGTCTTGACATTGCCATATTTCTTGTGGCAACTCTCGCTTTATTTCTTGCCACAAAATCTTTCAGGTCTGCGATCTCTTTCTGCTGTTTGTTATAGGCAGCTTCTAACTGCGCTTTTTTCATCTCATAGACTTCCATAAACTTATCATAATCACCGACATAACGGTTTAACTGACGGTTGTCCATGTGATAGATCAGATTGATCACACTGTTTAAAAATGGAATATCATGGGAGATTAAGATAAATGCATTTTCATATTCATTCAGATACCGTTTCAGCCATTCGATATGCTCTGCATCTAAGTAGTTTGTCGGCTCATCTAACAGCAGGATATCCGGCTTTTCTAACAGAAGTTTTCCAAGCAGTACTTTTGTCCTCTGCCCGCCGCTTAGATCAGTAACATCCTTATCTAACCCGATATCCAAAAGTCCTAAGGCTCTTGCAACTTCTTCTACTTTTGCATCAATCATATAAAAATCATGCATGGTTAAAAGATCCTGTATTGTTCCAAGTTCTTCCATATACAGTTCCATTGCCGCTTCGTCTGCATCTCCTAATTTCTCGCAGATTTCATTCATCTGTGCTTCCATTTCATATAAAAAATCAAAAGCTGATGCTAAGACACTTTTGATCGTCATTCCCTTTTCTAAGGCAGTATGCTGATCTAAATACCCGATGCGGACATTTTTTGCCCATTCGATCTTTCCTTCATCCGGCTGTAATTTTCCGGTGATGATATTCATAAAGGTAGATTTACCTTCCCCGTTTGCTCCGATCAGTCCGATATGTTCTCCCTTTAGCAGTCGGAAAGATACATCTTCAAAGATTGCCCGGTCGCCAAATCCATGGGTTAAATGTTCTACGTTTAAAATACTCATATGATTCCTTTCATCGATCTGGTCTAATGCCACTTTTACGGTTTCGTTCAGACTCTTTTCATCCTCTGCGTCCCGCACTTTAAATTTTAATATCATTTTCTTAAGAAAAATCCGCCATACACATTATCAATGATACTAGTATAGCGGATTTCTCCTGACTTAACAATTATTTTATACTATTTTCGCAACAACAGTTATGGGTTGTATGAAAAATTTTTACATGCTACAGATTCCTCATATTTAATATCGCCTGATACACATCTAATCTTCCGTAACCTTCTTCCCGATTCGGATAGAGCTGGTTTGCCATACGTCTTGTTCCGTTGATGAGCTGATTCCGAAGTTCAATGGAATTGACCGTACGGTTATCTAATGTGTCTATATTCCACTCCATAAGCAGTGCACAGGCACCCGCTGAAATGGCAGCCGCAGCACTGGTTCCGGTCATTCGTCCGTAATTGCCAAGCCGACCTGGTGTATACACATTGACTGCCGGTGCTACATAATCGGGTTTTACGATTCCATCAACAGAATATCCACGCCCCGATTCTATGTAGACACCATTTGTGAGTGCATCATATCCACCGACTGCCATCGGATATCTTGCCCCTGATGGGACGGTCAGTGTAGAATCCGGATTTGACCGCACGAAATAGACTTCTCTTTCTAGAAATCCGGATATCGGCAGATACATATTAAAATTGCCGTCTAATATACGGTTTGGAAAAACTTCTATGGTCCAGATGCCCATGATGGGACTCATAAACGTAATGTGGATCAGCTGCTCCCTGCTCCTGACATCTCCAAGCTGATAATCAATGAGCACTGTCGTATTTTCTAGCAAAAAGCGGTGTCTCTGCTGTTGTCCGGTAAATACCGGTACTCTCGGCAATATCTCTCCGGTCGGTGAAATGATCGATACTGAAAATATCTCAGATGACCTTCCCCACAACTCTACAGTAAATCCCTGCATATCCTCTGTCACATTGATCTCGACTCTTTCTGTTGTTCCTTCACTGACTCCACCATAAAAATGATGCCTCGCATTTGCTTCATTTCCGACTGCGATACAGACTGCCCTGCGGTAACGTTCACAGATCTCATCCAGATAGGTTGCCATTCTGCCGCCACTTCCATGGTTACCCTGATTACTTCCTATCGCAATACAAAGCACTAATGGCTGTCCTCTTTTTTCTGCCAGCCGGTTCAGATAATCGATTGCCGCAAAAATATCATTTTCCTGAAAAGCAACTGCCCCTTTTCGGATAAAGAAAAAATCCCGCAGATATTCTTTTGCCGGTTTTAATTTGACAACGGCAATATCTGCGTATGGTGCTGCACCGATAAAATCGTTTTCTATATCTTCGCTGCCCGCTGCGATTGCTGCTAACTTTGTTCCATGTCCGTTTTCATCCTGTACCGGTACATATGCCCTTGGATCTTCCTGCATCAGTGCATCATCTATTTCCGCTTTTGTATATTCCGTCCCATAGATAAATCCGTCCGGATTTCTCGCTGTATTTTCACTCTGATCCCAGATCGCAACGATCCGGCTGCTGCCATCTGTATTACGGAATGCCTGATTTTCATAAGCAATACCGGTATCTAAAAAACCAATCATTATCCCATTGCCGCCAAGTTCTAAATTTCTCTGTGTCTGTACCCTCGTGATTCCACTGATTTCTAATGCAAACTGATCTAAAATGGTAAAACACTTTGGTATATTGACATAATTATATTTTCCGATCGATAACGGCGGCACTTCCTGCTGGTTCAGGTAATAGACCATGTAACGGTCTGCGATTTCCTGTTTACATATACTTTCACTTCCTAAAATCGTATCTAAACTGCTGAGCATAATATCATAATAATCATTTGAATATACTGCGTTACGACAATCCATCTTATATTCCCAAAAAATTCTATTCAGACTACTATATGTCTGTTTACAGATCCGTATACAAAAAAAGCCTGTAGATCATCACGATTCACAGACTTTCTTTTTTATTTATGCGCAAACAGTCATCTGGACAAGATTTCTGCCTTCGGAGAATACCTGCTGGTAAATATCGGTACATCTTTGAAATTTATGAAAAAGCTGTACTTTTGCTTTTTCATCACAGTACACTTTCCACATACCGCAGCATTTACAATTCTTACCGCCATTTTCTATAAATCCTTTGACATCTTCTAATGGATATCCTAAGAAGATCCCGATCTCATGCGGAAAACAGTCAAAATCTTTTAACCGATCCCGCAGGTGGCTGATGCAGCTTTCCACATCAAACTGACCGTAACCATAAGTTATCAACAATTCTTTGGCTTTTGGATCTGATAATTCTCTTTGTAAATGGCTGGCACGATATGCATATATCAGAATGGAATTTTCTTTGTAATGCAATGCCTCTACATATACGCCTCTGCTGTTTAACAGGCGGTTGACCGCAGCAATTTCCCTCTCTGCGGTTTTCCTGTCCGTATAAAAATAGCGGAACAGATTTGCACTTTTCAATCCTGCAAGTGTCGGTGCACAATGTCCGATCAACTCATTTTCCAAGTTCTTACCATTCATATCTGCCTTCTCCGAAAATTTATTTATGATGAAACGATACGCAAATTGTTTTCACTGCTATGCAGTTTCCACAATTCTATGACTTACACTGATGCTAATGCTTTTCCGAGTGCCTCACACTCTGCAAGTGCTACATCATCCGGTGTTTCATTACAGATCAAACCTTCTCCGTTTAATACAGCAGCACCACAGCCATTCATACGGTCTGTCCAGTCACGCATCCACTGTCCGTCACCCCAGCCATAGGAACCAAATAATGCGATCGTTTTGCCTGCTGCAAAACCTTCTACTTCACTGACAAACGGTTCCATTTCGCCTTCTTCTAATACTTCTGCTCCCATTGCAGGGCATCCTAAGGCAAAACATTTTGCAGCTTTTAATTCATCGATAGATGCATCTGATACATATACTACTTCTGCTTCTTTTCCTGCATCTGTGATTCCTTTTCCGACAGCCTCTGCCATTGCCTGTGTATTTCCTGACTGTGACCAGTAAACAACATAAATTTTATCCATGATCTTCCTCCTTTATGCAGTTAGTCTTATTTATTTTTGATTAGTCTTGTCTAACTGTAAGGTAAGAATATCACTTTTTATTCTTGAATACAATACTCTTTGTAGAGAGTGTTTCTCAATAAAATTTGTGTTTCCTACATAGGATTCGGGTGTCAAAAGGTGGCTTCAAGTTTTTTGATTGGCAGATTGCACAAAGCCGAGTCTGTTTTGTGCAATTTGCTAACCACTAAGTTGTGAACCACCTTTTAACACCCGAATCCTAAATAGTCCTCTTTTGAAAAGCGGTGATAGATCGTATGCCCCATTTCCATCCGGATGCAGTAGTACCACGCATCCGGTGTTTCATCCGGGAAATATAAAACATAATCAAAATCCATTCCTTCTTCCATCTTCTTGCAGATATAATTTGGATTGAATTTTTCAAATGCTCTGCAGATTTCTTCGATCGTCAGGTGATGATTCTCTCCAAATAACTGTATGATGCTCACCAAAAACGGTGGATCTTTGACATACTGATGCACATATTCTGCACCCTGCGGCAGTATACAGACTTCCACCCGGTTTCCCTTGCAGGAAGAAAACTGCATTTCACCAAGCATTGTATCTTTTAAACTGCTTTCCTTTTGCAGCTGCTCTGCTAATACGTCTGCGGATTCTTCTGGTATCTGTAACAGCAGGGATAATGATGCCGCCGGAAAATATAACCGGATCACTTCTTTGACATATCCGAGTTTTATCTGTGCTTCTTTGATCTGTTCTATGATATTTTCTATCAATCTGTCTGTGTCCATACTTCTGTCATTACTTTACAGTAACTATGATCTGTGCTTTTTTACTGCCTGATTTCACAGTCACTTTTGTTTTTCCTTTCTTTAAGGCTTTCTCGTAATGAAGTTCCTGATTCTCATCATCTTTATTACCATCATTCTTCTGTTAAAGCGGTTTTCGATACCTAGATCACTGCCTCTTTATCTTCTAATTCCATACATCCACGCATCGTGATCAGCGGCCCGCCTTTTCCTTCTATATAGTCCTTTGTTATTGTTACCATACCGATATTATCATCTTTTGGTATTTCATACATGATATCTAACATGAAGTCTTCGATGATCGCCCGGAGTGCACGCGCTCCGACTTTCTTCTCTTTTGCTTTTGCTGCGATCGCATGAAGTGCATCGTCTTCAAATACCAGCTTTACTTCATCCATTGCAAGCAGCTTCTGGTACTGCTTTACGATCGCACTCTTTGGCTCTGTTAAGATCCGCACCAGCATGTCCTCTGTTAATGCTTCTAAGGAAAACAGGATCGGCAGTCGTCCTAAGAACTCCGGTATCATACCGTACTTACGGACATCTTCTACTAAAACTTTGGTCAAAAGATTTTCTTCTTTATCATATTTATCTTTTAAATCCGCCTTAAATCCTATGGACGCTTCTTTATTCAGACGTTCTTTGATGATCTCCTCTAAATCCGGAAATGCTCCGCCACAGATAAATAAGATATTTCTGGTATTGACTGTCATCATCGGCACCATGGCATTTTTACTGCTTGCACCAACCGGCACTTCTACTTCTGCACCCTCTAACATTTTTAACATTCCCTGCTGTACAGATTCTCCACTGACATCTCTCTGGTTCGTGTTCTTTTTCTTTGCGATCTTATCGATCTCATCAATAAAAATGATGCCATGCTCTGCACGTTCCACATCGTTATCTGCCGCTGCTAACAGTTTGCTGACAACGCTTTCGATATCATCGCCGATATAACCTGCCTCTGTCAAAGAGGTTGCATCTGTGATCGCAAGCGGCACATCTAATAATTTTGCCAATGTCTTTACCATGTAAGTCTTACCGGAACCTGTCGGCCCGATCATCAGCATATTTGATTTTTCGATCTCAATGCCATCATCTGTATCTGCTGCCACTCTTTTATAATGGTTATACACAGCTACAGACATAACTTTCTTCGCATGTTCCTGTCCAACGATATATTCATCTAAACTGGCTTTGATCTTATGTGGTGCCGGAATGGATTTGATGTCGAGCATCGGTTTTTTCTGCTCTGATTTCTTCTTTTTCTTGATCTTCTGCTGGTTTGGCATAAATCCCTGCAGATCGGACAGATTGATCATACTGATATTTGGCATCTTGCCGTTATTGTTTAAATTGTTCAGGTTACTCATATTCATCATATCGTCCATGGATATTCCTGAATAATTCATCGTATCAAATGTTTTCTGCATACAATCTGCACAGATACAGATTCCTCCCGGAATCTTGATCATTTTTCCTGCTACCCGCTCTGGTCTGTGGCAGATGTAACAGATCTGTTCATATTCGTCTTTATCGTCATGATCGGAAGTGTCTGCTGTTTCTGCTGTTGTTTCTTCCTGCGTTGGTTCTACTTCATAAAAATCCTGTTCAGACATATTGTATTCTGCTCCTTACTTATGTATCGTATTTTTTCTTTAGAGTATAAATCATCTGGGCGAGAATCTCAATGCTTGATTTTTTGTTGAGTGGTTTAAACGGATAGTAGTGAGCCTGTGTAGGGTGGGTTGTGAAAAACTGCCATACTGCCCCTAGCCTGCGGTTTCCTTGACCAGACTTTTGTGTGCGTCTTAGCTGGTGCATGACATAAGCGCGCAAAAGCTGTCCCACTGTCTGAGCTCACAAATGTAACACCCCCTCTACCTGTCAGGCGAGTTTGGGACAGCTTTTGAAATAAACGCTTATGCCATGCACCTGCTTAGATGCACTAAAAAGCTGGGCAGGAAACCGCAGGCTGGTAAGGGGACACTCGGACAGTTTGTCGCCCCATGATTAGCACAGGCTTCAATACCTTAACCCTACCATCAATTCCGCACTTCTACTCCTTCTCAAAGATCAATATCTTCTGCGTCACCTTACTGATATACGGCACCCACGCAAACAACTTCAAAAGCGAAAACAACTGCATCAAATAATTACAGCACCCAGACAATAGCTGTCCAGATGCTGTGTATACTTCATTATTTTTTTGCCTTCGGCGCATAGTCCTTCATTCCACTGACTGCACCACCCGATACAGCCCACAGATATAAACTTGCCACACTACAATACGGAGAAAAACGCCGGCGGTATTTTTCAAATAATTTTTTATTGATCTTTCTGTGATGATATACCATCCGAAGCCCTCTTTGGATGGCAAGATCATCATAACTGAAGATATCCGGCCGCTGCATACAAAACAGTAAGATCATTTCTGCTGTCCATACGCCGATACCTTTTAAGGAACTTAATTCCCGTATGGCTTCTTCATCTGATTTTTCCCAGATGCCACAGAGGTCAAACTGACCACCTTGCACTTTCGCTGCAAGATCTGTAATATAGCCTGCTTTCCGGTAAGATATTCCAAGGGACTGTAACTTATCCTCTCCTGCTTCTAAGATATGCTCTGCATCTACCACGCCCAATGCATCCCGCATCCTTTGCCATATCGTTGCCTGTGCCTTTGTGGAGATCTGCTGTCCGATGATATGGTGCACGATCGAGGAAAACAGATCACTGTCTGTTTCCCTGTCGATATGACCGATCTGATCGATGATCTCACCGAACACTTTATCCTTTTGTTTTAAATAATCCGTTTCTACACTGCCATATTGAAAATACATTTCTGTTACCTGCTTAACAATTCCCTTAAGATCTCATTGACCATTGCAGGATTTGCCTTGCCTTTCATGGCTTTCATCGTCTGTCCAACTAAAAATCCCATCGCTTTTTCTTTTCCGTTATGGAAATCTTCTACGGATTTCGGATTGTCATTGACGATCTTCTCAATCGTTTCTCTTAAGGCTCCGGCATCATTGACGGTCTTTAACCCTTTTTCTTCTACATACTGTTTTGGATCGATATCTTCATCGAAGATGATCTCAAATACTTCTTTTGCCACAGAGCTGTTGATCGTTCCTTCATCGACAAGTCCGATCAGATCTGCTAAATGCACCGGTGAAAAACGGATATCTTCCGGTTCCATATTTTTCTCTTTTAACAGACGCATGGTTTCACCCATCAGCCAGTTTGAAACCTTTTTCGGCTTGCCACAGATCTCTGTTGTTGCTTCAAAGATATCTGCTAATTTCTTTGTACCGGTTAAGATTTCTGCATCATATGCAGGCAGTTCAAACTCGCTCTGGTAACGTGCTAATTTCTCTGTCCGAAGTTCCGGCTGTGCTGCTTTTACACGCTCGATCCACTCATCACTGATATGTACCGGAACGAGGTCCGGATCTGGGAAATAACGGTAATCCTGTGCATCTTCTTTCGAACGCATCGCATAGGAATATTCTTTGGTATCGTCCCACCGTCTGGTTTCCTGAATGACTTTTTCGCCTGCTTCGATCAGATCGATCTGTCTGTTTTTCTCATTTTCAATCGCTCTTGCGATCGCTTTGAAGGAATTTAAGTTTTTCATTTCCGTACGTGTACCAAATGTTGTACTTCCTGCTTCACGCACGGACAAATTGACATCTGCACGCATCGAACCTTCCTGTAATTTACAGTCAGATGCTCCTAAATACTGTATGATCAGACGCAGCTTATCTAAGTATGCAATTACTTCTTCTGCGGAACGCATATCCGGTTCGGATACGATCTCTATTAACGGTACACCGGATCGGTTAAAATCTACGATAGAACAGTCTTCCCATTCATCGTGTACTAATTTTCCGGCATCTTCTTCCATATGGATCTCATGGATACCGATAAATTTCTTATTGCCATCTTCTGTTTCGATCTCTACTTTTCCATTCCGGCAGATCGGCAGATATAACTGTGATATCTGGTAATTCTGTGGATTGTCAGGGTAGAAATAATTCTTTCTGTCAAACTTGCAGTCCTTTGTAATATCACAGTTTGTTGCAAGTCCTACTGCCATTGCATATTCGACTACCTGCTTATTGAGTACCGGAAGGGAACCCGGCATTCCTGTGCAGACCGGACAGGTATGGCTGTTTGGTGCTCCTCCAAAAGCGGTAGAGCAGCCACAGAAAATCTTTGTCTTTGTTGCCAGTTCTACATGAACTTCCAAACCAATGACGGTTTCATATTCTTTACTCATCGTTACCTCCTGTCTGCTCCATTAAGCCTCTGTACATGCACTCAACGGACTGTGTTGATACGGTCTTGTCTGTTCAAATGCATATGCCATCTGTATGATCTTCTTTTCGTTAAAACAGTCACCGATCAACTGTAAACCGATCGGCAGTCCTTTTTTATCAATACCACATGGTAAAGAAATACCCGGAAGTCCTGCAAGATTGACAGAGATCGTATAAATATCTCCTAAATACATCTTCATCGGATCATCTAAACTACTGCCAAGAAGCGGTGCGGTCGACGGTGCTGCCGGCCCTAAGATCACATCATATTTTGCAAATGCCTTGTCAAATTCCTGCTTGATCATCGCTTTTGTACGAAGTGCCTTTAAATAATATGCATCATAATAACCGGAACTTAAAACGAAGGAACCTAACATGATACGGCGTTTTACTTCTGCACCAAATCCTTCGGAACGTGTCTTTTTATACATATTATGAAGTCCTTCATAGTCTGCGGTACGATAGCCATATTTGACACCATCAAAACGTGCAAGGTTTGAACTTGCCTCTGCACAGGCGATAACATAATATGCCGGAATCGCATAATCGACAAGTCCAAGATCAAACTCCTCGACAATGGCTCCTTTTTCTTCTAAGACTTTTGCTGCATGTAATACAGCTTCTTTGACTTCTTCATCTAAGCCTTCTTTAAAATAATCTTTTGGAATACCGATCTTCATGCCTTTGACATCATCTACTAATGCCGAAGTGAAATCTAAATCTTTCCGGTTGATCGATGTGGAATCCTTCTTATCATAAGAAGAAATCGCTTCAAGAATCGCTGCACAGTCTGTCACATCTTTTGCGACCGGTCCGATCTGGTCTAACGAAGAACCATATGCGATCAGACCATAACGGGAAACTGTACCATAAGTCGGCTTAATACCTGTTACTCCGCAAAAAGAACTCGGCTGGCGGATTGAACCACCGGTATCAGAACCTAATGCGTAAAAACATTCTTCTGCTGCAACTGCTGCACAGGAACCGCCGGAAGAGCCTCCCGGAACATGGTTTTCATTCCATGGATTTTTGGTTGCTCCATAATAAGAAGTTTCGGTTGTACTTCCCATTGCAAATTCATCCATGTTTGTCTTGCCGATGATGACTGCTCCGGCTTTCTCTAAATTTAAGACTGCTTCTGCAGTATAAGTCGGGATAAAATTCTCTAAGATCTTAGAACTGCAAGTCGTAAGCATTCCTTTTGTACACATATTGTCTTTGATTGCTACCGGAACGCCGGCTAATACATTGGTCAGTATTCCCTGCTCAATCTGCTTTTGCACTTCGCCTGCCCGTTTTAAAACAGCTTCTTCCTCTGCTACGGTCACAAACGCATGAACCTTATCTTCTTTTGCCCTGATGGCATCTAATGCTGCCTGCGCTGCTTCTACTGCTGTAATTTCTTTTGCCTGTATTTTTTTTCCTAATGCTACTGCGCTTTCACTTGTCAAACTCATGCCATCCTCCTATCCGATTGTCTTTGGAACGACAAATCCATTGTCTTTTCTGACCGGTGCATTCGCTAAGGTGTCTTCACTTTCATCACCATTTGTCACGACATCTTCACGAAATACATTGCCGACCGGAAAAATATGTGACATCGGCTCTACGGCAGAAGTGTCTAACTCATTTAACTTATCAATATAGTCTAACATCTCGCCCATATCTTTTTTTGCACGTTCCCTTTCCTCGCCGGAAAGCTCAAGCTTTGCTAAAATTCCTACATATTCAATGGTTTCATCTGAAATCACGTTTGCCATAAGAACCTCCTCTAATCTCTGACTTTGATATGAACTTCTCTTAACTGCTGTTCTGTTACGGTACTTGGTGCTCCACACATTAAATCTTCTGCATTTCCGTTCATTGGATATGCAATGACTTCACGGATATTGTCTTCTCCACGCAACAGCATGATCATACGGTCAACGCCCGGTGCCATACCTGCGTGTGGCGGTGCTCCATACTGGAATGCGTTATATAATGCTCCGAATTTTTCTTTTAATACCTCTTCATCATAACCTGCGATCTCAAATGCTTTTACCATGATCTGCATATCGTGGTTACGGACAGCACCGGAAGATAATTCCACACCGTTGCATACAATATCATACTGATATGCTAAGATATCCAGCGGATCTTTATTTTCTAATGCTTCTAAACCGCCCTGCGGCATCGAAAACGGGTTATGTGTAAATCCGATCTTTTTCGTATCAGGATCTTTTTCAAACATCGGGAAATCATTTACATAGCAGAAACGGTATGCATTTTTCTCGATCAGGTCTAATTTTTCTCCTAATTCGGTACGGATCATTCCTGCGTAATAAGCTGCCCGTTCTTCTTTGTCTGCCATAAAGAAGATCGTATCGCCAACTCCTGATCCGGTTAAAGTACGGAACTCCTCTTTTAACTCGTCCGGAATAAATTTATCGATCGGGCCCTTATAAGAACCATCTTCTAATACTTCTAAATAACCAAGTCCACCCATGCCGATCCCGGTTGCAAATTTTAAAAGTTTTTCATGGAATCCTTTCGACATGTCTGCATGGACGCGGATCGCACGGACAGTTCTTCCGATAAATGGTTTAAATGTACATTTCTGGAAAAACTCTGTCACATCCATGATCCGAAGCGGGTTTCTAAGATCCGGCTTGTCTGTACCAAATTCTAACATTGCCTGTTTGTAGCTGATGATCGGATATGGTGCTTTGGTAACTTCATATCCTTCCGGTGCAAACTTTTCAAATGCGGCTGTTAAAACTTCTTCACCGACTGCAAAAACTTCTTCCTGTGTTGCAAAACTCATTTCAAAATCTAACTGGTAAAATTCTCCCGGCGAACGGTCTGCTCTTGCATCCTCATCTCGAAAACATGGAGCGATCTGGAAATACTTATCAAATCCTGATACCATAAGTAACTGTTTGTACTGCTGCGGTGCCTGTGGCAATGCATAAAACTTACCTTTGAATTTTCTGGAAGGTACGATATAATCTCTTGCTCCTTCCGGTGATGATGCACAAAGGATCGGTGTCTGGATCTCTAAAAATCCCATCTCTGTCATCTTCTGCCTTAAGAATGAGATCACCTTGGAACGGAAGATAATATTGTCTTTGACTTTCTGGTTACGCAGATCTAAATAACGGTATTTCAAACGGACATCTTCTCTGACTTCCTTGCTCGTCTGGATCTCAAATGGAAGGTTCTTATATACTTCTCCTAAAATATCGATCTCATGTGCTTCTAATTCGATCGTTCCTGTCGGGATCTTTGGATTGTAGGTTTCTTCATCTCTTTTTTCTACAATACCTTTGATCGAAACTGCCTGCTCTTTACGGATTCCTTTTAACAGACTGCTATCTCTGATCACGACCTGCATCACCGCATACATATCTCTTAAATCAATAAAAGACACACCGCCATGGTCACGGATATTTTCTACCCAGCCTGCAATCCTTAATTCCTTGTCAATGTCTGCTTCTGTCACATGCTCTAATGTGACATCTCTGTAAATGTTGCTCATAGTCATTCTCCTTTCATGATCGATTCCGGGAAATGTATGTGCAACTGCATATAAAAAGCCCCGGAATACTTAAACTTGTATTCCGGGGCGAATAATCTGATATTATCCGCGGTACCACCCGCATTGAAAGATGTAAAACTTCTGACATCTTCCCACTCTTTGTACTTAACGCGCACAACGTACTGACCTACTGAAAAATATATCATTTATCACATTTCTCACATTCAACCAGTCTGCTCGAGAGTGTTCCCACTACCTTCTCTTCTAAATGACGCTCTCAGTCGGTGACGTCATATTCCTGTCAGCCTCTAAAGATAGGAGTCTCTTTCATCGCTTTACTTTTTTTGTTGATAAAGTTATAGCACAACTTTTTTTTCATTGCAAGATTATTTCTGTTTTTTTTCAAAAAATAATACTTTTGGGTTATTTCATGTACTCTCTACATACCGTTTCTACCTGGTCTCTGATATCCCGCACTTTATCGAAATTCATATCTGCATATTTCACAGTTTTTAATTCCGAAGTTTGCAAATTCTTCATTCTCCATATTGTGAAAATAAGAATGTACGATACGTGAAATGCCATTATGTGCTACTAACAGATATGTTTTATCCTCTGCTTCTTTCGCAAGTTCATCTAATAGATCATAGATCCTCTGTGCTAAATGAAGCATTGTTTCCCCGCCGTCAAAATCATAGATAAAATGTGCTTTCATCTCTGCAAATTCTGCCCCATCACGCGGTGTAGATTCGTATTTTCCAAAATTCTGTTCCTTTAGACGCAGTTCTTCCCTCATTGGAATACCAGTGACCTTTGAGATATATTCTGCGGTCTTTGCCGCCCTTATCAACGGGGAATATAAGATCTCATCGATCTTAATTTTTTCATCTAAAATCTTCTGTCCTAGCTCCTCTGCCTGTCTGTATCCAAGTTCGGTCAATGCAATATCGGTTGCCCCGCAGATCTTATTTTCCACATTCCAGATTGTCTGCCCATGCCTTGTAAAATAAAGATATCCCATCTTTCTCCTCTTTTCTGTTCTTAATGCTCATTACCTCAGCCAGACATGCAGCAGTTCATATAAAACAAATGCTGCCACACCAAAACTACAGATACCTACCACCTTATTACGATTCCATGACAGCAGTCCCTGCAGGATCATCTCGATACAAAGTAATGGCATGATCAGATAGACCGCCTGCTCAAAAAATCCTATCAACTGCAAAACAGCAAGCACCACGATGAGAACGTCACCGATAATGGCTGCTGTATGTAAGATTCTGCTATATTTTTCCATGTTATTATCCTCTTTTTACGGTCTTTTTATCTAAAATGGTACTGCACTTACTTATGTCTGCATTTTTAGTGTACCTGTTTATTTTACTTCACAAGGGCTATTGCGTCAACCTGCCAGTGCATCAACAAATTTCCGATAGATCACATCTGCTAAAACTTTGTGTGATTCTTTACTTAAATGCTCCCTGTCTGCTTCACTTGGACTGACATAATCGGACGCTGCAAGGAAATCACACTGATGTTTCTTTGCGATTTTTTCATAAACACTTTTTAACCGTTTAGATGTTTCCACGGATTGTTCGTTAAATTCCGGATCATATCCGTCTTCCCATACTTTATCCCCTAACCAGATCGGTGAGATCAGTAATACTTTGATCTTACGGTCTGCACTTTCGATCTGACAGAGCAGTTTTTCAATCCCTTTGCCGATCACTTCTGCTGATGCTCCGTATACTGTTTTACAATCGTTTGTTCCAAGCATCAGGATCACATGCTCTACCGGATTATGGCTTTCTAATAATACCGGAAGTAAATCCGCTCCACGCCTTCCGATGCGCAGTTCATCTTCAAATACGGTTGTTCTGCCGACTAAACCTTCTTCTATGATGCGGTAGCCCTCTTTTTCTAATTTCTTTGAAAGGATACCGCTCCAGCGTTCCTCAAACTCATATCTTCCTTTTGTTTCCGGTATATATCCATAGGTATTTGAATCTCCAAAGCATAATATCTGTTTCATCTGACTCCTCCAAAATTTGATGATCTGTTTCTTTTTGATGTCAAGGATATTATAGCTTGAAATCATGGGGAAGTGTTAATACTTAAAATTGTTGTTTGGTGATAGGTTTTAGCTATAACAGCATATTTCCACACCAACGAAAAACACCCCTAGCATTCTGCCGGGGGTGTTTTTCGTTGATGTATATACTACTAAGGGGATTAGATAATTACGAATCTAACCACGATTAGATCCGTACATGTTAATGAAGTTCTCTTGTCATAAAATCCGGATATCCTGACTCTAAACCATGTTCTGTAGAATCCAAACCTTCGATTTCTTCTTCTGCTGATACACGAAGTCCGATTGTTTTCTTTAAAATTGTAAATACGATAAACATTGTGATTGCAACCCATGCTATGATACATGCAAGTCCGAGTAACTGGATCAGTAAATGATGAACTCCTCCACCATAGAATAAACCATCGTTATAATCGAAAAATCCTACTGCGATCGTTCCAAAGATACCACAGGCACCATGTACAGATACCGCACCAACGGGATCGTCAACTTTTAATTTATCTTCTACAAAATATACAGATGCAGTACAAAGAACACCTGCGATTGCACCAATGATAAATGCACCGACTGCATCTACATTTGCACAGCCTGCTGTAATTGCTACAAGTCCTGCTAAGGAACCATTTAAGGACATGGAAACATCCGGTTTTCCATTACGGATCCATGTATAGATCATTGCACTACAGGTTGCTACTGCAGGAGCAATCGTTGTTGTTGCAAAGATCTGTGATAACTGTAATGTATCTGTTGCTGCTGCTCCGTTAAATCCATACCAGCCAAACCAGAGGATAAATACTCCTAATGCACCGATCAACAGGTTATGTCCAAGGATTGGTTTTGATTTTCCGTCTTTATCATATTTTCCAATACGAGGTCCTAACATTGCTGCTCCGATCAATGCGGTCACACCACCAACGGTATGGATACATGCGGAACCGGCAAAATCTGTAAATCCAATATCTGTCAGCCATGGAGTTGCTCCCCATACCCAGTGTGCTTCAACCGGATAAACGACAAGGCTGATCACAAAACTGTATACACAATAAGTAATGAATTTTGTACGCTCTGCCATGGCACCTGATACGATCGTTGCTGCTGTTGCACAGAATACTAAGTTAAATACAAAATTTGACCAGTCTGTTGTGGCGAAATTTGCAAATGGGTTTAATCCCCATCCTACAAATGTGCCTTCTCCACATAAAAGATTATATCCTAACAGATAAAAGGCAACTGTACCGATACAAAAATCCATTAAGTTTTTCATCGTAATATTACCGACGTTTTTTGATCTGGTAAAACCAGCCTCTACCATCGCAAATCCACATTGCATAAAAAATACTAACGCTGCGCCCATTAAGAACCATACACTCATATCCATAATCTTTTCCTCCTTATCAAACGCAGATCATCCACTGAAAAATAAAAAAGGAGATAATGCCTGCATTCCCTGCTGACTATTATCTCCTTTGATAATCTGCTGTTTCATATTCTTTTTTCATAAGTTCTCCTCAATGTATTACAAAGCTTCTTCTCCGTGTTCACCTGTACGGATACGAACTGCATCTTCTACATCATAAACGAAAATTTTTCCATCACCAAAATTACCTGTATTGATCTCATCTACGATCTTGTCGATCAGACCCGGTGCAATACTGTCAGTAACTACTGTTTCTACCTTGATCTTCGGTAAAAGTGTTACATTATAAGATGCACCACGATAGGTTTTTATAACACCCTTCTGGTTACCATAACCCATACTGTTTACGATATTTAAACCACTGACTTCACAAGTTGATAATACTTCTTTTAAATCTTCTAACTTTTCCGGTTTGATAATGATCTCTAATTTTTTCATAGGACTTCCTCCTCTTTTTTCTTTTCCAGCCGGTTTCCCCCGGAATGGGAAAACCAGCCAGATGGTAACTATTCCAGTACTTTCATAGTTACAATAAATCTATTTATACTTCAAATAACAGATCTCCATAAGATGGCATTGGCCATACATCTTTGTCGACAATCATCTCTAACTTGTCTACCGGAGCTCTTAATGCAGACATTGCTGTCATTACTTCATCTCTGTAGAACGCTGCCTGATCTCTGCCTTCTTCCATAGCTGCCCCCTTCTCTGTTACTTCCTCTAACTTAGAAAGGGCAACTTTTGTTTCAGAAAGTAAATCGGATACTTCTGTCAATAATTCTGTCTGTACACTGACATCTGCATCGCAGGCTGCTTTTACAGCAGAGATAGATGTTGCAAGTGTTGTTGTATATTTGATGATCGCAGGAATGATCTGTTTGCCTGCAATATCGATCATAGTCTTTGCTTCGATGTTGATCTCTTTTGCATAAGTTTCATACTCGATCTCTACACGGGAATCTAACTCTGCTTTTGTAAATACACCGAATTTTTCAAATAATTTCACAGCTTTTTCTGTATTTAATGCAGGGATTGCATCTACCATGGAGCGGATATTTGGCAATCCACGTCTGCCGGCTTCTTCTACCCATGCATCGGAATATCCGTTTCCATTGAATACGATCCTCTGATGCTCTGTTGCATATTTTTTGATCAGATCATGTACTGCAAGATCAAAGTCATCTGCTTTCTCTAAGATATCACATGCTTCTGAAAATGCTTCTGCAACGATCGTATTTAATACAACGTTTGGCTGTGCAATGGAATCCTGGGAACCAACCATACGGAACTCAAATTTGTTTCCTGTAAAAGCGAATGGTGATGTTCTGTTACGGTCTGTAGCATCTTTCATAAAGTCCGGAAGTGTCTTAACACCAGTTTCTAACATACTTCCCTTGATGCTGTGTGTTGCTTCACCAGTGCTGATAAGCTGCGTTAATACATCCTCTAACTGTTCTCCTAAGAATACGGAAATGATTGCCGGTGGTGCCTCATTTGCTCCTAATCTGTGATCGTTTCCGACATCTGCTGCGGATTCACGAAGCAGATCTGCATGGATATCTACTGCTTTTAAGATACAGGTCAGTACTAATAAGAACTGTACGTTCTCATGTGGTGTTACACCCGGATCTAATAAGTTGATGCCATCATCAGTTGTGATAGACCAGTTATTATGTTTACCGGAACCATTGACACCTGCGAATGGTTTTTCATGTAACAGACACTGTAAACCATGTCTTCCTGCTACTTTCTTTAAGGTTTCCATGATCAACTGGTTATGGTCAACTGCAACGTTTGCAGATGCATAGATCGGTGCCAACTCATGCTGTGCCGGAGCAACCTCATTATGCTGTGTCTTTGCAGATACGCCTAATTTCCAGAGTTCTTTATTGACAGCCTTCATGTATGCTGCAATTCTCTCGCGGATCGTTCCAAAATAATGGTCGTCCATCTCCTGGCCTTTTGGAGGCATTGCACCAAATAAAGTACGTCCTGTAAAGATCAGGTCTTTTCTCTTTAAATATTTATCTCTGTCTACGATAAAGTATTCCTGCTCTGGTCCAACAGATGCAGTTACTCGTCTGGATGTTGTATTGCCAAATAAACGGATCAGACGAAGTGCCTGATCATTGACAGCTTCCATAGAACGAAGAAGCGGTGTCTTCTGGTCTAATGCTTCTCCTGTGTAAGAACAAAAGGCTGTTGGAATACAAAGAGTAGCACCTGCTGCATCCTGTCTTACGAATGCCGGGGAAGTACAATCCCATGCTGTATATCCTCTTGCTTCAAATGTTGCTCTTAAACCACCTGATGGGAAAGAAGATGCATCCGGCTCACCTTTGATCAGTTCTTTTCCTGAAAAACTCATCAGAACTTTTCCGTTTTCCATTGGTGCTGTAATAAAGGAATCATGTTTCTCTGCTGTTACACCAGTCAATGGCTGAAACCAGTGTGTATAATGGGTAGCTCCTTTTTCGATTGCCCATTCTTTCATTTCATGTGCGATCACATCTGCTGTTGCAAGATCTAATTCCTTACCGTCACGAATGGTCTGTTTTAATTTCTGATAAACTTTCTTCGGTAATCTTTCCTGCATAACGGAGTCATTAAATACATTTTCTCCGAAAATATCAGCAACGTTAAAATATTCTGTACAATTCTCCATATCAATACTTCCTTTCTGTTCATTATGTAATCCCCTTGGATTAGTTAGCTACTTATAACGAAGTATGTCATTCTACTAAAAAAGGGTATTCCAGCTAGTGGAACACCCTTGTTCGTCTGTCACATTCGTTTTTACTTGCTATTAAGATACCTCAAATAAGTAGAAAATGCAATAGAAAAATTATACAACATTTCTATTATTTAAGTTTTCTTTTTCGTGAATTTTACAAAAAGCCTTATGCCTTATTTACAGAACCAAATAATTCCATCTTCTCTTTTACAGTTGCTTTGATTGCTTCTGCACCCGGAGCTAATAATTTACGCGGATCAAATCCTTTGCCCTCTAAATCTTTTCCAGCTTCGATATATTTACGTGTCGCATCTGCGAAAGATAACTGGCACTCTGTATTAACATTGATCTTAGCTACTCCAAGAGAGATTGCTTTT
The DNA here is from genome assembly GCF_014287635.1 of Roseburia zhanii. Classification (GTDB taxonomy): domain Bacteria; phylum Bacillota; class Clostridia; order Lachnospirales; family Lachnospiraceae; genus Roseburia_B; species Roseburia_B zhanii. The sequence goes on along the minus strand of NZ_JACOPH010000001.1, from coordinate 586,268 downwards.
TTGATCATATCTTCAGGGATACCTGTACCACCATGAAGAACTAATGGCATGGTTCCTGTCAGCTGCTGAATGGCATCTAATGTTTCAAAGCTTAATCCAGCCCAGTTTGCAGGATATTTTCCATGGATATTACCGATACCTGCTGCAAGCATGTCCACTCCAAGGTCAGCAATTGCTTTACACTCCTGTGGGTCTGCACACTCGCCTGCACCAATGACACCGTCTTCTTCTCCACCGATAGAACCAACTTCTGCTTCGATAGACATATTGTTATCATGTGCTAATTTCACTAATTCTGTTGTCTTAGCAACGTTCTCATCGATTGGATAATGAGATCCGTCGAACATGATAGAAGAAAATCCTGCTTCTACGCATTTTAAGCATCCTTCATATGAACCGTGATCTAAGTGTAATGCAACCGGTACAGTAATGTTCATTTCTTCGATCATTGCTTTTACCATAGCTGCAACGGTTTTAAAACCTGTCATGTATTTTCCGGCACCTTCTGATACACCAAGGATAACCGGTGAATTTAATTCCTGTGCTGTTGCTAAAATGGATTTTGTCCACTCTAAGTTGTTGATATTGAACTGTCCTACTGCGTAGTGACCAGCTTTTGCTTTGTCAAGCATTTCTTTTGCAGATACTAACATAAGTTCATTCTCCTTTTCTTTTTTCCCAAAAATATTTTTCATAATTTATAGTATAGCTTACTTTATTTTAAAAATAAAGTATCAAATCTAACAAATTTCCCCTTCATCTCTCTACTTTTTGACCATGATCTCCAATGCCTGCTGCTGATTACTGATCTTTACTTCCTGTGGGTTGCCGCCATATTCACCATCTAACGTCCATGGCACTTTTTCCTCTGCATAAAAGGTAATGCAGTCACTCTTAAAAGAATAGATCGCGTCCGTATCATCGATCATATTCGAAAGAGACGCTAAGATTTCATTTAATTCCACGAGATTTTTCGGTTTGCGGATCAATGTCACTTCAAATTTACCGTCATCTAAAAGGACATTTTTTCCGGTCATATTTTTAAAACCGCCGACAGAATTTGAATTTGTGATCATTCCATAGATAAATTCATCCTCGATCACCTGATCTTCATATTCTACCCGCATATGATACGAAGTGATCTCATGCAGACTCTTTGCCCCTTCTAAGATATATGCGGCATGGCCTAAGATATTTTTCCATTCCTGACTTGTCTTATAGGAAACTGCCGTAAAAATACCAAATGCCGCTACATAGATAAAGAAACTGTCATTGAATTTTCCGACATCACAGGCAAATTTTTTGCCAGAAACAGCTGCTTTTGCTGCTTTTACCATATCTTTTGGAATCTTAAGCGAATTGGCAAAATCGTTCGTACTTCCTGCCGGTATGTATCCTAACGGCACTTTCTTTTCAGAAAGCATCATGCCGCTGACTGCTTCATCAAGCGTCCCATCGCCGCCGCTACATACTACTAAATCATATTTTTTTGCCCGCTTTTGTACCAAATTCAGTGCATCGGCTCTTGCCTGTGTCGGATATATGGTTACTTCATATCCTGCTTTCACCATAATATCTACAATCTCCAACAATTTATTCTTAATCTGTGCCTTCCCTGAATACGGATTAAAGATAAACAGAAGTTTTTTCATAGATATTCACACTCCCGATTCTGATAAATTTTTTCATATTCTTTTTATTGTCCTGCTCCCATTTCTGCCGCAATTTCTGTAATGCGGCGGAGCCTGTGGTTCACACCGGATTTTCCGACCGGAGGATCTAGATATGTACCAAGTTCTTTCAATGATACATCCGGATATTCTAACCGTAGCAATGCGATCTCTTTTAAATTGTCCGGAAGACTCTCAAGACCTTTCTTCGCCCTGATATATTCGATATCTTCTATCTGTCTGACTGCCGCATTTACTGTTTTGCTGATATTTGCTGTTTCGCAGTTGACCTGCCGGTTGACAGAATTACGCATCTCCTTCATGATCCTGACATTCTCAAGGTTCATCAGTGCCACATGTGCTTCCATCACATTCAAAAGGTCTACGATATGTGCACCTTCCTTGACATAGACGACATGATTCTTCTTACGCACGACGATCTTTGCATCTACTTCAAATCCATTCATCGTATTCTGCAGCTGCTCTGCCTGCTGCATACTGTGGCAGACCACTTCAAAATGATAAGCTTTGTTTGGATCACTCATAGAACCTGAGGCTAAAAATGCCCCGCGGATAAATGCCCTTCTGCAACAGGTCTGCATGATCAGCATACCATCTACTTCTTCCATATTGCAAAAGCATCCTCTCCGTTCATCCCACATTTTCACGCTTTCTAAAACCTTAAGGACATCTGCATCCATCAGTTCATTTTCAGATAATTCGATCTTGAATAAAAGTGCTAAGAGCTTTTCATATTTTTCTTTCAGCAGAGGATTGTCTGTTTCTATAGATAAAGCAATACTTCCTTTTTTCATTCGGATCTTTCCCGCATAGCTGATGATCGCTGCAAGTTCTGCTAAACGGCAGTGTCTGCCGGCATTGATCTGCCCTGCAAGTTCTTTTTTTACATCACTTGAAAACGACATCTTACTTCCTCAATGCATCTTTCTCAATATCTCTGTGCTCGATCTTTAGACCATATTCTTTATTACCTGACAATCTTTTATAGAGTTCATTTGCAAGTGTCACGGAACGGTGCTTGCCGCCGGTACAGCCGATACTGATCACAAGCTGGTTTTTTCCCTCGATGATATAGTTCGGGATCAGAAAATCGATCATATCTGTCAGCTTGTCCAAAAACTCGTGTGCTTCTCCAAACTGCAATACATAATCCTGTATCTCTTTATCGTTTCCGTTTTTCTCCCGCAGTCCTTCTACATAATAGGGATTTGGCAGGAAACGTACATCAAATACCAGATCGGAATCTGCCGGTATCCCATATTTAAAACCAAAGGACAATACAGTGATAAACAAATTCTTATAATCCTGCTGCTTTACAAAGATCTTATCTAATTCTGCACGGAGTTCTCTTGTCAGAAGTCTGCTCGTATCAATGATATAGTCTGCTCTCTGCTTTAAAAATTCCAGACGTTTCCGCTCCTCTGCGATTCCTGTTTCCACACGTTCTCCGCCTGAAAGCGGGTGATTTCGTCTGGTTTCCTTATACCGTTTGACAAGTGTCGCATCTTCTGCCTCTAAAAATAGAATTTCAGGTGCTTTTCCCTTCTGATCTAAGCGGTCTAAAACAGAATGCAATTCTTCAAATGACTCTCCGCTCCGGATATCAATTCCGATCGCAAATTTCTGTAATTCTTCCTTACTTGTTTCTGATAATTCTACAAATGTTTCTAACAGTGGTATCGGCAGATTATCAACACAATAAAATCCGATATCTTCCATCATTTTCAGTGCTGTACTTTTTCCGGCTCCTGACATTCCGGTCAATATTACTAATTTCACGTCTTATCTCTCCCTGTCTAATCCATCTGACCAACTATTTAAAATTCTCCGATCAGTTTTACTTCAGGCTCTAATTCTACGCCAGACTGCTCTTTTACCACCTGCTGTACACGCTTTATGAGTGCAAGAATATCTGCTGCCGTTGCACCACCTTTGTTGATCACAAATCCACAGTGTTTTTTTGATACGGCTGCGCCACCGATCGTATAATCTGCAAGCCCTGCATCCATGATCAGTTTTCCTGCAAAATATCCTTCCGGTCGTTTAAATGTACTGCCGGCACTCGGATATTCTAACGGCTGTTTACTGACTCTCTGCTCTCTTAACTGCTCCATCCGTGCTAAAATTTTCTCTGGTTCTTCCTGCTGCAATTTTAAAACTGCACTAAGTACCAGATACTCCTGCTCTGTGACACAGCTATGACGATAGGAAAAATCCATCTGTTCATTGGATAATTCCATGATCTTCCCATCTTTTGAAAGCACTTTTACCGATTCTACGATATCCTTCATCTCACCGCCGTATGCTCCGGCATTCATTACCAATGCACCGCCTACACTTCCGGGAATCCCTGCTGCAAATTCCATATCGGCCAGCCCTGCCTTGTATGCCTGCTGTGCAACTGCTGCCAAGGCTGCTCCTGCTTCTGCCATGATCTTAGATCCTTCCACATGGATCTGTGCGATCTGCTTTCCAAACTCGATCACTGCGCCACGAATTCCCTTGTCGCCTACCAGCAGATTACTGCCTTTTCCGATCACGGTCGCAGATACCTGATGTGCCTTTAAGATCTGCATCACATCACTGATCTGTGTACTATCCGGTGTTAAAAACAAGTCAGCCGGACCGCCTACACGAAAGGTTGTATGACGGCTTAATGGCTCCTGTTCTCTTATCTGATCTTCTCTTAATACTTTTTTTAATTCTCTAAGTACTGTTTCCACGTTTTCTATGCCTCTTTCAAAAATGCCTGATATCCAAGGAATGCTTCGTACAGATCGACTTTGCTGATGATCTCCCATGGAGCGTGCATATTCAATACTGCCACACCACTGTCGATAACCTGCATTCCAAAATTTGCTAAAATATATGCGATCGTTCCACCACCGCCCTGATCTACTTTTCCAAGTTCAGAAGTCTGGAATGTCACCTGTGCATCATCTAATATACGACGCAGTTTTGCCATATATTCCGCATTTGCATCATTTGATCCACTCTTGCCTCTTGAACCGGTATATTTGTTAAATACTAATCCTTTTCCAAAATATGCTGCATTGCGTTTTTCCATGACTTCCGGATAGTTCGGATCATAAGCTGCACTGACATCAGAAGAAAGGACTTTTGAATTACGCATTGCACGACGTACGGAAAGTTCGGAATATGCTCCGCTTAAATCTAAAAGTTCTGCAACAGAGTCCTCAAAAAATCTCGAATGCATTCCGGTCGCACCTACACTTCCGATCTCTTCTTTATCCACTAATAAGCAGACACTTGTGATCTTCGGCTGTGTCATCTTTAAGATCGCCTGAAAAGATGGATATGCACACACGCGGTCATCATGTCCATAACCCATGATCATACTGCGGTCAAATCCATAATCTCTTGCCATTCCTGCCGGAACTGCTTCGATCTCTGCAGAAAGGAAATCTTCCTCTGTAATGCCATATTCTGCTTCTAAAATACGAAGCATATTTGCTTTTACCGTATCTTTTACTTTCTCTGAATCTTCACTCTGCCCTGTCGGAATACTTCCGATCAGAATATCTAATTTTTCTCCGTCAATCACTTTTGCAGCTTTTTTCTCTAACTGATCTGCAGATAAATGGATCAAAAGATCACTGATCCCAAATACAGGATCTCCCGGTTTATCACCGACATTTACAGTTACAACGGTTCCATCTTTCTTTGCAAATACGCCATGCAGAGCCAATGGAAGTGTTACCCACTGGTATTTTTTCACACCACCGTAATAGTGGGTATCTAACAGTGCCATCTGTGTATCTTCATATAACGGCACCTGTTTTAAATCCAGACGCGGTGAGTCGATATGGGCACCAAGAATGTTCATTCCCTTTTCTAACGGTTCCTCGCCGATCACGAAAAGTGCCATTGCTTTCCCCATGTGATCTACATAGATCTTATCACCCGGTTTTATCTGTGTCTTAGAATCTATTAAGGTCTGTAATTCCTTAAATCCTGCTTTTTTTGCCTGTAGCACAAATTCACGGACACATTCCCGTTCTGTCTTGCAGTCTGAAATAAACTTTCTGTAATCCTCTGCAAAATCCATGACCTGCTGACGCTTTTCTCCTGTAGGATATTTCTCCCATGCATTCCTGCTTTCCATATTCTGTCACTCTTCTTTCTATATTTTGGTTATGATCTTATTCATCATCTTCATCATCATCTTTTTTGGTCAGATTTGCCTGTACACGACGGTATAATTCCTGTGCGGCATTATATCCCATCTTCTTCTGACGATGATTTACGGCTGCTGCTTCACAGATAACAGCCAGATTACGTCCCGGACGGATCGGCAGGGAATGACACACGACTTTATTACCTAAAAATTCAGTATATTCTTCCTCTAATCCTAAACGGTCATAATCATTTTCTTTTTTCCAGTCTTCTAATTTGATGACCAGATCGATATTCTGTTTTTCTTTTACACTTTCTACACCAAATAAGGTCTTCACATCGATGATACCGATACCACGCAGTTCGATAAAATATCTTGTGATATCCGGTGATGTTCCGACTAAAGTATGTTCATTGATCTTACGGATCTCTACCACATCATCGGTTACCAAACGGTGTCCTCTCTTGATCAGCTCTAACGCAGCTTCACTCTTACCGATACCGCTCTCTCCCATAATCAGAAGTCCTTCACCATAGACATCTACTAAAACACCATGGATCGTAATACAGGGTGCCAGCTGTTCTGTCAATGTATAGATCAGTTCTGCCATAAATTCAGATGTTCCACGTTCTGTTCCAAGCACCGGTATCTGGTTGCGGTCTGCTGCCTCTAAAAACATCTCATCCGGTTCAAATCCACGACAGAAAATAACACACGGAATATCAAAAGAAAGAAATGCATCGTATAATTCCTGTCTTTCTTCTTTTGACTTTTTCTGTAAATATGCATATTCTACCATACCGATGATCTCTACACGGGACTGTTCAAAATGTTCAAAATATCCGCTCAACTGTAATGCCGGACGATTAACATCTGATAAAATGATACGATGTTCCTTTAAATTTATATCATCTGTAAAATTCTTAAGATCCATCATTTTTGCTATTTTTGCTACGCTTACACCTTCCATGCCATCTCTCCTTTTCATGCCACTTGATTTTTCTCTAAGTATAGCACACTTCTATTGTACAGACAACAACCGACTATGGCTGTTTTGCACAGTAATCAGTCATTTTGTTACAGTTCACACAGCAGACAGACATTTACTGTCTGGCTGCGTAAGAAAGTGATTCAGGTGGTGATTTTTGCTTCGCAAAGCGAACTTTCATGCAAAAATCACGAGTTACTGCTCACGGAGTGAACAGTAACGTCATTGTATGAACCGCTGCCTTTGCGGAAATACTGATACACCGCTTCGGCCGCCTGCCGGTTCATCGAAGGTGTTTCGGCTAATTCTTCCACGCTTGCGGCTTTGATCGCATCTAAGGAAGCATAACGTACCATAAGCGCCTTTCTTCTGGAAGCGCCGATCCCCGGAATATCATCTAAGACAGAATGGACCTGTCCCTTGCTCCTTAATGACCTGTGGTATTCGATTGCAAAACGATGGGCTTCATCCTGTATTCTGGTGATCAGTTTAAATCCTTCGCTGTGCCTGTCTATCGGAATCTCTATATTGTTATAATATAGCCCCCGCGTTCTATGATTATCATCTTTGACCATACCACACACCGGAATGTCTAAATGGAGTTCTTCTAAAACAGCCAATGCAATATTTACCTGTCCTCTGCCACCGTCCATCATGATCAGATCCGGAAATTTTGTGAAGCTGCCATAAGAATCTTCTAAACCTTTTTCTTTTAATTCTTCCCGTTCCATCTTGCCATGTTCAAATCTTCTCGTCAAAACTTCATGCATGGACGCATAATCATCCGGTCCTGTGACTGTTTTTAAGCGGAATTTGCGATAATCACTGCGGCAGGGCTTTCCTTTTTCATAGACAACCATCGATCCGACAGACTGAAAACCACTGATATTCGAAATATCGTATGCTTCTACACGCATCACGGAAGGAAGTTCTAACAATCCTGCGATCTCTTTCATGGCTCCGATCGTCCTGCCTTCTTCCCTCTTTAATTTCTCTTTATCCTGTGAAAGTACCAGTTTTGCATTTTTATTTGCAAGCTCTACTAACTTTTCTTTCATGCCCTTTTGTGGAATTTTAACGTAGACTTTCTGACCACGTTTTCCACTAAGCCATTCTTCAATGACTTCTTTATCCTCAATTTCATAAGGCAGCATGATCAGTTTCGGGATAAATGGCGTTCCTGCATAATACTGTTTCAAAAAAACGGTAAGGACCTGCGCCCGGCTGTCTTCTGTTTCGATCCGAAGATAAAAATGTTCCCTGCCGATCAGCTTGCCTCCACGGATAAAAAACACCTGAACAACCGCATCTTCTCCGTCCTTTGAGATACCGATCACATCCCGGTCCTCTGCACTTGCATCTGTGATCTTCTGTTTCTGTGCGATCTGCTTCACACTGTTTAAAAGATCTCTGTATTCCATTGCCTTTTCAAAAGCAAGTTCACTTGATGCTTTCTGCATTTTTTCTTCGAGTTCCTGCATGATCGGCTGATACTCTCCATTTAAAAAACGGACTGCCTGTTCAATGCGTGTCGCATATTCTTCCTTGGAAATATATCCCTGACAAGGTGCATGACACTGTTTGATATGATAATTCAAACATGGTCTTTCCTTTCCTGTATCGCGTGGCAGTATGCGGTTACAGGTGCGGAGTCCGTATAACTTATTCAAAAGATCGATCGTATCTTTGACTGCACCTGCACTAGTATAAGGTCCAAAATATTTTGACTTGTCTTTTTTTAACCGGCGTGCAAAGAGTACCCTTGGAAATTCTTCCCCTAAAGTCACTTTAATATACGGATAAGTCTTATCATCCCTAAGCATCGTATTATATTTTGGTCTGTGCTCTTTGATCAGATTACATTCTAATACCAATGCCTCTAATTCCGAATCCGTCACAATATATTCAAAACGGGCGATCTGCTGTACCATCTGTGCTTTTTTAATGCCCTCGTTATGGCTTGCCTGAAAATACTGATGGACACGCTTTGTCAGTGAAACGGCTTTTCCTATATAAATGATCGTATCATTTTTATCATGCATAATATAAACTCCCGGCTGATCCGGGAGTTTTTTTAATTCTTCTTCTAATTGAAACATTTGTATATCCTTATTGTGTAAATTCTAATGGACTTATATTGCTTTCTGGCATAACGATTCCGTACCTTTATAGTTACTCTTTAGTATGATTATCGTCTGCAGTCATATCGATATGCTGACCCTTTTCTAATGTAACGCCTGACTGTTCGTCCTGCTGTTTTGTCTGCTGGTCTTCTGCCTGTGTATCCTCTTTTGCATCTGCCTTGGTATCGTTATTCTTCTGCTCTTTTTCATCCTCCTCAGGCAGTCCTTTTAATTCTCGGAAAATCTTCATAAATTCCTTACCTGTAATAGTTTCATGTTCATACAGATAGTCAGCGATCTTATCTAATACTTCTCTGTTTTCTGTCAGGAGTCTTACCGCTTCTGCATAACAGGAATTGATGACCTTAAGCACTTCCTTGTCTACTTCGGCTGCTGTCTCTTCTGCACAGTTCATAGAAGCTCTGCCGTCTAAGTACTGGCTTTCTACTGTGACAAGACTCATCATACCGAATTTTTCAGACATACCAAAACGTGTGATCATGGATTTTGCAATATTAGTTGCCTGTTCAATATCATTTGCTGCACCACTGGTAACAGAATGGAATACGATATCTTCAGCTGCACGACCACCCATAAAAGTTGTGATCTTCGCTAAGAGTTCTTCCTTGGTATCTAAGAACTTCTCCTCCTCCGGTGTCTGTAATGTATATCCTAATGCTCCCATGGTTCTTGGAACGATCGTGATCTTTTGTACCGGTTCGGTGTTTTTCTGCAAAGCTGTTACCATCGCATGACCTACTTCGTGATAAGAAACGATATGTTTCTCCTTTTCACTCATCGCACGGTCCTTCTTCTCTTTACCGCCGACTGCAACTAATTCAAATGCTTCAAACAGATCGGACTGGTTGACATATTTTCTGCCATGCTTTACTGCATTGATCGCAGCTTCATTGATCATATTGGCAAGATCAGAACCCACAAGACCCGCAGTTGCAAGTGCTAATGCATCTAAATCCACTGTTTCATCCATCAATACATCTTTTGCATGTACTTTTAATGTTTCTAAACGGCCCTTCTGATCCGGACGGTCTACAATGATCCTTCGGTCAAAACGTCCCGGACGAAGCAGTGCCTTGTCTAATACTTCCGGACGGTTCGTTGCCGCTAAGATCAGAAGACCTTTTGATGTATCAAAACCATCCATCTCTGCAAGCAGCTGGTTTAAGGTCTGTTCTCTTTCATCATTGCCGCTGCCAAATCTCGAATCACGGCTCTTACCAATCGCATCGATCTCATCAATAAAGATAATACATGGTGCCTGTTTCTGTGCTTCTTTGAACAGATCCCTGACACGGGAAGCACCTACACCTACAAACATTTCTACAAAATCAGATCCTGCAAGGGAGAAAAACGGAACTTTTGCTTCTCCTGCAACTGCTTTTGCAAGCAGCGTCTTTCCTGTTCCCGGAGGGCCTACTAACAACGCACCCTTCGGCAGTTTTGCACCGATATCCCGATATTTTTTCGGGTTATGCAGGAAATCTACTACTTCCTGTAAGGATTCCTTGGCTTCATCCTGTCCTGCTACATCTTTAAATGTCACTCCTGTTGACTTTTCTACATATACTTTGGCATTACTTTTGCCGACACCCATCATGCCGCCTCCGCCGCCCATACGCTTCATAATGAAGCCAAGCAGTACCCAGAGCAGTACCAATGGGAGAATGAAACTTAAGATATTATATACCCATGTAGACGTATTGTCCGGTATGTAGCCATAGATCTCTACATTATGTTCCTTCAACAATGGAATAAGTTCATCATCACTGACCATACCTGTATAATATGTCTGCTTATATACGGAAGTCCCTTTTGACTTTAACGTGATATCGATCTCACTTCCGGTATACTTGATGCTTTCTACTTCATCTGCCTCGACTTTTGCTAAAAAGTCTGTATAAGATATTTCCTGATTAAACTGCTGTGTCAGCTTATTTGAAACAAAGCTGATGATAAACAATGCAAACAGCGATATCAGAATAAAAGTCATAATGACCTGACCGTTTCGGTTATTCCGGTTATTGTTCTGATTATTATTTGGTTCCTGATTATCCATAATGTCCTCCGTATGACAGCCTTCGATTCTAGGATTCCCGTATCTTGGCTGCGTATTCGCAGCAATATGTTTCCAATAATTGCTACTGTTTATTATATGTGTTAAAAGATTTAAAAGCAATATAGAGTTTCTGAACTTTTCTTGTTTTTTCTAAAGTTTTTCTAAATTACAAAAAAATACAGACACCTAACTATCTGAATGTATGCTATACTTTGTATAGAATTGTAAAAGTTGCGTAACAATGGAGCAATTCATGCATTGAATGAAGTGAAAATGCCTGTTGGCCTTCATATCATCATAATCAAACATTTACAACCATTACGGAGGTACATACAATGGACAAACGATTACAGCAGCAGCTTGATTTTGCATTAGAAATTGATAAAGAAAAAAACATTTTCCGGCAGACGCATCTTTCCGGTCATGGCAGAAATGAAAATGATGCTGAACATGCATGGCACATGGCAATCATGGCATATCTGCTTCGGGAATATTCCAATGAAGCAGTTGATATCTCAAAAGTCATGCTGATGTGCCTGCTCCATGATATCGTAGAAATTGATGCAGGCGACACTTATGCCTACGATGAAGAAGGCAAAAAAACACAGAAAGCCAGAGAAGATGCCGCCAAAGAACGGATCTTTTCACTCCTGCCAGAAGATCAGAAAGAGGAACTGGCCGGGCTCTTTGATGAATTTGAAGCATTTGAAACACCGGAAGCAAAATTTGCACATGCAATGGACAATCTGCAGCCGTTACTTTTAAATAACAGCAATGGTGGAAGTGACTGGAGGGAACATCAGGTCACAGCTAAACAGGTGTATGGCAGACAGAGCCAGACAAGCCTTGGTTCTAAACGATTATATGAAGTTACCGACTGGTTGATCCGGGAGAATATGAAAAAGGGGAATATCAGGGAATAGAATGATTTCCCCTTTATTCCCTTGTTTTTAATCTTTGCACCTGTCAAAAATAGGTCTATATACTTCTTCTGGCACATAGGTAATATTTGAAAAATCAAACCCGGTCAGCTTAATATTTTTCGCTGTTACATATTTATAAGCGCCCGTTTCAAAGCTTTCAGGTGAAAAATGGGTTCCATCATTCAATTTTTTACATACCTCTTTCAATGTTCGCTTTTCCCAAGACATAGGGTTAGATACAGGACTACCGAACATCTCGACAAATCGGGCTTGCATCAACTTATCTAATTCATCTAATTCTTTCTTATGCATCTGAATTACGCTATGTATTTTTTCTAATATTCCTGCATATTTATATTGCATATCAAAATCAATATCAGGAACCATTATTTCTTCAAGAACTTTTCGACTTATAGCTTTAAATGTACTTCCTGTTCCCTTGCTATTTAATTCTACCTTTTTGCCTTTTAAAAACCAATAAATAAACTCTAATGACATCTTACTTCTATCTGGCATTAATGCAGCTAATCCCCGACCTATGCAGCATTCCTCTTTTGCAAAATTTAATGCACCAATAGGTGCTCTTACAGATATTCGTATATCTTCAGCTTTTGCAATCTTAGTTGGAGCATTACAGCAAACTCTTGTTATCGGGTATCTCTCTCCAAAATCTGCATTTCCCTGAAAAAAGGGAATTCCATCTTCATTATTGTTATAACTTGACGAATCTGGAGATTGTCCCATACTTATTTTACAAACATCTTTTAACGCAATATATTTCATCCATCTTCTCAACAAACCAGACTTTGTAAAACTCTTGTTTTTAGAACAAACGTTTGTTATTGTGTATTTGGTGCTACCATATACGGTAGGCGGTTATTCCTTCTTACAGAGGACTGTGGCCTCTGATTACATAGAAATCTGCCTGCAGAAATCTACCAAAGGAGGCGTTTCTTATGCTTACAACGGATCTTTTCATAGCCATCATCAGCTTATGTATTACCTGCTTTGCTCTTGGTTATACCGTTGGTTCTAAGAGCAATGATAAGACACAAAAATAACCGCCCTGTCCTGAGAAAACTTGGCGGTCATTTTTGACTAACATGATTTAGGGCTAACCGTTTATCGGCAGCACCCTTTGTTATTATATTAGCATCCAACCGCTTCTATGTCAAACATCTATTCTTTTATCCCTGTCCACTATCCACAGTGCCATGTACTACTCGTTACTACTTTTACAAATGCCAAACACTGCTCCTTACCACTTTTACAAATCCGAATTTGCTTATTTGTTTTTTGCTTTGGCTAATGCAACAAGATTGAGAATCATTGTAATGGAAACCAATGCGACAGAAGCAATCAAAACCGCACGAATAGTATCTTCAATAGCGGCATAATCACCAAGAAACACCCTGCGATTTATCTCAAATAATTGAAATACAAGAGAAATTGCACATAGTCCAAAGCTTACCAAGGTATTTCTATGGGATGTATATGCTTTCGGTGTTGCAATCGCCAAGCCTGCAAATAGCCAAGCACACGCACCTAAAATAAGGCTTCCAATGTTCAGCATACAGCCACTCCTTTGTCAAATTCCATATTTTTCCTCTTATTCTGTAATCAAACTATCTGATTTTATTTTAATGGAAATATTGCTATAAGGCAATTATCTAATTTTTGCTTAAATACCAATGCGCATTTTAGCTTGTCTATTGAAATCTCGCCCATTTTTTTTTATACTTAATTCATATCAAATTATGGAGGTAACAACCACGATTTTATCCTGGTAAAAAACTATGAACAATTTATCACCCAAAGATGAAATGATACAACTTATACAACAATGCATTCTAGCAAAAGATTTCATGTCTGCCGCTGAATGTCTTGAAATATATAAACAATCGTTTGGCGCTGACAATTTCTTTTCTTCCTGCCAAATTTCAATTACACCCGTTACCGCTATTTATATCCTAAGCGAAGATGAACTAAAACCTGATTTAACAGATATGATCAGTACAGATATCCATGTTAATTTATCTGTTATATATATGCATGAAAAAAACTTAATGGAAGAATTTTTAAATTGTCTGCCATCTATCGAGAGCGAATATCTCTGTTTCTATGATTCCAAACATCATTATGAGAAAAACCGTATCGCAATTCTTCTTTCTATGATGACCAAAATTACTTCAGTAAACGGCATTATGCACGCCCGTAATTTTATAGATAACAGTGATACCGTACTTGCACATCCTGATTATATGTATAAAGCAACATTAGACAATAAAATTTTTAATGGTGCAGAATTACTGCGCTACAGTGCTATGAACAATATAAACCTATATGGTGATTTGTCTACTGTTTTTCTTTCTACAGCCTATGTAAAGCAGCTTTCCTTTTCACACCCTGATGTAACTGCTTCTATGCAGTACTTAGTATTTCTTTATCAGTTACTATGGTCTGCCAAAATTGCTTACACTTATTTGCCGCTTTCATCTTCCATTGTAGTCGAGTATTCAGATTCTACACAATCTATTTCTGATTATGTAGATTTCCTAAAGCTGTATTATTCGGAAAATGATATTTCACGCATTTCAAAAACTTTGACAGATTTTACTGTAACAGAACATTTTGTATCCTGCAAAAAAGAAATCACCTTCTTTTACACTGATATGGGGGAATATTATAATTTAAAACCAATTGCTGATATGGCAGAATCCAGAGGTTACAAAATAAATTTTACAAAAGACATTCATCAAAATGCTGAAATTGGTGTCTATTGCCAGCATATTTGTTACCCTGAAAACTCAAAATTTTCTCTGATATTACTACATGACTTAGCTCAGGGACATAACCGTTGGCCAGCTTTCTGGGAATTGGAACGTTGGGATAAATTCGATATTGGAATCGTACCAGGACATTCCTGGGCAAACTTATGGTCTGCATGTGCTTTTCAATATTACACTAATCCAAGATGTGGAGCCTACGAACTTGGTTATCCCAAAAGCAGCCTGTTATCTTCCTGTGACCTATCAGAACGCATCCGTACATTAAAAGAACAGCTACATTTAAAATATGATTTTTCTATCTTATATGCTCCTTCGTGGGAGAATGATGGAAAAGAGGATGATTTTGTCAAAGCCCTCTCCTCTTTAAAAGTAAATTTGCTGATTAAGCAGTCACACTGGAATAGAAAATATTCGAATATTATTCAAAATATTAAAGAAATGCGGAATTTACATGAGGGAAAGTTTGATAATGTATATTATATTGAACCGGAAGAAAGTATTATGACAGCACTCGCAATGAGTGACCTCGTTGTATCCGATGAATCAAGTGTTATGGCAGAAGCTTTAATGTTTGATGTTCCGAGTATTGCCGTTACCGACTGGCTTATTCCAGATACAACTCCGAGCCGTCATGCATCGGTACCTATGGATTATGTTATCAAATGTAAAAAATTGGAATTACAGGACTGTGTACAACGTTTCCTTTCGTCACCAGAAAATTATGATTCCATAATTGAAAACAGAAAGCTTCTGTTCTCCAATGCTGAACATTGTTGTTCCGACATCTTAGACGCAATTGAGTATTATACCGCAGCTGATTCTGATGCTTCAAAAGTTTTTTTAGACAAACGTCTTTCCTCTAAATATTCTATTTGCAGTATGTGGAATTAGATTTATTTCAAAGAGCTGCTGCACGAAAATATTATCTGTTTTTTCATGCAACAGCTCTCTTTTATATAATCTTTTTAATATTTTCAATAATCCTTTCGGAATCCACCTGTGTAAAACCTGCCCCCTCTTTTATATGTAATTCATCTCTGATTGATGAAGAAAACAGCTTTTCAATCTCTTTAAATCCAGACCAGGAATCTTTTAGCCCGCATTTTTCAATGATTCTTTCTATCGGAACCGTATCGTTGATATCCCGATAAGAAAAATATACCGTTCCCAATGCCCTGAAAATAATGTAATCTGCCGGAACATTTTCCAACATCCATTCCTGATCGAACCATAGCAGGTTTTCATTTGAAACGAATGCATTCCGAAATGTCATATCCAGATATCCATTCTTCAAAATTGGTCCGTAGTTAATCTGTTCCTGTTTCAATTCCGGATGCAGCGCATATAGAATATTATCCTCGTCCGGTACAGTTTCCGAAGACGATAATATGTCCACATATAATCGTTCCAATAAATAAACTGCCTGTTCTTCATCTCCTGCTCTACATGCCCTAACAAACACCTTCTCAAACAGTTCTCCTTCATGGTATGGAGTTTCTAATTCCTCTCCCACGATTTTGCTTCCCAAAGTAAGCAATCCTCTGTCCTTTAATGTTTTTTCATTGGCTGCTGTCTGTCTTATATGTGAAACACCAGTTTGTGATAAACTAAATTTTTTTACAATTTTATCCCTGTAAATTTTGGTGCCCAACTGATACTCCGGCTGTCTTTCATCACATAAGCTTGCAAATAAAATATTTCCCAAATCTTCTACGCCAGCACATTCAACCAAAAAGGAATTTGCAAAAAATTCAAATACATGATTTTCAACTAAATCTTTATAAATGTCATTCTCATTCGCAACCAGCGTATGTGCATTTTTTGCATAATAACACCTGACATTCTGCATATTTTCATCTTCTGGCAGATAGTCTTCTGAATAAATGGTGGTCGGCAATTTATAATCTGGCATTGGATAATAAAAATAGCTATGCTCAAATCCACTTTCATGAATAAGTTTTTTCAACCCTTCCTTTGAAAAAGTCCGAATACCCTGATTTGTATATAAATACTGATTCATGCCATCAAACGGTACACCCGTATGATCTTCTCCTGCTCCGCACCAGTATTTCAAACCATATTGGTTTTCAATAGCGATCAGAAGTTTTCCCTCTGGCTTTAAAAGTTTTTTTATCTTCGCCAAAAAGTCCCTATATGGATGATCCGAGTCCGTAAATCTTCCCTGATACTCAAGTACACCGATCAATGTGATATAATCATATTTTGGGGTGAATTCAATATCATTCAGATTTCCTACAATAATCTCAAGATTTTCCTTCTCACGGCAACGTAGCAATGTGCCCATAGCTCGTCTTTGCGACAACTCTACAGCTGTAACGCTTTTACATTTATCGCATAAGAGTCCTGTTAATGCCCCAAATCCACAGCCAATCTCAAGAACTTCACTCTCTGGCTCAAAATCATACCAGTTTAAAAGATTTCTTCTTGTTCTAGTCAAATGATAGTACACCGGCCAGCTATAATTTTTAGCAATTGCCTTCGTGTAATCTTCTGGTTTATTCTCTGCTATGATTTGCAAAATTTGATTTTCTACATCTCCATCTGAATAATTATCATCATCTTTATAATAGTTTAGATTAAATATTGGTTTTGGTTTCAATTGTTCTGAATAATTGTTATATTGGTTGTATTTCATTTTCTTCCTAACTATATTGTACCAAGTCGCTAGCGCGACGGCTAGCCCTAAGTATATCAAACCACTACTTTTTTCAAATTAAAATAGCAGTTTTTGTTTTTATGTTGTATTGTTAAGTTACCACACTCAAACAACCAAAACTGCTATGCGTATTTTATCATATTTTTTTAGACTTAACAATTACATATTTTATTTTTTATCCAGACTACCACTTGCTTTTTGTGATGCCACTTTATCTTTCACATATTTCAGGAAGTTATTTCATGGATTATTTAAAACGTTACAAAAAAATGATTTGAACTCATCATACACCTGCTTTCATTATCACCTTACCTACTCAAATTGCAAATTCTTTCACTATGCAATGTACCTTCGATGTGATGTTTTTACATTGTTCTGATTAAGGATCGCATATTGCATCGTCGTGTCAATCTGCGAATGACCTAAATTTTTTTGTACCTGCTCTATTGGCATTCCTTTATCAATCGCTCTAGTTGCCATGGTTCTTCTGAATTTATGAGGGTGTATTTTATCCATATTTAACCGTCGCCCAAGTTCACGGATCCGTATTTCTACGCCACTGATTTTCAACCGCTCATATAGTGAATCTAATGTTACAAATAATGCCGGATTTTTATCAGTCCTGCCATTCAGATAATTCTGCAAATGCAGTTTTGCCTTTGCATCAAAATAAACCCGCCGTTCTTTATCACCTTTTCCATATACAATACATTCTCTTTCTTCAAAATCAATATCAGAAATATTTAACCCCACTAATTCACCGACTCTGATTCCTGTTGAATACAACAGATCAATCATCGCAAGATCTCTGGCACATTTACAGCTATCTCTTAATCTCTCAATCATTTCATCAGAAATAATCTCTTTTACCGGTTGTTTTGTCTTAATCTTATGTATCCGACGCATCGGACTTTTTAATATATAATCTTCTTCCTCTAACCATGAGAAAAAACTTGAAAGATTTCTTCTGACATTATCAACTGTCACCTTGCTACAGGAATTTAATTTCTGATAATCTACTAAATATCGTCGGATATCTTCCGTTGTCATTTTTCTTACTTCCAGAGAAATCTGACTAAATAAGTGTGCAACTGTCATCTTATAATATTTTATAGTTCGTTCTGAACATCCTTCAATCTGTTTCGCTGCCAAAAATATATCTAAATACTCTGCCATTTCATTTAATATGGTTACTATTTTTTCCTGCATGTTTGTATTTTCCTCCTGATATACCAACATCCTGCAACCATAATTAAAATCTGTTTTTTGAATTTTCCTATTCCATGAAATAACTGCACTGCTGATAATAATCAACAGTTTCCTGCTGCATCAAAGATACTAATTTATCTGTTTTCTGTTCTTCTCTATACTCTTTTAATCCCTCAATATAACTACTGCGGTTATCGTCTTGTATAATAAATGGATCGACATCTGCACTTTTTAAAGCTTCTCTAAAAAGTATCATTCTGCCTGTTCGACCATTTCCATCTTGAAATGGATGTATGATCTCATATCGTACATGAAATTCTGCTAATGTGGTCAAATTTTTTTCCTGTTTGCTATACCACTGCAATAACTCTCTCATTTTTTCTGCTACATCTTTTGGCAATGCAGTTTTATACATTCCTATCATATTTGGTCTTTCTTTATAATCACCTATACTCTGATATGGAATCCCTAACATGACGCTTTCTTTTGCCCTTACGTTATCTGTATCATCAAGATCACGTATAAACATCAGATATGTGATCTGTTCAATGACTTCTAGGGGATTTACCAGACCGCCTGCTGCAAACATATCCCACAGGGCATCAATTTTATTCTTAAGCTCTCCCGTAATCATCTGTTTTATCTCCAATCCTTATTTTGTTCATACAAATCATTTTTTTATTATACCACTGTCAAAGCCATTTTTCAGCATAACTTTCAAACAAATCAAAATCCCCCATCAAAGAAACAGCCGCCTGATATCTCAAAAGATACCAGACGGCTGTTTTTCATCTAGTGGCAGCCCCTGCAATGTGCACAGTCACCACCGCAGGAAGATTTTCCATTCTTTTTGTCTTTTCTTAAACTACGGATCGCAAGTGCAACACATGCAAGTACGATCGCACCAACTAATACTGTACCCATAAAAGCCACCTCTTATTCTATTACTGAATTATTATTTTGCTGATGCCGGCATTTTGATATTTACATCTAATGTTTCACTTTCTTTGTATGGTCTGAAAAGCAGATATACAAATCCGATAACAAACAGGAATGCAACTACTGTACCGATTCCAAAGCTGCCTGCTGTGATCAGCATACCGATCTGATAGATACACAGGGATACAACATATGCTAAGAAGCACTGATATCCGATTGCAAACCAGAACCATTTTGCGTTGTTCATTTCACGCTTGATCGCTCCCATTGCTGCGAAACAAGGTGCGCACAGAAGGTTGAATACTAAGAAGGAATATGCTGCAACCGGTGCAAGTGATGCGGAAAGGTTGCTCCAGATTTCTGCTCCGTCTTCTGCAACTTCTGCAAATCCGTATAACATACCGAATGTTCCTACTACGTTCTCTTTTGCGACAAGTCCTGTGATAGCTGCAACTGCCATCTTCCAGTCGCCCCAGCCAAGTGGGATAAAGATCCATGCGATCAGGTTACCGATAGAGGATAAGATACTAGAATCTAACTGCTCTGCCTCTAACATTGTAAAGGAACCATCTACCCATCCAAAGCTCATTAAGAACCATACAACGATTGTAGATAATAAGATGATCGTTCCTGCTTTTTTAATGAAGGACCATCCACGCTCCCACATACTTCTTAATACATTTCCTACTGTAGGCATATGATATGCCGGTAACTCCATAACGAATGGAGCCGGATCTCCGGCGAACATCTTTGTTTTCTTTAAAATGATACCGGAACAGATGATTGCTGCGATTCCTACGAAGTAGCAGCTTACGGATACCCATCCTGCATTATCAAAGATAGCACCTGCGATCAATGCGATGATCGGTAATTTTGCTCCACAAGGAATAAATGTTGTTGTCATAATAGTCATTTTACGATCTCTGTCATTTTCGATCGTACGGGATGCCATGATACCCGGAACACCACAACCACTTCCGATCAGCATTGGGATAAAGGATTTTCCGGAAAGTCCGAATTTACGGAAAATACGATCCATGATGAATGCAACTCGTGCCATATATCCACATGCCTCTAAGAAAGCAAGGAAGATAAATAATACTAACATCTGTGGTACGAAACCAAGTACTGCACCAACACCGGCTACAATACCGTCTAAGATCAATCCTTTTAACCAGTCAACACAGCCAACTGCATCTAATGCACTTTCGATCAGTACCGGGATACCGGGAACATCGATCACGCCGAATAATTTCCAGCCATCACCGAATACACCCTCATTTGCCCAGTCAGTTGCCCAGCTGCCGACAGTCGTTACGGATACATAATATACGATAAACATAACAACTGCAAATATCGGTAATGCTAAGATACGGTTTGTAACAACTTTATCAATTTTATCAGAAAGTGTCAATTTCTGTTTCTGGTTCTTTGTACAGCACTCACCAATGATAGATGAAATGTATACATATCTTTCATTTGTGATAATACTTTCTGTATCATCATCGAATTTTTTCTCTAATGCTTCGATTTCCTGTGAAACATCCGGTATACTTGATAACTGTTCTGCGATCTTATTATCACGCTCTAACAGTTTGATCGCAAAGAATCTTTTCTGCTCTGCCGGAATGTCTGCAAACAGTTTATCTTCTACAGTGCTGATCGTATCTTCAACATCTTTTGCAAATTCATGCACGATTCCTGCACTCTTTTTGCCCTGTGCCAATGCAACTGCTTTTTCTGCTGCTTTCTTGATCCCTGTTCCTTTTAATGCGGAAATCTCTACGACTTCACAGCCTAATCTCTTTCCGAGTTTGTCAATATGTATCTGGTCACCGCTCTTTTCAACTAAGTCCATCATGTTGACTGCCATGACTACCGGAATACCAAGTTCCATGATCTGTGTAGACAGATATAAGTTACGCTCGATATTTGTACCATCTACGATATTGATGATCGCATCCGGTTTTTCAGTCAAAAGATAATTTCTTGCAACGACTTCCTCTAATGTATATGGGGATAATGAATAAATACCCGGTAAGTCAATGATCGTTACATCTTTATGACCTTTTAACTTTCCTTCCTTTTTCTCAACAGTTACGCCCGGCCAGTTTCCAACAAACTGGTTAGAACCTGTCAACGCATTGAATAATGTGGTCTTTCCACTATTCGGATTACCTGCTAATGCAATTTTAATTGCCATTGTTCTGCTCCTCTCCTTATGTTTTAGCCATATAACAGGCTGGCTTTTTCACAGTTACTCTACTTCGATCATCTCTGCATCTGCTTTACGCAAAGATAACTCGTATCCACGTACAGTTACTTCGATCGGATCTCCAAGCGGTGCTACTTTTCTTACATAAATATCAACACCTTTGGTAATACCCATGTCCATGATACGACGCTTAACCGGACCTTCGCCGGAAAGTTTTTTCACTTTGACCGTCTTACCGCATTCAGCATTTCTCAATGTTTTCATAATAATCTCCTTATACCATAATCTTATTTGCCATATCTTTTCCAATGGCAACCCGCGAATCTTTGATGTTCACGATCATATTACCGCCAATTTCAGATACAACAGTTACAGGACTGCCAATGACAAAGCCAAGGTTCTCTAAAAACCGGCGGGTTTCTTCTTTTCCTCCCACTCTCTGAATAATGTTTTCTTCTCCTTCTTTTACCATAGATAACGGCATCATGTTCTCCTCCTCTGTTCGTACTCTTGTTGGTAATTTTTTTCACTTCTTTTTCAATGGTTAGTATATTCTAACGCCTATTAGTTGTCAAGAACCTTATTGAGAGTTTTTATCAACTAACTCAAGTAAGTTGATTCTTTTTTGGATATTTTAACTTTACAAAAAAAGAAGTGCGGACAAGGCGATAAATCCCTTTCCACACTTCTTTTGCGGTGTTCTGTGCTACACTATTTTTCTTTATACTCATCTAAAAAATGATGACGTTCTCCATTTTTCTTATATGCCACAATGGTATCGAGGTTGACATTTTCCACACTTTTAAAGATGTTTGCCTCTACAAATGGATTTTTCTTTTTCAATTCCCGGATCAGTTCTTTGATTTCTACACGTTTTGAACGGTTCTCCTCATTATTACATGTCGTACAGGTATCTGTGAACTTACAGGCACATTGGATAAAATGCAGTCCGTTATAATCTCTCCATGCCTTGATATCATCTTCGCGGATCAGATACAGTGGGCGGATCAGTTCCATTCCTTCAAAATTCGTACTATGCAGCTTTGGCATCATAGTCTGTACCTGTGCCCCATAGAGCATTCCCATTAAGATCGTTTCAATCACATCATCATAGTGATGGCCTAATGCGATCTTATTACAGCCTAACTCTTTTGCATAATGATACAGATGTCCACGGCGCATCCTTGCACACAGATAGCATGGTGACTTCTCGATATGATAGACGGACTCAAAAATATCTGATTCAAACACAGTGATCGGAACTTTTAGCTTTTTGGCATTTTCTTCGATGATCTTACGATTCATTTTATTATATCCAGGGTCCATAACGATAAATTTCACTTCAAATGCAAACTTATTATGCCGTTTTAATTCCTGAAACAGTTTTGCCATCAGCATGGAATCTTTTCCACCGGAGATACAGACAGCGATACAGTCGCCTTCTTCTACCAACCGGTACTGCTGTATGGCTTTTGCAAATCTGCTCCAGATATTTTTGTGGAATTTTTTGCGGATGCTCTGCTCTACATTCCGGTTAAATTCATTTTCTTCCTCCTGCTGCATATGATATAACAGCCATGCAGTATATCCACCGGTCAGGCTGTATGCATCATATCCAAGTTCCCGCAGGCGTTCTGCCGCATCTAAGCTGAATTTTCCCCTGCTGCAGCAGAGTATCACTTTTTTGTCTTTGCATAAGAGCGTACTCTCCTCCAGCCATTCGGCTGGTATACAGACAGCTCCGCTGATCGCACCATGTGCTGTTTCTACCTCGCTGCGAATGTCGATCAACTGATATTCTTCCTTATTTAATTGTTCTAATTCCTGTGCTGTAATTTCCATGTTTACCTCGACTAACTATTTTCTCAATTTTTTCAGATCACTCAGGCGGTCTAATGCCGCTGACAACGTTTCATCTTTTTTGGCAAAATGAAATCTTACCAAGTGATTGATATCCTCTTTAAAAAAGCTCGAACCCGGCACAGCAGCTACTCCGACTTTTTGTGCCATTGCCACACAGAAATCCTCATCATTGTCATAACCAAACTCACTGATATCCATTAATACATAATAGGCTCCCTGCGGTTTGGTAAAGGTCAGACCCAGATTTTCCATACCGCCTGTAAAAAGTTCCTTCATATGTGTATAATGTGCCTGCAGTTCCTTATAATATGCATCGCCAAAATTAAGTCCTGTGACTGCTGCCTCCATCAATGGTGCGGCTGCTCCGACGGTTAAGAAATCATGTACTTTTTTCACCCGTTCAATGATCTTTTCATCTGCAATGACATAGCCTAACCGCCAACCTGTGATGGAATAGGTTTTTGACAGGGAATTACAGATGATCGTACGCTCCTTCATTCCCGGCAATGCTGCCATATAAGTATGCTGGTATGGCTCATAGATGATATGCTCATATACTTCGTCTGTAATGACATAAATGTCGTATTTTTTTGCAAGATCTGCAATCAGCAATAATTCTTCTTTGGAAAATACTTTTCCGCATGGATTTGACGGATTGCATAAGATCAGTGCTTTTACACCGGGCTGCCGGATCGCTGCTTCTAACTCGTCTGCATCAAAATCAAATGCCGGAGGTTTTAACGGCACATAGATTGGATCTGCATTGCTTAAGATCGCATCTGCTCCGTAGTTTTCATAAAATGGGGAAAATACGACTACTTTATCTCCCGGATTACATACGGAAAGCATCGCTGCCATCATAGCTTCTGTACTGCCGCAGGTAACAACGATCTCTTTGTCCGGGTCGACCTTCATGCCGGAAAAATGCTCCTGTTTTCTTGCTAATGCCTCTCTGAAATTCGGTGCTCCAAATGTGATCGCATACTGATGCGGTCCCTCTGATGCTACCTGTGCTAACCGGTCTGTGATCTCCTTTGGCGGTTCAAAGTCCGGGAATCCCTGCGAGAGATTGATCGCTCCATACTCATTGGCAACTCTTGTCATGCGTCTGATCACAGAATCGGTAAATCCTGCTGTTCTTGTACTTAATTCTTTCATATTTAAACTCCGTTTCTTTAGAAATGCTCTCTTAGAAATATCCGTAATATGTTTTCTGCACAACGGCATGATAGACCATGTCGATCATGGTATTAAAATCAAATACCGGAAGTCCGGTAGCTGCCTGTATCTGCTTCGCATATGGCGGCAGATCGCTGCATTCTAATAAGATCGCTCCGATATCCGGATGTTCTTCTTTTAATTTTACTGCCACTTCACACAGATCTTTTGTCAGCCTTCCATTATCTAATGTCAGTCTGCCATAGCGTATTGCTGAAAAACTTTCTAAGCTGCCGATATTTTTAACGATCAGACGGCTTACATCTGTTCCTACTTTTTTTAAGAGTTCTTCTGTTATATTATCACCGCTTGCGGCTAAAACTGCAATCTTTTTTTTCTCAGAAATACCGGTTTTTATGATTGGAAGCTGGCATAAGCTTGATAAAAATACCGGAACATCAACTGCTTCTTTGACATCCTGCTGGAAATGTGCAAAATATCCACATGCCCCGATGATTGCACGAACGCCCTGTGCTTCTAATTCTTTTGCTGCCTGTATAATGTCTTCTTTGATCGTAAGATCGCCTGCAAATAACTGCTCTATCTCAAAATTCACTTCCCGGTACACAACCGGAAACGGATATGTCGTTGCATTTGCCACGTTCCCCGGCAGTTTCGGATAGACTAAATGTACGGCTATGATCCCGATTGCAAATCCTGCGGTAAAACGTGGCGGTGTTGTATGTATGCCGTTTATCTCCTCTGTCGTTTCTAAACAGCTTTTCCATTCCATGTGAAAGTTCCCTCCTTCTATAAATCATCTGTTTTAAAATGTCCTGTTGATAAAAAACTCCGAAAATACAAACTATGGGAAACCCGTAACATGGGTTTCCCTGATATTTATCTGCCTGCTGTCTGATGCATCACGATTTCATTTTTTACAACTATGCTTCTACATAATTTCCATGATTCAGATAATTTAATAACTGATCTTTATCTAAGTGACCAATACCAAGATCATCTAATGTCAGTCCGTTCTTATAGAAATCTTTTCCTGTCATGACAGAACCAAGTGTGATCATACTGTCAATGACTGGTGTTTCTACGCCATATTTCTTTCCTAATTCATGGTAAATATGGCAGCCAACCGGAACATCTTCTGTCACGTAACGATCCTGTATGGAAAATGGGCCTGTACGGTAACCGGTTTCCCACTGTTCGTCAAATGGTACGATGCAGTCATCTCCCATGTATTCCGGTCCTAAGATACTGGTTCTTGATAAGAAGTTTTTCTTTGGATATTTTGCAATGCCAACCCCCATTGCTTCTGCTAATTTTACTTCTTCCAAGAAGAATGCATACTGTACTTCTGCGATAGATTCGCAGTATGCATGGCTGTAAATGGAATAGGTATATTTGTCATTACCGCCATAGATCCTTCCCCAGTTTTCCATAACACCAACACCAAGGATTGTTCCCGGACAGTGCAGTACAGGGTTTACATTACTAAATCCGGTATCCATAACGGTATTTCCACCAACAGCACCATCGCCCTGTGTAATGGAATCAAAGCATCCTAAATACTTAGAGCTGTTTAAGAAGATTTCCTGATCGTCAGATGGAAGGGATGCTCCGCGAAGTGTCAGTGCACGATATACTAACCACATATCAGAAGTCTGTACACCGCCTTCTTTTTCTACTCGTGTTCCATATGGTGCACTTGACCAGCCACCGATGATAACTCTCTTTGTGCAGTTTAACTCACGCATCTTTTTACGGAGTTTTAAAGAACCGTAATTGTCCGGAATGATATGGATCACCATGCCATCTTCTAATACAGGTACTAATTTCTCAAAAAAGATGTCATGTGCAACAGATGGAATCGCTACGATGATCAGCTTCGCATCTTTTACGGCTTCCTTGATATCGGATGTCAGAAGGTTAAAGAATGCTTTTCCTGATCTTTTAAATCCATACTTGTTCTTCTGGATACCGCCAAGTGTGATACCTGTTTTCTCTACATTCTTTAAATTCTGCTCATAAAATTCCGGAAGTTCAAATAAACGGACATCTTTGTTACCACCTAATACACAATCTGCTGCGCAGGTTTTTCCTACGGCACCGGCACCTAATACGGCGACCGGTGAATTTTTTAATACTTCATCTTCAAACATATTTTTTTCTCCTTTTTTTAAGTCAGTTAATATAAGATACACGAATTGCTCCGTTGCTACGCAACTCCCGCAATTCTATCATTAGAATACAGGTACAACTGCTCCTTCATAGTTTTCATTGATATAATCTCTGACATCGTCAGATAATACCGCATCAACAAGTGCCTTTGTTTTTTCAGAATCTTCATTACCTTCTTTGACAGCGATCAGGTTTGCATAAGTTTCTGCTGCAAGGGAATCTGATGCTTCTACTGCAAGCGGGTCGGTAAGACCGGCTTCGATAGCATAGTTACCATTGATAACGGCAAAATCAACGTCCTGAATGGATTTTGCTACCTGTGCAGCTTCAAGTTCTTTGATCTCTAAGTTGTGTGGGTTATCTGTAATATCAAGTACCGTTGCCTGCACACCTGCATCCTCATTTAAGGAAATAAGTCCCTGTGCTTCTAATAATAACAATGCTCTTGCTTCGTTTGTGGTATCATTTGGTACAGCAACAGATGCACCATCTGCCACATCATCTAAAGATGCTGTTTTGCCTGCATAGATTGCCATTGGCTCAAAATGTACATTTGCAACGCCTACGATATGTGTGCCGTTTTCCTCATTAAAATCATCTAAGTATGGTTTGTGCTGGAAATAGTTTGCATCTAATTCGCCATCTTCAAGTGCTGTATTCGGAAGTACATAGTCATTATATTCTACAACTTCAAGATCCCAGCCTTCTTCTGCTAACTTGTCCTTGACACTGTTTAAAATCTCTGCATGTGGTGTTACGCAGGCTCCTACTTTTATCGTCTTGTCATCACTCTTTGATCCGCATCCGCTGAATACTCCTGCAATCAATGCTGCTGTTAATAAAATTCCAATCGCTTTCTTTTTCATGTTTCATGTCCTCCTCAAAATTTTATTATCTTTTATCTATATGGTTTACCAGTCGGATTCCTGCCTCCTGAAAAACCTGTACAACGATAACTAACAGTGCCACGGTTACAAACATAACATCTGTCTGATATCTATAGTACCCATAATTGACTGCGATCGCTCCTAAGCCACCGCCTCCTACAAATCCTGCCATTGCAGAATATCCAAGGATTGTTGCTAAAGTGATCGTTCCACCGACGAGCAGTGATGGTTTTGCTTCCGGCAGGATCACTTTGCAGATGATCTGCCATGGGGAAGATCCCATTGCTTTTGCTGCTTCTATCACACCCGGATCTACTTCTTTTAAAGAAGATTCCACCATACGGGCTACAAACGGAACTGCTGCCACAACTAACGGAA
Organism: Roseburia zhanii; assembly: GCF_014287635.1. Classification (GTDB taxonomy): domain Bacteria; phylum Bacillota; class Clostridia; order Lachnospirales; family Lachnospiraceae; genus Roseburia_B; species Roseburia_B zhanii. Next base: position 558,020 of record NZ_JACOPH010000001.1, on the reverse strand, counting down.
CGATCGTTGCCGTGGAACCGATTGTCGTTCCTACCACTAATCTTGTAAATGGAAGGATTGCTACTAATAAGATCAGAAATGGAATGGATCTGACTACATTGATCACAAATCCTGCGACCATGTTGATGATACTGTTTTTACAGATCCCATTTTTATCGGTCACATATACTAATACTCCAAGTGGTATTCCAAACAGATAAGCAACTGCTGTGGAAACGATGACCATGTAAAATGTTTCTCCGATTCCCTGTAATAACAAATTTATAATACTGCTGCTCATGCTCTATCCACCTCCACTTCTTCATAGCTCATCTTTTTCTTATCTAAGTAATTTTTAACTCTCTCTAATGTTTCCTGATCCGGTTTTTCGATCAGCATCTGACCATATGCACTTCCGCCGATATCTTCTGTATTTGCTCCGAGAATATTCAGTTTTGCATTGCTCTCTAGGATCAGATCGGCAAGCACCGGTTCCGATGAAGATTGTCCATCAAATACGATCCGCAGATAGTTTTTCGTTGGACTGCTTACCGGCTCTTTTTCTTCTGGAAGAACTAATTTCTTACCGGTTTCAGACTGTGGGGATAAGAACACGCTTTGTACCGTTCCTTCTTCTTCCACACTTCCTTTGCTCATGATTGCTACTCTGTCACAGATCTGCTCGACAACTTTCATCTCATGTGTGATCACGATGATCGTAACTCCCATATTCTTATTGATATTCTTAAGCAGTTCTAAAATGGATCTTGTCGTGATCGGATCTAAGGCACTTGTTGCTTCATCACAAAGCAGTACTTCCGGATTTGTGGAAAGTGCTCTCGCGATCGCTACTCTCTGCTTCTGTCCACCGGATAACTGAGACGGATAAGCTTCTGCTTTATCTGCGATTCCGACTAACTCTAAAAGTTCTCCTGCCCGTTCTCTTGCTTCTTTCTTTTTCATTCCTGCGACTTCAAGTGGATAGCAGACATTATCTAAAACCGTTCTCTGGGCAAGCAGGTTAAACTGCTGAAAAATCATTCCGATCTTTTGTCTGTATGCCCGAAGTTCCTTTTTATCTGCTTTCATAAGATCCGTATCTTCAAAGTATACGGCTCCGCTTGTCGGAACTTCTAAGAGATTGATGCATCGTACCAAGGTGGATTTTCCTGCACCGGAAAAACCGATGATCCCGAAAATCTCGCCTTTATTGATATCAAGACTGACATCATTTACGGCTATGACTTCATTTCCTTTTGTTTTAAATTTCTTCGTTACGTGCTCTAAACGAATCATGGTAAATCCTCCAAGTTTTGTTTCCCTGTTTTGATTTCCTTGTTATCATATCGTTTTAATATGATTTTGTAAATTATAAAAAACAGATAGCTGGTTATAGATTTTACCTATAATGGATCACTACGACCAATCTATCTGTTTTTATGCTGTACTGCTATGTTTGATGGATTTTGATATGATTGCTATCCAGACACTAAGTGCTATGATAATTCTAACATCTTCTGCAATGGAAGAGCGGCTTTTTCCATGATCTCATCGGGCAGGGTAACTTCCGGTGCTAAACTTTCTAGTGCCGCTTTTGTTTTTTCTAACGTTACTTTTTTCATATTTGGGCAAAACTGTCTGTGTCCGACGGAATAGAAATGCTTATTCGGATTTTTCTCCTGTAATTCAAAAAATACGCCCATTTCCGTACAGATGATAAACCGTTCGCAGTCTGTTTTCGTTGCATAGTCAATGATCTCTGATGTACTTCCGATAAAGTCAGACAATGCGATCACTTCTCTTGTACATTCCGGATGTGTCAGTACCAGGGCATCCGGATAGACTTCTTTTGCCTTTATTACATTTTCTGCGGTAATGCTCTTATGTACGTGGCAGAACCCATCGTTAAAGATAAAATGCTTCTGCGGCAGTTTCTCTGCAACATATCTTCCTAAATTTTCATCCGGTACAAAAAAGATATTCTTCTGCGGCAATTTTTCCACAACACGCAAAGCATTCGAAGATGTTACGCACACATCGGAAACTGATTTGATCTCTGCGGTAGAGTTGACATAACAGACAACGGCAAGATCTTCATACTGTGCCCGTACTTCTGCAATCTTCTCCACGGTTACCATATGTGCCATCGGACAGTCTGCAAAATCATCTGCCATCACAACTGTTTTTGCCGGATTTAGCAGTTTTGCACTTTCCCCCATAAATTTTACTCCACAGAAAATAATATTTTTCTGCTCTAATTTTGTTGCTGCTTTGCTCAAATAAAAAGAATCTCCGACATAATCTGCAATCTTCTGTACTTCACCATCTACATAATAATGTGCTAATATGACTGCATCTTTTTCTTTTTTTAATGTGTTGATCTGCTCTTTTAATTCTTTGTTTTCCATGATCCTATGTCCCCTGCTGCCATTTTCCATGTACTGTAAAATACTTCTGTTCTGCTATGGCAGCTGCCTTTCTTACGATATAGTTCTATGCGTGTCATCACACTGTTTCATCAAATTATACTATTTCCATAGGAATTGTCAACGTTTAGATGTTTTTGTTTATCACTAATCGCCTCAGCAAGCCTTCTGTAACCAAACCCGGCAAGCCTTGCATATTCTTTATGGTCTGGATCATAAGACATCATCATCTTCCGCATAAGCTTCTGACCATAGTCCGTCTCAGAGCATCCTCTTGAACCAGCCCGAAGAAGCACTTTCCATGGATACATTCTATATATTTCTGTTTATACGGTACAAGAAAGAAAAAGCTTTTACAACGGTTAAACGTGTAACCATTACAATTTTCCCGCAAAATTCCATCTAGCTTTTTTCTTAAAGAAGTAGTATAATAAATTGGTTATTTATGAACTAAATATTGCATGGCAATTTTAAAATACAAAAGGAGGATAACCCTATGCCTGTAAAATACGTCTTTGTCACAGGTGGTGTTGTATCCGGTCTTGGAAAGGGAATCACAGCAGCTTCTCTTGGTCGTCTGTTGAAAGCCCGCGGATACAAAGTCACAATGCAGAAATTTGACCCTTATATCAATATCGATCCGGGAACGATGAACCCGATCCAGCATGGTGAAGTTTTCGTCACAGATGATGGTGCTGAAACAGATTTAGATTTAGGTCACTATGAACGTTTTATCGATGAGAGCCTGACAAAAAATTCCAATGTCACAACCGGAAAGATCTACTGGTCCGTTCTGCAAAAGGAACGCCGCGGAGATTTCGGCGGAGGAACGGTTCAGGTCATCCCTCATATCACAAATGAGATCAAAAACCGTTTTTACCGCAATTTCACAACAGATGAAACCCAGATTGCGATCATCGAAGTTGGTGGTACGGTCGGTGATATCGAAAGCCAGCCTTTCCTCGAAGCGATCCGTCAGTTCCAGCACGAAGTCGGACATGATAATGCGATTCTGATCCATGTAACTTTGATTCCTTATATCAAAGCATCCGGTGAATTAAAAACAAAACCGACACAGGCAAGTGTAAAAGATCTTCAGGGAATGGGTATCCAGCCGGATATTATTGTCTGCCGTTCTGAACATCCATTAGATCAGGGATTGAAAGATAAGATTGCTCTGTTCTGTAATGTTCCAAACAATCATGTATTACAGAACTTAGATGTGGAATATCTCTATGAAGCACCTCTTGCCATGGAAAAAGAGGATTTAGCAAAAGTTGCCTGTGACTGTCTGAAATTAGACTGTCCGGAACCGGATCTTGATGACTGGAAAGAAATGGTTGACAGCCTGCGTCATCCTGATAAAGAAGTCAACATTGCTCTGGTTGGAAAATATACCCAGCTTCACGACGCTTATATCTCTGTTGTAGAAGCCTTAAAACATGGTGGAATCGCCAGCCGTGCAACAGTTAATCTGCAATGGGTGGATTCTGAATTATTAAATGAAGAAAATGTTGATGAAGTTCTTGCCAACGCACAGGGAATCATTGTACCGGGTGGTTTTGGTGATCGTGGTGTCGAAGGTATGATCACTGCTGCAAAATATGCCAGGACCAGACAGATCCCTTACCTTGGTCTTTGTCTTGGTATGCAGGTTTCTATCATTGAATTTGCAAGAAATGTCTGCGGTATGCATGATGCACACAGTATCGAATTAGATCCAAATACCACGCATCCGGTCATTTCTTTAATGCCTGACCAGAATGGTGTTGAGGATATCGGTGGAACGCTTCGTCTTGGTTCTTACCCTTGTGTATTAGACAAAACTTCCAAAGCTTATACTCTATATGGTGATGAAATGATCGCTGAAAGGCACCGCCACCGTTATGAAGTCAACAATGACTACCGGAATGCATTAGTAGAAAAAGGAATGAAACTCTGTGGACTCTCCCCTGATGGAAGAATTGTAGAAATGATCGAGCTTTCCGATCATCCATGGTTTTTAGCTACACAGGCTCATCCTGAATTAAAATCCAGACCGAACCGTCCGCATCCGCTTTTCAAAGGTTTTGTAGAAGCGTCGATCCAGACCAAACGATAGAAGCAAAAAACATTTTTATATAAATAAGACAGCCGGATGCATATATCCGGCTGTCTTATTTTTACTACTTTTTGATATATCCTTTTTTTAAAAACAGTTCATACAGTGTCGGCTTCAACTGATATTCCTTCATCATCTGTTCTACTTCTTCTAACAATTTCCTGCGGTGTACTTCTGTGATCCCTTTTCTCTTAATTCCACGGATCAACAGATTTTTCGGTGTATGGGACAGATCGACAAATTCCATCACCTGTGTCTTATAACCACAGTATTCCAACAGATTGGCGCGTATCGCATCAGTTGCTAATGCCGCAAACCGTTCCTGTATGATCCCATAACGCATCATCAGGGAAAACTGTTCACTTTTCATCTGCCGGTTCAATTCATGCTGGCAGCACGGAACGGAAAAGATCAGTTTTGCATTCCAGCAGATAGCATTATATAATGCAAAATCAGTTGCCGTATCACATGTATGTAAAGTAATGACCATATCGACTTCAAATGGTGCCTGATAACCGTTGATATCTCCCATTTCAAAATGCAGTCCATCATAACCATATTTTTTCGCTGCCTGATTACACTTTTTTATCACATCTTCTTTCAGATCAAGTCCGATCATCTCCACAGACAGATTCCTCTTTTTCGTCAGATAATAATACAGGATAAATGTCAGGTAGGATTTTCCACAGCCAAAATCTATGATGTTTAACTTTTCCACAGACATTGTGCGGATATAGTCATCAATGATCTCGATAAAACGGTTGATCTGCCTGAATTTATCATACATGGAAGTTACGATCTTGCCTTCTGACGTAAAAATCCCCATATCGATAAGGGGAGGAATGATTTCTCCTTCTTCTAACAAATATTGTTTTTTCCGGTTGTGGTTATCTTCTGCTTTTGGTGTACTGTCAGTACGTTTTTGTTTAAATGTGACTTTTCCCTTTTTGGAGATCAGAAAAATGCTCTCTAATCCTGCACCAAATCCGTTAAGCTGACGGTATTCCTGCATCAGATATCCTTCTATACGTTCTATCAGTTCTTCCCTGCTGACATTTTCATGGAACGCCTGTTTTTCGGTAAATTTTTCTATCTGATAATTTGCCGCTTTCTGTGTGATCGTGATCTTACGGTATTCTGCCGTCTTTTCCGGCTTACTTAAGACCATCCGCCCGCATCCTGAATCTAACATCTTACTGATCTGTTCTTTGATCGTGTCCATATCATCTGTATCCTTTTACTGATCTTCTTTTATCCTGTTATCTTCCAAATCTGTTTCTGTATCCTGCCCATTTTTCTTTATCAGTAAAAAGCAGGCAATTCCGATCACCAAAACGATCGTGATCGCAAGTCCACCCTCTAAACCAAAATCTCCTCCATGCATCCATGCTTTTCCTTCTGCTGCTTCTGCCGAAAAAATACTGCATGCAGAATCCAGACCGCTGACTTTGATGCCATATACATTTCCCTGTACCAGATTCCACATAGAATGGATCGCACCTGCCATCCAGATGTTTCCGGTCTTGATAAAACAGACTGATGCAAAAATTCCAAACAATGTCAGATTTAATAATGCGAGTGCCGTCACTCCCGGATTAAAAAGATGCAGTGCTGCAAATGCCATCGAATTGACAAGTACTGCAACAGCCATCGGATAGCGTCTGCCTATAGATACCATAAAATATCCGCGGCATAATACTTCTTCCGCCATTCCCTGTATGCCATATCCTGCTGCATATAATAAAAATACCGGAAGTGCAAATTGTCCCATTTCTAATTTTAATGTGCCTGTAAAAATACAGATACAGACAGCTAAGGAAAAGATCACAAATCCGATCACTAACCCTCTGCCATAATGGATCAGTGCATTTTCTCCGGTAAATCCGAGTGTTGATAATTTTCTTTTCTGGATAAACCTACAGAATAAGAAAATAATAATGATCATCATGACTGTTGCAAATAAATTAGCAATTGTCAATGTATCTGTATTTGCAATCTGTGCAGACACTTCTGCCACCCGGTTTAAATCCCCTGACGCCACTGCATCTAAATAATCCTGGCTGTGCATCAGTACGATAATCTGTACCGGCATCACTACAAGCACTTCACCGATCGTACATACGAAAAAGACTGCAATAAAAACCAGTATTTCTAAGATAAGATGCATTCCTTTTTGTGCCTCTTTTGCCTCTCTCACTGCCCGTGGGGGCTTCAGCCATTGATTCATATACAAACCCTCCTGATCTTCTGCTGTTTTCTTCACTTTTTACACTATAGCATATGCACTGTTGTTATTCAACTTATTAACTATCTCGTCACAAATCCGTCCTGTAATGCCACGCTGTCGGTCATAATGCCGGTACCGATCGAATAGCCATCTATATTAGCCATGATCTCAAATGAGGTTGCCCTGTCATTTGACTTAATAATCTTATCAAACTCATAATTACCAAGTGCTTCCTGATTCTTTACTACATCTGGTGTCTTACGACACGATATTCATCTCCATTTTTAAAATACGGACATTTCTTATATTTATGGCTCATAAAACGTGCCATATCATCTTCATCTAAATTAACGGAACAATAATATTCTTCCTCATCTTCATCATAAGCATTGTATGCACAATAATCACATTCCATAAATACACTCCTAACACGCAAACTTTTCAGCATAAAGCTGTTTTAAAAACTGTTTTAACAGATCTTCTAATGTTTTCCAGTAAACTGCTGTGATCTCATCTTCACGCTCCATGCTCATGCTGATATCCATAACAGCATCTGTGATTTCAGGGTTTAACATTTCAAATGCATCTTCCACACAGCCCTCTAACTGGCAGTAGATGTCACTTCGCATATAAAGAATGAAATTCTTTTCCGTCAGTGGTTTATCTTCTAATTCTTCGGAAAATACTTCCTCTTTATCTGCTGTGATCTCATAAAATTCTTCCCGCACAGTAGCATAATCTACCGGCACGTAATTTTCACGGAAAAATGTATCAAATACTTCTTTGTCTATCTTTTGTTCCATGTCATTATCCTCTGCTTATGATTTTAACTTCTTTCGTTTTTTTACAGTTGTCTTCTGCGACTGTGCGATCATCGGCTCTGCATCTGATTCTTTTTTCTCGACTAACCGTTTTACCGTTTCGGACTCTGTGATCAGTTCTAAACCGGAAATATGTGATACAAATTTCTGCAAGGTCGAATATCCGTATTCTTTCACCTTAAAATCTGGATATTTCTTATGCAGTTTCTGCCCCATGGCAGCTAGATCCACACCTTCTCCATTGGACTTTTCTACACATTCCCTGATGTACGCTTCTAGCTGTTCCCTCTTTAAATTATCATCTCTTAATTTGACTAAGATCGTATTTTCTTTCTTATAAAGTATAAAAGTATCTTCCATTTCTTCGATGAATTTTGAAAGAGAACTGTAACCGTAATTACGCACATCAAAATCGGAATATTTCTTCAATAGGGAACTTCCTAATTCCCCAAGTCCGGTCTTTCTGCCGTTGTTTTCATTTTCTGTAATGATCTCTACGATTGCTTCTTCAATCGTCTTCTGGGAGATATTTTCTTTTGCTTTGTCTGTATCCTGTTCTAAGAGGATCTCAAGACTGGTAAATACGGAACAGGCAGCTTTAAAGGATTTCGGTGTCTTATTCTCTCCCATACCGATCACTTCCATACCGGATTCCCGCAGCCGGCTTGCTAATTTTGTAAAGTCGCTGTCACTCGATACGATACAGAAACCGTCTACCCTGCCTGTATATAAAATATCCATGGCATCTATGATCAATGCTGAATCTGTCGCATTTTTCCCTGCTGTATTACAGAACTGCTGTATCGGAGTGATCGAGTTCGCAAGCAGTTCTTCTCTCCATTTTGACGCCTGGTTATTCGTCCAATCCCCATAGATACGCTTATAAGTAATGACTCCATATTTTGTCATTTCATCTAAGATCGCTGTGATATATTTTGCGGAAACATTATCGGAATCGATCAGTACCGCATATCGTTTATCTTCCATTATATGATTCTCCTGTCATGTCAGGCATTTTTGCCTGATTATATATATTCTACATCATTCCTGAAAATAACACCATACCATATTTATAATAAACTATTTACATCTTTATCCTGGAACAATTATAATAATATAATGACAACAGACATGGAGGATTTTTACATGACAAATTCAAACCCTACGACTACCCCATGGGGCATTTCCGGCAGTACTTTAAAGATCATCGCTCTAGTCACCATGCTGACCGATCACATTGGTGCAGCGATCATAGAACCTGTTCTGATACAAAAAGCCGAAAGAATGCATATCCAGTGGGGATCTTATTCTGATCTTATACTCATTGATAAAACATTAGGCACTGCCTATATCGCTATGCGGTATATCGGACGCATTGCATTTCCTATTTTCTGTTTTCTTCTTGTAGAAGGATTCCTGCATACACGCAATGTCAGACGGTATGCTTTCCGCCTTTTCCTGTTTGCACTGATATCAGAAATCCCATTTGACCTTGCATTTCATCATCAATTATTCTGCATGGATTATCAGAATGTATTCTTCACACTATTTATCGGACTGCTTGTAATCACTGCCCTTCAGGCTGTTATGATACATATGACAGAACATATCTCCTTTCGCATACTGTTTTGTCTGATCAGCATTTTTTCCGGTATGTACTTTGCCAGCCTGTTAAATACGGATTATGGTGCAATGGGTGTGCTGACGATCCTCTTGATCTATATATTCCGAAATAATAGGCTTCATGCTGCTGCAGCCGCATGTCTGTGCCTGATCGCCATGAATACGATCGAAGCCACCTCTCTGCTTTGTATTCCATTGATAACACACTATAACGGAAAGCGGGGACTGCAGTTAAAATATGTCTTTTATGCTTTTTATCCGGTGCATCTTCTGATATTATACTGCATCTACCAGTTACTATTTTAAAGATTCAAAAAAAAGCTGTAACAGCACTGTTACATGCTATTACAGCTTTTTCTGATATGGTTACATACGCTCTTTAATGTACATTTCAAGCATTTCTGCTGTCTTTTCTACTCCAAGACGACTGCTGTTCACGCACAGATCATAACCTCTTGAATCACCCCATTTAAAATCGGAATGTCTGTTATGATACCGTTTTCTCTTTTTATCATGGCGTGCCATTTTTGCAGCAGCATCTGCCTCATTTAAGTTATATCTTTCTTTGATACGGTTCTTCTTACATTCTTCATCACCAAGAATAAATATAGAGATCAGTTCCTTTCTGCCACGTAAAACTGTTTCTGCACAACGTCCTACGATCACGAATGAAGTTCCCTTATCTGCTTTTTCCCGAATGTAATCGAACTGCATATCTGCTACGATTTCTTCTAAGGAATTAGAATATGCACCAACTCTCCTTGACATCAGAAGTTTTCTTGGTTTTTCATCTAATTTTTCTAAATACTCTACCTGAATATTTTTTTCTTCTGCAATCTCGTCAAGCATTTTTCTATCTACAAATTCAATTCCAAGATCTTTTGCGATCTTTTCACCGATTGCATGACCGCCGCTTCCAAATTCACGACCGATTGCGATGATAATCTGTTCTGCCATTAGATCCTCCCCTTTCTAACAATAACGTGCAAAGATAAATAACATCGATACACCTACGACAATAATAGTTGCCGGTGCTGCTGACTTACAGTATTTACCCCAGCCGATCATATAGCCGTTCTTTGCTGCAACAGAAGTACCTACAACGTTTGCAGATGCTCCGATCGGAGTTGCACTTCCACCGATATCTGTACCCATGGATAATGCCCATGCTAATGTTGAAAGATCTACACCCTGAGTTGCTGCAAGGCTCTTGATAACCGGTATCATCGTTGCTGCAAACGGGATATTATCAACAAATGCACTTGCAATAGCAGATATCCAGATAATGATCGCGATCATAAGTTTTAAGTTACCACCGCTGACTTTACCGATGAATCCTGCGATCAGCTCTAAGATTCCTGTCTGCTCTAATCCGCCAACGACAACGAATAAACCTACAAAGAATAATAAGGTCTTATAATCTACTTTTTTCAGTAATTCCAATGCATATTTGTGGAATGCGGCCAATGTAACGATTGCGATAACGCCTCCGATAAATGCAACAGTAAGTCCTGTCTGTGCATGTGTTACAAGCATAACAACTGCGCATCCAAAGATCACACAGCTGACTGCAAATTCTGTCTTATTTGTGATCGCATCTTTTGGATCCGGTACAGTTGATGGATCTACAGCTTCTGCTTCTTCCTGTAATAATTCTTTTCTATATACAAGGAAAAAGTAAATGATAACAATGACTAAACTGATTCCTGCCATAGCACCTGTATTCGTTAAGAAATCTGAGAAAGAATATCCTAAGGAAGTACCGATGATGATGTTTGGTGGATCTCCACACATGGTAGCCGATCCTCCAAGGTTTGCACAGAAAATCTCTGACAAGATCATTGGGATCGGATCAAATTTCAAAAGTTTGGCAAGTTCTACCGTAACTGCTGCAAGGAATAAAATTACAGTGATACTGTCAATAAACATTGCAAGTATGGATGACATGATCATGAATGCAACAAAAAGCGGGATTGGTTTGTAATGTACGAGCTTTGCTAATCTCATACAGAGCCAGCGGAAAAATCCTGCCTTTGCCATTCCTTCTACCATGATCATCATTCCTGCAATAAAGATGATCGTTGCCCAGTTAATACCAGAAGAAGATTCTTCTCCTGCTGCGCCTGCATACCAGAATCCTACCGTAAAGATACTACGCAGGTTCAAGGTTTCAATGATTGCACTCATGCTGCGCATAGCAGCTCCGAACACCAGAACTAATGTCAGAAGACCACAGCCTAATGTTACATACTGCCGCTCAATTTTGTCTAACACGATCATCACGAACATGATGACAAAAATAGCAAGTGCTAAAATTTGTGCGAGTGTCATTTTCTTATCCTCCTGTTATAGTATATCCCTTCACTTTAAATAAGTTGAAAGATGATATTTTTTCTTCGTATATCATAGCACCTCAACCCAAAGAAATATACCGTCACACTTCATAATTCTTTCATGTTTTTTTTATATATTTTGTGAAATTTTTATCATAATTTAACATTATTTTAACATATAGAGTAATGATCTGCACAATGCAATCTGCTCCTCTGACTGTAAACTGTTCTCTATGCGCACTTCTCCTAACCCTTTTTTGGTACTGCGAAGTCCCGCTGCTTCTATCCGTCTTTTTGTTTCCCTTGCTGTTCCCGGACCGCCTTCAAACAGCATCACATTTTCCCCTAAGATCTTTTGTATTTCTTCACTGATAAACGGATAATGTGTACAGCCTAAAACAACGGCATCGATCTTTTTCTTTTCAAACGGCTCAAACAGTTTTTCAAGGAACTGTTCTAACTCCCTGCTTTTGATATCTCCATGCTCAATATATTCCATCAGTCCCGGACAAGGCATCGGGATAATATTCGCCATGTCCATATACCGTTCCATCAGGTTATGGAACTTTTCTTCACGTATCGTCATCGGAGTTGCCATTACGATCACATTCGGATGGTTCTTAGAATAGACCGCCGGCTTTAATGCCGGTTCGATCCCGATAATTGGCACATTGGGATATTTCTGTCTTAAAATGCGGACTGCCGCACTGGTTGCTGTATTGCACGCTACCACGATTCCCTTTGCCCCTTCTGCTAAAAAATGGTCTACATGGGCGATCGTAAGACCACGCACTTCTTCTAAACTCTTTGTACCATATGGAGCATTTTTAGAATCTCCGTAATACCAGTAATTTTCATTTGGCATTTCTTTTAACAGTGCACGCAATACACTGATCCCGCCAACACCGGAGTCAAATACTGCAATCGGTGCTTCATTGTTATGTTCTATTGTCATTTCCTGCATATGATCTGTCCTCTCCCTTTTGCTGTTATTGTTCAGGTACGTATGAAAGTGATTCAACTAAAATTTTTCTTCACATCCCCTGCTGTAGTGTGTTATACTAAGTTTATAGTACTAATTTCACTAAAGGGGGCTTGTTACATATGGCAACACAAATCGTACATTCATTATTTGATAACGGTCCTAAAATCTGTAAAGACTGTCACCGAATGCTTCCTAAGGATTATACTGATGAAGTGTGTCCAGCCTGCAAAGAACGCGAATTATTTTCTAAAGTAAAAGACTTTATCCGTGAAAATGATGTGACGGAATTTGATGTCGCTGATCATTTTGAAATTCCACTTCATAAAGTAAAAAGCTGGATTCGTGAAGGAAGGATCCAATATAAAGAACTGCATACTCCAACGATCGAATCTTTACACTGTCAGCAGTGTGGTGAGCCGATCGCATTTGGTACACTTTGTCCGAAGTGCCAGCGTAAGCTGTCTTCTTCCGGAAGTGTGACGATCCCGAGCAGTTCTCACGATAACCGTTTCCGGTACTTATAAAAATGATACGAAAATCTCTGATTTTCGTATCATTTTTTTTACGATTATTTTAAGAAACCGCTGATGATCTGCTGTTCTGCTTCTGCTTCTGTCAGTCCTAATGTCATCAGTTTGATCAACTGTTCTCCTGCAATCTTACCGATCGCTGCCTCGTGGATCAGACTCGCATCTATATGATTTGCCGTAAGCTGTGGGCTGGCTGTCACACAGGAACGATCCATGATGATCGCATCACATTCGCTATGTCCTGCACATGCTGTGTTTCCATTGATCTTTGAAAAAAATTCCTGTTTAGAATCATCTCTTGCAACTGAACGGGAAATCACATTTGTACTACAGTTCTCACCATTTAAGTCTACTTCAAATTCTGTTCTTGCATACTGCTTTCCATGTGTCATGATCTTTTCATGCACTTCTAAGCTCGCACCGGCTTTCAGATCACCTTTTGTAATTCGGTTTGTGGAATCAATCCCTTTGATCTGAGTTGTTTCCATTTCCATATGTGCATTTTCTTCACAATGTACAACAGTCATCGGATTCATGATATTCGTACCGTTTCCATCACCTTCACCGTAATGTTTTTCAATATAGCGGACGTTGGAATTTTTTCCAATATAAAAGGTATGGATACCGTCATGTTTTGATGTATCTACTCCGCAGTTATGGATTCCACAGCCGGCAATGATCGTTACGTCACAGTCCTCTCCGATATAAAAATCATTATAGACCATCTCCTGATATCCACTCTCGCTTAAAATAACCGGAATATGCACGCTTTCTTTTTTCGTTCCCGGTTTGATAATGATATCAATTCCCTGCTTGTCCTCTTTTGTAACAATATCTATATGGGCAGTTGTATTTCTTCCTGCCATCTTCCCATTAGAACGGATATTATATGCTCCCGCCGGCACTTCATGCAGACCGGCAACCTGCTCTAATAAATTTTTTTCTATCTTATCCATGGTTTTTCCTTCCTACTCTGCCTTTTCGATCAATGTTTTACACGTTCCTTCTGTATTCGTACCTAAAAGTTTCGGCATGATCTCTTCTTTACTTCCGATCGCTGATACGGTTCCGTCTGCGATCAGTACGATCTTATCAGCTACATTTAAGATTCTCTCCTGATGTGATATGATAAGGATCGTCCCATTGATTTCTTTTCTCATTTTTTCAAAAACATGAATCAGACTGTTAAAACTCCAAAGATCGATGCCTGCTTCCGGCTCATCAAATATGGAAAGTTTTGTTCCTCTCGCAGTGATCATTGCGATCTCGATACGCTTCAGCTCTCCACCGGATAAACTGTTGTTGATCTCTCTGTCAATATATTCTTTGGCACATAAGCCTACTTCGGAAAGTACATCACAGATCTCTGATATGCTCATATCCCGATTTGCTGCAAGTGTGATCAGGTCTTTGACTGTCAGCCCCTTAAAATGCACCGGCTGCTGAAATGCGTAACTGATCCCCTTTCTTGCGCGCTCTGTAATGCTTAATCCTGTAATGTCTTCTCCATCTAAAAAAATCTGTCCTGATGTCGGTGTGATGATACCTGCAATGATCTTTGCCAATGTAGATTTACCGCCTCCATTAGGACCGGTGATCGCAACAAAATGATCGTCAATGGTAAGGTTTACATTTTTTAATATTTCTCTGCTTTCCTTATCATCTTCTACTTCATAACTGATATTTCTTAATTCGAGCATGTATGTCCTCCCTGTTTCTATCTGTACGGATAATTTTACCAAACTTCTTTTTATTATACTACCTGCTAATAAATCAATCAACTTTTTTCCATATTTTATTGACAGCCCCTCTATATCATGTTACGGTTCATTTACATACAAATAAACTGTAATATTACATATTACACATCTAAACAGCAGGTGTTTCAGTACTATGACATATGGAGGGATTCTATGAAACGTTTTCTGATATTTTCATTAAAATCAGTCTGTTATGATTCTTATACTTTCTTTGCACAGTCACTTGCAGATGCCCTGTGCAATGCCGGGCACAGTGTGGAATTATTTTCTGCGGCAAATGAGCCGTTAGAAGCTATGGAACAGTATACCGGCAAAACGTTTGATGCCGTATTTGATCTTAACTCTGAACTGCCACGCCTGAAAATGGACGATGACAGTTACTTTTTAGATCATATCAACGCACCATTTTATGATATCATTCTCGATCATCCGCTCTATCATCACGACACCTTAAAACAGACGATCGCAAATTTTCATGTGCTGTGCTTAGATCATAATCACTGCGATTATATCAAAATGTACTATCCACACATTGCTTCTGCGGATGTCTTTTATATGACCGGAGAGGATATCGCCCCTTCCGATGTATCTTATCCGGATAAGTCGATCGACCTTCTCTTTTCCGGCACTTATACCAGCTATCATGAAGTAGAAGATTCTTTTTCGGCCTGTCCCGGTTTTATGATCGCTTTGACAAAAAAACTCATCGGTCTGATGCTTGATGATCCGGCACTGACGCAGGAGGCTGCCTTACGTGCACTTCTCCCTTCTTTAGCGGAAGCTGAGATCATCGAAGAAATGTTTCCACTTCATATGCAGGCATGTTTTCTCTGCGACACATGGCTTCGTGCATACAAAAGAGAAATGCTCCTTCTTTATTTAGCCAAGCAGCATCTTCCACTTACAATCTGTGGAAACGGCTGGGAAAAGTCCCCGCTTGCCGCATTTGACAATGTCACTTTACTTCCGGATACGGATTTTCGTGATACCTTTTTGCTGTTCCGTCAGTCAAAAGTCACTTTAAATCTTCTGCCGGAATTTAAAAACGGAACCCACGACCGGATCTATTCTGCAATGTTAAACCACTGCCTTTGTTTCACTGATGCATCTCATCTGTTAGAAGATCAGTTTATCGATGGCAGACAGCTTTGTTTTTATGATATCCATAATTTAGAAAATTTATCCAGCCGGATTTCTTCTTTACTTTCTGATCCGGTAAAATTACAGGAAATCTCCCAAAATGGATATTTTTATGCAAAGAAAAACTGCTCATGGCAGGCACGAGCAGTTTACTTGTTATCTTTATTATAAATAATCGTTATCTTTTTACTTTTCGTCCATATTTAATGGAGATGCTGTCTAAAAACTTTTCATTCGGCTCAAACCGGATACAGATGGTATCTCCACTGTCTTTCCAGATGATCTCATAAAATTTGCGTCCCTGTTTACGGCTCGAATAATCCATAAACTTCACATTTGTATCCTGATGGGCACTTCTTAGTGAACCATCACCCACCGGTGCGATCTGCTCTACCTGATCCATATGGATACTGATCATATTTTTACGTTTTCTCTTATCCCTGATCCGGTCAAAATCAATCCCTCCATCAAAATAAGTATACTCATATTCGATATTGGTATGAAACCATGTCCACCACCATAATACGATCAATAAAACAGCCGGCAATGCAAAGATCAATGGATTCACCCATATACACCCTAACAGACCAGCAGCGGCTAACAGAAGGGTAAGATATCTTATTACAATCGTTGATTTTTCCGGTCTAGCAGTTAATAATACTGTATTCTGAAAATCATACATTTTTCTAACCTCTCATCTTATCGTAATCTTTTTCATAACTACTTCTCATCTTCATAGTTATCAATCTTTTTCCATTATAATACATTCCCGCTCAGATTACTAATTAAAAAATTCTAAATAATCTCTTGTATGATTTTTCTTTCTTATCAGGCACATCAATCTTTGCATTCTTTTTAATTCCCTTAAAAGCTTTTTTCCCCACACTCTTAAGTTTTGTAGAAATAATTTTTATATTATTTAATTTTTTACAAGCATAAAATGCTTTTTTTTCAATCTTTCTTAAATTCCTGCTGTTTATTGTCACTTTCTTCAAATTTGTACATCCATGAAATGCATTCGCACCGATCGTCTGCACATTTTTTCCGATCTTTACAGCTGTAACTTTTTTATTCCCTTTAAATGCATTCTTTTCAATCTTTACTATCTGAAAAGATACATTGTTGATCATTACTGTATCTTTAACCGTAATTGTTTTTGCCTTTTTAGCCGTACCAACAACTGCTGCTGTCTTATCTTTTAAACCGATCACACGGTATTTATATTTACCAACAGTATAAATACCGCCTTCTATTGGTATATGTGCTGTCATGTCTTCATCCGGCTGTACATCTGCAGTTCTATCCGGCTGAGTGTCTGTAGTTCTATCCGGCTGAGTGTCTGTGGTTCCACCTGATGGGCTTTCTTTGTTATCCGCCGGTTTTTTTGTATCTTCTGATTTTTTCTCTGCAAGTGCTTTATACTCTGCTTCTGCCTGTTCTAATACAGAAAGTTTTGTTACAAAGCCTTGTTCAATCTCATTTAGGGCATCATATGCCCCTCTTGCAGTATCAATCAGTTGTTTGGAAGCTTCTGTATCATGTACCGTTCCAATCTTATCAATCAGTGCATCTACTGCCGCTGCTTTCTTACGATATGTTTTCTCAGATGGCTGTACCTTTTTTGCTGCTAAAACTAATCCATCATACGCCGGCTTTTTACTTAAATCTTTACGAAACAGCAGACAGTTTTTTTCTTTTCTCCATGACAGATCATCAGATAATCCCCAAATTGTAACACTTGTAATATCTGCACCCCGATACTTTTCTGCTAACAGTGCCTCCATAAATTCCTGATAATATTCCCCCTGTGATGCTTCCGTATCATTTTCTGACATTCCGATATCTAACTCTGTTACCTGAATTTCTACACCAAGCTTTTCGGAAAATTTTCTTAATGCAGTCATATAACCATTGTTTCCATATAATTCCCAGCCCACATCAATATGGCTCTGCATACCGATGCCATCAAGATTGCCTGCTTTCCTGACCGGAGTCAACAACTGAATGATTCCTTCTGTCTTCTGTTCAAAGTATTCATTATAATCATTATAAAACAATTTTATCTTATGATCCGGTGCATACTCTTCTGTATATTTTCTGGCATATGAAAATGCTTTCTCAACAAAATCTTTACCGATCGTCTTATACCATAAACTGTCTTCCTGCCGCATCGGGGATGCTTCACCCGCTTCAAGCCCTATCCCCCATGGATCTGCTATTGCTTCATTGACAACATCCCATGCGTAGATCACTCCCGGATAGTTTGTTTCTGTATAAGCGATCACATCTTTTATATAATTTTCCATACGCTTTAACATCAGATCCCGGCCGGCCAATTGACCATTTGTATCATAATTTTCATAAAAAAACCAGTCCGGTGTCTGCGAATGCCATACAAGTACATGTCCTCTTACGGATATTCCGTTTTCTTTTGCAAAGTCTAAACCATTCTTACATGCATTAAAATTAACTGCTACATGCTCTTTGTAAGTATCTAACCGTGCAATACTTGCTGCTTTATCCATAATATAGTCCGGTTTCATCTCATTTTCCATTGTCATGCTGTTAAACTGCTCTCTGACAAGGCTTTTATAAGGTTCTGTCCTGATGACATAATCAGGTGCTGCAACTCCCATATAAAAAGCATCTTCATAAAGATCTTTCAAAGAAGTTTCTTCTGTTTCAGAAATTTCTTCCGCTTTTACCATCATTGGCATCGGATCGGTCACAAAGGCGATCATAGTCATTATGACTACCAGCAGCAGACACTGGATATTCCTGCTTATTCTTTTCATACCTGTTCCTCTTTCTTCTCTTATATATCTATCTTCTATCCTTCTCTTAATCTTATTTTCAATTATGAAAAAACACCCTCCAGATATTACCCCGAAGGATGTTTTTCTTTAACATTCTGATTATTTTACAATGGATTTTTTTGCTAAATTACCCTTTTTAAATAATCTCTTATATTCTTTTACTTTCTTATTTGGAACATCAATCTTTGCTTTCTTTGCTATTCCCTTAAATGCGTTCTTTCCTACAGTTTTCAATTTTAAGGAAGAAATCTTGATGTTCTTTAATTTCTTGCATTTATAAAATGCCTTGGCTTCCATCTTACTCAAATTCTTACTGTTAATGGTTACTTTCTGTAACTTTGTGCAGCCACTGAATGCATTTGCACCGATCGTCTGCACATTTTTTCCGATCTTGACAGTTGTCACTTTTTTCTTTCCCTTAAACGCATTTTTCTCTACCGCAGTAATTTTAAAGGAAACATTCTCAATTTTCACAGTATCTTTAACGGTAATTGTTTTTGTCTGTTTTGTTGTACCGGTAACAGCCGCTGTTTTTCCTGCTAAACTCGTAATACGGTAAGTATAACTGCCAACCGTATATACTTTTCCTTCTACAAGTGTATCTGTCTGTGCATCACCTGCCGGCTGCGTGGAAGTAACTGGATTGGATGGATTTCCCGGATTCGTTGTAGTATCTGACGGTTTCTGTCCATTATCTGCCGGATCTTTTTTGTCATCCGCCGGTTTCTTAGTTAATGTCTGATACGTTTCCTCTGCCTTTGTTAATACATCAGCGTTCTCAACGAGTGCTTTCTGTGCATCGGTCAGTTTGTCATACGCAGTTCTTGCTGCATCGATCTTCGCTTTACATTCTGTAGAATCCGTTACCGTTCCGATGGATGTAATAAGTTCTTTCACCTTATCAGCAGCTTTCTGATTCTCCTGATCTGTTTTTGCCTGTTCTTTTAATGCTGCGTAATCTGCTTCTGCTTTTTCTAATACTGCAAGTTTTTCAACAAATCCCTGCTGTAATTCACTTAAATTATCGTATGCATCTCTTGCTGCATCAATCAACGCCTTAGATGCATCTGTATTTTCCACGGTTCCGATCGCATCAATCAAAGCATCTACCGCTGCTGCTTTCTGACGATGATATCCTTCCTTATATGCTGCTTCTGCCGCTGTTAAAACATCATACTTTGTAACAGCTTCTCTTTCTGTTAATTCCAGCTCATTGTATGCCGTTCTTGCTGCATCAATCTTCGCTTTACACTCCTCTGTGTAACTTACTGTTCCAATCGCTTCAATCAGGGCATCAACTGCTGCTGCTTTCTGATTCTTTACTTCTTCACTCTCTGTCACAACAAAATATACATCATGTGTTCCTGTAGCACCTGTAACATTGCAGCTATATTCTTTCCATTCGGAAGCTGTTGTATCATCAGCGGTACCTGCTGCATCATCTTTTGCAAATTTCCAGTAATCCATTTCCATTAAATTCTTTTCTGCTGCATTATTTACCGGAATTGTAATGGAACCGATTTTCTTTCCACTATCTGCATTTGGAGCATCCAGATAGATATCCACGTTACAGCCACCGCTTAATGCTTTTGCTTTCATGGTAAAACTCTTTGCACCTTCATCGCCGAATGCTGTTTTAGATACTGCAATATAATCACCGTCTGTAATATCTGTTACTTTCTGGTTAATGCTATCTACCATTGAACCTGTTTCTTCGCAATCTGCTGTTGTAATTCCTTTCGCCCATCCGATTGTTTCCGCTTCTACCCTTGTATACGGATCTAAATTCTGCGTCTGGTCAACACCTTCATAGGTACCAATGATCGGTTTAATGGTTTTACCATCTGTATCATATTCTACTTCCTGAATATGTGTAGAACGGTATACCTGCACTTTACTTGGAATACCCAGTGCTTTTGTTACTGTCTGTGCATGATAGGTAAAATAATGTTTTCCATTAAAATCAAAGAAACAGTGATGGTTGTTTCCTCCGATTCCAAAGAATTTGTTCTGATTTTCAAATGCAATTCCCTGATAGGTAAACGGTCCCATCGGATTATCACTTGTCATAACACAGATATTGGCAATACCTGTTCCTGCTGTATTATTCCAGTTTGAACAATACGTATAATAATAAGTATCATTATATTTGTGGATACCGGAATCTTCAAACACTGCCGGTGCCTGAATTGTAGCTGCATCTCCGTCTAACTCCACCATATTATCTTTTAATTTTACAACTCTTGACGTACCCGGCATATTTTCTTTTCCGGCTGGAACTCCGCCGCCATAATACAGATAACCTGTACCATCATCATCTACTAATACTGCCGGATCAAATAACCATACAACACCTTCCGATGCCTGTGTACCCCATTTGATCAGACGGCTGCTTCCTTCTTCTCCCGGTTCATGGAATGGTCCGATCGGTGTGTCTGCCTCTAATACACCGATTCCGCCGCCGCCATCTGCGAAGTATAAGAAGAACTGTTCTTTGCCATCAATCTTCTTGTGACATACTGCCGGTGCCCAGGAGTTCTTTGCCCACTTTGCTGCTCCATTTGCTCCTGCAACCGGAATATTTCCGTGGTTTGTCCAGTTCACCATGTCGGATGAAGAAATCACTGTGATCGTATTGATATGATCGTAAGAATTTTCTTTTACCGGATAACCCTTATCATCTTTCTCTGTTGCATCAAACTGTTGGGAATCATTTGTCATATAGACATATACTCTGCCATTGTATTCCATTGCATATGGATCTGCGCCAAATCGATAATCGATCAATGGATTATTTCTTCCCGGTGTCTTTGTCGTACCGGCTTCTAATTTGATCTGTGTTGCCGGATCGATCACATCTTCCGGTTCATCTGCATCTGCTCCGGTTTTTCTGAAAGAGACATCATCCATATAATAAGTGATCAGATCCTCTTCCTTATATGAAGCTTTCCATCCTATCGTTTCAGGAAAAATACGGACTTTTGATACATCTGCATCTTCTGGTACTTTAAATTCTCCTTCGAGTGTACACCATTTTCCGCGTTCGACGTCTTTACTTAACATCTGTATGATGCTGTCTGCATGCGTCCAGCTTGCTCCAAAAAAGATACATAAGTTAAATCTTGTGGAATCATAGGATTTTGCGTTGTCTGCTTCATCATAATAAAAAGATGCTTTTACTGCGTAGGTCTGACCTGCTTGTACTTTTCCGGTAACATCAACACAGGCACCTGCCGCAGTATTTGCTTTCACTGATGCTGTACTGCTGACATCCTTGCTTCTGCTGATCTTCATACTTCCTCTTTTTGCATTTCCTTTGTCAGCAGAATAGGTGATTGTACCATTATCATAGCTTTCCCATCCGGAAAGATCCGAATCAAATGTACCATTTTTGATAATCTCCTTACCGGCTGCTAATGCTGTCAAATCCAAAACAGGCAGCGCTGTGATCGTAAGTGCAGCTGTCATGACGGCAGCACCGAATCTTTTCAGATTCTTTACATGTTTCCATTTCATAAATAATCCTCCATTTTCATTATATTTTTTATCACTTAGATACTTTTATAGTAACAAATCCCAGAATCAGATCACTATCTGTTTCTTTTGAGATAATAAATCCGGTGTCTGGCTATGTCTTTATAAAGGGACATAACAATTGGGAGGTTGTAACTGTTTTACTTAAGGAAATACATATAAAACCAGACACACATATTAATAATTTGTAGTCATATTCACTACATTACTATTATAAATATTTTTCCAAAGTGTTCATATGTACTCATTTCTTTATTTTTTGTCTTATTTTCTTCTTTTGATTACAAATTTCTTTTTCGCATCAAAAAAGAGCAGTTCTTTTTGACTGCCCTTTCATCCGTTCTGCATACAGGATCTTATACACCTATTGATTATTGTCTGTTGACATTTTACGATATTTACTAGGTGTAACACCTACATATTTTTTAAATAATTTGGTAAAGTAAAAATAATCATTATATCCGACTAACTCTGTTACTTGACCGACGGTAAGTTTTCCTTCTGTCAGTAATTTTTTTGCATGCTCTATGCGAATACTTGTCAGATATTCTGTAAACGTATGCCTTGTTTTCTTTTTGATCATTGTACTTAAATAAGAAATACTGATATGATATTTTTCGCACAGACTGCTTAATGTAAGTTCTGTCTGATAATTATCATCAATTTCCTGTATTACCTGATCAACAGTCATTTCTGTATTACAAAACTCTACATTTTTCTCTTTAATAAGATTCATAAAAAACAGATAAAACTCTGCTTTGGTATGTACCACTTCTCTTATATAGTTCACATCCATTTTTTCATATTGTTCATAATATGGATCTTTTTCTGATAATAATGTGACCAGTTCATTATAGATATCCATGATATGTGTGAGCATAAGCTCCTCTTTCTGCATCATGTCCCACAGATATCCTATCATTCCATGTACTTTTTCTATATCATTCTCAGAAATCCCATTCAAGATTCTTTTTTTGTAAAAGCCGGCATTTTCATTTAAAGGCTGATACATTACAATCTGCGTTTCTTCCATCAGTTCTTCCGTTGCAAATGCTGCCTCAGCCTCTTCCATCAATGCTGCCGCTTTTGATTTTCTTCCGGCAGATCTGCTGACACCGCCTTTTAAGTTTGTTCCAAGGATCAATTCTGCAGTCTTTAATGCATCTTCTTTCTGTAATGCCTGATCTACATTCAAAATAAGAAGCATTTTATTACTTCCGAGCATGATCCGGCAATAATAAATATCTCCAAAGGATCCATAAATCTGTTCTGTTATTATTTTCTGTCCGGATGATGTATTTTCAAGAACAAGAACCTGAAACTGATCTTTTGGGAACTCTATTGCCATATCCTCCTGAAACTCATCAAAGGAGATATTACTTCCACTCCATAAGAACTCACAGACAACTTCCATTCGTTCTCTTTTCCTTCCGATTTCTAAATGCTGCTCTTCTTCTGCATCAATCTCAGCCGCTGCATTATCTAAAACTTCATAAAGCTTATCCTGAATGATCGGTTTTAATAGGTAATCAAATGCACCAAGTCTGATTGCTTCTCTGGCATATTCAAACTCTGCATATCCACTATAATAGATCACTTTTGTTTTCAAACCGGTTTTTCTTATTTCCTGAAGCATCGTAAGCCCATCCATACCAGGCATTCTGATGTCTGATACAATAATATCCGGTGCAAATGAATAACATTTTTCCAATGCGACCTTTCCATTATGTGCTTCTTCAATGGCAGATGCATATCCCCATTCTTCAACATAAAACTTTAATCCGGCTAAAATCAAAGGTTCATCTTCTGCCACTAATACTTTATATTTATGTTCCATATCTATCATTTACTTAAAATTGTCACTAAATAGGTGATCCCATCCACCGTAATGGCTTTAACGGTTTCATTTGCACTGAAGAGTTCTTCATCTACATAGGATAATTTATCCGGTGTTTTTCCTTTTTCTAACAATTCGATTGCTGCTTTCACACGCGGTCCATGAAGTGGATTACATTCTGCAATACAGGCAATCTTATCCTCTATTACATAGTCCATCGCCTGCTGTTTGACACCATCAAACGAAATTACCATGATATCGCCGTCTGTAATATTTGAACCGACCTTCTTACCCGCTGCTTCAATCGCTTCAATTGCTCCACAGGCTTCATTGTCATTCTCACAATACACAACATTGATATTATCATATTTTTTTAACAGCGATTCCATGACTTCCCTGCCTTTTGCCTGCGTAAAGTCACCTGTTACTTCTGCCATAAGTTCCCAGCCATACTTATTAACAGCCTTTAACAGGCCTCTTGATCGTCCGATCTGTGCTGAAGAACCGATCGTACCCTGAATATTTACAATATGGATCTCTTCCGCTGCAATATTCTTCTGGCTTGCATACTGATTCAGCCATTCTGCAGCTTTTCTGCCTTCCAGTTCAAAATCTGAACCTACCCAGCAGGTAAATAAGTCTTCGTCAGACACTTCAACCATACGGTCTACAATGATTACCGGTATACCGGCATCTTTTGCTTCCTGTAAGACAGTATCCCAGCCGGTTTCTGTCACAGGCGCTAATACAATATAATCCACGTCCTGCTGGATAAAACTACGGATGGCAGCAATCTGGTTTACCTGTTTCTGCTGTCCATCCTCTAAGATTAATTTATAACCATTTTCTGTTGTAAATGTTTCCTTCATGGATTCCGTATTTGCACTTCTCCAGTCGGACTCTGCACCAAGCTGTGAAAAACCCACCACAATATACCGGTCTGATTTCAATGAGGCAGTTTCCGTAGCTTCTGCTTCCTGTTCAAAAGCTGCATCCCTGCCGCATGAAACCATAAGTATACAAAGCATCACAAGCATGATCATGGCAAAAGACTTTCTTCTCATCTTGCTCTCCTAAATACTATCATTCCTATGTTCTGTAATTCATTTATAACTAATTTTGGAAATAAGATACAGACTTCTCAAGTTCCTGTGCCATATTATTCATCTTTCCACAATTATCATTTACTGTCTGAACCTCAGATATGATCTCGTGAATATTTGAATTAACTTCTTCATTGCTTGCTGCATTCTGTTCACTGATCGCACTTAATCCCTGTACGTTTTCAATGACTTTTTCTTTATAAGCTGTCAGATTATCGGTCTTTTCTGCAATTGACTTAATCTCCGTTACTGACTGATCGATCTCCTCGCTCAATTCTTCATACTTGCTCTGTGCCCGGCTTAGATTCTCCTGTTCCATATCGATCAAAGAACGGACTTTCTCTGCTAAACTGACAGACTTCTCGGATTTATCTGTAATTGTCTTTGCTAAGTTCTTGATCATTTCGGCACCTTCCGCACTCTGCTCGGATAAGTGTCTGATCTCCTCAGCAACAACTGCAAACCCTCTGCCTGCTTCTCCTGCTCTTGCTGCTTCGATGGAAGCATTTAAACTCAACAGATTTGTCTGTTCTGAAATGGAAAGGATCAATTCTACTGCCTGATCGATCTCTGCGATAGAATCATTCGTCTGTTTGATCTGTGTTGTGATATCATTGACAGCTGTTACAGACTCCTCGCTGTTCTTCAAAATGATATCCATATTTTCCTTAGCTTCATCACTGGATTTTACGATTGTTTCTGAACTATCATATAACTGATTGACATTTCCGGAAATATCATTCACACAATTACCGATCTCAATCATCTGCATATTGATATCCTGTACATTATCTGCCATAGCCATTGTTGCAGAAGACAATTCATCGATAGAACTTGTGATCCTCTTTGCACGTTCACTGCTGCTCTCGCTTAGTCCCGTAACCTCAGAAATATTTCCAACCAGTCCCTGTGACACATCTTTCACTTTACCGATCGTTGTATTCAAGTTTTCCTGCATGATACCTGTTTCAGATAATAACGCATTCATTTCTTTGACGAGACTCGAGTGTGTGTTCTGTTTCTTTAAAATACCTTCTGATAAAGCATTGACATTTTTCCCTACGGTTGTAAATGACTTTGCAAGTCTCTTGCTGATGATCAATGCTATAACAGAAAATAAAATTGTTAAGATAATTGCGATCACAACAAAAATCCGTGCTGTAGCAACGATCGTAGCCTGTACATCATTTTTCAACTGTCCGGCAAATGCCATTCCAATCACTCCATCATCAGAAATGATCGGCATATAATAAGCATAATACGTCTGCCCTTCGATCACCACATTCTTATCATAATAACCCGTCTCTGATACTTCATACGGAATATCCCTTACTCTGAAATCGTTTTCATTTTTAATAGAAGTTGTACCCACTGCTCCCTCTATCAAAATTGCCATCTCAATCTTTTGTTCCTTCAAGCTGTCGAGATATTCAAAATAGTTAGAAGCATTGATCGCTGTAATTTCATTCTGATGACAATAGCTTGCCAGGTTATTTGAAGTTACATAAAGCGCATCTTTTGTCGCTTTCTCTAAATTGTTCCTTGTAACATATAAAGATGTGACGCTGATAACCGCCACTGATAGTATCAGTGGAATTAACGAGAGCGTTATGAGCATTGCAAACAAACTTAATTTAAAGCCCTTCTTTTCAGCCTTTTTATCAGCTTTATTCATAGGTTTTTTCTTTGTTTTTGTTCTTTCTTTTTTCACGCTCTTCACCTCAATTTCTCCTTTTATCAATGGGATTTTCTCTGTAAATACATATACAGGCAGGATATTTCTATGCCTGCCCGCACATTTTATAACTAGATGTAGGAAAAAGAGGTAGTACCTCTACCTCTTTTTCCGAGCGATAACAACACTCTGAACTACTAAGAATAAGCAAAGCATAGCTGCAATTGTGATTCCTGTCCACCATGCCTGATCAAGACCAACAGATGAAACGATGTTCTGGATCGTACTTAAGGATAATACACCGAAGAATGTTCCGATAATATTACCAACACCACCAGTTAACATTGTACCACCGATGATTGATGAAGCGATTGCGTTCATTTCCATACCCATCGCATGGGATGCAGATCCGGATCCTACATGTAAGAAGTATACGAATCCACCGATTCCTGCCATAAGGCTGCAAAGCAGATGTGAGATGAATTTTGTTCTTTTAACATTGATACCAAGCATCAATGCACTCTGCTGATTACCACCAACTGCGTAGAAAGAACGTCCTAGTTTTGTCCATCTGAGTAAACAGAAGAATAATACGACAATGATAAGTGCAACAACTACACCGATCTCAACGTATGCATCTACATATTTACCAAGTTTGTTCATAGTTCCTAATCCCGGAATGATCACACGGGTATTTTTAGCTGCGACGAACTGCTCATTAGATACGTTAAACGGATTTGTATTAACAATCGTTGTCATACCACGGGCAAAGAACATGCCTGCTAAACTGACGATGAATGGCTGGATATCTAAGTATGCTACTAAGAATCCCTGTACAATACCAAATCCAAGTCCGATTGCAAGTGCGATCAGTACAGCGCCAAATACACTTCCGTTATGGAAATCTAAGTATACTGCACAGCACATACTTACTAAAGCAACAACACCACCGACTGAAATATCGATTCCACCGGTAATCATTACAAGGCTCATTCCACAAGATACAATGATCAAAGATGCATTTGCATTTAAGATATTAAAGAATGTCTGTGGTTTTAAAAATCCGGCTTTTAAGAAAATCATCGCAGCAATATACATTACAAAGAATACTACGATTGTGATCATAAGCAACAGGTTTGTATCGGTAAGGTTCTTTAAACTAAATTTAGATTTCTGCATTTTTAGCCAACCTCCTTTACATTTTTCGCTGTAATGCCTGCCCATGTCTTAGTAAACCATGCTCTTACTGTAGGAGCACTAGATACTACAAGGAGGATAACGACAACTGCCTTATATGCTGGAAGAGCATCAGACTGTACGTTAAATTT
Organism: Roseburia zhanii; assembly: GCF_014287635.1. GTDB lineage: Bacteria > Bacillota > Clostridia > Lachnospirales > Lachnospiraceae > Roseburia_B > Roseburia_B zhanii. Next base: position 529,802 of record NZ_JACOPH010000001.1, on the reverse strand, counting down.
GTAAAGTGTAGTAGTCAGACACTGGATTACATAAGCACCAATGATAGATGCTGTCATGTTGAACTTACCACCACCTAATGCATTTCCACCTAATGCAACTGCTAAGATTGCATCCATTTCGATATCTTTTGCAATTACAGAATAGTTAATTGTTGAAATACGGCTTACTTTGATCAAACCAACAACTGCTACACAAACACCTAAGATTACGAATGTAATGAATTTGATGAAAATAGGATTCAAACCATTCAGTTTAGATGAATGTTCATTGATACCAACAGCCTGTGTATATAAGCCTAAAGTTGTAAATTTCATAACCAATACTGTTACAATAATGCACAGTAATGCGATCAAGAACGGTGTCGGGATACAGATTCCAGGGATAAATCCTCCAAAGTAAGAGAATGATTCATCACTGATAACCGGAAGTTCGTTGTTGTTGATCCAAGCAGCAATCGAACGTCCTGCTGTATAAAGGATCAAGGTTGCGACCATCGGCTGGATCTTAAAGTATGCAACCAGAATACCGTTAAATGCACCACAAAGCATAGATGCAAGTACTGCTACAAGGAAAGCTACGATGATCGGAGCCTGCATATGTTCCGGTCTGGAATTTCCACCACAGAGTACACGTAAGATAACACTACCTGCGATAGCTGCTGTGGCGCCAACACTGATGTCCTGTCCACCTGTTGCAGCTGTAACTAATGTCATACCGATCGCAAGGATTGCAAGTTCGGAACCTGAATCTAAGATTGTAATCAGATAACCGGACAATACTGGATTGCCTGCACTGTTATAACCTAATGTAACCTTGAAGAATGAAGGATCTAAGATCAGGTTGAAGATCAACAGTAAAAGCATAGCTGCAATCGGAATAAAAATCTGATTTCTAAATATGTTTTTTACACTAAACTTTGTTTTCATGTCTTTCATGTTTATTTGTCACCTCCGGCAATCGTGCTCATGATCTTATTCTGAGTCAAGTCTTCGCCTGAAAGCTCGCCTACTACTTTACGGTCACGCATTACGACTAAACGTGAACATGTACGCAGCATTTCATCTGTTTCGGAAGAAATGAATGTTACACTCATACCTTCTGAAGCAAGCTTAAGCACTAATTTCTGAATATCAATCTTTGTACCAACATCGATACCACGGGTCGGCTCGTCTAAGATCAGATACTCAGGATGTGTAAGCAGCCAACGACCAATCAATACTTTCTGCTGGTTACCACCGGAAAGAGATTTGATCGGTGTATCTGCAGAAGCTGTCTTAATTGACAGGAGTTTAATATATTCATCTGCATATTTGTATGCCTGTGCTTTAGAGATTGGTTTGAAGAAGCCCTGCATTACCTGTAAAGCAAGGATAATATTGTCACGAACGGAAAGATCTCCGACGATACCATCTCTCTTACGGTCTTCAGGAAGATATGCAATACCATTCTTCATTGCGTCGATCGGTTTTGTAATCTTAACTGTTTTGCCGTTTTTCTTAACTGTTCCGCCTGTAATTCTGTCAGCTCCGAAGATTGCACGAACACATTCGCTTCGTCCGGAACCTAACAGACCTGTAAATCCGTTAACTTCACCTTTTTTAATATAGAAATCAAACAGTTTGATTCCTGCGTCACTGCAAAGTCCGGCTGCTTCAAATACCGGTGCATTATTATCACTGTCTTTATATGTGCTCTGTTCACTCTTGATATCAGACATGTCATCTAATTCTTTACCTAACATTTTTGATACAAGCTGAACACGAGGAAGATTTTCGATTTCGTATTCTCCGACTAACTGTCCGTCACGTAAAACCGTGATCTTATCACATACTTCATATACCTGATCTAAGAAGTGAGTAACAAAGATGATTCCTACTCCTTTTGCTTTCAGATCGCGCATAAGTTTGAACAGCTTTTCTACTTCTCCTTCATCAAGGGAAGAAGTCGGCTCATCTAAGATCAATACCTTACAGTCCATATCAACAGCACGGCCAATAGCAATCATCTGCTGTACTGCTAAAGAACAGCTTCCTAACTGCTGAGTTGCCTTTGCCGGGATATCTAATGATTTTAAGATTCTATCTGCTTCTGCATTCATCTTTTTCCAGTTCTGTCCGAAGCCCTTTGTACGACCAATAAACATATTTTCTGCAACGGAAAGATTTGGACAAAGTGTGATTTCCTGATATACAGTACTAATTCCTAAATTTTGTGCATCCTGCGGGGAATGGATAGCAACAGCTTTATCATGTCCCTTAAGGAAAATATCTCCACTATCTTTCGAGTAAACTCCGGTTAAAACCTTGATCAAGGTAGATTTTCCGGCACCATTCTCGCCCATCAGTGCGTGGATCTCGCCTTCGCAAAGTGTAAAGTCCACTGCCTGTAATGCGCGTACTCCCGGGAAGCTTTTGTGGATATTTTTCATTTCCAATACAGCTTTATCTCTCACGAGTATTCACTCCTCTTCTATATTTTTTCGGAAAGAAAGCGCAGAGAAGCGTACAATATTATCGCTTACGCTACACCCTGCGCCTTCCATCATGTCAGTAAACTATCCTTTTCAATAGTCCTACTGATTAGATACCATATGAATCAACATCATCCTGTGTGATTGTTGTAGCATCAAATCCTTTTTCATCCATGATGATTGTCTTCTCAGCAACTTCTCCGCCGCCTTCGATTGTTTTGATAACTTCATCAATGTATGTAGCCTGGAATGGGTTACACTGTCCATCGTAGTTCCAGTTCTGGTTTAATAATTCTTCTAATGCCCACTTATTGCAGTCAAATCCCATAACGACTACGTCTTTGCCTACACCATGGGAGATGTTAGCTTTATCAAGAGCTGCTACAGCACCTTTAGCCATATCATCGCTCTCAGCGTAAATTACGTTGAATTTCTCGCCAGAATCGATTACAGACTGTACGATCTGCTGTGCTTTCTCTGCGTTCCATTCAGCTGTCTGCTGTGTAACAAGTTTCCATCCGTCATTTTTTACAGCTTCATCAAGTGCTCCGGAACGTCCAACCTGAGCTGCAGATCCCATAACACCCTGAAGGTGAATGATATTGTATTCGTCAAGTCCCTGATCTTTTAACCAAGTAACTGCTGTTTCACCTTCTTTAGCCATATCAGATACGATAGATGCTTCGTAAAGGCTTTCGTCAGCGTCGATTGTACGGTCGAATAAGATTACTCTTACGCCTGCATCTGCTACATCCTGTAATACAGAATCCCAACCAGATACGTCTGCTGCGGAAAGAAGTAAGTAATCAACACCATCCTGGATGAACTTCTGAGCTGCTGTGATCTGCTCGTCGTTCTTAAGGCTGTATGCGAAAGAAGCTTCATATCCGTTCTCTGCTGTGAACATTTCTTTCATAGATTTGTCATTAGCTGTACGGTATCCAGACTCGTTAGGGTCGTTGTTGATGATACCAACTTTGATTAAATCTCCTGAGCTAGCGCTGTCATCTGCAGCTGCTGCATCATCTGTTGCTGTTGTGTCAGCTGTTGCAGCGTCATCTGTTGTTGCTGCATCGTTAGCTGTGTCTGTAGAAGCACTGTCAGAAGAGTTGCCACAAGCTGCTAAACCAAATACCATTGTTGTTGCTAAAAGAGTTGCTAAAACTTTCTTTTTCATTGTAAATCCTCCTATGATTTTTTTAAGGAAACTATCCTTTTGATAGTTTAGATATTACACCTTGTAAATGGATAAATCCATTCACATAATTCATATTATAGTTCATTTTTTTATTAAAGTCTACTAAAAGTTTGTTTTTTTATTTAGAAAGTTTGTTTTTTTATTGTATTTATTCCTCATATGGCAGCATAATCGTAACTACAGTACTTTCTCCGTAAACACTTTTTATGAAAATTCCGTATTTTTCGCCAAAATTCAAGCGGATTCGTTCATTCACATTATATAAACCATAGATTTCATCTCCTCCAGCCACTTTATGCTGGATTTTATCCTGTACCTGTGCTAAACGTTCTTTGCTGATACCGATTCCATCATCCCTAACTTCAATCAGACAACAATCATCCTCCCTTCTTCCTGTAATTACAATTTTTCCCTGTCCACGCTTATTTTTAATTCCATGATAAAGCGCATTTTCTACTAATGGCTGTATTGTAATCTTTGGTATCAGAGACCGGTATAGTTGTTCAGGTACTAAGATTTCATATTTCATGATATCCTGATAACATACCTGCTGGATCTCAAGGTAACTCCTGACATGCTGCAGTTCTTCTTTAACTGTGATGATATCCTTACCCTGATTTAAAGAAGTACGGAAAAACTCTGACAGACTGCTTACCATATTTACCACTTTCTTCTGTTCCCCACATTCTGCTAACCAGATGATCGCATCTAACGTGTTATATAGGAAATGCGGATTGATCTGTGCCTGTAACAGTTCAAACTCTGCCCGGCGCAGACGGACCTGTTCTTTGGTCACCTGTTCTAACAGTTCATTGATCTTATCGATCATCATATTTAAGGAGTCATTCAATACGGAAACTTCTGCACCCGACCGGACATTCGCCCGTACGGACAGATCACCCTTTGCCACCTGATCAGTCACTTCACACAACTTCCGTATCGGCCGCGTGATACTCCTTGGGATATAATAGGATAATATCACAATCAAGCACATAATCGCTCCAAAGGCAATGATCGATGTCTGGATCATCGTCATAAAGAACGCCTGATACTTCTCATGCGACTGCTGGATATCTCTTACTTCATAATAGATGTACTGAAAGATACTCTCCCGGAGCAGGGAGGTTACGATCTGTACGTCATTTTCCCATATTTCAATATTATCTTCATATTTATTACCTGTTTTTAAATTTTCTTCAATACGGGTGATATAGATCTCTAAATTTTCCAAGTACTTTTTAACACTCTCTAAACGGCTGCTGTTCTCCGGTGATTCCGTCAGTTCCTCTAATCCCCTTACGATCCGGTTTGCATCATTAAGCATGTCATTTAAACTCGACTCTGCAATTGTTTTATTCTCTACGATAACAAGATAGGTTTCATAATCAAATTCTTTCTTAAAATCTAAACTGAATTCACTTGCCACAACCGTCGAGTTGATCATATCTTCGTAATTTCTGTTTACATTCCACAAATTATAGAAGCAGAAGATCTGAAGCAGTATAAACGGTACACTGATCAGCATATAAGAATATCTGATCTTCGTTGCAAGACTTGAATCATGATAGACCTGAGTCACTTTTTCTCTCATTTACTTCACCTTAACCTTTTTTCCAAGTCCTGCCGCCTGAAAGAGTTTCCGGTATGCCTTTACTTTCTTCTTTGGCACTTTGATCGTTGTTTTCGATGTGATGCCCTTAAATGTGTTCTTCTTCAAGCTACTTTTCTTAAGTTTCGTCGATTTTACGATGACTGTCTTTAACTTCTTAGAACCCTTGAATACATTCTTGCCTATTTTCGTAGTATTTTTGCCTAAGGTAACTTTCTTTAACGTCTTTGCGTTTGCAAATGCCTGATCTTTAATCGTGGTCACATTTTTGCCAACAACGACTTCTGTGATCCGTTTGTTGTTCATAAATGCATTTTTTGCAATGGAAGTTACTTTATAAACTTTGCCATTGTATTCTATGCTATCTGAGATCACTACTTTTTTCTTATCCGTTGAAACAGGTCCTACATATTCTGCTGTAGCTGCTCCTGTGATCCGGTAGCGTTTATCTAACTCTACAGATGGTGTATCCGGCTGTGTCTGGTCTGGTGTCCTGGTATTATCTGCCGTATTGCTGTTATCTGATGTTTTGCTGTTATCTGATGTTTTGCTGTTATCTGATGTACTGCTGTTATTCGTTGTATCTTCTGTTTTTTTACCATTATCCTGTGGGATATGCTTTGCTGTCTTTTGCATATCACTTGCAAATACTTCGGATTTGTTATGTACCAACACTCCCCGAGCCTCTTTTGAGATGTCATAAATCTCATCCTGCACTACAACGTATACTTTATATGCCGTATCTGCTAAAAGTCCCGTTACCTGCTCTGTCACAAGTGCCGTTCCTTCTTCTGTCATATCTTCCTGTGCGACTGTTCCCATTCCACATGCGGCTGCCTTACTGTCTGCTGTACTGTTTTTTGTACTGCCAACGGCATTTCCCGCTGCCATTTCTAAAATGTGATCTGCATCCGGTGCATCTTCATCTGCTAAAAGTACTGCATAGAAATAACTTCCTGCTTCATCTGTTCGAAATGAGAATGTAAACTGCGTTTCTTTTAATGTATCCTGATCAGCAGAAATCGCAAGTTCCGTTACCTTTGGTGCTACTGTATCTACATAGATTCCTTCCGTTCCTGCATAATTTACATTTCCGGCATGATCTGTCGTTTTTACATAAACGATCTGGTTTGTATCATTTAATATAGAAGGTTTCCGTTCTTCGTCATATGGCTGCCATTCACATTTTTCACTGGCTAATTCCCCGGCTGTGAGTTTTTCCTGTGAGATCAGGTATTCTACAGAAGCTGTCTGGCTTGCCTGGTCTTCACACTGGATCAAAACTTCATTCTGATCTAATCTGTAATGTTGATAAACAAGTTCGTCGTGCAGTTCATCCTGGTAATCTTTGGCTCCGATACGGATATTTGCTGCCGGTCCTGTCTGATCGAGCTTGAATGTCACATTTTTCACATCTGTGACTGCACCGGATTTATTTTTAAACCGGATATTCTTTGTATAATTGCCATCTTCTGAGTAAGTTAATACATCTTTCCATTCTAATTTTCTGACTGCTGTATCCTCTGATGGTACTTCTGCAATCTGATATCCCTCACTGCTTAACATTACATCGGATATATAATACCCATTTTTGCCTTCTGTTGCCTGTAACATCAGTTCCGGCATTTCTAAATACCGGATAGAAAATGTGGTGGAAAATTCTCCCATACAGCTTGTCGTTCCCTTGACCGTCATGGTTGCAGTTCCAGGCTCTGTATTGTTTTCATAGGTCACCTGATAGTCCCATCCATTTTCAAAAACGGTTCCATCATAAGAAGTGATCACCGGAACAGGTTCGACTCCTTTTCCTGTAAAATAATAAGTATCTTCGATTCCGCTCATCATATCTTCAGTCAGTTCAAACCGTCCGATCGCAAAATCTTTCATGATCGTAATTTCCGTATAGGTATAAACAACGGTATAAGTACCTTCCTCTTTGACTTCGTTTACAACATTTCCACGCTTTTTGATCTCATAACTCCAGTCATCGGTGTTATTATCTTTCTCAAATGTCTGTCCTAATGCAGTAACACCTTCTGTCTGTTCAGGCTTTAGAGCGATCACTGCTTTGACTGCTTCTGTCTGGTCTTCTCCTGTATAAGTAAGTCCAGACGGCACTACGATCTCATTCGCGCTTAAATACTGACTGTACTGACCGGTGCCATTATCTGTGATGTCCTTACCGGATAGCTGTTCGGCAGATCCAATCCTGATCGTTCCATTGTTTATCCATGTTCCCTGATTATCAACTGATCCTAAAACTGTCAGTACACCATTATTTTTCAATGCCACTCCTTCCGGTATTGTAAGTACTGCTCCCTCCGGCACTGTCATCCTGCTACCTTCTGCGATCTCAACGTCCTTAGAAAGTTCCGCCGCTGCTGACACTTTATGATTTGTAACGTCTGTCCAGATACCTCCATTCTGTTCAACGCTTGCAGCGATTCCTTTGTTGTTTGTGGTGATCTCTCCACCATGGATCATCACCTTAGCTCCTTTTATATCATATCCATATCCGGAAGATGCATCAATCAGACCGCCATTGATCGTTATCTCCGCTCCTGTTGATCCGATTCCGGCATAAGAGCTCGAATAGGTACGGGCTTTGATGATTCCTCCATTGATCACGATCTTTCCGCAGCTAAACACATTACCGACCGCCGGATAATTTGCCCTGTCTGCATTTCTTGCATTTAACGTTCCTGTCTGGTTCTCCTGACCGTAGATGGTAAGTGATGATCCTATCGGAACATCGATGTTATCGGACACGCTAAGTGTCACACCATCTGCTAATATCAATCTGACATCACCCTTTACGGTGACATGCCACAAACCTGTATTCTGTGTCACATAATACCAGCCATCTGTCCATTCTGCTGTTGCCAGACGGTGAAACTCTTTACATTCCTTTAATTCTGAAACCACCTTTTTTGCAGCCGGATCGTACGTCCGGTCAATATAAAATGCTCCATATTCTATGACTGCCGGTATGATACCGGTGATCTGCGCTGTACCATCTTCCGGATTGATAATGGTCTGTGCATCTATGCCATTGATCTTTGCTGTGGTAAGAGCCGAAAATGCTGTACCTTCTGCCGGCTCTATGATCATTTTCACACCATATTCATAGCCATCGGAAGCAGCATCTGCGATTGCATTTCCATCTAAATAGTAGGTTATGCTTTGGAGCGTACCTGCATTTTCTGCTATCTGTACTGTATCAGGGAGTTTTTCTCCTGCCACTGCATCTACAGTGATGACAAGTTCTATTCCCTGTGCACTTAAACTCACCTTTGGAATTGTGATCTCTACATCTTCTGCTGCATCTGTTGCAAGATCTCCGGAAATCACAAGTGTTCTCAAATCCTTTTTTATCACTTTGATCCCACTATATTCCTGTGTTACATCTCCTTTTGCAAATTCGTATCCATCCTCAACTGTAAGGACTACTTTTTCCATTGCATCCCCCGGCATTACCCGCTGTACTAATTTACCGGAAGAAACTGATATATGTTCACTCTCCGGAATTATCACATTCTTTGCAACAAGTGCTTCTGTTCCGGTATAGATTCCTGTACCTGTGATTTTTTCATTGATCTGAAATGTACCATTATTTGTGATTGTTCCATGATTGATCAGTGTTCCATAAGAACGGATGATTCCATTGTTCACAAGCTGTACCCCTTGCGGTACTGTCAGTGTTTCATCTTCTGCCACCGTCATTACATAATTTTCCGGTACGGTCACATCTTCTTTCATATTTCTGACTGTGATAATCCGGTTATAAGCATTCTTCACAACACCACTGTTATATGTAAAGGATGGACTGATCAGGTTCACTTTTTTCGTTCCTGTTTCACTCCAGAATCTTGTCGTCAGTAAACCTCCATTCATTGTCACCTGATCGGTCAGCCTCCCAAATAAAGTATAGCCGCTATCTGCTACAGAAACATCTCCCTGTGTCGTAACATCTCCGCCATTCATCTCGATCTCAACTCCGCTTCCATCTGTACCGCTTCCGATATTTGCTCCATTCAATGGATTCGGTTCCGATACACAGGACAACGTTCCGGCATTGATCACAATATGTCCACCATTTCCATATTTTCCGGTTCCGATTGTTGTTCCACCAAATCCTCTTTTGATCGTCACTTTTCCACCATTGAATGTGATCATACCGCAGCTTTCACCATTTTCCACAGAGTCTGCCCCATCACCGCCGATACTTGCCTTTCCGTCATCATTATAATATTTTGTGACCACCAACTCTCCGGTCTGCCCTGCTCCTGCATATATTGTAAATCTGTTAGTTCCCGTAACATGGATATGGTGATCGTAAAGCGCCCACTGCATTCCATCTTCTATGATCACTCTGACATCTCCACGGATCTCGATATCTCCACTGCTTTCAACATTGCCATTTACCACGTACCAGCCGTTATTCAAAGTAGTCATACCTGCCGTCAGAACCTTATACTCTTCACATACTTCTGATTCGCTGATCACTTTTCCCTTTTCTTCATCATAATAACGGTTGATATATTCTACCGGTTCTAATGTCTTTTCTTCTGCTGCCTGTACCTGAAAACCTCCTGTGCGAAACAGCAATACGGTAAGTACAAATAAAAAAAATGTTCCTGTCTGCAATAATAACTTTTTCATTCTATCTCCCTTCTATATACCCTGAACTTTTATTTCTGCGAACGCGTCTGATTCCGGTATTCGCTTGGTGTACACCCCTGTGTCTTCTTAAATAAGAAACTGAAATAATGCGGATCTTTGTAACCGACTTCTAATGCGATCTCTCCTGACCGCATATCGGTACATCGAAGCTGCTCTTTGGCACGGTTCATACGAAGCTGTGTTAAATATTCGATAAATGTCTGTCCCATTTCCTGACTGAACAAGGCACTGAAATGGTTTGCACTGACATTCGCAACACCTGCCACGCGGTTTAGTGTCAGAGAATCATCTGTAAAATTCTCCTCCATATATTGTAATGCTGTACGGATCACACTCTGGTTTCGTCCCTTTGAGCGTTCCTCACGCAGCCTGATCCCTTTGCGCAAGATAGAACCGATGATCTTTTCTAAATCTTCTGTAGACTTGATCCTCTCATCTACGATGAACTTCAGGGAATCGTCGATCTCTGTTTTGTCATAACCTAATTTTTCTGCAAAACTTGTCAGACAGAAATGCAGATTCAACAGAATATACTGTTGGAACATCTTTGAACGCATTGCCTCGCCGCCGATCATCTGCAAATAATTCTTCACAAAACTATCTACTTCCTCATCTAGTGCATTGAACAGAAAATTATAGATGATCTCCTGCTTAACAGCATTCATATCAATATTCTGAAGGTTCATATCTTCATCTTTTTCAGTTTTTTCTATATTCTCATAAGAAAATACATAACGATAGCCTAAATAGCGGTAGGCAAAAGATTTCATCGCTTCTTTGTAACACTCACTCATCATGCTTAAACGCTCAACGCTCTTACCTGCACAGACAAACCATTCTAAGGTTCCATTCTGTTCAAATGTCGTCTTTAAAAATTCGATACATTCTGCGGTAATCTGTCCGATCTCATTTTCATCACCCTTGATCAGTACTGCATAATTGAACTGCTGGTTACGGAATAACTGGTAACTCCGGTTATTGATAAAAAACTCATCAATCTTATTCTGTACATCTGCAGCATCGTTTGAATATCTGTCCCCGACGTTCTGATAATCGGACTTTGCGCCAATATCAAATAACACTAAATTATAGCACTGTGCCATAATGTCGATCTGCAGTCTGTCTGCCTGCTCATAGATTCTCTGCAGATCTACATCTTCAGAAACTAACAGTTCAAAGAAATCTCTCTGGGCATTCTTTTCATATGCCTTGATCTCATTTTCAAATTTCTGGTAATACAGCTTCTGCTCGTTCTCTTTTTTATATTTGGAACGGATTCCCTCTAATACCTCTAAAAACTCATCTTTGCTGATCGGTTTTAAAAGGTATTGTTCGATACCTAATGTAATTGCCTGTCTGGCATAATCGAAATCATCATAACCGCTGATAATGATGATCTTAGTATTCGGCAGATCTTTTTTCACAAGTCTGCTTAAAGTCAGTCCATCCATAAATGGCATTTTAATGTCGGTGATCAGAACATCCGGCTTACTCTTTTTGATCAGCGGAAGTGCCATTTCTCCGTCTTTTGCCTCTCCGATGAGTTCAAAACCGTATTCTGCCCATGGAATCATCTTGTGAATCGCTTCACGTATAATAATCTCATCTTCTACTAAAAATACTTTTATCATATTGTTCTACCTGTTCATTTCTCTTTGTGAAAATGTTTTTTATTTTTCAGCTTTATATTTTATTATATCATCTTATAAGGGTTCAACGCAATGCCTGACTTTTTCCGGAATACAAAAAAACAGGACACCGTACCATGTGATACGATGTCCCATTTTATTTAAAACTTTAACTTATAGCCTGTTTCTGCATCAATGCCTAGTTCTGTCCGTAATATGCATTTGCACCATGTTTACGGTAGAAATGTTTGTCACGGATACGATCCGGAGCCGGCTGCACCTTCGGATTGATGAGTTCTGTTCTGGTTGCCATTTTAGCAACTTCTTCTAATACAACTGCATTATGTACAGCTTCTGCTGCATCTTTGCCCCATGTGAAAGGTCCATGGTTCTTGCAGAGAACACCCGGTGTATGCATCGGATTTAAGCCACGCTCTTCGAATGTTTCGATGATGACCATTCCGGTATTGGTTTCATATCCCTCATCAATTTCTTCCTGTGTCAGTACTCTTGCACATGGGATTTCTCCATAGAAATAATCTGCATGTGTAGTTCCGTATAATGGAATACTTCTTCCAGCCTGTGCCCATGAAGTTGCTTCCGGTGAATGTGTATGTACAACACCACCGATCTCTGGATATTTCTTATATAACTCTAAATGGGTCGGTGTATCAGATGACGGTTTATATCTTCCTTCGATCTTGTTGCCTTCTAAGTCCATAACAACCATATCGTCCGGTGTTAATTTATCATAATCCACACCACTTGGTTTGATTACAAAATAACCTGTTTCTCTGTCGATCCCGCTGACATTTCCCCATGTATAGGTGATCAGTCCACGACGCGGTAATTCCATATTTGCTTCATATACCTGTTTTTTTAATTCTTCAAGCATTGTTTTTTCCTTCCTTATTCCATCTTTAAGCACTCAACTGCTGCTCTTTCGATCGGCAGTCCTGCATTGTAAGTCTTTAAGAAATCATCAAATCCTTTGACATCAGATGCTACAGGATTCTCTGTGATACCTGCTTCACCGCCAAAGACTTTGTTGTTCAGATAATCTGCTAAAGATTCGCCATCTGCTTTATTATTCATGTAAGCTGCTAATACGGCAATACCCCATGCACCACCTTCACCTGCTGTTTCCATAACAGATACCGGTGTGTCCATAGCTGCTGCCATGATTCTCTGTCCTACAACCGGAGTCTTGAACAATCCACCATGTCCATAGATCTTGTCTACTTTTACATCTTCTTCTTTTAAGAGGATATCAAGACCATTCTTTAAAGCACCAAGTGCTGTAAATAAATGAACTCTCATAAAGTTAGCAAGATTGAAGTTGCTCTCTGAGCTTCTTGCAAATAACGGTCTTCCTTCTTCAAATCCTGTGATGCTCTCACCGGAGAAATAGTTGTATGCTAATAAACCGCCGCAGTCCGGATCGCCTTCTAATGCTTTGTTGTAAAGTACGGAGAAGAGTTTGTTCATATCTACTTCGATACCAAAGCTCTCTGCGAACTCACGGAACAGTCCAACCCATGCATTTAAGTCGGAAGTACAGTTGTTACAATGCACCATAGCAACTGCATCACCGGTTGGTGTTGTTACTAAGTCGATTGCCTGATGTACTTTCTTTAATGCGTTCTCTAATACGATCATTGCAAATACAGAAGTTCCGGCAGATACATTTCCTGTTCTTACTGCTACACTGTTCGTTGCTACCATACCTGTTCCTGCATCACCTTCCGGTGGGCATACCGGAATACCGGCTTTTAAGTTTCCTGTGGTATCTAAGAGTTTTGCTCCTTCTTCTGTAAGTGTTCCTGCATTGTCACCTGCTAATAATACTTTTGGTAAGATCTCCTCTAATTTCCATGAGAAGTTATATGGTGCAACTAATGCATCGAATTTTTTTAGCATCTTTACGTCGTAATCTCTGGTTGTACTGTCGATTGGGAACATACCGGATGCATCACCAACACCAAGGATCTTCTCTCCTGTCAATTTCCAGTGGATATAACCGGCTAATGTTGTAAAGAATGTTACGTCTTTTACGTGGTCTTCTTTATTTAGGATTGCCTGATATAAATGGGAGATACTCCATCTCTGTGGAATATTGAAGTTCAATTCTGCTGTCAGCTTGTCTGCTGCTTCTTCTGTAATGGTATTTCTCCATGTACGGAATGGAACTAACAGTTCATCATTCTTATCAAATGCCATATAACCATGCATCATTGCACTAAATCCGATAGATCCGATGCTTGTGATTGTTTCATCATATTTTGCTTTGACATCTGCTGCTAAATCTCTGTAGCAGTCCTGCAATCCATTCCAGATTGCGTCTAAGCTGTATGTCCATACACCATTTTCAAACTGATTTTCCCATTCATGGCTTCCTGATGCAAGTGGTACATGATCCTCTCCGATCAATACTGCCTTGATCCTGGTTGAACCAAACTCAATACCAAGGGCTGTCTTTCCTGCTGCGATTGCCTCTTTCTGACTCATTGTCCTTTTCCTCCATGTTACAGTTCTATACTGTTTCTTTTACTTTATTATAAATGCCTTCGGCATCTAAACCATATTTATGTAATAATTCTACTGCAGGACCGGATTCACCGAATACATCGTTGACACCGATTCTGGTTACTTTTGTCGGCTGTTTCTCTGAAAGCACTTCTGAAACTGCTGATCCGAGTCCACCGATAATTGAATGTTCTTCTACCGTAAATACCCTGCCTGTCTTTGCTGCAGATGCTGTGATCAGTTCTTCATCAATCGGTTTGATCGTATGGATGTTGATCACTTCTGCATCGATTCCGTCTGCTGCTAATTTTTCTGCTGCAAGCAGTGTTTCTACAACACACAGACCTGTCGCAAAGATCGTGATGTCTTTACCTTCACGTAAAACAACACCTTTTCCAAGTTCAAACTTGTAATCTTCTCTATCATTGATAACCGGAACTGCCAAACGTCCAAAACGCATATAAACAGGACCGTCATGTTCATAAGCGGCACGTACGGCTGCTTTTGCTTCAATATCATCACATGGATTGATCACAACCATGCCCGGGATCACACGCATAAGTGCAAGATCTTCATTACACTGATGGGTTGCTCCGTCTTCTCCTACAGAGATTCCTGCATGAGTTGCCCCGATCTTCACGTTTAAGTGCGGATACCCGATGGAATTACGCACCTGCTCATAGGAACGTCCTGCTGCAAACATTGCGAATGTGCTGATAAATGGCACTTTTCCACAAGTTGACATACCTGCTGCAATTCCTGTCATATTTGCTTCTGCGATACCACAGTCAATGTGTCTGTCCGGAAAAGCTTTTTTGAATATACCTGTTTTGGTAGCTGCTGCAAGGTCAGCATCTAATACTACTAAGTTGTCTTTTTCTTTGCCAAGTTCTACTAATGCGTTGCCGTAACTATCAC
Organism: Roseburia zhanii; assembly: GCF_014287635.1. GTDB lineage: Bacteria > Bacillota > Clostridia > Lachnospirales > Lachnospiraceae > Roseburia_B > Roseburia_B zhanii. The sequence continues at coordinate 514,769 of NZ_JACOPH010000001.1, read as the reverse complement.
GGGTTGCAATCTTTGGCAGATCTTTGATATTTTCGATTACTGACATAATGCTTCACCTGCTTTCTTCAAATCTTCCATTGCGATCTGGTATTCTTCATCATTTGGAGCTTTTCCATGCCATCCAGCCTGATTTTCCATATAAGAAACGCCTTTTCCTTTTACGGTATGTGCAATGATCGCTGTCGGCATTCCTTTGGTTTCCCTTGCTTCTTTGAACGCTGCTGCAATTTCATCAAAATCATTTCCGTCGATATTGATCACATGGAAATTGAATGCCTCAAATTTTTTATCGATTGGATATGGTGAACATACTTCATCGATCGGACCGTCGATCTGTAAATTGTTATTATCTACGATCACTACGAGATTATCTAACTTACGGTGTCCGGCAAACATAGCCGCCTCCCAGATCTGACCTTCCTGGATCTCTCCATCACCGCATAATGCATATACACGATAATCTTTTTTGTCCATTTTTCCTGCAAGTGCCATACCAACTGCTGCTGATAAGCCCTGTCCTAAAGAACCGGATGACATATCAACACCCGGAATATGCTTCATATCAGGATGTCCCTGTAAATAGCTGCCTGTATGACGAAGTGTCAAAAGATCATCTACCGGAAAATATCCGCGGTTTGCAAGTGCAGAATAAAGCCCCGGTGCTGTATGTCCTTTAGACAATACAAAACGGTCACGGTCTGCTTTTTTCGGATCTTTCGGATCAATGTTCATTTCTTCAAAATATAAATAGGTAAAAATATCTGCTGCTGACAGCGATCCACCCGGATGTCCTGCCTTTGCGCTGTGTACGGAAGTTACGATTCCTTTACGGACTTCTACTGCCGTTTTCTGAAGTTCTAATTTGTTCATGCTATCATCCCCCGCTGCTTATTCGCCAAATACTGCCTTATAATCTGCCTGGAATTTCTCAATTCCCTGATCTGTCAATGGATGTTTTGTCATCTGCTCGATTACTTTGTATGGAACAGTTGCGATATCTGCACCTGCTAATGCGCAGTCTGTTACATGGATCGGGTTACGAACAGATGCTGCGATGATCTCTGTTTCATATCCATAGATATCAAAGATCTCTGCGATCGTCTGGATCAGGTCAATACCCGGCTGGCTGATATCATCTAATCTTCCTAAGAATGGAGAAACATAAGTAGCTCCTGCCTCTGCTGCAAGCAATGCCTGATTTGCAGAGAAAATTAATGTTACATTTGTCTTAATGCCTTCTTTTGCTAATACTTTTACTGCTTTTAACCCTTCAACTGTCATTGGGATCTTAACAACCATATTCGGATGGATCTTTGCAATCTCACGTCCTTCTTTGATCATTCCCTCTGCATCTACTGTTGTAGCTTTTACTTCTCCGCTGATCGGGCCGTCTACGATCGATGTGATCTCTTTGATCACTTCATTAAAATCTCTGCCTTCTTTTGCGATCAGGGATGGGTTTGTTGTAACGCCACAGATAACCCCCATATCATTTGCCTTTCGAATATCATCTACATTTGCAGTATCAATAAAAAATTTCATGGTCTTATTTCTCCTTCTCTTTTTATTTTTTATATGCCAATGCAGCCGCCTGAATTTACAGCCCACATTTTTTTGTGAACTGTAACCCATCTGCTGCTGCATAAGGATCATTATGATTGTATGCTAACGATAGAATACTTCTCCTAACATCAGATCTCTCTTGAAATCACGGATCTTTGTATCTTTGTCAATATAAACTGCTTCGATTCCCATTGCATTTGCCCAGTCACCCATCTGCTCTGCAGTTAAGTCATAAGTAAATGCAGTATGATGTGCTCCACCTGCAAGAATCCAGGCTTCAGCTCCTGTATACATATCCGGTTCCGGTGTCCAGAAGTTTGTAGCTGTTGGAAGTTTTGGCATCGGTTTCTCTGTCTTCTTGCACTCAACATCGTTGATGATCAGACGGAAACGGTTGCCAAGGTCGATCAGGGATGTGGCAATACCATGTCCCTCTTTAGAGGTAAATACAAGTCTTGCCGGATCTTCTCTATCTCCCATGGATAACGGCTGGCACTTAATGCTGATCGGGCCGTCTGCGATAGATGGGCAGATTTCAAGCATATGAGCCTCTAAGATACCTTCTTTTCCTTTTACAAGGTTGTATGTATAATCTTCTAACATGGAAGTTCCTTTTGCATCTTTCATGCCGGCTGTCATGATCTTCATCAGACGTACCATTGCTGCAACTTTCCAGTCACCTTCTGCACCGAATCCGTAACCTTTTTCCATCAATCTCTGGATAGCAAGTCCCGGAAGCTGTTTTAATGCACCTAAGTCACCAAAGTGTGTAACGATTGCCTGATAGTTCTTCTCTTTTAAGAATCTCTCGAATCCGATCTCGATCTGTGCCTGGACTGCAACATGTTTCTTGAATTCTTCCGGATCTCTGCCTTCTAAGAGAATGTCATATTTATCATAATATTCATCTACTAAAGCATTTGTATCAGATGCAGATACGGCTGCAACTGCTTCTGCGATCTCATTTACCGGATAAGCATCTACTTCCCAGCCGAATTTAATCTGTGCTTCTACTTTATCGCCTTCGGTTACGGCTACGTTTCTCATGTTGTCTGCCACACGCATTACGCGGATATGGCTACTTTCCATGATACCTACTGCTGTACGCATCCAAGAAGCGATCTTGCCTACAACGACCGGATCACTCCAGTGTCCGACAACAACTTTACGCTCGATCCTCATTCTGCTTACGATATGACCGTATTCTCTGTCACCATGTGCAGACTGGTTCTCGTTCATAAAATCCATATCGATCGTATCATATGGAAGTTCTTCATTGAACTGTGTATGGAAATGCATCAATGGTTTGCGGTATTCCTGCAAACCTAAGATCCATGATTTTGCCGGCGAAAAAGTATGCATCCATGTGATCACACCTGCACAGGTTTCATCTGCGTTTGCTTCGTTAAAAGTCTTACGGATCAGCTCATTTGTGATAAGGGTTGGTTTCCATACAACTTCATATGGCAGAATGCCTGATCTGTTCAGTTCATCTACGATTCTTTTGGAATGTTCTGCTACTTTTGCAAGGCACTCATCACCGTAGAGATCCTGTGAACCTGTACAAAACCAAAACTTGTACTCTTTCTGTAATAACATTTTTATTATCCTCCTATACATTGATACTTATATTTAAACTCTCGCAATCCTACTTCCATCATATAACTTGTACGCACATATATACAAGTTGTTTTTTCTCTACATTTTTAACAATAAATATTCGAAAAATCTGGTAACTATTACTACACGTTTCTGTTTGACTTTTTACTCCTGATCTGCATGGATCTGTCTGCATGAATTGCCGATGATAAGTTCCGGTTCGATCAGTACACTCTGCGGCTTTTCCTGCTCCCCATTGTGCAATAGTTCAAGCAATAACTCTGCTGCCATTTCTCCTAATTTTTCCTGCGGGTGGGCGATCGTGGTAAGCTGTAATCCTTCCTGATTGGCAATATGGGAATTATCATATCCTGTGACGGAAACATCTTCCGGTATACGGAGCCCTTCTTCTTTTAATGCCCGGATCACTTGTACAGCAGTCTGGTCATTGTAGCAGACAACTGCGTCCATTTCCTGTTTCTGTCCTGCTAATTCCTTAATGCTTTCATATGGATGGATCTTTCTGTCTTCTGTATGATACCAGACAACCATTTCCGCATCGTACAGGATCCCTGCCTCCTGCAATGCCATGACATATCCCTTGTGGCGGTTCTGCCCCTGCATATCATCTGCTTTGAATACGCCTGCGATCTTACGGTGTCCTAATGAGATCAGGTAGTGTGTGATCATATAGCCGCCCTTGCAGTCATCCATTAAGATATGCGGTTTGTCACGCATCTGTGGAAAACACCCCTGTATAAATACATAGGGTATCTGAAATTCTTCTAATTTGCGGTACAGATGCATATGTCTGCAAAAAATCTGGCTCTTGCTCGGTTCTATGATGATGCCGTCGATATCTTTTTGTAATAATTCCTCTAAATACTGTGCTTCACGGCTTCTCGAATTTCTTGTATTCTTTAAGATGATGCTGTACCCCTCTGCAGTCAGCACACTGTCGATTCCCTGTATGACACGGGGAAAAATATAATCCGACAGATACGTCGTGATCACCGCAATATTTTTCGAGTTATGTGTATGCCGCAGCAGTTCGGAACAAAATGTCCCCCTCCCATGTTCTGCATAGATATATCCTGCATTCTGTAATATAGCCAGTGCTTTCCGAACAGTCTGTCTGCTGACCTGATAATTCTGTGAAAGTTCATTTTCCGAAGGCAGCTTCTCTCCTGCTTTTATTTTTCCCGAAATGATCTGCTCCTTTAAGTCTTCCATCAGTTGAAAGTACTTGAGCTGTTTTCCATTACTAGACTCTGCCATATGTATTCCTTTACTTCATATACTTTTCCTTTAGTTTTTCAATACTGATCGGTCTTGAAAAGTAATATCCCTGATAGCTTCCCGGTCCATATGGTTTTAAGAAATCCGCTAATTCCCGGTCCTCGATCCCTTCCACACAGACCTTGACACCCAATTCATTGGCGCACTGTGCGACAGACCGTACGATTACCTGATTTGCAATTTTTTCGCTTATGCCTGCGACAAACCCACGGTCGATCTTTAAGGTATCTACCGGAAGATAACTCAAAACATCTAATGAAGAGAATCCTGTTCCAAAATCATCCAATGCCACTTTGATCCCCATATCCTTAATCTGTTTAATCTGCTGTGTCAAAAAATTCTGCTCTAATGTCCGGCATCGCTCTGTTAATTCAATACAGAGATTTTCCGGTGGAAACTCTACTTTCTCCAATATGGAGGAAAGCGCTTCGATAAATCCAACACGTTCCATCTGTGGATAGGCAATATTGACATTGATCACAAAATCTTTCCACTTCGCAATGATCGGCTTTCCCTCGGTCAGCGCCCTCTCTAAGATCCAGTTACCCAGTTCGTAAAAACAGGCATCATTTTCTAACCAGCGGATAAAGACCCCCGGCGGCACTTCTCCGAATCTGTCATTTTTCCAGCGCAGCAACGCTTCCATTCCTATGATCGTTTCGTCCTCTACACTGACAATCGGCTGATAGTTCAGATAAAATCCCCTGCAGCCATTCAGTACGCTGTGCCTTAAGGTTTCTAATAATTCCAGATTACGTCTGCCATGATCCATTGTATCTGTATCAAAGAATACAAGCTCCCCATGTCTGTCATGCTTTGACAGGGAAAATGCATAGGAAAGTCCTGTCAGAACAGAATGTATCCCTGCATTATCATCGAGTATGACTGCTCCGGCTGAAAATGTGATTGCAATCGGTTTTTCTTTTAGTATCTGCTGTTTCTTAATATTCTGCTTCAATTCATCATAAAATTCCGTGATCCATTCTTTATCCTTATTTTCAAAATAAAAAGCAAAACGCACCCCATCCATACGGTATACACTGCCCTGATAATGGACTGCATCCAAAAAATCTGCTGCAATCGTCTTCAATATCACATTGCCGGTATCATATCCGTAAATATCATTGATATCTGAAAAATGATTGACCCCGACCATTAACAGACAGATATTCTTCCTGCATTGTATGCCAAACAAGATTTTGTTACTCAGTTCGTAAATATTATATAAATTTGTTGTTGCATCAATATTATCCATGATCCCATGGTTTTCGATGGTTCCGGCAAACAGATCCGGTCTGCTACCCTCTCCCTTTAAAACTCTCCCTATACAGGTACAGGTCACATATTCACCGGTCTTGTTCTTTGCCCTGTACTCAAAGTGATGTTTTTGCGATCTTCCTGAAAATATATCATCGATCTGCTCTCTGTAAACTGCAATATCATCAGGGTGTACATGCTGCTCCCAGATGCTGCCGGCATCATACATATATTCTCCCGGCAGTCCAAAGTAATCTACAGCATTTTTTGACCATCTCGAAACATTTGTCTGCATATTGCACATATAGACATAATTTCTATCGGATGTATCTGTAATAGCCGAAAATACCTGTGAATCCAGACCTGATATATCCAGTATCATAGTATAGCCCCCTCTTAACTAGGCAACAGTAAATTTCTTCGTGTCTGCCCTTAATTGTGCTGCAGCTTCCTGTGCACCTTTCATAATCTCCTGCATTTTAGCAGCCTCTGCATTGATATCTCCAATACGGTCTGCGATAGTCTCTGTATTTGCTGCCCCGTCACCGGCTGCCTTTGTCACTTCTCCGATTGAAGCTGTTACACCTGTTACAGATGCTAACAGCTGCTGGGATGCCGCACTAAAATCCGTGACCAGACCTTCCACATAATTTGCATCTTCATTATAGGAATCTGCAAGTTTTTCAAACCCATCAAAACTATCCGATACATCATTTCCGACAAATGCCAGCAGGCTCTCTGTATCTTTTACCAGCCTTGCAACTGCGGCACGCACTTTATCTGTGATCTCCTGAATATTTGCAACTGTACTTGCAGACTGTTCTGCCAGATTACGGATCTCATCTGCAACTACTGCAAATCCTTTTCCTGCTTCACCTGCTCTTGCTGCTTCAATGGATGCATTTAATGCCAGAAGATTCGTCTGTGATGTAATGCCCATGATCGCATCTGCTAATACTTCGATCTGTTCTACTACCTTTACGTTTTCAAGTGCCTCTGCCAAACTTGAAGCGATCTCGGAATGTACCTGATCTGTCTTCATCCTGCTTGCCGCCACACTTTCTTTAGAATCAGCTGCACGTCTGTGGATCTCATCGACTTTCGCATTGCCTTCCTGTGCATGTGATGCGATATCTCTTGCAGCACTTTCAATGTCTTCAGATAATGTATTAACAGCCTCTGCAGAAGATGCTGTTTCCTGTGTACCCGCTGCAAGTGCCTGTGTTGTGCCTGAAACATGCTCGATCCCGCCAACTAACTCACTCATATTCTCCTCTGCAACACGTACGGTTTCATCTAGCATATCTGCTTCTCTTTGTACATATCCGATCAGATGCCGCATATTATGTGAAATATTCTTCATACTGTCTGCAAGTTCTCCAAATTCATCCTTCCGCTGCAAAGTATTGCTGTCCACGCGTTCCGTAAAATCTCCAGCACCCATTTTTTTTGCAAATACAACGTTTTTCTTAAGATCCCTGTTAATATCGATCGTCAGATATAATACCCATGCATCGCATAACAGTGACAATACTAACAGCACAGAAAAAAAGCTGTTCTGCCTTGACTTCATCTCTTTTTGGATCTTATCTCCAACCTCTGTTTCTATCTTCTGTATCTCGTCCTCATTGATGTTTAACCGGTTCTGCTGCACATAAGCAGTCATCTGTTCTACAACGCTCTCTCCTACCGCATCCATATTATGCGTTCCGGCTACTAATCCATAACCGCTTATGATCAAAATCTCAATGACCAGTATCAGCATCTTTGCCTTCAGTGTAATCCTGCCTCTTAACTTCATAGCATCCTCTCCTTTGCATTTTTTCGCATAGTAAGATTGTACTATATTTCATATATTTTTACAATAGATTCCTCTGTCTTGTACAAAAAAATATATAAATTAGCCAAAAAAAGAAAGCATCAGATGATACTTTCTCTTCTTATCTTTCTTATATTTTATAGGATAACCGGACAGCAACTGCTTTAAAATTCTCCTTTGGTTCATACAGAAGCATTCCATCGGTAATGACTGCCTTCTCTTTTGTATCACTGAAAATTTCTTCTATCTGATAGGTTTTATCTTCCGGCAGGGGAATTTCGATTCTCTGTGGCAATGCGCCGGCAAACGTGTGGATCAATGCATATGCCTGATGTTCTTTTCCGATACGGACAACTGCCTGATAGCCTTTCGGATGTCTGGCGCTTTTGATTTTTGTTCCAAAACGGTACGACTGGCCATCTGCGATCACCTGAGCGATCGTCCGGTAAAATGCCATGCCGTCTTCGACCACGTTCCACTGCTCTTTGCTTAAATGCAATACATCCCCGGAAATGCACATCCGTCCTAAAAATGTATTGATCACAGAATATGCGATCCGTTTTAAGGAATCTGTTTCACGGATCACCGCCCAGATCTGGCTCTGTGCCGGATGGATCGCCCGATGCAGGTTTGCGGCTATGATCGGTATTTCCTGACATTCATGTGCATCAGAAAAAGAAGCCATGCTCATCTGTGCCATTAAGGAAGGCTCCAGGCGATGTCCGCCGGAGGCACAGTTTTCTAATATGATATCTGGTATCTCCCGCTTTACTTTCTCAATAAATGCCTGACTTTGTTCCATATTCTGACGTAAGCCTTCTCCTAATGATTCTGCTCCATCACAGCCGATTCCGATCGTTTCATTGTAATCGATCTTCATATAGCCAAATCCATAGGTCTTTAACGTTCCGATGACTTTTTTCGTCAGATAGTCCTCTACATACGGATCACGCATATCCCAGAATCTCCGGAAATAACTTGTAAGGACTGCTCCATCTTTATGCAGCAGATGTGATGTATCCTGATATGCCCTTGCTGCACTGCCGACGGTTTCGATCTCAAACCAGATTCCCGGCACCATGCCGGCATCTTTGATCAGATCTACTGTCTTTTGCAGTCCGTCCGGAAACAATTCTTTCGATACTTCATAATCTCCCATGCCAATATCCCATGGCACATCTTTTTCTTTATACCAGCCACAGTCTATGACAAAATAGCCGAAACCTTTTTCTTTGATCTGATCAACGATCGCCGCGATATTTTCATGGGACGGATTGCCCCATGTCGTACAGTATTCATTAAAAATGACCGGCAGATCTTTTTCAGAATCAGGAGTATGTTCCATTCTTTCTTTTGCTGCTTCTGTAAGTCTGCCCGTAAATACATCGATCGAATCTGTATGCGCAGTACTTACGATCGCCTCCGGTGTACGAAAACTTTCTCTAGCAGGGATCGTCTTTAGCCAGTGTCCGAAATCCCTGTCTGCTAAACCACCGCTCATACTAAGCCCTTCATCTTTTCTGTATAACTCGATCTGCCATGATGCCGGATGTGCGATCTGTGCACCCCAGAATACATGATGCTTTGTATCTTCGATCGCCGCAAATGGAAAGTAACCATTGACAGGCATTGATCCCGTCTGTCCAAACTTTTCGCAGCGTACGGCATGTGGTTCCCATGCCGGCTCTAACTGCAGATCCTCTACCGGAATGACTTCTAAGCGTCCTTCCTGACTCCAGACACTTCTAAGTCTGTAGATCTGTAAAGTTTCATAACCGTCCCCTTCCATATACGGGGAAAGTCCTCCTAAAGAGAAACTTTCAAACATTTCAAGGTCTGCATCTTTACTTCCCTGATTTTTAAATTCACAAAATATCCGGACATATGGTGTCTGTTCTTTCCAGATCAGATTGTGTGTAACTTCGTAACCTCTGTCATCTTCTAATATGGTAGCAATACAGATCCTGCCCTGTTCTTTTTCTACCTGCTGCCTGCAATAACGAAGCCTGCGGACAGTTTCACTGTTTCGCATGGAATTTCCCATTGCATATGCTTCGTTATAGATATCCCCTGTCAATTTCATCTGCACTAACGGCTCGATCTTTCCTTTATATTCTGCCGCCTTTGCAGAAAGGACAAAAGGGAGCAGTAAAAATCCGACCTTCCCGCTTTCATCCTCTAAAAGATATCTTGCAGTCATATCACCTAACCGGTATTCCTGTAATATCTTTTCTGCCATGCTCATTCCTCATTTTATGTTATTTTACTGTGACTTTTATTTTCTTATAAATACCATTCTGGGCATAGATATAAATGTTACAGCTGCCCTTTTTCTTTGCTTTGACCACACCTTTGCTATTTACTGTTGCGATCTTTGTATTACTTGATTCAAATGCAGCCGCACGGTGACGCATCATATTCTTTGTGGTTTTCTTTTCTGTGACACGTAATGTAAATTTACCACCTTTTTTCAGTTTCACATTTTTCTTATTCAGTGTTAAAGACTTGACATTTCCATACTTGCCGCCTGTTGTTGCAGAATGTATGGTTTTTGAAGTGGAAAGTATCTGTATCTTTCCGTCAGTCACTTTGTATGCCTGAACGATATATTTATAATACGTGCCCTTCTTTAAACTCTTATGTGTATAAGAAGTTGTGCTATTTCCTTTGATGATCGTTAAGACTTTAAACTTATTCTTCTGCTTACCGATGTTGCACTTACCGCCAAATACGACATAACCGTCTGCATCTTTGACTTTATTCCACTTGATCTTATTTGATGTTTTTGCTGCCTTTGTGACTCTTGCAGATAATGCTGCAAATACAGAATTTTTAGATTCCTCTTTATTGCCTGTCGGAAGTCCTGCATTGTCTGTTAAGAAGGCTGCTGCATTTAATGTAACTTCACTTGTGGTATCTTTTGCTGTATCTGTGGTATTTCCAGTTGTATTTCCTGTATTCTGGTTACCCTGTGACGTATCAGGCGGTGTCGGCTGTGGTATATCACCTTTTGTATCCGGTATATATGCCGGCAGTTTCATCTTTGTTGTTGTAGCAGGTGCGATCACGAACTTATCAAATCTTGGTGTAAAATCGTCCTGTAATGCACTGAATTTGTAAGAATTATCATTAGATACTACGATCGTATTGCTGCCTTTTTTCAGTGTCACATCAATAACTGTATTTTTGTAGCTATCCCAGCATAATGTATTTTTGAAATAAACCGTCTGTGGTGTTGTGCCGTTAACTGCGATCTGTGCATAACGCTCTACTAAATCCGTATTGTATGGGTGTACATAGCTGCCACCATCCTGTTTTTTCATCACCGGTGCCGGTTCATCATTTGCATAAGTGACGGAAAGTTTATAATCACCTGCTTCCGGAACTGTAACGGTAAAGGATAATGTATTGTTTTTACCACAGCGGAATCCCTCTACTGCTTTTTCATTCGATGCATAGGCATTTGTGATCACTTTTGGTACGGCTGCACTTCCCGGCAGATAGGTATATGTGTCCCCGGCATCCTGACCGGATAACTGACAATCCTCTGCCTCGATCGTGATCGAATTTCCTTCAGTTGCCTCTGTTACTTCAGTAAAGGTGATCTGATCTAATGTAAGGTCTTTACCTTCAACGCTCATTCCGTTGATACCTGCCGTTAAATATACCATGCCGGAATTCTCATTTCCGATCGTAAGATCTAATAATTTCATCTGATCGACCGTTACGGCTGATTCTGCTTTTGCATCATTTGCATAATGGATACGGTTCTTCTTTAATACGGCTGTTCCATTTCCTTTTGTGCCGACTGCATAATAGCCATCTCTTGGAACGCTTACATAAAATTCTAATGCACCACTTCCAACGGCTGCTCCTGCACCACTGTATGTTTCACTATAAGCAAGTTTATATCCGCTCTGTGATGCAGTGAATTCTTCCGGTTCTACGATAATGACTTTTGCTGTATCCGGTTCATAAACAAGATCGATCTTATCTAATAATGCACACAGCATGGAATTGACATTCTTGCCATTCTGGCTCTCGCCTTTATACATCAACTGCACCGTATGTGTGCCTGCTGTCAGATCCACATAAACGGTCTTGTAATTATAATAGCCCCATTTTACGGTAGAATCATAGACGATCTCCTGTGGTGTACCACCATCTATGGAAAGTGTATGGGTGGAAAGTGCACCAACTGCACGGTTCTGTCCACCTGTTGCAACGTAATCGAGTGTCAGGGCATCCACCTGTGGAGCCTGACTGCTGTAATAGATATTCATACGGTATCTGCCGTCCTGCGGCACATCAACAGTAAATTTCACACCATCGTTTTCCGTATTCATATTTCCTACCTCTGCACGATTTGAACGGGCAAGATCTCCACCGTTTGCTTTTGTATATGCAGTTGCATTTCCGATCAGTTCGGCATCTTCTGCCTCATAGGTCTGTTCATAGTTTTTCTCATAGGCACTGATAGCTGTCACTTTATCACTTGTTGCCGGAGTAATGATCGCAAAATAAGCATCCATCAATTCTGCATCTTTGATGGTAAAGATCAGATTATCGCCGGAAAGTGGCAGATTTCCTTCATATTCCATCGGAATCTCATCTGCAAACCCATGATGTCCGGTATATTTTGTGCTGTAGATCTTAACATGCACCATATCTGCACCTTCAAATGTCTTTGTTGAAGTCAGATTCTCTATGCTTACGGTCTGTTTTCCTGCCTGACCGCCAAACAAACTGTAAACCATCTGTGCATCATCATCGACGCTTGTCAGACCGTATAATCTGCCATATGCACTTGGATTTCCAATATTTTCAAGTGTCAGCGGTGTCTTATTTCCTGTCATCTGTGCATACCATTTGTATACCCACCATGCACCATTTGGTTTATTTGTATCTGCTGCAAGTTCATTCATGGAATTTGCAAGTCCCCAGTATGGCAGGGATGCATACACATCTTCTTCATCGAAGATAGAAAGCCAGTTTACAAGTGCTCCCGGATTTCCTACATCATCAAAGTTTACGGTTTCATTGACAAAGATGACCGGTTCGATCGTAGAGCCTGCATAATAAGTTGCAACCATCTCTTTTACTTCTTTACAGTGGGATGCAAAACTTGTCAGCTTATCTTTCTGTAATTCATGCCATGTGATATATTCCGGCAGACAGTTATTCGTCTTACAGAATGAAAAGAATTTACGGTAAGCACTGCTGTTATAAACAGAGAAATTCGGACCTGCTACTTTTGCATCCGGACAGATATCTTTGATCGTGGTATAGATCGTCAGCCAGTCATTGCACATCTGATCGACTTTGTTGTTATACCAGATACCATCCGGCTCATTGAAGATAACAAAACTGTATTTTGCGATTTCTTCATCACTTTTGCCATCTAACATCTTCGTTACGATCTGCCCTGCTTTTGTATTGTAATCGTCGATTCCGTTTGACTCGTATGGCCACTCTAAATAATAGTCCTGTAAATAGATCTGGATATTTTCCACACCACATTCTTCTAAGTATGGTGTCAGGCGGTAACCATCACCTGATGGATGCTGCTGTCCGTCTGCGGCTTTCTGCACTAAGATCTTAGGCTGGATTGCTTTTATCAGATCTGCAGACGGTACACCGACTTCACTGACTCCGTATAAGAATCCGGTTGAACCATGGAACACTTCACTCTTACTGTTTTTCGGATCTGCATCAAAATGTAAAGTGGAACCATATGATTTTTCCCCGACTGCCTTTCTGATCGCAATCAGAGCTTCATCCACTGCTTTCTGGTCATTTTCTGCTGCTAGTGCTGCATCTGCTGCTGTAATGGCTTGTTCTAATGCTGTTTCACTTTCTGCAGATAATCCGCCTCCGGCAAGCAGACCTTTTGCCTCTGCGGTTTCATTCGCAAGCTGTTCAAGTGAAAATGCAGTATCAGCAGTGATCCCTGTATAATAGACAAGACCTGCAAGTGCTGTATCAATATTTGAGATCAGACGGTTGACATTCGCTTCTGTTACCGGATTTTCAATACCTTCTTCTCCTTCTGCGATTGCATCACTCAATACTTCATAGCTTTCTTTTGTATAAAAACTGATACTCTTTTCTTTTGCTTCTGCCACTTTACTGCGCAGGGATTCTACTACACTGTCCCTGACTGCATAACTGTCATAAGCGGTTTTTGCCTGCTCTTTTGTCAGTGCCGTATTATAAAAACGGAACTCATCTAATTTTGCTTTTAAATCTTTATCTGTCTGATAAACAGAAGAACCGATCGCACAGTATTTGTACTGTTTTAATACCTTTGCACCATCTGCAAATAAAGTACCTAAGATCGCACTCTGATTGCTGTTTCGGTCATAAGTGATCGGAACAGATTCTCCGTCTAAATAAACATCATAGCTTGTCGGTGAAACGCTGATCGTTACATGCTGCCATGTATTTCTTGAAAACTGTTTACTCCAGACTAATTTTAACTGTGCACTCCGGTCCGGAAGATATACAGAGGTATGATAACCACCCTGTCCGCTTCCAAGGTCAGATGCACTTTCACTTCCGGCTACAAATGCAAATTCCGGTGCATTCCAGCTGCCACCACCTGCATCAGAATTCTGTCCATTGACTGTACCGGAAAAGATACGGCTGTACTGGCTTGCATTTCCATCAATATTGATCCAGAATGAAAATGCAAATCCTGCATCTGTTACATCAGAAAACATATCATCCGGCAGCACAAGTCTTCCTTCTTCTGCTCCGTTTGTTGAACCACCCGGCAGGTTTAATACATGGTTGCCACGCACTTCATCTTCCATGACACCAAGTCCTGCCGCACTTCCTTTGATCTCTGCTGTTACCCCTGTTTTTGTACCTTCATTTTCTACCTTATTATCCGTTACTCCCTCATCAAAGGTAAATTCATAATACGGATCAGGTACGGTTACTTCTGCTTTGACATTCTGCGGTATTGGTATCACCATAAGACTTGCCGCAAGTGTCAAAGACAACACTCTTTTGAATACTTTTGCTTTCATAAAAACCTCCTATTTGATTGCTGATCTTACCCCTGTCCTTATTTTACCCTTTCACAGCCCCTACTGTCATTCCTTTTATGAAATATTTCTGCAAAGATAAGAATAAAATAGCGATCGGCAGTACCGATATGACGATTGCTGCCATGGCTGTTGTATAATCACTTGTCTGTGCAGAAAAAAGTGACTGAATGGCTACCGTCAATGTCTTTAACTGCTTCTTGCTCACATACAGACTAGCCAAAAGATAGTCATTCCAGATCTGGAAAGACTGCATGATGATCAGTGTTGCCATTGCCGGTTTTAACAGTGGAAGTACCACGGAAAAATAGGTGCGGAATACGGAACAGCCATCGATTCTTGCAGATTCTTCTAATTCTAACGGAACCGTACTCATAAAACTGTTCATCAAAAATACCCCAAATGAGATTCCTGTTGCCACATACATAAAAATGATCCCATGTCTGGTATTTGTCAGGTTTAACTTATAGCCGATCGTATAGATCGGTAAAAATAATGCCTGATATGGAATCAGTATTCCAATGATAAAATAGATATAGGCAAACTTGAAAAATTTTCCTTTTCCTCTTGCGATCGCCCATGCAGTCGTTCCACATAAGAGTGCTAAGATCAGAACACTTGCTGCTGTGTAAAATAATGTATTTAGAAATGTTGTCTGCATATTTAACTTCTCGAACGCTTTGACATAATTTCCAAACTGTAATGCTTCCGGCAAAGATAACGGACTGTTTAAATACAACTCTCTTTTTGTTTTAAAAGAGTAATTTAAAATGATCGCCAACGGAGATAAGAACAAAATTGCAAGTATGGTCATAATGATCTGTGTCACAAACGTTGCCTTTGTATAAGGTGCTGCTGTGATGTCATCCTGTTTCTTTTTACGTTTTAAAACTGCCATTATGCCTGTACCTCCTTGTTCTTTAATCCTTTGACCTGAATCAGTGCAACTAAAAGCAGCATCAGTACAAGTGTTACTGTCATTGCAGAACCATATCCATACTGTCTGCCATTGATCGCTGTTGTATAGGTCTGATAGATGATAGATGTAGACGCTCTTCCCGGACCGCCCTTAGTTGATGAGATGAGCAGATCATAAACTTTTAAGGAACCTGTCGTAATTCCTACGACACAGATCGTAATTGCCGGTGCTAACATCGGGATTGTCACATGAAAGAAACGCTTGACTGGTCCTGCCCCATCCACGCGTGCAGCTTCATATAATTCTGCCGGAACAGACTGTAATCCCGCTAAATAAATCAGCATCCAGTAACCGATCCACTGCCAGTTATTTGCGATCAGAAGTCCTCCTAATACCGTCTTTGCATTTCCAAATAACATAAAGTTAAAATTTGTGCCAAGCCACTGATTGATCGCTGGCAGTACATTCGAATACATTTTCAGCCATACAAATCCGACGATGACCGCACTGATCAGACATGGGATAAAAAATGCTGCCCGATAAAATTTCTGTGCTTTGATCCCGCTGTCTAATGCGACTGCAAATAACAGCGCACAGATATTCTGTATGATCGTATTGCCGATCGTAAATTTCACCGTAAACCACCATGACTCGATAAATTCCTTATCATGGAATAAATCAATATAATTTTTCAGTCCTATAAACTTCATATTCGCAGACATACCATCCCAGTCTGTCAGTGAATACCGGAATGATAAAAACAATGGAATGATAAGCCCTACGGTAAAGATCAAAAATCCCGGTACTATCAGTATAAAATACTGTCGTGCCAATTTTTTCTCCATTCCAAGATACCGCTTTTCTTTCATCCTGAAGTCCTCCTATCAGCTAGTGATATGAGGCTGCCAGAAATTCAGGCAGCCTCCATGTTGTACAGATCTTAGTTTGCTTTACTTGCTCCTACACGATCATCAGATGCTTTTAATGCATCTTCAAAACTGATCTCACCCTGAAGCCATGATGCAATATATTTTGCATTTTCTTCCTGAAATCCACCCCATACTAACTGGTTATTTCCAAGTGTTACGTCTACGATATCTCCTGATGCTGCATATTTATCAATATCTTCCTGACTTGGGTTTTCAAATGTCGGTGATACATCTTTTAACATAGAAGCTGTCTTTGTATAATCATAGATCTCTGTTGCTAATTCTGTATCTGATGTCAATACGTCTAATACTTTATCGATCGCATCCTGATGTTTGGTTGCCGCACTTGTCATAACTGTGATATTCGGCTCAAAGATCAGTTTGGAATCTCCTGTCTGGTTCGGGAATGGGAAGATACCAAAGTCAAAATTCTCATCAATATCTAAGAAGTTCTGGATCGACCATGAACCGGATACTTTCATAGCTGCTTCTCCTAATACCATCTTTGCATCACAATCTGTCTGCTCTGTAGAGAAGGTTTCCGGGAATGTATTGTCAAAAATCAGTTTGTTATACTGATATGCAGTCTGCATATTTTTATCTTCTGAGAATGATACTTTTCCATCACGGAACTGATCGCCCCAGTCTGGTGTATGATTAAATACATCATTCATCATAAACTGCATCGTGACATTACCGATCGACCATGTATCTACCATATGGCTTGCAAATGGTGTGATTCCTTTTGCATTACAGTCATCAATGATCTTCTGCAGATCGTCCATGGTCTTTGGAATCTCCCAGCCATTTTCTTTAAACATGGTCTTGTTGTAATACACGCCCTGATATAATGCGTTATATACAAGTCCATAGGTACTTCCATCGATCGTAACGTTTTCTCTTGCCGCATCTAAACCTTTGTCAAGATATGTATCATCAATCGTGCCAAGTACGCCAAGCGGTGCATAAGTAGCAACGTCCTGTGCTTTTCCGATCATAATATCCGGCAGTCCTGACTGCATATACTGCTGCATCTTCGGCTGGAAATCATTTCCCCAGTCTACACATTCCCACTCTAAGGTTACTTCAGGATATTTCTCAGCTAATGCTTCATCGATCATATCTTCGATTCCTGCATCTGTTGTGGACTGTCCTGCTAATACGGTAAGTGTCACTTCATCTCCTGCATCATCTGAACTATCCGATGCTTCTGTGCCTTCCTCTTTTGCCGTACCGGTATTTCCACCTGTACTCTCACTTGTGCTGCTGCCACATCCTGCAAATAATCCTGCCATCATCGATAACAGTAACATTGCACTTACTACTTTCCTTCTCATTGTAAAACTTCCTCCTTTGATCATCTTTTTGATAGGCTTATTATAGTCTGTGCATACTTACTGCCATTAGGACTTTCTTGCAAAAAAAAGTTGGTCTTTTTTGACCAACTTTTACTCTGTCATACTCTCGCTGCGGTGCTCATCCGCATAGGTAAGTACATCTTCTAATGTCTGTTTTTTCTGTAACCACAATAATTCCTGCTCTGCAACATCATTCTGAAAAAACCAGATAAGCTGTGTATTTCCGACGGTTGCTTCGATCATCTGCCCGCTGTCCTCATAGGCTTTGATGTCTTTTAAAAGCGGGCTTTGAGAATCTGCGGTATATCCTTTTTTGACACTGAATGTCTGCGTATAATTTAAGATCTCTCCCATCAGTTCTTCATCGGATAAAAGCATCTGAAAAATCTGATCGATCTCATCCGGATATTGTGTATCCGCACTTTTCATAAATGTCATATTCGTTTCGCGTATTAATTTTGCATCTCCGGTCAGGTTCGGATATGGAAAGATTCCATAGGTATCCGATTTTTCATATTGATTGGCAAACTGTAATGACCATGTCCCGGTCACATACATCGCAGCTTCTCCATTGTCAAAACGGTTGTCGCAAACTGCCTGATCGACTGCGAGTGCATCTTCAAAACTGTTCTCTAACACATATCTGCTGCACTCCATACAGGACGCTGCCACTTCGTTTCCCAAAAAGTTCTCCCTGCCACTTCTAAATGCATCTCCCCATGTTGCATCTTTGGCAAAAATGTCATTGAGCATAAACTGCATCGTCATATTTCCGGCTGACCAATTTTCCTGAAAATGTGAAGCGAAAGGCACAACACCATTTGCTTTTAACACTTCTACAATGTTATCTAATTCTTCTCTTGTCTTTGGAACGCCTAGTCCATACTGCTTAAAGATTTCCTTATTATAAATGACTCCCTGATACCACAAATTGTAAGGAATCCCATAGGCAGTTCCATCGATCGTCACGGTATCTTTTGCCGTATCTTCAATATCTTCTAACAATTCCGGTGCGATCGGAGCAATGTTGCCGGTCAGATAATTATGCGTTACATCCTGTGCTTTTCCGATAATGATATCCGGTATATCGCCTGCTGCAAATCTGGCATTTAATTCCGCATCAAAATTATCTCCCCAGTCTACACATTCCCACTCTAAACGGACATTCGGTAAGATCTCTGCTACTTTTTCATCGATCATATCTTCTATCCCTGCATCCGGTGTGGACTGTCCTGCGAGTACGGATAAGCAGATATCTTCCGTTTCTTCGTTACTCTGACTGTATAAATTTCCGCAGGCTGACATCATACATATGATGCCTGCCATAAAAACGATACTCCCTGCTCTTTTCATACGCCATCCTCTTTCATATTCTGACGGTATTCCCTTGGCCCTACGCCCATCATTTTACGAAAAACTTTGTTGAAATAGGTATAGTCATCATATCCGACCATGAATGCGATCTCGGCAAGATTGGTACTGCCCTGCTGCATATATCCGATTGCTTTTTCTATTCTCGTCCTCGACAGATAATGGATCAGATTCTCTCCCATCTCTTTTCTAAATACTTTTGAAAAATAAGAATTTTCCACATGATACCGTTCGGAAAGTCCTGAAAGCGTCAGCGGTTCATAATAATAGGTATCGATATATGCGGCTGCCTGACGGACGATCTCTTTCGTATTCTCACTGCTGCCTTCAGTAGCTGCATCCGCTGCTAATTCGATCATATCTTCTAATACTTCACACAGATATGCCGTATCTAAGGTTTCTACTGCTTTATCGGCAGCTTCTACCATGCCCTCATATTCTACCGGCTGTTTTTTGTCTGCTTTTCCTGCCATACATTCTTCCCATGTACTGACGATCCGCCGCAAGGTCTGTTTCACTTCTAAATACTGCCAGTGCCCACTGTCACAGTGACTCATTCCCACCTGTTCAAATAACATCTTTTTGATGGCATCTTTATTGCCTGATTTTAACAGTGTCCGAAGTTCCTGCATCTGCGATTCGGATATGCGGCTCTTGACGTTTCCCATCTGGTTCTCTTTTGTTCCGGTCGATAATACGACACTCTCTTTCGTATACTCACGCGTCATAAGGAGTGCGACTGCCTGTACATATGCCTGATAGATATTATCCATCGAACAGGTATTTTCATTTAATACCATAGATACCGGTGAAGTTGTGATCTGCTTTAATTCTTCTGATAATGCCTTTGCTTTCGTGAGTAACAGCCTGCTCTCCGCTTCTGACATCAGGATAAACTCATTTGAGCGGTAAATATGGTTAAAGATCACAACGTCTTCTAAATGCATATATTCACGGATCACTTCTTTTAAATGCAAAGACAGACGGTTTCTGTCATAACCATAGGTTTCTGCGATACCGGACATATCATGGAACTTTATCAACAACAGTTTTGCCCCTGTAAAATCCACTTTGCTGTTCATTGTGATATCCGGTGTCAGTGCCATTTCCCGCTGTTCTAATAACTGGGAAAATTCTCGATCCTGTATCAGTGAAGATGCCCTTAACAGCATTTCTCTTTCATTTTCTTTTTCTCTCTGCTCCCTGTTACGCTGTGCGACGATATCAAGCGCTTTTACGATCGCATTGACAAGGTCGATGCGGCTGACTGGTTTTACCAGATAATTGATCGATCCGGCTAAAAAGGATTCTTTGACATACTCAAAATCATCATAGCCGCTGATCACAAATGGAATGGTATCGGGATATTCCTCCTGTATCTTACGCAGCAGGTCAACTCCGGTTAAAAATGGCATGTTAATGTCTGTGATCAGTATGTCGGGACGCTCTGTCTCCATTCTGCTTAGCACTTCTTCCCCGTCCTGTGCCGGTTCTAACAGTGTCAGTCCATAGCTTTCCCAGTCGATCATCGTTCTTAATTTTTCCCTTGTCCAGTATTCATCATCTGCAATCAGTATCTTAAACTTCTCCATAGCTTATTCCTCTTTTACATTCTGCGGAATCTTTAATGTCACGCAGGTTCCTTCTCCTTCTTTGCTGCTGATCTTAATACCATATTCTTCCCCATACAACATCTTCATACGCATATGTATATTATATATTCCGATCGATCTTACACTTTCTGTTTCTAAGAGGCTTTTGACTTTCTCCTCCGGCATACCCACACCATTGTCTTCTACCGTGATCTCCATCTCCTCCCCGATGGCTTTTGCCCTGATACAGATACATTTCTCCCTTCTGCTGTTTCTCAAACCATGATTTAATGCATTTTCCGCAAGCGGCTGGATCGAAAGCCTTGGAATCTCTGCTTTTAAAACCTCCTCTGCAATGTCAAATACATAATTGACATGATCCTGCATCCGTACGTCCATGACATAGATATAATTCTTTAAATGCGTCATTTCTTTTGCGATCGTAGATAGCGGATGCTTCATATCTAAACTGTAACGGAAAATATTCGATAAAGACTGACAGAGTGCTTCGACCTGCCTGCAGTTCTGCATCTGTGCAATACTTCCCATCGTATCTAGCGTATTATAGAGAAAATGCGGATTGATCTGTGCCTGTAGAGCATTATATTCTGCCTTATTTAACAGCAGTTTTGTCTTATATTCCCTGCCGATCAGTTCTTCGATCGTATCAAGCATCTCATTGAAGTTCTGCCCTAATATTCCGATCTCATCTTCTTTTAAGACCTTCATCCTGAGTCTGGTGTCGCCCTCTTTGATCTTCTTGGCCGTATCTGTCATTTCTTCTAACGGTCTGGTCAGTGTCTTTGTAACAAAATAGGCAACTGCCATTGCCGCTGCAAACATGGCAATTAAGATCAATGCTAAATTGCTCGCTAGGATCTTCTGGTTCTCATAGAACATCTCCTGTGGCATTAGGGAATATGCCCCAAAATTATATTTATCCTGCTCTACTTGAAAAAAGACGCGGCTGCCGGACTCGATCGTTTTTTTATCCCCCTGCCTGCCGGCACTGATGCTCTTTTGAAATTCTTCTAAGACAGCTTTTTCATTCGCATCGATCGTTCCATAACTGACTGCCGGACGATCTCCCATCGGCTGAAACCACAGATACATATCTTCGCTGCTGCAGTATTTTTTCATAATCTCAAGAAGTGTCTTGCTGTCTACATCACATACCACATAGCCAATCGTATTTCTTGAATTGCCATTGCTATAAAATTTGAGTACAAAACGCAGAATCTCTTTTTCCCTTGCTGTATTATAATAAGAAGATATCATCATATCGGTTCTCTCAGATGCCACATATTCTTTTACCACATCTGCATGGTAATCTTTATCCGTTTCATAAATATCTAACGGATAATTATGCTTTGGCGTGACTGCCCGTCTGTAGGTACTGATGATCTCATTTTCCATGTTATACAGATACAATGCGACTACACCATCTGTCGTTTCAAAATGGCTCGTTGCTAAATTATAGGCTTCTCTCGGATATTTTTCACGCAGGACTTCAATATCCGTTTTTTCTTTTAAGTCGTGCATAAATTCTCTTTCATTATAACTCTCGATCAGTACCTTTTCGATCCTTTTGATCAGATCAAAGACATCTTCCTGCATATTTTCTAAAGAGTGAAAGCTCTCATTTTTTGCCTGCTTATAGATCATCTTCGACGAACTTAATTCAAACAGTATCATCTGTAAGATCAGTGCTGAAAATGTAACCCCTAAACATAACAACAGTATCTTTGTATGCATCCTCCATGTACGTTTCATAAACTCCTCCATATAAAAAAGATAGGAACAGCAGTTTTCTTCTGTTATCCCTATCTTATCATCTTACTATATTTTTGTATATTGTACTTTTTTGCAATGGAAGTTGGACTTTTTTGTTACTTTTTTTACAACTCTCCACCTTCTACAACAAGGTTTTCTGCGTCTACACTTTCACCATAAACAGGTGCTAAAGTTTCTTCAAAGTCTTTGTGGAAAAATTCTTCGTCTGCAAGTCCTTTGATCTCGTCGTCGATCCAGTTTAATAAATCTGTATTGCCTTTCTGTACTGCCGGTGCGATGGAATCTGCACTACCTACAGATTCCACACCTACAGTAAATCCCGGATTCTGGAGTGCCCATGCTAATACTTCTGTATTGTCTGTAGAGAATGCATCTCCCCTGCCGTCTAAGAGTGCATCGTATGCTTCCTGATATTCGTCAAATTTTAACAGGTTAATGTCCGGATAATTTTCACCGAAGTATGTTTCTGCTGTTGTACCTTTTACAACGATCAGTGTCTTACCGTTTAACTGCTCTACATCTGTGATCTCATTAGCATCCGGTGATACGATACCAAGTGATACTTTCATGTACGGAAGCGCAAAGTCTACTTTTTCTGCCCTTTCATCTGTAACCGTGAAGTTTGCTAAAATGATATCTACTTTTGCGGACTCTAAGTATTCTACACGGTTTGCTGCTTCTACATAAACAAATTCCACAGCATCATCACTTCCTAACAGATCTTTTCCGATCCGTTTTGCAAAGTATACATCATACCCCTGCACTTCTCCATTTTCATCTACATAACCAAAAGGGTTTTTATCACTGAAGACACCGATCCTGATCTTACCGTCTTCTTTGATCTCATCTAAAGTTCTTGCCTGTGCCCTCTTACCTGCATCTTCTGCAACTGCTTCACTGCCTGCTGTTGTATTTGCTGCATCTGTGCTGTCTGCTGATGTGCTGCCGCAGCCTGCAAATACACCGGCTAATACTGTAACTGCTAAAATGACACCTAAAATTCTCTTTTTCATAATGTTTTTCCTCTTTTCTTTTTTATTCTTATTTATCTTCTAACGCCTCATAATGGAAGGTGTTTAGAAATCTCTTTGCACGCTCGGTCTTTGGTTCCCCAAAGAATATTTCCGGCGGTTCTTCTTCTATGATCTCTCCCTGATCTAAAAAAATCACACGGTCTGCAACTGCTTTTGCAAAATCCATTTCATGGGTGACGATCAACATGGTCATGCCTTCTTTTGCAAGTTCTAAAACAACCTGTAATACTTCCCGTACCATTTCAGGATCAAGGGCTGCTGTGATCTCATCTAACAGCAGGACTTCCGGATGCATGATCAATGATCTTACAATCGCTACACGCTGCTTCTGTCCACCGGAAAGCTGTCTTGGGTACATATCTTTCTTTTCTGCAACACCGACTCTTGCTAATAACTTTTCTGCTTCTGCCTTTACTTCTGCTTTGTTACGTTTCTGCACAAGAAGCGGTGCTAACATGACATTTTCTAATACAGTCTTGTGTGGGAACAGTTCATAACTCTGGAATACCATTCCTATTTTTTCCCTGTATTTTGGAAGTGCTTTTGCACTGATATCTATTTTTTTACCATCTAATAAGATCTCTCCACTATCAATCTGCTCTAAGAAATTCAAACATCTAAGAAATGTGCTCTTTCCACAGCCTGACGAACCTACGACAACGACTACTTCTCCTTTTTTTATGGAAAAATTAATCTCATTTAAAACTGCAGAACCTCCATCGAAGGATTTTGTCAGCTTCGATACTTCTAAAATTGTTTCTGCCATGATTTGATTCTCCTAACTTTGTAATTTTTTCTCTAATGCAGCAGATAATTTGGAGATTGGGAAACATACTGCAAAATACAGTAAGAAGATCACTCCGTAAATGGAAAGTGCTGCATTCGGATTCTGGTAACGTGAGGCATCAATGATCTGTTTGCCGACTTTTACCACTTCTACCACACCGATCAATACTACTAACGATGTTGTCTTTATCATACGTGTCAGAAGATTGACTGCGGAAGGTAAGAGCCTTCTGATCGTCTGTGGAAGAATGATCTGTAAATATACCTGTGTTTTGTTCAGTCCTAAGCTGTAAGCACTTTCATACTGATGCTTTGGAACTGCGATCAATGCGCTTCTGACTAAATCTCCCATCTCTGCGGTGCCCCAGAAGGTAAATACGATCACTCCTGCGATCTCACCGGAAATGTTGATTCCTAAATGTTTTGCTGCTCCAAAATAAACTAAAAATAACAATACCAGTTGCGGCATGATCCGCACGATCTCTAAATAGATCCTGCATATCAGACGGACGATGCGGTTTTTCGAGGTCATGATCATTCCAAGGAGAAAGCCTAATAATATGGAAAAGACCATTGCGATCAGTGCTAATCTGACGGAAACCCAAAGACCTGCTAAAAGTCTGATAAAGTTATTTCCTTTAAACAGAACTTCAATTCCCAAATCCTGCATACCGCACTCTCCTTTCCAACCATGATGTTACTAACGATATCGGCAGTAAAATGATCAGATAAGCAATGACTAACATCAGTAATGCTTCGTCTGTATTATAGTAAAGTCCGATCAGATCCTTTGTCACATACATCAGGTCTGCTAATGCAACTGCACTGAATACGGAAGTTTCTTTGATCAGAAAGATCATATTCGCACAGAATACCGGAACACTCGTTGCAACCGCCTGCGGAAGTATGATCCTGAAAAATGTCTGTTCTCTGGTGAGTCCTAAACTGTATGCACTTTCTCTTTGTATCTGTGGAACACTGTCAATTCCTGTACGGAATCCTTCTGCCATATAGCTGCCGCCTAAAAAGATCAGACCGGCGGTCGCACAGGCTTTTGAGCTTAATACAATGCCTAACTTCGGCAGTCCGAAATACAGGAAAAATAACTGTATCAGTAATGGTGTATTTCTCGATAGCTCAATATAGATCTGTACAATCTCTTTTAAGACCGGAAGTTTTAATTCTTTGATCAGGCTGCAGATCAATCCGACGATCAATGCACCGATGATCCCATATATGGCAATGCGAACAGTCAATCCTGCTGCCTCTACATACATGGGTATATGTGAGGATATAAATTCTAAATCCATGATTTCCTCCGAATATTTCTTATTCATAGTATTTCAATAGGAATACTATGATGTGTACTATACACCCTTTCTATTTTCTTGTCAATTCTACTTTCGATATTTGTTTATATGCCTTTTTTATACTTAGTTATAGTTTTTTGTTATAACGCTTTCATTGACGGTCTAGCATTTTTCAGATATAGTTATACAAGGTAACATCGTAACTGCAAAAACATCTGACAGTTATGGAAAACAAAAGAAAAGAGGAAAGAACCTTGGCACACTTTACCAAAAAAGCGATCATAGTAACTTTCTTAGAACTTTTAAACAAATATTCCCTTGATAAGATCACCGTCAAAGATATCGTAGATACCTGCGGTGTCAACCGGAATACTTTCTACTATTATTATAAGGATATCTATGATCTTATTGATGATGTATTTGCCATCGAGATCAACCGTGTGATCAATGATGAAACGCATTATGATACCTTTTATGATGAACTGCACCGGGTTGCACTTTTAGCAGTTGAAAATAAAACTGCGATCGCACATATCTACTATTCTAAAAGCCGTGACGTGTTAGATAACTATCTGTTTACGATCTCTAAGAATCTGGTGAAAAATTTTGCAAGATCAGAGATTGACCGTCAGCAGCTGATTGATACCGATATTGAATTTGTGTGCGATTTTTATGCACATTCGCTTGTCGGCATTATCTTAGACTGGATCAAAGGAAGTTCACAGACGGATTCCGTGGAATTTCTAAAAAAGATCGCAGTTGTATTAGAAAGCACCCTGCCGGTCGCATTAAGAGATACTTCTGTTTGTGATAAAGTCTGATCTTCAGACACTTTTGTAATAATGCTTAGTTTTTGGGCAAACTACGGACAATGTATGATTTTTCTGCATTGTTCTTTTTTTGTCCGTTTTAAAATGATGAAAAGGTTTATATACTATATAGAATGATACAAGGGGCAAAAATCATAACTTGTTCCTGCTTGCAGGATAAAAGTTATGCTTTACTGCCCCGAACACACATGAGGAAGTAGTCATTTTCCCTGGAAAATGAACGGATTCCGAATGGGTGTAGAATTGCGTGAGTTGCAAAGCAACGGAGCAATTCGTATATCATATAGTAATTTCATAGATTATATAGAATTATCTGTAAAAAACACATCAAAAAGGAGTTTATTATGAACACAATGACACATGCAGCAGGAAGGCTTGCATTTTCAACAGGAATTGATGCCATACTTCGCGATGTTAAGAAAAACAGAGAAGAAGGTATCATAAAATTAGTAGATTTAATGGAAAAATATATGAGCGGTGAGAAGTTAGATATCAACTACGACACCGTACGGGAAATGTTTTGCGATAAAGACTGTACCTTAAATAAATACACGAACCGGCTTTTAGATGAAATTGATCCTCATGTACTTAAGACTACTGCATTAAACCTTGGTTATGAAGCATTCTTTTACGGCACAAAAACGATCCGTAAAATGCGTACCATTCATCATTGCAACATTCCGTGGCTGATCTTAATGGACCCGACAAGTGCCTGTAACCTGCACTGTACCGGCTGTTGGGCAGCAGAATACGGCAACCGCTTAAACTTATCTTTGGAAGAAATGGATCATGTTGTTACGCAGGGAAAAGAACTCGGTACTTATCTGTATATGTTTACCGGCGGCGAACCGCTTGTCCGCAAAGCAGATCTGATAAAGCTCTGTGAAAAACATAAAGACTGTGCATTTTTAGCATTTACAAACGGTACATTAGTCGACGAAGAATTCTGTAAACAGATGCAGAAAGCAGGAAATCTCTATCTTGCGATCAGCTTAGAGGGATTTTCAGAAGTAAACGATCTTCGTCGTGGTGAAGGTGTCTTTGCAAAAGTGATGGATGCCATGACTTTATTAAAGCAGCATGGATTGATTTTCGGTACTTCTATCTGTTATACTTCTAAGAACATTGAAACAGTAACCAGTGATGAATTTATCGATCTTATTATTGAAAATGGATGCCGTTATGCATTATACTTTCATTATATGCCGGTGGGAAATGATGCTGATGTCAGCCTTCTCCCTTCCGTCAGCCAGCGGAAATATATCTATAAAAGAGTCCGTGAAATACGTGATATGAAACATGGCAAAGGTCTGTTTACGATGGATTTCCAGAACGACGGTGAATTTGTCGGCGGCTGTATCGCAGGTGGCAGGAACTATTTCCATATCAATGCCAATGGTGATGCAGAACCTTGTGTATTTATCCACTATTCGGGTGCAAATATCCGTACCAATACACTGTTAGAATGTTTAAAACAGCCATTATTTATGGAATATTACAACAACCAGCCATTCAATGAGAACCACTTAAGACCTTGCCCGATGTTAGAAAACCCTGAAATTCTTCAGAGAATGGTTGCAAAAACCGGTGCAAAGTCTACCGATCTACAATCACCGGAAAGTGCAGAACATTTATGTGAAAAATGCCATGCATATGCAAAGGAGTGGGCAGTTAGTGCAGATCAATTATGGAAAGAATCCAAACACATTAAGCACGCATACGAAAACTACAAACAAAAAGAATAGATCTTCCATCATCAAATGGCTGATCCTTCTTCTGATGCTTTTTGCCGCCCTCTATTTCTACAGGGATTCCCTGCATGATATCTTCGAGGGTGTCAAAGCTTTGTCCGCAAAAACGATTTGTGTTACTTTTTTATTTTCTTTTGTTTATTTTATTACAGAAGGGCTTATCATAACGATCATGGCTAAGCCCTTTTCTGCATCTTTTCATTTTTATAATGGAGTATCGACTGCTTATATCTGTGAATTTTACCGTCTTTTGACGCTTGGCAGCGGTGCCGGCATTGCTGAATTGTATTATCTGCAAAAAGGCGGAGTGTCTTATCCGAATGGAATCGGGATCTCCATGTTACAGTTTGTGATGAAAAAGATCGGTATTATGACTTTTGGCGTGATCGGATTTTTCTTTCTCTTACAGCGTCCGGTCACAAAAGAAGTGCTGCACAGCTATTACGGTGCGATGGCAGGCGGCTGTGTCGTTACGATCCTGATCGTTGCCGCACTTTTGATCGTCACATTATCAGATGCTGTCAAAAATCTGTTTTTACGCATCTTAGAGCGTATCGGAAATAAATTTGTAAAATATCAGGAGAAGTTAGAAAAACTCTCTGAAAACCTGATCCTTTTAAATGCTGCCGGCAAGGAAGTTCTGACACATAAACTGCGTTTTCTTGTGATCATATTATTAAACCTGTTTAAATTTTTTGCGATCTATGCGATCCCTGCCTATGTTCTGATCGGACAGTGTACGCTCTCTGTAACGGAGGGCATTATGTTAATGGCAATCTCCTATATGCTTGCCGGTGTCCTGCCTGCACCTTCGGGTATCGGCTCCTTAGAATTTGTCTTTTTACTGTTCTTTACCCGTTTTGCCAAGGAAAGTACGGCTGTTCCGGCTATCTTAGTATTCCGGCTGATGATATGGATCGTTCCGTTCGTGATCGGAGGAATTTTGTCGCTCTTTCATGCTTCGCCAGCTAAAAAATCCGTATAGGCCGTCTACAAAAACTCCGATCAATTTACGCATACTCTCTCTCCCTTATCTATCCCTCATTCTGCCATATACGATCTGGTAATACTGATGGGATGTCACCTTATACACAAGTGCATACACGATAAAGAAAATGATGCACACAACAAGCAGTGACATGCCAAATGTAAACATATCCATGATCAATACCATCTTTAAAAACAGACAGATGATCTTACTTGCCACTATGATATGCAGCATTGCTACAGCTACCGGCAGGAAAAACAATATCATGACCTGTCTTTTGATCGAACGTTTTGCCTCTTTTTCGGTCAATCCGACTTTTGCAAGAATCTCAAATCTCTTCTGGTCTTCATATCCTTCTGACATCTGTTTATAATAAATGATCATCACCGTTGCCATCAAAAACAGGACTGCTAAAAAGATACCTACAAAAAATGCACCGCCATACAGATTATAAAAGAACTTCTCGTCCATACTTTTAAAATGCAATTCTGCATCCGGCAACCTCTTTAAGATAACCGTTTCAAATTTATCCATCTCCTCCTGCGTCAATGTATCTTTTGTATTACACCCAAGATAAATACGATTACGCTGCTGGTTACTATTTTTTCCCATGATCTGATCGATCTGTGACTGTTCCGGAAATACAAGGATCACTCTGTCAAACAGTGTCATACTTGCATCAAGTATATAATACATGGTCTTATAATCTACTTCTCCTGCAATCTGGTAAGTGGTTCCAAATAATGCAAGTGATTTCCGGCTTTTTACGGAAGCATTAGAATCATATAACAATACTTCATTTTCCGATAAGTGGATGTCTTTATTTGTATAATGATTATAATTCTCTAAAGATACCAGATACATATCTGCACAATCTGAAATCTGCATCATGGCATTTGCATCTGTATAAGAGAATCCAGAATCTGTTTTCTTTGCAAATACTGTATCATATTTCCGGTATATAAGATCGGCACATGTCGTACCTACAGCGTCTGCTGCATCCCTGACTGTATTCTTATATGCAGTTTCATCTGCCTGTGCGGCATCCTCTGTAACGAGTTTAATATCCGTTGGATACAGATCACTGATATTTTTCTCTCCTAACATCATAAGAGAGGAACCACAAGCTAAGAGCAGCATAACACCTGTAGATAAAATACAGATTGACGCAAGACCTGCCGCATTATGTTTCATTCGAAACATCAGGTTGGATACGCTGATAAAGTTTTTTGTTTTAAGATAAAATTTCCGGTTCTTTTTTAATACTTTCAAAATGAATATACTTCCTGCAATAAACAGGCAGTAAGTTGCAATAATGACAAGCAGGATACTGACAAACAGGATATTGATCGCATCAAAAGTGCTGTTCGTTGTCAGAGCCAGATAATAACCTGCGGCTAATGTCACGATTCCGATCACAAATGATAATATCTTGATCTTCGGCTCTTTTTCACCAGTCTTATCACTCCGTAATAATTCCATCGGATTTCCAACACGGATAGAGCTGACATTATAGATCAGACAAACTGCATAGATAACAACAAAAACAAGCAGTGTCTTTTTAAAAGCGATCATGGAAAATAACATTCCATCTACTGACGGCTGATGAATGATCTTATATAATACTAACAGCATCAGTTTATTTAAAAATGTACCACATATCAGTCCCATTCCGATACAGACACATGCATGGATCACGCTTTCCATTACCATAATCGTTGTGATATTTCTTTTTGACATTCCAAGTACGCCATACAATGCCATCTCTTTTTTACGTCCACGGATCATAAACTGATTTGCATAAAAAATGAAAAGTGCTGCAAAAACAACTGTGATCTGGCTGCTTAAGTTTAACATGATCGCAATGGTCTGTGCCCCATAAAAAGCTTCTTTGCCATCCATATAGATATATGGGCAGTATGCTAATGATGTTAAGATATAAAAGATCATTACGGTAAACGTTCCTGCAACAAGAAACGGTACTAACGTTTTCTTATTTTTCTGCATACCTGAAAGGACGAATTTTGTGAGAAGCTTATGATTCACTCTCATCGCCCCCTCTCATCAGTACTGTAACGGAATCGCAGATCTTATCGAGCAGTTTTGCTCTTGTCATCGTACCTCTGTAAAGCTGATGGAATACTTCTCCGTCTTTGATAAACATGATCCGATCAGCATAACTTGCAGCTACATTACTATGGGTTACCATCAGGATCGTTTGTCCATTTTCATTGATCTTACGAAGCTGTTTTAACAGGTTTGTCGATGATTTGGAATCTAAGGCTCCGGTCGGTTCATCGGCAAATAACATCTTCGGATCAGAAATGATCGCCCTGGCTACTGCTGTTCTCTGTTTCTGTCCTCCCGATACTTCGTATGGATATTTTTTTAATAATTCTGCAATGCCTAGCTGTTCTGCTACGATTCTGACTTTTTTATCCATGTCATCCGGGGATTCGCCTGCTAATACGAGCGGCAGCTTGATATTATCTTCGATTGAAAAATTATCTAATAAGTTAAAGTCCTGAAAGATAAATCCTAAGTTCTCTCTCCTGAATACTGCACGTTCATTATCTTTTAGTGTTGTATAATCTTTTCCTTCGATCAGAACTTTTCCTACTGTCGGACGGTCTAAACATGCTAAAATATTTAACAATGTTGTCTTTCCACTTCCTGATTCTCCCATGATCGCAACAAACTCTCCCGGCTCTACGGTAAAGTGCACATCACGAAGTGCTGTGACTTCTTCTCCTCCCATTCTTGTTTTGTATATCTTCTTGACATGATTTACTTCTAAGATTGCCATTGTTCCATGTTCTCCTCTCTAAACCTCTTTGTTTTGTTCTTTCATGGTTACATCATAACAAAAAAGGAAATGTTCTGCCCTTTCATCAGCTTACATTTCCTCTTTCTTATCTTACATTTTTGTAAGGTCTGTATGATTTAATTTTTCATACTGCATCTGTATGATAACCTGTGTTCCTTTACCGACTTCGGATTCTATAAAAATCTGATGTCCTAACTTATTACAGATTCCTTTGCACAGATACAGTCCTAACCCACTGGCTTTCTTATCCATCCTGCCATTGTATCCTGTAAAACCACGTTCAAATAAACGTGGGAGGTCTTCACGCTTGATCCCGATACCCGTATCACTGATGACCACCTGCAATCCATTTTTGTCTTCCCTTGCATAGATATGGATTTCTCCCTGCATCGTATATTTTAATGCATTAGAAAGAAGCTGTTCTAGTACAAAAGAAAACCATTTATCATCTGTCAGTATCTTATAATCTAAATGATCTAACTGAATCGCAATATGCTTATAGATAAAACTGACCGCATATTTTTTTACAACGTTTCTGACGATTTCTTCTAAGTGATATGATTCTAATACAAGGTCATTGCTCATATTTTCAAAACGTGTATATCCTAGTGCCATTTCCACATAGCTTTCAATCTTAAAAAGCTCCTGTCTGCACCCGGCAGTATTCACTTCCGGTTCCTGAAGCAATACATTTAAAGCGGCAATCGGTGTCTTGATCTGATGTGCCCAGAGTGCGAAAAAATCTGCACTCTCCTGATACTTTTCCCAATCTTCTGACTTATCAATCGTCACTTCTGTTTCTTTTTCCTCTTGCTGCTTTTTATAAAACCGGTAAGCTGCTAAATATGCACCTGTCACACAGATCATATAAAAAGCAATCACATAAAAAGCACATTCCATACTGATATCATAAATTGTTGTAATTGCAAGTACAATTCCTGCAAAAAGCGGAAATGTGACCAGATATGCACCATGTTCTTTCAAAAAACTTCTATTCTCCGACAATATAGCCTAACCCTCTTTTCGTCACAATAAAATCTTTCACGCCTGCCGCCTCCATTTTTCTGCGGATTCGTGTCATATTGACAGTCAGTGTATTATCATCCACAAATTCATCATTGCCCCACAGACGTTCCATAATTGTT
The DNA here is from genome assembly GCF_014287635.1 of Roseburia zhanii. Taxonomy (GTDB): domain Bacteria; phylum Bacillota; class Clostridia; order Lachnospirales; family Lachnospiraceae; genus Roseburia_B; species Roseburia_B zhanii. The sequence goes on along the minus strand of NZ_JACOPH010000001.1, from coordinate 481,546 downwards.
TCACGGCTGACAACACTTCCGGCATGTTCCATCAGTGTTTTTAGGATCAAAAATTCGTTTTTGGTAAGTTCCATCTGACTGCCATCGACACTGGCAGTCGTCGTATCTAAATTCAACTCTACTTTTCCACATTCTAACTTATGTATCGAAAGTGCAGTACCATAGCTTCTTCTAAGTACTGCCTGAATCTTTGCAGTCAGAACCTGCAAGTCAAAAGGTTTGGATATAAAATCATCTGCTCCGATATTCATTGCCATGACGATATTCATATTATCATCTGCTGAAGATATGAATATGATCGGTACTTTTGAAGTTTTTCTGATCTCCATGCACCAGTAAAACCCATTATAATATGGAAGTTTGATATCTAACAAGATGATATCCGGCTGGTATTCTTCCACTTCTTCTAAAATATGTTCAAAATCCTTTGCACACCTGCTCTGCATCTGCCATGTAGCAAGGTGGTCTGCGACTGCTCCTGCAATAACAGGATCGTCTTCAACAATATATACGTTTGACACGGTCATTCTCCATCTGCTGTATGTCTGGTCCTTTACTGATACTGTGAAACGTTGCTCTTGTCTACTTTTTCAAATGGCACCCAGACATATTTCTGATCTTCTGAAAGATATTCCATACCTTCTAGGGACTGTCCTTTCGCCAATCTGGCTGCTGCCTTGATCAGATATTCTCCCTGTCCTGCACCTGACTGATAGATCGTAAATGCCATCTTGCCGTCTGCAACGGACTGGCATCCTTTTTCTGTTGCATCTACACCGATGATCGGAAGGGAATCAAAGGAAATGTTATTTTCCTCACATGCTTCTACGATTCCTAATGCCATATCATCATTATTGCAGGCTACCGCATCTACTCTCTGGCCTGTCTTTAGCAGTAATTCAAAATACTGCTTTGCTGTATCGGTTGACCAGTTTGCATAATCTTCAAATACATAATTGATCTTTTTACCCGATGCATTTAATGCCTTTTTTAAGGAATTTGTTCTGCCTACTGTTGCAGAATGGGTTTTCTCACCTTTTAATATGGCTACATTGATCTCGTCCTGATCCTTATATTTATCTAAAATATATTCTGCCTGATATCCGCCTGCTTCTGCTTCATTAGAACCTACAAATACATATTTTCCAGCTTCTAACCGGTCATCTGACGGGCAGGAGTTGAAAAAGACGATCGGCAGGTCACCGGCTGCCAGCTGTAACTGTAATGCAGTATCTGTATCAACCGGATTGCATAAGATCACATCATAACCACCATCTACTGCTTCTTTAATATGTGCAAGCTGGCTCTCTAGTGAACCTTCTGCATCCTTAACGGTTAATTCAGCTCCTGCATCTTTTGCACATTTATCTGCTGCATCAATGATCGTCTGGCGGAATGTATCAGCAGACGATATCGTCAGATACATCTTCACTCCTGCTGCATCTTCACTGCTGCCGGCACTGTTTCCACAGCCGGTCAGCATTCCGATACAAAAAAGAAGAGAAACGATTCCTATTGCTATTTTTTTCATAGATCACACCTCATTCCTAAGCGATTTTCTCTTTATATCAAATCTTAAAACGTTCAATATGTTCTTTTAAGCTGTCTGCTTTCTCTGACAGATCTTCGGCATCATCCATTACACTGCTGCTGTTATCTGCGATCTTGCCTGCCTGTGTTACCATATTTTCTGCTGTTACCTGAATCTCCTGCGTACTTGCTGCCTGTTCTTCGGAGATTGCCGCAACATTCGTAGCAACAGAATCTACTTCATTGACTTTCTCCATCATATTGCCGATCAGATTCTCGGTCTTCTGGATGTCCGTAAAGATCTCATCGAATGTCTGTAATGCAGTATTGATCATATTGCTGCTCTCATCAATATTCTTCATGCTCTCGGCTGCCTGCTGTACAGTTTCCTGTACTAAATGTGTCACTTCATCGATCAGTTTTACGATATTTTCTACTGATTCTGTACTTGTCTGTGCCAGTTTACCGATTTCTAATGCAACAACTGCAAATCCTTTGCCTGCTTCACCTGCTCTTGCCGCTTCGATCGAAGCATTTAAGGAAAGAAGGTTCGTTTCGTCTGCGATATCTCCGATCACTGCTACGATCTTCTGGATCTCGTCTGATGCAGTACCTACTTTATCGATCGCTGTATCCAGCTTCTGGATGGAAGAACTGATATTCTGCATTGCCTCATCTACACGATGCATATCTTCTTTTCCTTTTTCAGAAACCTTGACTGTCTGCCGCATATGTTCTTCTACCTGCACACTGGTATCTTTGGTATCCGCTACGACCATTGCAAGAGTCGTCGCATTTTCTGCGATTTCTGTGATGGAATTCGACAGTTCTTCAACTGTATTATTCAGCTCATGCATGGATTCTGCCTGCACGGTTGCAGAATCATACATATTCACAGACAATTTATTCGTCACATCGGACTGACTCGATACTTTTTCAGAGATATCCTGTATATCATAGAGCATACCTCTGATCGACTCTAAGAAATGACTGACGCTTCGTCCCATCCGTCCGATCTCATCACTTCCATTTACTTTCACATCGACAGTAAAATCCCCATCTGCCATAGTTGTGATCGTCTTTGTCAGGCTGTGTACCGGTTTGACAACTAAATGTACGATTCTTTCAATGACTACCACAAGAAGTAATAATGCCACCAGTGCGATCACGATCATCTTCATACGCAGGCTGTTGACATCTGTATAAATGATTGCATCCGGTATGTAGGATACGAGTACCCAGCTTGTACCGGAAACAGTTTCAAATCCGGTCAGATTGCCATGCAGTTCGCATGTAGTATAATCTCCATCTGCTATTTTGGCTGCAACTGCTGCTAAATAAGCATCCTGATTGGACGTATCTAACTTTGTAGACACCAAAGAACTATCCCTGTGTGCCAAGATCGTTCCATCATTCGTATCTACCAAAAATGCTGCTGCATCATCCATTTTTACAAAGGAATTGACGATAACTGCGATACGCTGTAAGGATACATCGGCAGAGATCACACGGATCTTATCAGAACCATCATTTAAAATTGCTGACGCACTGACCTGGTTCGTACCATCCTCACTCTTATAGGCACTTCCGTATTTCATATTGACACGGGAAAGTCCCTCCTTGTACCATGTTGCATTTTTTACATCACCAAAGGACTGTTCGGATTCACTGGCTTTTATCACGTTTCCATTTTCATCTGCCACATATAGTCCGTTTGGATAATTCGCATTGTAATTATAATAGGCATCTAACAGTGTCTGCAGATCATCCCCCTGTGCATGTGTCTGTTCGATTGCCTGCTTTGCTGCGGAAAACGCTGCTAAATTCTCACTTAACCACCCTGCGATACTCTCTGACTGATAACTGATCGACGATTCTAGCAGGCTTGCTGCATTTGTTGATATGATTTTGCTGGAAATCGTATACGACAACAGGATCATAATCATGATCAAAACTGCAACGACCGGTACTGTTGCACCGATGATCTTCGCCTTGATAGAAAATGTCTTTTGCTTCTTTTTCTGATGCTCCATAAAAGATCACCCCTTTTTTCTTATTTTGTGTAAATTAACTAAACATATTGCTATTTTACCACATTATTGTGCAAAATCACAGTGTTTCATGTAAAAAAGAGCAGTACAAAAATATTTTATAAAATGGTCGAAAATTTGGTGGTTGGCAAATGCTTTCCTATATATCCAACAATCCCCACCCTATGTTCCGAGTCTGGTAAAAAATGTATTCTTTACTTACTTCCCCATTTGTTTTTTCACTCCTGAGGGATACTTTGTGCTATACACAGCACTCCCCACCCCACCTGCGGATTCGGATACTCCCTTAACGCCGGCAGTCTTTTCGCACCCTTGATCAGATACGCCTTTACTTTCTCCCCATACAAAAACAGATCATTCCTCTGCACGATCCCCCACTCCATCAAAAGCGCCGCACTCCCTGTCACAAACGGTGCTGCCATGGACGTTCCGCTTCTTACCGTATAGCCGCCATTTACAGAAGCTGACATAATACGGACTCCCGGTGCGGCAAGATCAGGCTTGACCTGATTCGTCCATGCTGTATAACCTCTGCCTGAAAATGCTGCCACACTGTCTGTATCTGAATCATAAGCCGCTACGCTGATCAGCTTTGCCGCAGTTGACGGGATCGTAAGCGTCCGTATCTCAGATGGATATAAAAATCCGGTTCCCTGATTCAGTACACCGCCGGACGGCAGCCACAGATCATAGATACCCTCTGCGATACTGCCGGCTGTCAGACGTATCGTATAGATACCGGAAGGCAGATAATCTTCCCCCGGTATAAAATCCATATAAATTTCCTGATACATACTATACGGCACCGGTTCCCCATAAAAAATGAGCAGCTCCATTTCTGCAAATTCGATCCGCACGGTTCCCTGTCCAAAGATTACTCCACTGCTCCTGCCATCGGGTAGAAACAATTCTATCTGTATTTCATCCTGATATTGTTTCCACAACTGTAGGTTCAGTTTCGTTTCATAACTGCTTACGGCAAATTCGATCTGCTGCACTTCCCCACTTTTAATCTGATCCTGATAATGGGAAATGCCTGCCCCCTCATTTCCGGTTCCTGTAATGATACTGCATTGGTGATGGTTCGCCATATCATTTAAAAATGTTTCGACCAGACTTGTACCGCTGTGCGAACCATAATTATTTCCAAAACTCAGATTGACCGCCACCGGTTTTTTCTGTGCTTCTGCAAAACGAATGCAAAAATCAACTGCTTTCATCAGTTCTGTTGTCTTTGGAAAAGACGTTTCTTCCGGTGTTCCTAATTTTACGATCAGAAGTTCAGCTTCATATGCCACCCCGCGGTATCTTCCCATGGATGCCCTGCCATTTCCTGCTGCGATCCCTGTGACATGGGTTCCATGACCGGAAGTATCGCGGCTTGGAACGATTTTCTCCTGCTGCATACGGCCAGATGCCGACAATGCCAGATCGATCATTTCTTCTGTAAATAAGACTCCATCAGAAAAACCTTCCGGTGGTGCATATGTGATCTGTTCATTCTGCTCTGTTTTTGCTTCATTTAAAACTGCCGCATCTAATGTCTGATCCCAGAGTGCAGCTATTCTCGTTGTGCCATCTTCCTTACAAAAATCAGGGTGTGTATAATCAATGCCGCTGTCAATGACTGCCACAATACACCCCCTCCCACTTAAATGAAGTCCAGCTCCCACCTGATCTGCCGTCTGTACCGCAGTAATACAAGAAGCTCTTTTTGCTGTATCTACAGCGAAAAAGAGCCTCTTTGGTTTTTCCATATAAATGATCTCATCTAAATCTGCAACTACTTTTATCATGCTTTCCGGCAGTCTTAAGATGGCATAGGAATTATCCAGTTCTGTGATCTTATGAATATATGCCGCATATCCCTGCATGACTAATAATCCTGCCACCTGTTGCAATCCATTTCCAACAAACCTTACGATCACTTCCCATGACTGTTCCAGTGGAAAATATCCTGTCCCTAAGTTTAATGACTGCTCCCTTTCTGCAGGAGTTGCATCAAGCGCAAGATTAAATAGATTCTCTATTTTTGCATTATGCATCTGACATCTCATATCTGTTTTTTATGAGTATATGCCATGGTCTTAATTCTTATATCTAAAACCCGGCATATTAAGCCAGCAATCCTTACAGTAAAGTGCGGCCGTCTTTTGGAAACGAAAAACATTCCGTCTTATAAGGTGGTCACAATTTATGATCCTTGCATAATTGTTTATTTTCATACATATTAGAATCTGCCTGATCCAATAACGTCTGCATGGTATGCGCACTATCTCCGACGGAAAATGCCCATCCGTATGCATAGTCGATCGGTATTTGCTCTTTCTTACTATTTAATCTGTCTTTTTCTCTGCGCAAGTTTTTTAATAATTCCTCAATTTCCGTTTTGCTTGTATGATAAATAACTGCCATAAACTCATCTCCACCATATCTTCCAACAAAATCTTTTTCCGGAATTACACTGTGTAAAAGCTTTGCAAAATCCATGATCAAACGGTCTCCTGCCGAATGTCCCATTGTATCATTCACAGTCTTTAGATTATTCAGATCAAACATTATGCAGGCTGTAGGTTCATTTATTGTTTCCTGCTCCTTAAGAAGCATCTCGCAGATACCTTTATTAGGCAATCCGGTATGAGCATCCGTATATGCCTTCTGTTCTAACTGCTTATTTTTTATTGACATCTTCATTGCCTCCAGCGTCTGCATAATGATCAAAATTATCAGACACAACATGTCAAATACTGACAGTATCTCTATTGTACGGATCTTTATAGCAATCTTTTCAGAGTAATTTTCCGCTGCAAATACAGTTTCATCTGCCATCTTAAAATAAATTTCACTCATATTTACAATATCTGTATTCTGGTAACCCTTACTTCTTACTTCTCCGATCTCTGATTTTATTTTTTCCCAATAATCACTCTGGATCTGTAATTTATCCTGATATTCCTTGTCATGTAGTTTTACCAGATCATAATGTCCATCCTGATATCTTAATCCGCTCAGAATATCATCCAGATATTTTATCAATTCTTCATTCTGTTCTCCTGTAATTTCTAATTTTACCTCACGCTGTGTAGCTCCACGCACCAGACCTGCATAATTTAGTACACGCGCTGTCCCCTGTAACCTGTTAATCTGTATCATCATACAAATAATAAGAACGATCAGTATCAATATGAGACAGCTTTGTATCATGCCTATTATATTTTTATTTTTCCTATCTGACTGTACTTCTCTGCTTATCATGTTCCTCCCAATAATGCTCTGTTCCTGATAACTGTAAACAATTAAGGCAGAACCACATAGCCGATCCTGCCTTACATGCTTTACTTAACATTGATACCTTTTGCATATTGCTGCAGAAAACGTTCTTTTCCACATGGTCTGCCCAAAAAATATCCTTGTAAATAATCAACTTTCAACTCTTTCATCTTCAGACACCATTCCTTTTCTTCGATGCCTTCTGTGCATATCCTGACGTTAATACCATGAACCATCGGAATGATATTTTTATATAATTCATAATCTCTGGCACTGTTCATCGCCTTAGCAGTAAAATCCCTATCCATTTTGACATAACTCGGATTCATATCACGAATACAATGAAGATTTGAATATCCTGTGCCAAAATCATCGATCACAAAAGAAATCCTGTTCTTATCTAATGTTTTCCGGAATTTACAGAACGATGGTGTCATATCCATATATCCGCTTTCTGTCATTTCAACGCATATACATTCCGGCTTTAAAGCGTACTTTTGGATCGCATCCATGATATCACGCTCAACATTTCCCTGCAGAATCTGAACATAGGAAACATTTATATTCATCCTGAAATCCTGAATATATTGCTGCATTTCACTGCACATTTCTGCCGCTTCGTTCAAAATATATCTTCCTGCAGGAATCATCAATCCGCTTTCTTCCAATAATGGAATAAATTCTACCGGTGAAATAACCTCCCGCCCTTCATCAGACATCATGGAAAAACGCATCAGTGCCTCTGCGCCAATAATTTGTTCTGACTGGCAATCCACGATCGGCTGATAGTTTACTTCAAAGCCGTTATAATTGTTTACAATGGCATTACGAAGTGCTGCTACAATTCTTCCTTTCCGCAAAAAGGCTTCATAGTCATCCTGGGCAAAAATATAGAATCCATTTTTACCCATACTTTTCGCCTGTTTCAAAACAAACTCAAATTTTTTGCGGCACTCCTCGACGCCTTCACAAAATGTTGTTGCATCTACAACACCGACAGAAATGGAAAATACGGCTTCATAATGTTCAGATACGATAAAATCATGGAGTCTATCGGTAATCTTACTTTTCAGTTTTGCAGCTTCTTCCTGTAAAGAAGCTTCTAAATCCACGATCACATATTGATCTGCTACCAAATGATAAATCCTCTGCTTATCGGAAAGGCATTCCTTCATGCAGTCAGCTACGCTTTTTAAAATATAATTACCATAATCTGCACCCTGGGAACCATTGATCACTCCGAAATCATCAATTCCTATATGCATAAAAAAACCTTTGGTAATGGGTTCTCTTTGCGATTGCAGATAAGCAAGAAATTCCGGGCCTCCAAGCAGTCCTGTGACATTATCCGCCCTTCTCTTGTTTCCGGTCTCATTCAGACATCCGATCAGATACTCCGCATTCCCTTCTGTATCCTCAATCACAATACCACGACAATTGATCCATACCGGCATACCCTCTTTATCAATCCATCGATAATGAAGATTATGTACTTTTTCTTTTCCTGCGCATACATCCGCAAGATGCTTTGTAAGCATCCTGCGGTCTTCTTCATATACTACTTTCATTACTTCATTTGTGGCATCTGTCAGGACATTACTCGATATATTAAACCGCTTCACCGCTGACTGTGAAATCTCAAAGGTATTATTCTGCAGATCAAATATATACAGATAATCATCCATGCATTCCGTAATGATCTCAAATAAGATTTCTGCTGTCCGATCTCCAAACACTTTTACTATTTCATTAATCACAACAAGAACCTTCTTTCTGACATCCTCACTTTATTCCTGCTATTTTCTAGAATAACTTAAATATATTTGTGCGGTCATGCATTTTGGCAGCCCCTTCTGCCAGATTAATACTGATTGCCGTATTCTCTTCTGAGGATGCTGCTGTTCCCTGTACTACACCGGACAGCTGTTCAATTCCCTGCCCGATCTGTTCTAATGACTCTGCCTGGGAATCGGCTTTCTCCATAGTGTTCTGTGCAAGTTCCGCAAAAGACTCCATATCTGCAATGATCTGATTGAATGAGTCTGCTGTTCTTCTTGTGATCGTATTCCCTTTTTCAATTTCCACTAATGTCTTATCGATCAGTTCTCTCGTATTTACAGCTGATCTTGCACTATCTGATGCAAGTTTTCCGATCTGGTCGGCAACCACCGCAAAGCCTCTTCCTGCTTCCCCTGCTCTGGCTGCTTCAATCGAAGCATTCAGGGATAAAAGGTTTGTCTGAGAAGCAATATCCTCAATATCTGTGATAATATTGCCGATTTCTTTGGAAATTTCTGTAATATGCTCCATCTCCTTCAATAATTCATTCATTTTCTGTTTTTCTTCGTTCGCTCTATTTGCAGAGGATTTTACGCGTTGGGATGCACTTTGTGTTTCTTTCGCTGTATCAGCAGCAAGATCCACAACGGTGTCTATTGTGGCATTCAATTCCTGAATGACTCCTGCCTGTTCTGTTGCACCATCTGCGAGGGATTTCGATGCATTTTCCACTTCCGATGCATTCGATGATACCTGTTCTGCAAGATTACTGATCTCTGTCAGTGTACTGTTAAAGCGCTTCAGGATATACAGCAGTGATGACTTCAATTCCGAGAAATCGCCCAGAAAATCTGTAATGTCATCACCATTTTTTGTCAGGTCACCCTGTGCTATTGCTTTTACCTCCGCTGAGATCTCACGGACATAATCTGCCAGAATAGTCATGGCTTCTTTCAGATTTTTGATAGTATCACCAAACTCATCCTCAGACTCATAAGTAAGCATTTCTACGTTAGACAGTTCCCCTTTTCGCAGACTGGCAACTGCTTTTTCTATTTGTTCTACCGGCTCTGTAATGGAATTTGTAATGATTTTTCCAATCATTGTTGTCACTACAACAATCGCAATGCCAACAGCCACGATCACTATAAAAATGATTATAGTGCACACCTTAGCCATCGTCTTTGCCTGATCAAGTTCCACCTGGAACTCATCACGCAATGCCGTTAATTTCTCAGCAAAAGACGTATAATTTTTATACGCCTCTCCAATCATCAGCTTCGCTGCTTCCTGCTGCTTGTTATCGCGGCTTAATTGCAATATTTCATCTGAAGCAGTCCTGTATCCTTCCCATGCAGAGTTTGCTATTTCATAATCATCTCTTCCTTTTTGTGCTTCCTTGTCTGCAGTGATTATTTTATTTAATTTCTCAACCGTATCCTTGATCTGGCTCTCGAGATCGTTAATTTCTTCTTCACAGGAAGCCATGGCTTCTGCATCTGATTCTACAAGATGCTGATACTGTTTGATCCTGTATTTCGCGGTCATTGTTTCTAATTCCTGGAGATATTCCAATGACGGAGACCAGACTTCTGTGATCTTCTCTATATTTGAACGGATCACTAATGTTGAGATCAGTGCCACCAACATTAAAAATAATGTCATAACAAGCACTGTCATTCGATATACTTTTAATTTTCCTGCAACTTTTAAGTTTGCTATCTGCTTTTTAATCTTTTCCATATCGCTTTCCTTTCTTATCCTTATGTATTTTTTGATCTTTACCACTGTCAATAGCAGCGAGCATCCCATAATCCATTATAAAATAGCATAATTTATTTAGAAAATCTAGTAGAAAAAAGTAATATTATCTTAATTATTGATATTAATTGTTACTGTTCAGACAGCACCTAAACACCTTGCTGTTTAGGTGCGTATGACCATGATTCGGGCGTGAGCAGCCCCCCTTTTGCGCAGCAAAATTTAAATGGGGCTGCGAAGTTGCAATTCGCAGGGATACCTGTGAACTGTAACTATTAATTTTTTCATACAAGTCTGTCTCCGGCATCACATCCCCTTCCATGCCCTTATTTTACACCCACAACCCCATCTGTTACAGATATCCCAAAAGAGATACTTTCTAAGTACCGGTAAAAACTCTCGGTATCTGTATATGGCTGTGTCTTTGCTCCTGCGGCAAATGCAGGAAGTATGGAATATCGGATCTGTCCGTTTTCTTTTGTCACCTTGACTAACATTGTCTTTTCTATGCTCTGGTTAAAAATAAAATTACCAAGGCTGTAAAAGATCATTTTTCCCTGATATTCTTCAATTCCCTGCAATACATGCGGATGTGCACCGATCACAAGGTCTGCACCTGCGTCAATATAGGCATGTGCCAATTCGATCTGGTAATCTTCCGGCATCGTGTTCCGCTCAATTCCCCAGTGCACATAGACGGTCAGAAAATCGCAGTTATCTTTAGCCCTTTCGATTGCATGGACAAGAGCTGTTTTATCATATGTCGTAAATACACCCGGCTGGGAATTTTCCACATTCCAGCTTGTTACCGGAATGACTCTCGATGCAGCAAGAAATCCATACGTTTCTCCATTGGCTTCTATGGTGCGGAGTGCACTTGCTTCTTCCACGCTCTCGCCTGCCCCTGCATAGAGAATCCCCTTTTCATCTAATGTCTGAAATGTCTGTCTTAACACTTCCTGTCCGTAATCTAATACATGATTATTAGCAAGTGTGACAATATCGATACCTATATCCGTAAAGATGCTGCTATACGAAGGATCTGTGCGGAATGTATACTGCTTATCCTCTGCCTGCGTTCCTCCGGTTCCAAACGGGAATTCCTCATTTACCATACAGATGTCTGCCTGCTGCATGGTTAAAAGCAGACCATCATCTAATACACCACTTATCCCCGCTTTGTCATAATTTGCTGTCACATATCCACTAAGACACACATCTCCGGCGAAAATAAGTTCGGTAATGTTTTTCGTTTCTTCTGTATCAGGATCACTCTGATCTGTGTCCTGTACCACATCATTTTGTGCCGTATCTTCCACTTCTGTTTCTGATCCCACAGACCCACGTGTAAAAGATTCCGTTTTATCCTGTGCAGACGGTTTTTTATCTGCAAAATCTGCTGTATCTTTATGTTCAAGATACAGCAGACCTGTAAGTAAAGCTGCTCCGGTCAATGCGGCCGCAAGCAGCGATATCCATATTTTTCTTCTTCTCATAGCCCTGAATCTAATGCAAGTCTGTATACAGTTGTTGTCTTATATACATCATTTGCTTTTAAAATCGGTGACTTAAATGCCGGTTCATTGACCGCATTTGGGAAATACTGTGTTTCTAAGCAGAATGCATGGCGTGAATGATAAACTGCACCACCTTTGCCTGTTCTCTCATCAATGTAATTACCGGTATAAAGAAGTACGCCCGGAGCATCTGTATATGCATACATATGAATCCCTGTATCATCACAAACTGCCTCTGCAAACAGTTCTACATTTCCATTATCCGGAAGTTTGTAGCAGTGGTCATATCCTTTTGCATTCTGTAACTGCTCATAATCTGCATCAATATCTTTGCCGATCTCTTTAAACTCTTTAAAGTCAAATGGTGTACCATCGACTGCCCAGAGTTCTCCTGTCGGAATGGAAGTTACCGGACGGATCGGTGCGAACTGATCTGCATAAATCTTTAATTTCTGGCTGCCTACATAACCACCGTCATGTCCTGCTAAATTAAAGTAACTGTGGTTTGTAAAATTAGCTACGGTATCTTTGTCAGAAACTGCTTCATAATCAATGTGGAGTGCATCATCTGCTGTCAATGTAAATATTATTTTCATTGTCATTGTGCCCGGAAAATCCTGTGCATCATCTGCACTGACATATTTCATCGTAACACTGTTCTTATCATCGTCCATCTGATCGATCGTAAAGATTTTATCACTGACACCACTTTTCCCGCTATGTAAATTGTTATTGCCATCATTCTTATCTAACGTATATTCCACACCGTCAATGATGATCCTTGCACCTTCAATACGTCCTGCAGAGCGTCCTACGGTTGCTCCGAAATAACCTTCATGTGATGCATATCCTTCGGCATTATCATAGCCTAATACAACATCTCTTTTTACCCCTGCTTTGTCTGTAAAAATAAATGATACGATCGTTGCACCAAAAGTACTGACTTTTACCTGTGTATCATTTGCATTTGTAAGTGTGACTGCTTCTACAGCATTTCCTTTGTTATCGGTTCCAAAGCTCTCTCTTAACATTTTCCCTATCTCCTTTTTATTTGATTGTATAACGATCCGGATTCCATCGAAAGCCGGATCATTTCCCACTCAGGAAAAATTCCCATCACCAAAGATCTTCGATACTGCATGTGGCAGTTCCGAAAATTCCCTGATATAAGGTACACTGCGGTTAATACTTCCAAAGCCATACGATGCATGGATAAACTCTACTCCTGCACGCATACTTGAATCATAATCGCCCTGGATATCCCCAACGTATACTGCATGTTCTAAATAATTGCGTCGGACGATAAGATCGATATTATATGCTTTATCCATCTGGTTATTTCCAAAACATTCGGTATCTAAGAAATATTTTCCAAACTTATAATAATCTAAAAATGCTTCTATATAACCCTTCTGACAGTTACTTACGATATAAAGTGGATACTGTTCAGATAAGATCTGAAGTGTATTTTCTAAGTTCGGATAAAGCACACCTCCATGGGTACGAAGATAATCATTTTCCTCTTTACAGCATTGATCCATCAGACCTGCCGCCTCTTTTTCAGAAAGCATCGGAAACAGCATTGCTGCGATCTCTGTCATCGTATGTCCCATGACCTGCTGGATATCAAGCGTCGTGATTCTCCGCAGTCCATTTGCTTCTCTTTGTACAACTGTATCCCAAGATTTAGCAACATTTTCTGCGGAATCCCACAGAGTACCGTCCATATCGAAAATAATTCCTCTTTTCACGCAAACTCCTCTTTACTTTTATGATTTTCGTAACTATCTGGCATCTTTTTACTTACGGATGCTTATGCCTCATCAATCGCTTTTCCGATATCGTGGCGCATATATTTATTGGCAAAAGAAATCCATTCGGTTGCTTTATAAGCGTTTGCCCTTGCTTCTTTTAGATCATTACCTTTTGCAGTAATGCCGAGTACACGACCACCATTTGTTACGACTTTTCCATCTTTTAATGCTGTTCCTGCATGGAAACAATAATAGCCGTCTTTTCCTTCAAAATTTTCTTCTCCGGTGATCTCAAATCCTTTTTCATAAGAAACCGGATATCCGTCAGAAGCTAATACTACGCAGACAGCCGCATTATCTTCAAACTCTAATGTCAGCTGGTCTAATGTCCCATCTACACAGGCCTCCATGACATCAATGATATCATTTTTCATACGGGGCAGTACAACCTGTGCTTCCGGATCACCGAATCTTGCATTATATTCTAAGACTTTCGGACCTTCTTCGGTAAGCATCAGTCCAAAGAAGATAACTCCTTTAAATTCTCTGCCTTCTGCAGCCATGGCATCCACAGTCTTCTGATAAATATGCTCTTTACAGAACGCATCGACTTCTTTTGTATAGAACGGACTTGGTGAAAATGTACCCATTCCACCGGTATTTAATCCCTGATCTCCATCTTTTGCACGCTTGTGATCCTGTGCAGAAGACATAATCTGGATGCTCTTTCCATCGACAAAAGAAAGTACCGATACTTCACGGCCTGTCATAAATTCTTCTACAACCATGTGGTTTCCGGCTGCACCAAATTTCTTATCTTCCATAATCTCTTTGACACCGGCTTTTGCTTCTTCTAAGGTATTGCAGATCAAAACACCTTTTCCTAATGCAAGACCATCGGCTTTTAATACGATCGGCATTTTTACTGTTTCTAAATATGCCAAAGCCTTCTTAGGATCATCAAATGTTTCATATCCTGCTGTCGGGATATTGTATTTTTTCATCAGATCTTTTGAAAATGCCTTAGATCCCTCTAAGATGGCTGCATTTTTTCTAGGTCCGAATACTTTTAAGCCTTCTTTTTCAAAGGCATCTACGATTCCGCCTACTAACGGATCGTCCATTCCTACGATTGTAAAATCAATATCATTTTCCTTTGCAAAAGCTGTCAGTTTATCAAATTCCATTGCACCGATCGGTACACATTCTGCGATCTTACCAATTCCTGCATTTCCCGGTGCACAATAAATCTTATCTACACGGTTGCTCTTTGCCACGCTTGCTGCGATGGCATGTTCTCTACCGCCACTTCCTACTATCAGAACTTTCATGCTGTTTTCCTTTCCTGATATCTGATATGATATCTCTATCTAATCAACCACTATTGCATACGTCATAGTTACCCTGACCTGCTGCAACTGTATCTTTATCTGATCCTTGTCTTATGATCTTCTACCACAACTCTGTCATTTGCAATCAGATCGATTGCCTGCGGTAAGATCTTCCACTCCGCTTCTTCCATGACTCTTCGCTGTAATATTTCCGGTGTATCGTCTGACTGCACCTCAACTGCCTTTTGTAAAATAATAGGACCTGTATCCGTTCCCTCATCTACAAAATGAACTGTTGCACCCGTCACCTTTACACCACGCTCTAAGACACCTTCATGTACTTTCAATCCATAATATCCTGTTCCGCAGAACGAAGGGATCAGTGACGGGTGGATATTGATGATCTTATTTTTGTATTCTGCAATCATTTCCGGTGGGATCACAACCAAAAATCCTGCCAATACGACTAAATCAACGTGATAGGAATTTAACTTTTCTAAAAATACCCTGTTAAATTCAGCCCTGTCTGCAAAGTCTTTTGGTGAAATGCAAAGATTTGGGATTCCCTTTTTGGCTGCACGCTCTAAGGCATAGGCATTTTTATTATTGCTGATCACAACTTCGATCTTCGTATTTGTGATCGTCTGATCGTCGATCGCATCCATGACCGCCTGAAGATTTGTTCCGCCACCAGATACTAAAACAGCTATTTTTAACATAAGGTAACTCCTTTTTCTCCATTCTCGACCTTGCCTACGACATATGGAGTATCTCCGGCTTTTTTGATTGCTTCCATGGCTGTATCTACATTTTCAGGAGAAACAGCAACGATCATACCAAGTCCCATATTATATGTATTGTACATCATCTGTTCTTCGATCTGACCTTCTCTTGCTAACATCTTAAAGATCGGTGGAACCGGATAACTGTTTTTCTCTACGATAGCACGTTTTCCTTCCGGTAACATTCTTGGAATATTCTCATAGAATCCACCGCCTGTGATATGGCTGCAGGCCTTTACCCTTACACCGGCTTCTTTGATATTCTTTAATGCCTTAACATAGATTCTTGTCGGTGCTAATAAAGCTTCCCCTAATGTTGTACCTAATTCCTCATGGTAAGTATCTAATACTTCTTTTTCCATCTTAAACACTTTTCTTACTAAGGAAAATCCGTTAGAATGTACGCCGGTACTTGCCATACCGATCAAAACATCTCCGTCTGCTAACTCTTTTCCTGTGATAATATCTTTTTTATCTACAACACCAACTGCAAATCCGGCAAGATCGTATTCATCTTCCGGCATCAGTCCCGGATGTTCTGCGGTTTCACCACCGATCAGGGCACATTCAGACTGGATACAGCCTTCTGCAACACCTTTTACGATCGTTGCGATCTTCTCAGGATAATTTTTACCGCAGGCAATATAATCTAAGAAAAATAATGGTTCTCCACCTGCACAGGCAATATCATTGACACACATTGCAACAGCATCGATACCGATCGTATCATGCTTGTCCATGATAAATGCAAGCTTTACTTTTGTACCGCAGCCGTCTGTACCGGAAACTAAAGTCGGTTCTTCCATATCCTTGATCTTCGCAAGGGAAAATGCACCAGAAAATCCTCCTAATCCTCCTAATACTTCAGGACGCATGGTCTTTTTCACATGTTCCTTCATCAATTCAACTGATTTGTATCCTGCTTCAATGTCCACACCGGAATTTTTGTAATCCATCTGTTTTCTCCTTTTTATCTATCGCAATTTTTATGTTACAATATACAGGTATCCGTCTTATTTTGAATACGCTTTATATCCTACTTCCTGTAATTTTGCATCTTTTGCCTGAACCTGTTCTTTTAACTCTTTGGAATAATCTTTTAATTTCTGTAAGAGTTCTGCATCGCTGACTGCTAAGATCTTAGCTGCTAACAATGCTGCATTTGCTCCACCATTGATTGCTACAGTTGCTACCGGAATACCGCTTGGCATCTGTACGATAGAATATAAAGAATCACGTCCGCCTAAAGATGTTGTATGCATCGGAATACCGATCACCGGCATTGGGAAGATTGCTGCACACATTCCCGGAAGATGTGCTGCCATTCCTGCACCTGCAATGATAACTTTAAAACCTTTTTCCTCTGCGCTCTTTGCATATTCAAAAAACACATCTGGTTCTCTGTGTGCAGAAATAATAGTCATTTCATATTCAATCCCTAACTTTTCTAAAATATCTGCTGCCTTTGCCATAACCGGCATATCAGAGTCACTACCCATTACAATTCCTACTTTTGCCATGATGATTCTCCTTTGCTTTTGATTCATTATTACTTTCATTTTACACAGATTTACTAAGAAATACAAGTCATAAATGCCCACTGTATTTATAAGTACAACTGATAAAGTTACTGTTCATCTAATGCCTTATTCAATTCCTCTGTCCCCGGCACGACGAACCTGCCATCCGAAATAATTTCTTTTGTTGTGCCGTCTGCCGTAACGATCTCAATTTTATCAAGTTCATCATATGGGATCGTGATATCTGTATGGCAGTTAAAATATGCCTTTGAAACATCTTCTTTTCGTAAAATTGAGATCTCATTATCCCTTGCAATGATCTCTTTTCCATCAGGATTATACACTTTCGTATCTTCTGCATGGGAATAACAGGTATCTCCGATCGCAAAATGCGGTCCCGTCTTTTCGGCGATCAGGATTGGCAGTTTATCTGCGATCTGATATTTTCTTGCCATGCGGTACGCAGTCGTATTCGTTCCGATCGCAAACTCGCCCATCGGAAGTGTGTCATGCTGCTGTAAAAGGTTTTCATAGATATAACGTTTATTTTCTTCTTCTGATGCAAAATTGCCACAACGGTACTCTGCAACTTTTCCATCGGCAAAATCAAGTTCCAAGTCTATATATTTCAGTTCATTTAAATATACCTGCGTCACATGCAGTTTTCCATTCGTTCCTTCTAATACCGGAGAAGTAAAGACTTCCCCGACCGGAATATTGACATCAGCAACACAGTTTTCAAATGCTGTTTCTTTTGCCGGATCTTTTAATGCATGGATATTTACCCAGAGATCTGTTTTATTTTTTCCTTTTCCGGTAATGTGTACCTTATCCGCAGTATCTAAAAGATCAATGATCTTCTGCTGCATCGTGCGGTAAGCCATATAATCTAACGTGTTGATCTTCACTGTTTCCCGAAAGATTTCTTCAAACTGCTCTCCGATCGCCGGTATCGGATAAGCAATGATCGTAAAACTCCGTTCGTCCCCCGGAATATATTCGTTGGTAAGCTGCCCTGACCGGCTCATCTGGTACACATTCAATTCATTCTGCTCGCTGCTGTATTTTGCAGCTTCTTCTTTGATCACCGGTTCAAACGGCACTTCGCCGAAAATCTCCATCACAGCCGGCCCTGCATGATGGTTCGCCTGCTTTTTATACATTTCAAAAGCTGCTTTCATTGCTTCTAAACGCCGTTCTACATATGCCTTATCTAAATAGAATGCCTTGTCAGCCCTGTGGTCAAATTCAAACTGCTTATTAAAAGAAGTTGCATATGCTCCGCGTTTTCCACCATTTCCTCTGCCAAAAGAGGAAATCGGATTCCGGTAGATCGTCGGCTTTAATCCTGCTTTTTCAAAATTTAAGATCGCAGCACGCACTACTCGCTCAAAACCGATCGGATACTCCATGCAGACAGTTGCTTTTTTTGAAAGATCTTTCCCGGTCAATTCAAATCCAATGCAGAATCCTTCTGTCATCGTATCTGCCATGGAATGGATTTCTTCTTCACTTAACGTATTTAAAAATTCTGCAACTTTGCGTTCATCTTCCCCGATATATTCCCCATACCGGTACAGATAACGCAGATCAGACAGATCACTTTTCATTATGATCTCTGTAAAAAAATCATAAGAAGGATCTACCATATCCCTTACCTTATCTTCTGCAAAGATCTCACTATAGTCATGGAAAAACCAGTAAATGATATGCCCGATCTCTTTTTTATCCGGTTCTTCCTCTGATTCAAAGCAGTTATAGATCTCTACAAAAAGTTCACAAAAGACCGTCATGTGCATCTTTCTTCCCTCAAATGCATATGCGATCAGTGCTTTTAATTCGGTATATAAAAAACATAGAAGCGGAGCAAATGTTTCTCCTAACAGCCGCTTTGCCGCTGTGGGATTTGCATAACTGTCCTCATAAAATTCCGGCAAGAGATCCTGATAGAGCCTCTGGTTTTCTTCTTCACAGGTACTCAAAGAACGGTCTTTTAACATGCCTGCATTTTCTTCCTGTAAAATCTGTGCTGTCAGACAGATAAAATCTGCTGTTTTTTTGAAATAATCCTGATATTTTTCTGCTGTTTGCTGCTCTTTTGCGATCTCTGTGATCCGCTCAAGTACCAGATCATATCTTTCTGCAGCTTCATCATTGGATTCTTGAAAAATCTCTTTATAGCCCATCTATTCTGATTCCTTTCCTGATATTATGACGATATTAGAGTTGAAAAATGGTTATATCAAAAAACCTGCTGTATACAATGCGATCCATGAGCCGGTCGCAACCACTGAAAGCACCATGGCTGCAATCGGAATCCCACGGAAAGTATCTTCTTCCCTAAGACTTTTGACCGCCTGCACGAACGATACCAGTGCTGCGACCAATGCTAAAATGCCCACACTTCCTAAGTAAATACTGCCGTTTCCGCTCTGTCTAAAGGAAATGCCGACTAAATAGATCAATGCAAAGAGAGATGCCACTGCAAAAGCACCCGCAAGCATCCCTCTTTTTGAATGTTTCTTTCCTGAAAATTTATAATGGTTTCTTCTTCTCATCCTTACCTCCAGACTGTCCGTCCTGACGGTTATGCTTTTTTACAGCCGCTGTATAGATGTGATAGCAAAGGTAGCCTGACATCCCCCCTAAAGTATTCAGCAGGATATCATCGACATCAAAACTGCCTACTTTCCATACAAGTTGGATCACTTCCACACAAAGACTGAACTCAAAGCAGAGCAATGTTGTAAGATAAAACTTCTTACATTTTTCAAACAGGATTGGCAAAAATGCTCCAAACGGAAGAAAAGCCGCCACATTGCCAATCAGATTTAACCCCACAGACCACATTCCCAACGAATGTCTGTATACCCAGAACCGCCTGATTTCCTTAAAGAGTTCTAAATTATAATGATACGTTCTCTCTAAATAGGTTCTTCCTAATCTCTCTGAAAAAAAGAGGAAATAACTTAGCATTGCTAAATATACTACAAACAAGAGAATTCCCAGCCTTCGAAATACCTTCTTTCTGTGATCTTCCTTCAAAATTCTCTCCTTCATTGATCCGTAACTATTTTTAATTACGGATCATCTCAAATACCTATTTTACTCCGTACTTTTTATAGTATTCATCAATCGCACTTTTTAATGTATCATCTATGATAATTTTTCCCTGACAAGGACGGTTATATAAATGTTCTACCACTTCGTCCATGCTTACGATCGCATTTGCTGCAAATCCGTATTTTTCACGAATCTCATCTAAGGCACTCATTTTTCCGCCAAGTCCTACTTCCATACGGTTTAATGAAACCATCAGTCCTATGATCTCTACGTTGGCTGCTCCTTTTACCTTTGGTACTGTTTCTTCCATGGATTTACCGGAAGTCGTTACATCTTCGATCATAATGACTTTGTCACCATCTTTTAAACTGCTGCCAAGGAAACTTCCCTTGTCTGCTCCATGATCTTTTTCTTCTTTACGGTCAGAGCAGTAACGGATCTCTTTTCCGTATAATTTGCTGTATGCAACTGCTGTCACAACACTGATCGGGATTCCTTTATATGCCGGTCCGAATAACACATCGAAATCATCTCCATATGTATCGTGGATCGCTTTTGCGTAATACTCTCCTAAACGCATCAGCTGTGAACCTGTCACATATGCTCCGGCATTCATAAAAAATGGAGATTTTCTTCCACTTTTTAATGTAAATTCTCCGAATTTTAATACGTCACTTTCTACCATAAATTCAATAAATTCCTGTTTATACTGTTCCATTTGATTATTTCTCCTGTTTTTATAGTTTATTAACGGTTATTGTTTGATATCATTCGATTGATCTGCCCGTGTGTATCATGTTTTCTGATCTGCCGGCAGGATCAACGTGATAAGCATAAATATACATTTTGAGTATACCATCTGTACTTTGATTTTTCAACTGACAAAAAACGCTATCTATCATACAAAGTAAAATAAGCCGCCACCAATCGCATTTCCACGACTGACAACGACTCATTTTAACATTCACACTCTTATTTTATTTTTTCAAACAATCTGTAAAACCATATTCCAGCATCAACCTTACTGCACAGCCCCGATCAGCTCTCTGATATCCGCAATCTGCTGTTCCTCTAAATATGTCTGCATTCCGGCTACGATTTCTTCCGTTACCTTCGGGTTATGGAAATTCGCAGTTCCGACAGATACTGCGGTTGCACCTGCAAGCATCATTTCTATCGCATCTTCGGCTGTTAAGATTCCACCCATGCCAATGATCGGCAATCTGACTGCCTGTGCGGTCTGGTATACCATGCGTACTGCGATCGGGTGGATCGCAGGACCAGACATACCGCCCGTTTTATTGGCTAAGGCAAACTTTCTTTTGTGGATATCGATTTTCATACCGGTTAATGTATTGATCAGAGAAAGAACATCTGCTCCACCTGCTTCTGCCGCTTTTGCCATTTCTGTAATATCTGTCACATTTGGACTTAATTTCATAATGACCGGCTGCTTTGCATATTTTTTTACTTCTTTTGTGATCGCTTCTACGCTCTTTGGATCCTGACCAAATGCAATCCCGCCTTCTTTGACATTCGGGCAGGAAATGTTGATCTCTAACATATCTACCGGCTGTTCGGCAAGCCGTTCCACCACTTCACAATAATCTGCAGTGCTCTTTCCACATACATTGACAATGATCTTTGTATCATATTTCTTAAGGAATGGAATATCCCTCTCAATAAAAAGATCGATTCCCGGATTCTGAAGTCCGATCGCATTTAACATACCACCATAAACTTCTGCTACTCTTGGTGTAGGATTGCCTTCCCATGGGATATTGGCAACTCCTTTGGTGACAACTGCTCCTAATTTATTCAAATCTACAAATTCGGAAAATTCTTCTCCAGAACCAAAAGTTCCTGATGCTGTCATAACAGGATTGTCAAGTGTAACTCCTGCTAAATCTACTTTCATATTCATTAGAAGTCCACCTCCTCTGCCAAAAAGACCGGTCCCTCTTTACAAATCCTCTTATTGTTGACGTTTGTATGTGCATCTTTATTCTTTGACTTACAGACACAACCTAAACATGCACCGATTCCACATGCCATACGTTCCTCTAAAGAAACCCAGCATTCGATCTGATTCTTTGCGGCATACTCTTTTAAGGCACGAAGCATCGGTAATGGTCCGCAGGCATAGATCACTTCCGCATCCAGACCGTTTTCGCGGATTGCATCTAAAACATTTCCTTCTGTTCCTGCACTTCCATCTTCGGTAGCAACATAAACGCTGCCATATTTTTTAAATTCTTCATATAAAAACAGATCATCACGATATCCTAAAACAATCTGTTTCTCGCAATCTAACTGCTTTGCAAGTTCTAACATCGGCGGGATTCCGATTCCTCCTCCGATCAGAAATGCTTTCTTTTTCTTCGTTGGGAATCCATTTCCTAATGGTCCGATGATATCTAACTGCATTCCTGTGGTCATTTTGGAAAATTCTTCTGTTCCCTTACCTGCAACACGATACACTAAACGGATTGCCTTATCATTTTTATCAATCTCACAAATACTGATCGGTCTTGGCAGCAGTCTGCTGCCATCTGCACAGTATAAAGATACAAACTGCCCCGGTTTTGCCAGTTCTGCAATCTGTTCTGTACGAAGCCACATATCATAAATTCCATACGAGATTTCTTCTTTCCGGATAATGATGGCTGTTTCTCTTTTTTTCTCTGACATAGTTTTCTCCCTGATTGACTACTGTTACCAGATCACTTTCTTATGATCCAGACAGTGTTTTATTTTACAGCATTTAGTGCTCCGTCAATATCTGCGATCATATCTTCTACGGCTGCCCTTGATGCATCTGCATAATTTTCACTGCCGAATTTTGCATATTTTTCCTGCTTATAAGCGGCAATGATACCTCTTGAAGAATTGACAACTGCACCTAAACCATCTTCATTGAAGAAATGTACAAGATCTGCACCTTTTCCTCCCTGTGCACCATAGCCCGGCACTAAAATGAAACTCTTTGGCATGACTTTCCGAAGTACTTTTCCCATTTCAGGATAAGTCGCTCCAACAACAGCACCCACGTAGCTGTACGTATCTCCCATGTGGTCTGCGCCCCATTCTGCTACTTTTTCACCAACCCATTCATATAATGGTCTGCCGTCGATCAGACGATCCTGAAATTCACCGCTGGACGGATTTGATGTTTTCACCAGAATAAAGATGCCTTTTTTTTCTTCTTTGCAGACATCAATAAATGGTTTAATGCCGTCTGTTCCAAGATATGGATTGACGGTTGCAAAATCTTCATCAAATGCTGCATAGGTCTTACTGCCGACTGTAACTTTGCCTAGATGTCCTGTTGCATAAGCCGCAGATGTAGAACCGATATCGCCTCTTTTTACATCACCGATCACGATCAGATCTTTTTCATGGCAGTAATCGACTGTCTTTTTAAATGCTTTCAATCCTTCAATCCCAAACTGCTCGTACATTGCGATCTGTGGCTTTACTGACGGGATCAGGTCATAAGTTGCATCGATAATCCCTTTGTTATACTGCCAGATTGCCTCTGCTGCACCTTCTAATGTTTCTCCATATTCTGCAAATGCCTTCTTTAAAATGTGCTCTGGAATATAATTTAACATCGGATCTAAGCCTACACAGATCGGAGCATGTGTTTTTTTAATCTTATCTGCTAATTTCTGAATCATTGTTGTTATCCTCTCCTGATTTCTTTTTATTCTGGTTATTTTAAATCAAACACCTTAAGCGTATTCTTACTCAGCTTATTCTGCACTGTATACAATTTCACCGGATACGATCGTTGCTTTGACTTCTCCGGTCACTTCCCTGCCATCAAATGGGGTATTTTTTGATTTTCCTGCAAATTTTTCTGCATCGATCACATACTGTTTTTCCGGATCAAAGATCACGATATCTGCAATGGCTCCTTCTTTTAGCGTTCCTTTGTCAGAATGTATGATCTGTGCAGGGTTATAGCTTAATTTTTCCGCCATCTGCATCGGTGTTAAATATCCTTTTAAGACAAGTTCTGAATAAGTCAGTGCCGCAGCCGTTTCAAGTCCGACGATACCAAACGGTGCTTTTCTCATGGAATCACCTTTTTCAATCGCCGTATGCGGTGCATGATCTGTAGCGATCACATCGATCACGTTATTTTTCAGTCCTTCACGAATCGCCTCTACATCTTCTACGGAACGAAGTGGTGGATTCATCTTATAATCCGGATCATCCTCTTTGATATCTTCTTCTGACAACGTAAAATGATGTGGGCACGCTTCTGCTGTCACATGGAGATGATCTTCCTTCGCATGTTTTACCATCCATACACTTTTCCTGGTAGAACAGTGGCATAAATGCAGATGTACGCCTGCACTGTCTGCTAATACAATATCTCTCGCTGTGATCACATCTTCTACGACATTTGCGATCCCCGGCAGTCCTAATTCTTCTGCACGCTTTCCGGCATTCATCACACCGCCCTGCACGAGATCTTTATCTTCGCAATGGGCAAAGACCGGAATATTTTCTTTTTTTGCTATCTGCATCGCTTTGTAATAAACGGCTGTATCCATCACAGACTTTCCATCTTCTGAAATGGCTGGTATTCCGGCTTCTACCATTCCATGGATATCGGATAATTCTTTTCCGTTTTGTCCTTTTGTAACTGCTCCGATCTGAAGTACGTTGACAGGTGCCAGATTTTTTGCTTTCTGATGCACGTAATTGACCACATCCACGTTATCTGCAGCCGGTTTTGTATTTGGCATGGCAAGGATTGTCGTAAATCCACCTCTTGCTGCCGCTTTTGCTCCGGTAGCTACTGTTTCCTTATGTTCAAATCCCGGATCACGTAAATGCACATGCAGGTCAATAAATCCCGGCATAACAAAACAGCCTTTTGCATCTATTGTCTTATCAGCTTTTTCCTGAATCGATTTGTCTACTTTTACAATTTTGCCATCTTCGACAAGTACATCGGATACTGCATCTGTCTTTGTTGCAGGATCGATGACTCTGCCGTTTTTTATCAGTAATTTCATGTCTGTTACCTCGCATATTCTCATAATTGGTGATATAGCATAGTAAACCAACTTTATTTTACCATAGATGGCACTAGAAAGTGAAGCAGATTTTGCCAGAAAATATGTCATATCCTATCGGGAAAAAAAGTCAGGGAAATGTCTGCTTTCCCTGACCTCTTTGATAACGATTCCTCATCTGCATCATTACAATGCCATCTGTAATTATAACTGTGTCTTTACAAAAATATCATAAATTGCTTCGATCGCTGTTTCAAAATCATTATTTGCTACACCAATGATGATATTTAACTCACTAGATCCCTGATCGATCATCTTGACGTTGACATTTGCGTGTGCAAGTGCAGAAAAAATTCTTCCCGCTGTTCCTCTTGTAGAACGCATTCCCCTTCCTACCACTGCGATCAGTGCAAGATCAGCTTCTAAGTCGATCGTATCCGGCTGTGCAAGACGATGGATCGCAGATAATACCTGCTGTTCCTTGCCTACAAATTCTTCCTGATGTACAAATACAGTCATTGTATCAATACCGGACGGTACATGTTCAAAAGAAATACCATTCTGCTCAAATGCCTGCAATACTTTTCTGCCAAATCCAACTTCGGAGTTCATCATATCTTTATCGATATTAAC
Source organism: Roseburia zhanii (assembly GCF_014287635.1). Taxonomy (GTDB): domain Bacteria; phylum Bacillota; class Clostridia; order Lachnospirales; family Lachnospiraceae; genus Roseburia_B; species Roseburia_B zhanii. The sequence goes on along the minus strand of NZ_JACOPH010000001.1, from coordinate 455,522 downwards.
TGCGACAAAGCCTTTCTTTCCGGCAATACCGGTTACGGTATATTTTGACTGGTGACAGGTACTCTCTACGATCAGTGTACCTTCATCTTCCGGCGCATTGGTGTTACGGATATTGATCGGGATTCCTGCCTTACGGACTGGGAATACTGCATCTTCATGCAATACGGTTGCTCCCATATAGGAAAGCTCACGAAGTTCGCGGTAGGTGATTACTTTGATCACTTCCGGATTCTTAATGATCCTTGGATCTGCAATCAAAAATCCAGATACATCTGTCCAGTTCTCATACATATCTGCTTTTGCTGCTTTTGCTACAATAGAACCTGTAATATCGGAACCACCTCTTGAGAAGGTAACGACACTACCGTCTTCTTTTGCTCCGTAAAATCCCGGAATAACGGCTTTTTCACTCTTTTCTAAACGTGCAGATAATACTTTATCTGTCTTATCCGCATCAAATTCGCCATTTTCATCAAAAAATACAACTTCGGCTGCATCGATAAAATCATATCCTAAATATGCTGCCATAATGATACCGTTTAAATATTCTCCACGAGATGCCGCATAGTCACTGCCTGCTTTTTTTGCAAAATTTTCTGCAATGATACGGAATTCTTCCTCTAAAGACAGTTTCAGATTCAATCCGTTAATGATCGCATCATAGCGGTCTTTGATCTTTTTTAACTTTGGTTTAAACTCTTCTTCTGCCTCTGCTGCTGCATAGCAGTCATAGAGCATATCTGTTACTTTTGTATCTTTTGCATTTCTCTTACCCGGTGCACTCGGTACGACATATTTCCGGCTCTCATCTGAACGGATAATATCTCCGACTTTTGCAAACTGTCCTGCGCTTGCTAAAGAACTTCCACCGAATTTTACTACTTTTATCATTTCCTTACTCCTCGCATTATGATTATTATAAGTATCCTTGTCACTGATTCAGAATCTCTCTCATATATGTGATTCTGAATAGTTACCTATACTTCAAATAGATGATCGATCAAAGTATATCCCTCGGCAACAAAATTATCTGTTTTTTCTGCCTCAGCTTCATTATATTTCCATGTATTTGCCTGCTCTTTCGTGCTGTCATATAACAGATACGGAACGCTATCCGAACTATGTGTACGAATACAGATCGGTGTCGGATGATCCGGCAGGATCACCATACGGAAATCTTCTCCATTTGCTCTTAATCCTTCTACGATCGGGCGGATGATGCGGGCATCTAAATTCTCGATTGCCTGTACTTTTCGTTCCACACTTCCCTGATGTCCCATTTCATCCGGTGCTTCTAAATGCACATAGACAAAATCATATCCTTTATCTGTCAAAACGTCAACTGCTGCCTGGGCTTTTCCTTCATAATTGGTATGCAGTCCGCCATTTGCTCCGTCTACTGTAATGACTTTCATGGAAGAACCGACTGCGATTCCTTTTAATAAGTCAACTGCGGAGATCATAGCACCCTTTTTACCGGTCTTTTCTTCAAAAGAGGACAGACTCGGTTTTGTTCCTGCTCCCCAGAACCAGCAGGAATTTGCAGGATGAAGTCCCTGTTTTTTCCGCTCGATGTTAATCGGATGATTGACTAAGATATCATAGCTTTTTTTCATCATCTCATATAGTGCTTTATTTTCCGGCAGTTTATCTGTGATCTTCTGCTCTAAGATATCATGTGGCTGTGCTAAACTTACGACTTCTCCCTTGTCCCAGATCAGAAGGTGTCTGTAACTGGTTCCTACATAAAACTTAAATTCATCTGTTTCTAATTCTTTACGGACAGCTTCTAATAAAACGGCTGCGTCCTCTGTAGAGATCTCGCTGGAACTGTGGTCGATCATGGTACGGTCTTCGTAACGGTCTTCTTCCTCAGATAGAGTTACTAAGTTACAGCGGAGTGCAATATCGGTATCTTTCATTGGAACGCCGATGCTGAGTGCCTCTAGCGGGGAACGTCCTGAATAATATTTTCTTGGATTATAACCTAATACAGATAAATTTGCTGTATCACTTCCCGGACTCATGCCATCCGGAACTGTGTGTACCATTCCGATCTCGCCTTTTGCTGCTAATTCGTCCATCATCGGTGTCTTTGCATATGCAAGCGGGGTTTCATTTCCTAACGCTTCGATAGGGCGGTCTGCCATACCGTCCCCTAAGATTACAATGTATTTCATCTTGTTTCGCCTCTACTTTCCTACACGGATCACAGAAAGGACATTTCCTAATTCTGCTGCTTTTGTGGCAAATGTTTCTTCTTTCATGGAAGTTGTCACAAATCCGATTTCTCCTGTGATACCTTCTACTTCTACAAATTCAACGTTTCCAAATATGGACTCGATCTTTGCTTTGTCTGCAGTTGTTCTTACAAAGAATACATTCTCTGCTTTTTTATAATCAACAAGCTCTAATTTCTTTGAACTCCATTCGATCAGAATATTGCGGTTTAAGTGTTTTGCAATATCAACAATATCTGCTACAACGGCTGAAGCTGTCGGCAGTTTTCCTGCTCCGCTTCCATAGAACATGGCATCGCCTAATACGTTGCCATGTACAAAAATGGCATTGAATACATCATTGACATTGTATAATGGATGTTCCGGTGAAAGTAAAAATGGTGCTACCATTGCAGAATATCCGTTTTCTGTTTTTTTGCTGGATGCTAACAGCTTGATTACGCGTCCCATCTGTTTTGCATATTTGATATCGGTTGCAGATATTTTTGTGATTCCTTCTGTGTGGATATCATTGAAATCTACCTGCTGTCCACATACTAAAGATGTTAAGATCGCAATTTTACGACATGCATCATATCCTTCGATATCTGCGGACGGATCTTTTTCTGCATAGCCTTTTTCCTGTGCATCTTTTAATACATCTTCAAATTCAAGTCCTTCATTGGACATTTTTGTCATCATATAGTTCGTTGTTCCATTTAAAATACCTGTGATCTCCTCGATCTCATCTGCTGTCAGACAGGAATTTAACGGACGGATGATCGGAATACCACCACCTACGCTTGCTTCAAATAAGAAATTGACATTCTTTGCTTTTGCAAGTGCGATCAGTTCTGCTCCTTTGTCTGCAACTAATGCTTTGTTAGAAGTTGTCACATGTTTTCCTGCTTCTAACATTGCTTTTACGAATGTATATGCCGGTTCTACTCCTCCCATGGTTTCTACAACCACAGAAACTTCAGGATCATTTACGATCGTCTGGTAATCATGCACTACTTTATCTTCGATCGGATCTCCCGGAAAATCTCTTAAATCCAAAACATATTTAACTTCAATCTCATCTCCGGCTCTTTTTGCGATGCTGTCTTTGTTGGTCGCTAATACCTCGACTACACCGGAGCCGATGGTTCCGTATCCCATAACTGCAATTTTTATCATAATATCCTCCATTCTAGCCCTGCGGGCAGCCAGTTTTTTATTCTCTGGCAAGTATTTTCAAATAATGTACTCCATCTTTTCCTTCGATCTCCTCGATCATCTGGGAAATATCCTCTGTCTGGGGAAGGACTTCCACGCTGAGTGTCAGCGATGCCACTCCATTGACCGGTATACTCTGATGGATTGTCAAAATGTTCGCCTTATAATCTGCAACACATTTCAATACGGCTGCTAATAGACCCGGTTCATCATCCATCTGAATGATCATGGTGATCGTTGTCCCTTTTGCATTTTCGTGAAACTGGAATATATCATCCTGATATTTATAAAAAGAACTTCGGCTGATACCTGTAATCTCTGTAGCCTCCTGTATACTTGCTACTTTACCGGAATCAAGCAGGCGCTTTGCTTCAACCACTTTTAAGAGTACTTCGGGTACGGCCTTTTCTTTTAAGACATAATATTTTGTTTTTTCTGCCATAACTTATGCTTCATCCTCCAATGTGTTTGTCGCACAACTACATTTGTTCTCACGAGGAAGATAATATCACAAATATTTTGTGGTTGCAACCGCTTTTGTAGCAAAATGATGTATTTTCAGTAAATAAAGTGCTACAGTTCACAGGTATCCCTGCGAACTGCAACTTCGCAGCCCCATTTAAATTTTGCTGCGCAAAAGGGGGGCTGCTCACGCCCGAATCACGGTCATACGCACCTAAACAGCAAGGTGTTTAGGTGCTGTCTGAACAGTAACAAATAAACTGTCCGGATGTCCTCTAATGTTTCAGGACACCCGAACAGTTTATCAATCACATAACCCATCACAGGATCACATTTTTTATTCTTTTTATTTAGAACTTACGTCCACCACCGCCAAAGCTTCTGCCGCCGGAACCATTATGTACGGTTGTCTGGTTGCTGCCTCCGCCTGAGGAAGCCGGTGGTGGTGTCTCTTTTGGGATCTTCCGGTGCGTTACCACCTGATTAACAAAACGATCTTCCTTTGTCTTAAGGTCGATGCTTCCTGATTTATGGAAATCATATTCATATGTTCCCCATTTTAAATGGTATTTCGCTTTAATCACTCCATAAATCGTTCCACCAACGATCAACGCTAATAAAAAGGTCGTTAAAAACTCCCAGAACGTCAATTTTCTGTAGACTGTCGTTTCTCCGGTATCTACATTATAGATCGTAGCATTATCCGGTATTCCATCATCATAGGCTTCACTGCTCCGTAAAACCATCAGATACAGACACTGTGCATAATCTTCTTCCGATACAGCCTCATATGCCTCATCGAGGATATAATCAACTGTGTCATCATTCAGATAATACTGTGCCATGCCGGCTGTAGCAATGTAGATCTCCCGATTATCCATATCTACCAGACAGCTGATCCCATTATTACCTGCGGTATATTCATTAAAATAATCTTCACATACTGTCTGTGCACTTTTTCCGCCTGCATCATCACAGGTTGCAACGACAACATTCCAGCCGCTTTTTTGCGATAATTCTTCTGCGGTACTCTTTAACCAGTCTGCTTCTTCTTCCATCAGAAGACCTGCATCATCTGCAACAGTGACTGCGGCATCTTCTGAGGTTTCCTCTGCTGGTATATTTCCTGCTCCTGCTAAAAATACGAGCAGGAACACACCAATCTGGCATATGATCCTTTTTAAGCTGATACATTCTCTTACCATATGAAATACCCCCCTAACAATCCCACAAGCAATATGACCGCAACCGTTCCAAATGCTGTGAAACGCAGCTTGCGATAATCGATCGGAAGTTTTCCGCAGACTTTACCTGTCTGTGCATTCATGGAATAGTAATATGTCTTTCCGTCTTTTCCCGGATAGGTCAGTGTCCAAACCGGAAGTAATGTATAGGAAAATGTTTCCTTGCGGTTTGAAAAGCTGTTTTTCTGGTCTGTCACAGTTTCATATCCGCTTACACTTTCCCGGAGCATATTCGTGGCATACTCTTTTGCTTCACTTCGGAAAGTTTCTTCCACTTCGCTTTTGGCAATATCTCGCTTCTCTGCTAAAAAACCGGAAAGGAATCCCATATGGAATGGCTTGCTTTCTTCCATACGATATGGCAGTATACCTTCTGCAAGGACACGGTTTGCCTTTTTTAAGGCATTTTCTGTCATATCCTTAAATTCCATCTTTCCCTCACGTTCGATCTCATAGAATTTCGTTTCTGTAAATTCTGTATCGTGATCTCTCCAGATGCGTGTCTTTGTAGCTTTTGCCTTTAATTTTCCTCTTAAGGAAATATCATAGATCCAGTATGGGAAGTAGACACCAGATAAATGTTCCATCTGTTTTTTGTTAAAAAATGCCTTCGGAATAAATTTCTTTTTGCTTAGATAGTCATAAAACTGTTTCTGTGCCTCTTTCTTTTCGATTGAGAACGGTATGACTTTATCCGGCAGATATTCTCCGCTTAATCTTCCGCCTAATACGACCGGATTGTGGCAGTAATAACAGAATGTAGCGGCTGTTGTCGCATCGGTTACGATCTCTGCTCCACAGCTGGGGCAGGTATAGATAACACCTTCTGCCTCTTGTGCACCTGCTTTCCCTGCATCTGTATTCTGATCATTTGCGGACTGTTCTTCCCCTGTATTGTCTGCCTTCTGCTCGACTCCTTCTGCCGGTGTCATTGCTTCTAATTCTTCCTGTGAAAACAGGGAAAAACAATATTCACATTTATACTTCTGTGTCTTTGGATCAAATATGAGTTCTCCATCACAGTTCGGACACTTATAGCTGATAACTGACATGCTCTCCTCCTTATTTTCTGTTATGCTCTGGGACTTCCACACTCACTACAGAATCTTCCGGTGTTTTCTGCCCCACATTTACACACCCATTTGCCTGCCGGCTTTGGTTTTCCACATTCACTACAGAATTTTCCGGTATTGACTGCTCCACATTCGCAAGTCCATGTACTATCTTCCGGTTTGCTCTTTCCACATTCGCTGCAGAATTTTCCGGTATTGACTGCTCCACATTCACAAGTCCAGCCTCCCTGTGGTGCTGCCTGCTGCGTACCTGTATTTGCGGCTGCCTGTGCCTGTGCGTTCTGTGCTGCCTGCTGCTGCATCTGCATCTGTGCTAAATTCACCTGTGAAGCATTGCCCATCATGCCGCCTGCTGCCTGCATACCGACACCCATGCCCATAAATCCTGCCATGCTGCCATTTGCATTAGAACCGGCTGCTTCTAAACCTCTTGCCATTGCTCCCTGCACATAACCCTCACGTACGGTCGGATCTGATAACATTGCACCCTGATTACGCATCTGGATCATCTTCTGGGATTCTTCATCATAGGAAATACTTGCAATACCAACTGCCTGTATCTCCATACCACGCATGTTGTTCCAGTCCTCATCTAAGGTATCTGCCATATATTTGCTTAACTCACGTCCCTTAGAAGGTACATAAGAAATACGGATGCCATCTGCGGACATCTGGTTGATCGATGCCTGTAATGCCTCTAAGAACTCTGCCATATACTGCTCATTGACATCAGAGATCTCTACATGATCTGCATTTCTTGGAACGACTTCTTTATAGAATAACAACGGATCTGTAATACGGATCGAATATGTACCATGTGCACGTAAAAACAGTTCTGCATTATAGAAACTGTCGAAATAATTTACCGGATTTCTGGTTCCAAACTTGATACCCTTGATTTCCTGTAAATTGATATAAAAAACTTTCTGTAATGTCGGTGTTGCACCGCCGAACTTGATACGTGAAAAAGTTTCTTTTACGCTTTCTTTTAACTGTCCGTTAAATAATGACGGCAGTGATGAATTGTCGACTTTGTAATATCCCGGCTCTGCGGTATAGTCTACAACCTTTCCACCATCTACTAACAGCATCATCTGATTGTCATATACATGGATGATCGAACCATTTGATACGGTCTGGTCTGTCCCCTTTGTATTCTGTCCTTTACGGATCTTCACACCTGATGTAAAGACTGTCTGATCTCCCATATCATCCGGTTCATATACCTCTAACCACTGATCTGCTAACGATCCTCCGACTGCCTGTGCTGCCGCTCTGATAATACCCATAACACTTCCTCCTTTAATATATCTTCCTTATTTTTTAAATCCTTTGCTGCTTCACTTCATAAAACTGATGCAATTTCCAGACTTTTACATTGACTGCCGTAACTGCCAGTCCGCAATATTCACAGTACATTGCACCTAGATTTGTGATCGGTGCTCCGCAGTTCGGGCAGGTAGTTCCTGTTGCTGTCTGTTCTCCTGTCATCTGCACATCCTGTATATACATCAGTTCGATATTATACTTTGTCTGTGTCAGATGGTTTTTATCCCCTTCGGTCAGCGTACCGTCTTTCTCTTTATAAAAGAGATATTCTACGGCACTCTGAAATGTGATCATGCACGTACCCTGTTTTTTCTGATAGGCTGTGATCTCGGTCTGATGGATCTTGATCCTCTCATAGACTTCCCGTATCCCGGACTGCTTATTATCCGCAATCCGATTATCCACCTGCCATCTGATCTCCTCTGCACCGTCTTTTAACAGGGTATCCTGACCGGCTGAAATTGCCATCAATGCGGATATCAGCATATTTTCTGCCATATTCTTAAATTCTTCGATATTAAAATCCGGAAAATCCCGCTGTATCTTCGGTGCATAGATCTTTGTCATTCCTGAAACGGATTTTGGTGTTGCCGCTAACTCCTCGGTCTGTCTCTTCCAGCCCTCTGCAAAAGAATCCGTTCCAAATGCTGCTCTTGATAACTCTCTTAATTTTGCTTTTACAATGCGGTAAATGATATATGCTGCTGCGGCTATTGCAAAAAGCACGATCACCACAACGGTCAGTTTATTCATCACTGCCTCCCATATTCTCAGGACAGCCAAGGGAGAGCCATTTTAAATATCCATTGATAAAAATATCTAATTTACCATCTAAGACTCTGTCTACATTTCCTGTTTCCACTCCGGTACGGTGGTCTTTGACCATCGTATACGGCTGCATGACGTAGGAACGGATCTGGTTTCCCCAGCCGATCTCTGTCACTTCACCACGGATACCGGCTGCCTTCTTTGCATTTTCTTCCTGCTTTAACAGATACAGCTTTGCTTTTAACATCTGCATGGCTTTATCTTTGTTCATATGCTGGGAACGCTCATTCTGGCACTGTACGACGATTCCGGTCGGGAAATGTGTGATTCGGATCGCAGATGATGTTTTATTGATATGCTGTCCTCCAGCTCCGCTCGAACGGTAAGTATCGATCCTGATATCATCATCGTTGATCTCAATATCTAAATCTTCCTCGATATCCGGCATGACATCGCAGGATACAAAGGAAGTCTGTCGTTTTCCCGCTGCATTAAACGGAGAGATACGCACTAACCGGTGTACTCCTTTTTCGGATTTGAGATAACCATAGGCATTTTCTCCATTCACCTGAAAAGTGATGGATTTGATCCCCGCTTCATCTCCATCCAGGGAATCTAAGACTTCCACAGTAAATCCTTTATCCGATGCGAAGCGGGTAAACATACGATAGAGCATGGCTGCCCAGTCGCAGGATTCTGTTCCGCCTGCTCCTGCATGTAAGGACATGATCGCATTATCTTTATCGTATTCGCCTGATAATAATGTTTTCATGCGGATGCCTTCAAAGGTTTCTTCAAATTCTGCTAATTCTGATTCTACTTCCGGCACTAAGGAAGTATCATTTTCCTCATTTGCCATTTCGATCAGTGTTTCAATATCGTCAAACTGTTCTTGTAATTTTGAAAAAGTAGCCACATCATCCTTAAGGCTTTTTAATTCTTTCATCTTCTGCTGGGATACTTCTACCGAATCCCAGAAATCAGGAGCTTCCATTTCCCGTTCTAACTCCTGTATCCGCTGCTCTTTTGCAGCTAAGTCAAAGTGAATCCCTCACTTCCACTAATGGTTCTCTATAAGTATTCAAGGTATATTTGAATCCGTCTAACTCTACCACTAATTTCACCTCTTTCTGTTCTTTGTTCGTATATATTATACTCTATCATTCTTTCTTCTTTTTTTCCACCAAAATATGACAGCATATGCCAAAATCAGACCGATCAGTCCGCCAAGGCTGTCAATGCAGACATCTTTAAACTCACCGGAACGCCCTTCGATGAACAACTGATGAAATTCATCTGTCGCAGCATAGCCTGCCGTCCCTAAAAATGCCCACAAAAAACATTTTCGTTTCAGTGCTTCATACTGCATAAAATTTCCTGACAGCAGTACCGCTAAAATGGCATACTCCGTCATATGTGCCGCTTTACGGATCGGATGTTCTATCCATTGTGCATAAGTTTTTATCTCTGATTCCTGCCAGTGTAAGTGAAATACCTGATCAACTTCCCCAATCACGCGGCTGCTTAAAGAGCCGCTGATCTCGCTTGATGCGGCTGCTTTCTGGTTTGAAAAGGAAAATATGACTGCCATCCACAAAACTGCCGCTGCAAGCCATAGGATTCTTTTGAAATTCATAATTTACTCTGTGATCTCCTTGTTCAATACTTCGATTGCTTTCTCTATCTGATTGTCATGCATCTCATCATAGGTTTCATCTGCATCGCCTGTATATTCATATTCTAATTCAATATCAGGATCGATACCTGTTCCATGAATATTTTCCCCATTTGGCGTAAAATATTTCGCTGTGGTCAGTTTGATCGCATCTCCATCTTCTAAGGTGATGATCGTCTGTACGACACCTTTTCCGTAAGTCGTGGTACCGATCAGTGTTCCGTACTCAAAATCCCGGATCGCACCTGCTAAAATCTCAGAAGCACTTGCGCTGTTTCCATTGACTAAGACTGCAATCGGCAGATCCATCTGCTTTTCATCATCGGATGTATAATCCTGACGTTTTCCATATTTATCCTGTGTATATACGACCGTTCCTTCCGGAAGGATATCGTCTAGGATTCCGGTAACTGCTGTGATCATTCCACCCGGATTGTCGCGGACATCTAAGATCATCGCTTTCATGCCCTGTGCATTTAAGTCATCTACTGCCGCTTCAAACTGTTCTACTGTCGGTGCACCAAAATCTACGATATGGATATAGCCGATATTTCCTTCTAACATTTTATGTTCAATGGTCGGCAGATCGATATTTTCCCGTTTGACGTCCATTTCTACATAATCGCTTTCGCCTTCTCTGTATACTTTTAAATGTACGGTCGTTCCTTCTTCCCCGCGGATATGTGTGACTAATTCTGTCAGTTCTATACTAGATGCCTCAATCTCATCTACATAGGCAATCACATCACCGTCTTTTAAGCCTGCATCTTCTGCCGGAGAACCCTCATAGATATGTGTAGCTGTGACCTGCATGGAGTCTTTATCCTGTGAAAGCACTGCACCGATCCCGCAATAATTCTGTGTTGCAGAAATCTGTAAATTTTCAAATTCTTCCGGTGTATAATACTCTGTATATTTATCATCTAATCCTTCTAAGAGTCCTGCATACATTCCCTGCGCAAGTTTATCTTTATCGATATCATCATAAAAATACAGATTGATATAACCCATCAGCTCATTGAGTTTTTTCTGTACGTCTGCAGTTAAGATACTGCCGTTATCTTTGCTGTCAGCCTTTGTGCCTATCTGCAGTGTATTCCCGCCTACACTTACGATGATCACAAGTGCCACCATTCCTACTGCAGCTGTCGCAAGAATCCCGGTGAGCAGTCCTTTTACAAATCCGCTCCTTTTTTGTGGTTCTAAAGTTACTTTCTCTTCACTGTTCATTTCCTGATTTTCCATTTCTGTCTGATCCTTTCTGATTGCCATACTGTGCAGATCTCTTTTTCTATCTATGCAGAAATTCCCTGTCATTTTCTGACAGGGAGTTTTCTATGATACATTTATTTGGGTTACTATTCAGAACCCCACTCATATATTCGCAAAACCGCACGATAAATCGTGCTTTACCGCTGCGTTGCAGCTATTTTGCTCATATATGGGTGGTGGCTCTATTCGAGCCACCTTGCGAAGCATAAAAACTGCTACTTACATGCAAGCATGACGTATCCGTTTTTATGCTTCGCAAGGGTTCTGAATAGCTGCTTATTTACTTAAATAATTCCATGGGCTTACATAACTGCCATTTAAGGACACGCCAAAATGCAGGTGGTTTCCTGTAGAGATACCGGTACTTCCTACTTTTGCGATCACCTGGCCTCTTGTTACAGTGGCACCTTTCTCCACGCAAAGGGAAGATGCGTGCATATATACTGTATAAAGGCTGCCGCCATGATCGATCATCACATAATTGCCGCCGGTATTACTGTAACCGGAAAAAACGACTGTTCCATCTGCTGCTGCCACAATATCTGCTCCATAAGAAGCCCCGATATCAATGCCCTTATGGTTCGATGAAGCACCTGCTGTCGGAGAGATCCTCTGTCCATATTCACTCGTCACACGGGTACTTGACGGACACGGCCAGCTAAATGCACCTCCATTGTAAGTATCTTCCGGGAGTGGTTCTTCTGATGTACTCTCCGTTTCTTCTTCGCCTGGCATTTCTGTAGTATTTTCCTGCTCCGCTTTAGCTTTTGCCTCTGCCTCGGCTTTTGCCTTCGCTTCTGCTTCTGCTTTGGCTTTTTCCCTGGCAGCCTTTTTAGCCGCTTCTGCCTGCTGTATCTGTGCTATGATATCATTCTGTGCTTCGATCTCTGCTGCATAGGCATCTGCCTGACTGCTTGCTTCTTTTAAATCCTGATTGACCGATACGAGTTCTGATTCTTTTGCGCTAAGAAGTGTCTGGACTGCCTGTTTTTCTTCTTCTACCTGCTTTTGCATCTCCTCTAACTCGCTTTTTTCTTTTTCGAGTTCTTCTTTTGCAACAGTAACAGACTCCTGTGCCTTCTGGTATTTTTCTAACATTGCCCTGTCATAAGCTGACATTTCACGTATGTATTCTACAATACTGATAAACTCTGAAAAACTTCCTGCCGAGATCAGCTGTTCCACATACGAAGTCCTGCTGTTCTCATACATATACTGTATGCGGACTTTCATGTTCTTATACTGTGTACGTTCGTCTTCTTTTGCCTGTGCCAAAACTTCTTTTGTGTCGGAGATCTCTGTATTTTTTGTTTCTAACTGTGCTTCCAAATTCGTGATATCTGTCGATATCTTTGTCAGTTTCGCATCTAACTGTGTTACTTTTGACTTGATATCCGACTTTGAATCTTTAAGATCACTCACTAATTCTTTTGCTTCATTCAAAGCATTCTCTAAGTTTTCTTTTTCCTGCTTTGCATCCTTTAAGGAATCTGCCGACACCATAGCCGGAGAACTTATGAGCATACATGCGGTAAGAAAAAAAATCCCTGCTTTTTTTAAAAAATTTTCTCTGTGCATACAATTCTCCACGAAAGGTAACTATGCGTTACTGCTATACTTTTAAATGCTTACGGATCGTAATACGGCTGCCTAAGAATCCAATTCCCACACCAAGGATGAGCGCTGCCGGAATCAATGTATGGAATACCTCTTTCACCGGAACAAACGTGATCAATTTACTTAAGAAACTGAATTTTTCCCCGATATAAATAATGATTTTGCTATATAAGACATATAATAATGAAAGTGGAAGGATTGCACCGATCAGACCGATCATCACACCTTCTACAATAAATGGCGCCCTTACAAAATAGTCCGTTGCACCGATCAGTTTCATGATTGCAATCTCATCTTTACGGACTGCGATTCCTGTTGTAACGGTATTACTGATCAAAAAGATCGCAACTAAAAACAGGATCAGGATAATGCCAACGGAAATATATCCGATCAGGCTGTTAAAATCGGAAAGTGTATTTGCCACGGCTTCTGACTGCCGTACTTCACGCACACCGTCTAAGCCTTTTAAATAATCAACTAAGACCGGCTGCATGGAAATGTCATTCATATAGATCTCATAACTTGCAGAGTTTGCAAGCGGATTATCATCTGCAAATCCAGCGGCTGCTTCTTCACTTCCTTTTAAATATTCCTTTTTAAATTCTGCCCATGCTTCATCGGCTGATACAAACTTATAATCTGAAACTTCTGCTCTTGCATGGATCTCCTCTCCGATCTTATCGATCTGATCCTGTGAGATTCCTTCATTAAAGAATACAGTGATCGCCACACCGGATTCGGCTTCTTTTACCATTGCCTGAAAGTTCGTCACGATAGAAAAGAATAAGCCGAACAAAAAGATACAGGCTGACATTGTCGCAATAGATGCTAAGGAAAACATCTTATTTCTCCAGATATTCCGAAAGCCCTGCTTAACCGTATACCCAATCGAACTAATCCTCATCGTAATCTCCCTCCACATCTGAAACAACGACACCCTTTTTGATCGTGATCACACGTTTTTTCATCACTTTGACGATTTCCATGTTATGTGTAACAACTACTACAGTTGTGCCCCGTTCGTTAATTTCTTCTAATAGTTTCATAATCTCCCATGCATTGTTTGCATCGAGGTTTCCGGTCGGTTCGTCTGCAAGCAGTATCTTCGGACGGTTGACTAATGCCCTTGCGATCGCAACACGCTGCTGCTCCCCTCCCGATAACTGTTTCGGGAAAGATTTATATTTTGCAGCCAGTCCGACCATGGATAACATCTGTGGGACTTTCTTTCTCGATTCCCTGACAGATGCACCGATGACTCTCTGTGCAAATGCAACATTGTCATAGACATTTCTGTCTTTTAGCAATCTGAAATCCTGAAAGACCACGCCTATATTCCTGCGGAACTTCGGTATCTGTCTGTGCCGGATATTCGAAAGTTTCCTGCCATCGATCGTAATGGCACCTTCTGTCGGCTCTAATTCTTTTAATAATAATTTGATCAGCGTAGATTTACCGGAACCGCTGTCCCCAACGACAAATACAAATTCCCCTTCGTCAATCTCTAAATTTACATCGTTTAGTGCCGGAATACCGGCAGAATAAGATTTACTGACATGTTCTATCTTAATCATGTTTCCTCCTAAACCATAACTATCACTATAAATCTACAGTTATAATACCAGGTCAATAGTCTAAAGACTCCATATATTTCATGTATTTTACAACCATCAGTGCGATCTTAAATGTGATCGCATCTTCAAACACACGCAGATCTAAGCCTGTACTCTTTTGCAGCTTATCGAGGCGGTAGACTAACGTATTTCTGTGGATATAAAGCTGTCTGGATGTTTCTGACACATTCAGGTTATTTTCAAAGAATTTGTTGATCGTTGTCAATGTTTCTTCATCAAAATCATCCGGTGACTTACCATCGAAGATCTCTTTGATGAACATTTTACAAAGTGGGATCGGAAGCTGGTAGATCAGACGTCCGATGCCTAATGTCGAATATGCCACGATCTTTTTCTCCTCAAAGAAGATCTTGCCAACGTCAAGTGCCATTCTTGCTTCTTTGTAAGAACGTGATACTTCCTTGATCTCTCCAACGATCGTACCATAGGCAATATGCACTTCACGCCCGGAACCTCGGAACAGATCTAAGATCACTTCTGCAGTCTTATTCAGATCTGTATAGCTCTCATTTTCTGTCAGTTCCTTCACGACAATGATATTTTTTTCATCAACGGCTGTTACAAAATCCTTTGACTTGCCGCCATAGATGCTTCTGACTTTTTCAAGGTCATTGCCTTCTTTATCCCTGTTTGTTTCTATGATATATACCACTCTGCGGACTTCTGTATCAATATGCAGTTTTTTGGCACGATTGTAAATATCTACTAAAAGCAGATTATCAAGCAATAGATTCTTAATGAAATTATCTTTATCAAAACGTTCTTTATAGGCAACTAACAGATTCTGTATCTGGAAGCTTGCAATCTTGCCGACCATATAAACATCGTCACTGTCACCGTTTGCCAGCAGAATATATTCTAACTGGTGCTCATCAAATACTTTAAAAAACTGACATCCCTGTACTACCTGTGAATCTGCCGGAGAATCGACAAAATCTTCTGCTGCCTGCACATATCGCTCGGAATCCGGAAAGGTGGCAGCTAATACCTTGCCTTCTGTATCAATGATGCACAGATCGATTCGTGTAATCCCCTTTAGCCCATCTATTGTATTTTGCAGTATCTGGTTTGAAATCATATCCATTTCTCCTTCTCATTGCCCTGACCACAGTCAAATTTCTAATTCTTTTCTGCTTCCCCCGAAACATATACAATTTTCACAATAAAAAAATTGTCTTTTCTTTTACATGAAAATTCCTATTTGCTATTTTAAGCCAAAATCACAAAAAAAGAAAGAGGAAATGCAATACTTTTTATGCATTTCCTCAACTTTTTTGAAAATCCTTCGTTTTTTGTCCTAGACAAAGTATACAAAATATTCTGATTTCTAATGATTCTCTACAAATCCCTCTCCAAGTACTTCTCTTGCATCTGATACGATTACAAATGCATTCTTATCAATCGAAACGACAATCTCTTTTAAATCCACGATCTCTTTTTTAGAAACAACACAGTAGAGTACACATTTTTCATCACCGGAATACATACCGACTGCCCGCAGTCCGGTCACTCCACGGTCTAACTTCTCTAAGAGGGCATCTGCCACTTCTTTGTAGTGATCTGTCACGATGAATGCAGCCTTTGAAAATTTTAAACCTTCCATCAGTGCATCAGAAACTTTTGTCGCAATGTAAATAGAAATGATTGCATACAGTCCGATCTTTAACCCGAATGCATACAATCCGGCAATTACGATTGTGCCGTCTAACACCTGCATGATCTGCACAACCGAATAATGTCTTAACTTCCGCCGGATCAGTACGGCAACCATATCCGTACCACCAGTCGTTGCATGTGCTAAAAGTACAAGGCCCATGCCGACACCAAATAATACGCCACCGAAAACTGCGGCTAAGAGTGGATCGCCCTGTGCCATATCGATTGTCGGGATGACATACAGCCATGCGGAAAGCAATGCCGTTGCAGCTGCTGTCCGCGCAATAAAACGCCTGCCTTTTAATTTCAAGGCAAGCAGAAATACCGGAATATTTAATGCAAGGTTTGTAAGCCAGATTGGAATACCGCCCTCTGTCAATCCTATTGTTACCTGTTTTACGATAATACCGATACCGGTAAATCCTCCGGTAACAAATCCACTCGGATCATACATCCACTGAATGCCAAGTGCGATCAGTCCGGTTCCGGCTATGATCAACAGATAATCTAAATATATCGGCTTTTTATTGAACAAATTCATGTCTATTTCCTGTCCTTGTTTTCATTTTCATATTTTGAAACAGAATGACGCAGTTTCCCGCGGAAAGCAAGTTTTTGCAACAATTCCCCTACACCTCTGTGACCATGTACTGTTTTATAAGATGATCCGATCCCATACCAGACACCTGTCCCGATCTTATCTTTGTATTCTAAGATAAATTCTTCTTCCATAGGGGAATTTAACGCAGATATCACAATATCCGGTGTCGTTCCGTTTAATTCATTCACGACCGAATCCATATCGCCGACACAGTCTGTAACTGCATAGCTGCCTACGATAGAAAACTTCGGATTGACCTCTGTAAATACAGTCTGCATTTCTTCTAATTCCCCGCTTGTCATAGCGATTAAAAATACACGTTTCTGATTCCGTACGACACGCTTTAGCAGTTCTAACATAAAATCCTGATCCCTGACTTCACGCATACGCTGCACGGTTGCATTTCCGGTTTCCGCTAAAATCTCACGTTCACCGATGATACAAAGGTCTGCCTGCATCAGACACTCTTTGATCGCCGGATTCTCTGCTGCCTTGACTAACTGCTTCATCGTGACGGTTTCAATGATATTTAAAACGGTATTGCTCATATAGGTATCTAAACGCAGTATCGATTCCCTGACGGTATAATTATCGACCTGCATACCCAATATATCTATCTTCTTAATCATAGTGCCCCTAACCTATCATATTTATACTATACAAGTTTATCTAGTATATCAAAAAAAACAGGTTTTTTCAATCTTTCTCTACACCAAATGGGAAAAATTCTTCTACTAAATCCTGCGGTGAGATCATGACGATCACATAATCATAGTCATTTCCCATGACTGCATCGACATAATCACCCTCATAATATCTAGGATCGATCATGTCTATCGTATGGCAGCGTAGTGATGTAAATGCGGCAAATGGTACGGCAAATGAATCCTTGATCAGACAGATATTAAGACCATCTTCGTTATCTAAATTTTCAATGTGTGTAAATGCCGGATTTCCATACAGATAAGCCATATAGATATCGGTATCAAACGGTTTGTCACTGCTCCTTAAAACAGGAGTTGCAACTAAAGCTTCTTCAAATCTTCCGCCATATTCAAGGCTATCATCGATCGTATTCGTCATTTTATAATTTGTCGGGAATGCCGGATAGATCAACGTAAAATCATCTGCGCCGGCATAATAACGTCCGGTCTTTCTACCCATGGAACCAAGGAAGATGTTCTTATATGTGATCTGGTTATAATTGCTAAGGTCACTGTAATATCCGTCCTCATCGATATGTTCTCCATAGGTGTCATTCATCCAGCTGCAGAATTCAGACGCTGCCCAGAAAGCAGTTTCGATCTTCCAGTGATGGTCGGTCGTAAAAAATGCATTTGACAGATCGATACCGCTGTTTAAAAGTCCTTCCCGAAGATCTAAACATGGAATATCATACGCTTTTAACTGACTGACATAATTATCTGCCGTTTCATTTGTCATCGCATATGGGATTCCTGTCGGAAACTGCGTATGTCCCTTGATATATTTTTCCGGCGGCAGAACGACTAACAGTTTCGACTTGCCCTCGATCTGTTTTGCATAATTATGTACCCTGCCTGTCACTTCGGAAGTATCATCGGCTTTATCGGTAAAATAAGTATAATGCAGTTTTCCCTCTGTATCCTTTACAACTTCAAAGTTAGATTCCTCATGCTTGTCTAATACCTTCTGCATATATCCATACGCATCGATAAATCCGTATCTGCCTGCCACATTTTCATTGATCGTCGTATTGATCTGGCTGATCAGATCATTGATCCCAAACTCTTTAAAATCAAAAGTCTGTATTTTTTCCACTAGGATCGGCAGTTCTTTTCTTGCATTGATGATACTGAATATGAAAATAAATACTAAAAACAAAACTGTTGTGATTCTTTTTTTCCATAAAAGTTTTTTCATAGTCTTTCCTTTATACTTTGCAATTAAAAATTAAAGTAAATGAACGGGTTATAACTTCCTTTGACTAAATAGGTGATGCAGATGAGAAATACCCCCATCATCAACACCGGATAAAGGACATCCATCAGGCGGTGGGATACTTTATCTTTTACGATCAGATAATTCATCCGCCGTCCGATCGGCAGACAGAAGATCGCTCCTGCCAAAAAGAAAATGCCATATTCTTTCAGATACATCCATGTGTAATCACTCCAGATGCCTGCTCCGCCAAAACCAAACATACACTTGATAAAATTACCGGCATAAACTAAATTCTCTGCCCGAAAGATTACCCAGCCCAGGTTTACAAGAAACATCGTATATACCCATTTTAAAACGTTGTGTCCCTGCCGCTTTTCAAAATCGGTAAACCGTTCAAATACCAGTGCCGCATAGTTGAGCAGTCCCCATACAAGGAATGTCCATTCTGCACCATGCCAGATTCCGGTAAACAGCCATACAACTAACATATTGCGGAGTGTCTTATCCATGTTCCCACTTCTTGAACCTCCCAGCGGAAAATAGATATATTCTTTAAACCATGTACCTAGGGAGATATGCCATCTTCTCCAGAACTCTCCGATAGAACGGGAAATATATGGGTAGTTGAAGTTCTCTTCAAACTTAAAGCCAAACATCAGTCCAAGTCCGATCGCCATATCGGAATATCCTGAAAAATCATATAAGATCTGTAATGTGTATGCCACTGAACCTAACCACGCTAATGACAATGGACAGCTGCCTCCCTGATAAGAATCAAAGATATGGTCGGCAACGATCGCAAAGTTATTTGATAACAGCACTTTTTTGCCAAGTCCTGCTAAGAAACGGCAGGTTCCCACACAGAACATATCCCATGTTTCTTTCCGGTTACGGATCTGTTCATCAATTGTTTCATAACGGACAATCGGACCGGCAATGAGCTGTGGAAAAAATGCAATGTAAAGTGCAACATAAAATGGATTTTTCTGTACTTCTCCATCCCCGCGGTATACATCAATGACATATGATAATGCCTGAAAGGTAAAAAAAGAAATACCGATCGGCAATGCAAGATTCGTAAGCGGAAGATTCTTTCCTGTCACTTCATTGATATTGCGGAGCATAAAATCAAGATACTTAAATATAAATAAAAGACCGATATTCAAAATGACTGCAATGGTGATCACAAGCTTTCCGGATTTTCCCGTCTTTCTGCTGCGGTCTGCAAATAATGCAAGCACATAATTGATAAAGATAGAAAAGAGCATCACAAGTACGAATTTCGGTTCTCCCCACGCATAGAAGAAAAGGCTTGCTATCAGAAGCAGTCCATTTTTTGCCGGTGTGTTAAAACGCAGTAAATAATATAATATCAATACGACCGGAAGAAAATAAAACAAAAATATATTACTGGAAAATAACATCTACAGATTCCTCCTGTTTTTCTTTCGCGCATGCACATAATAGATAAAGAAGATCACAGTTCCTAAAAGAAGCAGTCCTCTGATGATCCATACTCCCTGCTCTTCTAAGTTCCATATATCTGTATCGATCACCGGTGCCACATCTTCCGGTTTTGCGACCGATGCATCATATCCGTTATCTGTCAGCACAAGCGTTGTCCATGAACGTTCTAATGTCAGCGGCATTTCTGCCCACAAATCCTGCTTTTTATCCTTTGCACAAAGCGTTACTGTTTCGCCTGCCTCCGGTAATACCTTCAGCAGTCCATCCTTTGTTACGGTAACACCGGCATCGGATTTTCCGCTCAAAGAAAACTCTGCATCTGTCTTTTGTTCTTCTCCTAACATGTTATAAGCGGATGCACTAAAAGATGCCTCACTGAAACCGGTTTCCGGTTTCCGCACCGTTGCATCTCCATTGATCTGTAAGATTGCTGCTTCATGTGCATTGACCGCCTCACTGCTGTCTAAGAAATTCATATCGTAGAATTTCAGATGATATCTGCTCTGCCCTGCCACTACACAGACAAAACCATATCCTGTGATCTTTTGGGATAATGCTTCTTTGGCTGCATCATTACTTAAAACCGGAAATGGGATCTCAAGTTCCCCGCTGAAACCTGCCGGAATCTCAAAACATCCTTTTTCTACCGGAACATACGTCGTCTGGTCATCCCGGAGTGCCACATAACAGCCTTCTTTTACCTGAAACGCACTTCCACTCTGATCGATGATGGAAAAATTCATACGTGCTGTCTGATTCTGCATATTCGCAATGCCAACCATAACACTTCCTTCTAGATCCATACTCCTGCTCTCACTCCGGTAAGCAGTCACTGTACTGTATGTATCTTCGGACAGTTCCATTGTCTGAAATGAGATATCCATGCTCCTTCCGGTTGTTGCACACTCTACAGAAGCCCCTAACTGTGCATTGTCTGCATCTGCTCCTGCAACAAAATCCTTAAATGTGGCTCTTTCATACGCATTTGCTGTTGCTGCACCAGAAAACAGCAGCAAAAAGAAAAAACACACACCTAACCATTTTCTTTTCTTCATTTTCTATCCCTCTTATTGATTCATAGCTGTCAATCACTCACTGTAACTATTCCATACTTCATAGTTATCACTTCTCTAATTATCTGACACCGTTTTCTACAGATAATCCATCTCGTAAAATTCATCCTCGCCGATCATACTCTTTTTCTTGCGGATGATGGTCTGTGTCTTTACCTGCCGCTCTGTTTCTTTATCAAACTCTGCTGCCATTTTATTTGTCCAGTTTTCCATCTTCTTATAGAGTTCTTCACTAAAATAGATATCCATATAATTTTCTACCCTGCATAAAATCTCACTTTCACTGATGATCCGTTTTTTCTTTAACTCGATCGTCAGTCCTTCTTCTAATTCAATCGAAAATTCTTCCGGCATAAACGGATTCAGTTCAAATAAAGCATACTGGTAATTAAAGTTGATCATCTTTACTTTATTCCATGAATCGGTATCAAATTCCTGCATAACCGGAATCCTTGCTTTCTTCCTGTTCTGGAAATCCGATCTTGCCACACGTTTTGTGATATTTAAACGTAAGTCATCAAAACTGCTTAAGGATTCATCTAAGTTTGTCGGAAGTGAAGGATCTCTGTCATAGATCAACTGCATAAAATCCTGTCTGCTCTCTTTTAAACTGGTGATCGCAAAGACATAACACCAGCCTTCCTTAGCCTTTGTGACGGATACGATCTTTCCTTCAACCTTTGCATGATAGCGGTCAGAATCTAACCGGATCTCACAGCACTCCTCCTCATCAATATCAAACGCATGAGGGATCACAACCGCTACACCGCCCTCGGAAATATCTCTTGTCATGCCTTTATAACTTCCATAACGTGTCGTAACTCCACATGGGATCTCTGCTTTCTGTCTTTCATTTTTACGCACAACATCACGTCCCATAACAAAGAATAAGGACATGACTAAGTTAAACAGATTTAAAAATAACCAGAAAAGGATCACAAAATAATCGATCCTTCCGGTTGTAAAAGTCCAACGGATGCAGTTTACAATACCGATCACCGATAAGATGATCAGCACCGTATGCGGGATCGCATATTTTATGTTCTGATTCTTATTCTGCTTTGCATCTTTTTTCGTAACCTTGAACTTCTTCATGCTTATACCGAATGTTTCTAACAATACCGGTATTAACATAAATGGGAAGATCGTTGTTTCATAGAGGTTTGTCCATTTCGTTGTACGGATATTCCGGCTCATCATCTTCAGTGAGATATTACTGCTGATATACATCGGCAGCCAGAAGATCAGCACCTCTATCAGGGAACAACGGACGACGATCACGCCAAATGTTGCAAATAAGATCGGTGACATAACATAGATCAGCCGTTTCCATGATGCATACCAATACCAGACGGACGCTAAATAATTGACTTTCTGTGCCAGGCTTAAATGTCTTGACAGACAGATATGTACTCTCCTTCCGGTCTGGATACAGCCCCTGCCCCAGCGGATTCTCTGTGTGATCAGACTCTTTAAGTCTGTCGGTGATAAACCGGATGCTAAAATCTTATTCACAGCATAACAGATATATCCCTTCTGCTGTATTTTGATACCGGTCGCAAAATCTTCCGTGATACTTTTTGTAAAAAATCCACCGACATCTTCTAATGCTTCTCTTGAAATGACGGTATTCGATCCACCATAGATCACACAGTTGCTCTTATTTCTTGCAACTTGTACGTCCTTGTAGAAATAATCCTGTTCGTTTGGAATACGGCTCTCAGAAAAGAGATTAAACTGAAACAGATCTGGATTATAAAAACTCTGCGGTGTCTGGATAAATCCTAGTTTTACCCGGTCTTTTTCATCTAAATCCCTGTTTTTGATCTCCTGATCGACAAAATATGCCACCGTATCTAATAAAAACTCATGCTGTGGGATCATATCAGCATCAAATGTAGCGATCAGTGGAGAACTTGTCATTGAAAGTGCATGGTTTAAGTTTCCTGCTTTTGCGCCTTCATTATCCTCCCTGTCGAGATAGTTCACATGAAGCTCTTCTGCAAGTTTTCTTACTTCTTCCCGCCTTCCATCATCACAGATGTAGATATGGACTTTTGATTTGTCCGGATAGTCCATATGTACACAGCCGTTGACAGTCTTATATAAAAGATCTGTCGGTTCGTTATAGGTTGCGATAAATACATCCACATCCGGATATTCTTCTAATGGCACTTGCGGGATCGGATGATTTTCGATCTTATGCATATTAAAGTAATGCACAAATGCTTCGAACATTCCGATGATCTCTACCACTAAAAGTGAGATACCTGCAACTGCGGAAATAATCCCATCATGTAACGGCACCGTACGAAATGTCCGCCAGAGCAGATACACGATCGTCCAGCCGATATTAAAGATCAGCCATGCGCGGTTTTTGAGTCCTTCAAATTTTTTCATGCTTTTCCCCCTGTATGATTTTTCGTTACTAAAATATCCTTTAAACTTTCAAACAGCCATACACCTGTTTCTCTGTCAAAAATGCGGTAACGTCCATATGTTTCCTGCGACGGTCCGCCTTCATCCCACCAGATATACATAACATCTGCCTCACCGGCAAGTGTGATATAATCTGTTAACCACTGTTCTCTGTCATTTAGATTGTTCTTATCGATCGATCCAAACTCTCCAATGATCACCGGTATGCCTTTACTGGTAAAACGTCTCTGCAGGTTATCCATAAACCCTTTGATCTCCTGTGTAAGACCTGGCTCCCATACAGCCGTTCCTGTTTCATCCATTGCAAACGTATACGGTTTATAAGCATGTACCGTAACGATCAGATGTGTTCCTTTTGGCATGGTAAATCTGTCTATGGATTCTATGGCATCTGCATACGATGTTACTAACAGATAACGCGCCCTGTTATTCCCACCGCTGTTTCTTACGGTATCTACAAACAGCTGGTTTAGCTCATCTACGATCTGGTCGTTTTCTTTGCTTTCGCCTGCCCATTCCACGTCCGTACCTATAAGCCTTGGTTCATTCATTCCTTCAAATAAAAGCTTTTCATCATACTCTGCAAACTGTTCTGCGATCTGTGACCAGACTTTTTCCATCATCTCTTTTGCATATGCTTCATTCTCTTTTGAAGGAATATACCATGTGTCATGGTGTGCATTGAGGATTACATACATCCCTGTATCTAAAGCTTCATCTACAACTTCCTGTACCCTGTCCATCCACGCTGCATCGATCTGACCGTTTTCATCCATATGCACATCCCATGTAACCGGAATCCGTATGGTCTGAAACCCTGCCTTTGCAATTTCTTCGATCATTGCTTTTGATATCTTCGGGTTCTGCCAGTAGGTTTCAAGATCAAGCCCACTCACAGAACCATCTGGACAGGTTGATTCTAAGGAATTTCCCAGATTAAACCCGCTTCCCATATCTGCAACAAAATCCATATCCCCATGCTGTGTACCGCAGCCCATCAGACAGCCTCCTATCATCAATACTGCACTGATCAGCAGTCCTTTTATATTCATATTGTATCTCCACACTGTAATGTATTATCCTTCTTGTCTGACCTATACTATTTTATTGTAATTTTTTTAGGTAACAATGTCAACTAAGCCTTAAGTCATAAAACCGGATTCCTATTGATTGCAGTTACTGTCTACACCTGCCTGATTTCAAAGAGTGGTTCTCCTGCCTTAATCTCACCTTCTTTTAAAAGATTTATCTTCTGGTTTTCTTCTAACCCACTGCATACGACAGGTGAAACGAGAGATTTTGCATGTTCCTTAAGGTATGCAAGATCAAGACGCATCAGAAGATCTTTACATTTGACTACTGCTCCTTCTTCTGTCAGTATCTCAAATCCTTTTCCTTCTAATGCAACTGTATCGATGCCTACATGAATAAGCAGTTCTATCCCATCTGCCGTCCGAAAACCGATCGCATGTTTCGTCGGGAAAACAAAGGTCACTTCCCCGTCTGCCGGTGCCGTCACATAACTGCCCTGCACCAAAACAGCTGCTCCATCTCCCATCATTTTTCCTGCAAAACCTTCATCCGGTGCGGTTGTGATATCATCCGCAATACCATCAAACGGACTGTAAATGATAACCGGATGATCTAAGAAATCCTCTAAATCCGACTTGATCACAGTCACTTTCGGTCCGTAGATGATCTGTACCCCAAGTCCCTTGCGGATGACTCCCGATGCTCCGGTTGCCCGCAGACGTGCATCATCTACAAGTGCAGCATCATAGACCGTACAGCGGAGCCTTGTTGCACAGCAGTCAATATCCGAAATATTTGCTTTTCCACCTAAACCGATACAGATCTCTTTTGAAAGCGAATCTTCTTTTTTCGCATCTACATCTTTTCTGGTATATAGTTTTACTTCTCCGTTTCCTTCTTCCCGTCCCGGTGTCTTATAATCATTTTTTCGTATCAGAAATGAAAACAGGAAATAATAGATGACAAAATAGACTAGTCCGACAACAACGATCCATAACCAGCCTGTCTTTTTATTTCCCTGTAAAATACCAAATAAGAACAGGTCAATGAGCCCGCCTGAAAATGTCATGCCCACACCGACATTACAGATATGCATAAACATATAGGCAAGACCTGCAAAAATACAATGGATCACATATAAAACAGGTGCCACAAATAAAAAGGTAAACTCTAACGGTTCTGTGATCCCTGTCAGCATGGAAGTAAGTGCCGCTGAGAGCAAAAGTCCCGCTGCCGCTTTTTGTTTTTCCGGTCTTGCTGTTTTATACATGGCAAGTGCGGCTCCCGGAAGTCCAAATATCATAAGTGGAAATTTACCGGACATAAATCTGGTTGCTGATACTGCAAAATGCCCAACCGACGGATCGGCAAGCTGTGCAAAAAAGATATTCTGTGCCCCTTCGATCAACTGACCGGACACTTCTAACGTTCCACCAACTCCGGTCTGCCAGAAAGGCAGATAAAATACATGGTGCAGACCAAATGGGATCAGTGCCCGTTCCATCAGACCATACAGAAATGTTCCTGCATATCCCGACTGTAATACGAGATTTCCGATTCCATAAATCCCTCTCTGGATCGGTGGCCAGATAAAGAACATAAGAATCCCGACAGCCGTATATACTAATGCAGAAATGATCGGTACAAAACGTGTACCGCCAAAAAATGACAAAACCTGTGGCAGTTCTATTTTATAAAAACGGTTATGCAGTGCTGCCACACCTAATCCTACGATGATTCCTCCAAATACACCCATCTGTAAGGATGTAATTCCCATCACAGACGCTGCTGCTCCGCTTAAGAGCATGTCTGCCCCGCCATTTATCGTGATCATTGCACTGATCGAAGCATGCATGATAAAAAATGCGATCACAGCAGATAAAGCCGCAACGTCTTTTTCTTTTTTTGCCATTCCGATCGCAACACCCATCGCAAATAATACCGGAAGGTTTGCAAATACCACATTTCCGGCTTCGCCCATCACTGTAAATATGATATAAAATACCGTACCGGGACCAAATATCCCCATCAGATGATAGGTATTTAACATAGTTTCATTTGTCAGGGAGCCACCGATCCCAAGTAACAATCCTGCTACCGGAAGAATGGCGATCGGAAGCATAAAGGATCTTCCTATCCGCTGTAAAATTCCGAAAATTTTGTCTTTCATGTTCTACACACTCCTTTTGCAATATCCTGCTTACAGTAGTATGTGTCGTATGAAAAGATTTTATGTATTTCCTTTTACAAAAACTGTGCAAACAGTATTGATAAGATCACGGTCAGCACACCGGAAACAGCGATCGACAGACCGCTCATTGCACCTTCTACTTCTCCTAGTTCAAGTGCTTTTGCTGTTCCGATCGCATGTGCAGCAGAACCTAATGCGATCCCTTTTGCAACAGAATCTGTAATATGGAAGATCTTACAGACAAATTCCCCGATGATATTGCCAAACACTCCGGTAATGATGATGACGGCTACTGTGATTGTCACAATCCCGCCTAATTCTTCGGATACACCCATGCCGATCGCTGTTGTGATCGATTTTGGCAGTAATGTCACATATTCTTCATGGCTTAAGTGGAATACCAAAGACATCACTAGCACACATCCCATACTCGTAATGGCTCCTGCTAAGATCCCTGCTAAAATGGCACTGACATTTTTCTTTAACAATTCTACCTGCTCATAGAGTGGTGCCGCCAAACAGACGGTTGCCGGTGTCAGAAGATAACTTAAATATTTCGCACCTTCTTCATAGATCTCATAATCAATATCAAATACCAAAAGAACGACCACAACGGCTGCGATTGCAACCAATAATGGGTTAAATAGTGCCATATGAAATTTTTTCTTTAAAAATACACCTGTTTCATATGCACCGACACTTAACAGTACACCTACAAAAACGGACTCTATAAATAAATCTTTCATGCTTCTTTTTCCCTCTTTTTCTTCATCATAAACTGTGTGACTGTACCGGAAACACCCATGACCGCAATTGTCGATACAACAGTGATCACTGCAATCGGTACAAATACCGGCTGTAAGATACCCCATGATTCTAAGATACCTACACCTGCCGGAATAAACATTAACGGCATGATCTCTATTAAAAATCCTGCTGTTTCTTTGATGGATGATAATTTTAATATTCCTGTCATCAATGCCGTAAATAAAAGCAGCAGTCCGTAAATACTTGCCGGTATCGGAAATGGCAACAGATATTTACATACTTCACCTAAAAATGAAATAAAAAGAATAATAAGTAATTGTCTGACATATTTCATATTTTTTCTCCTCGTCTTTCCTTTAAACTTCGGTTTCTTAGTCTAGTACCATTTTTATCAGTTTTCAATACATTTTAATATTTTTGTTGTTTTTTTCACTTTCATTGCGTTCTTTTCGTAAATTTCTTGCAGGCTGTTTTTCCACTTGTTATGATACAGATATAGGAAATTAATGTTTGATAAGTAAGGGGGCATTTCCATGAATGTTATTTGTGCAAAAAATTATGAAGATATGAGCCGGAAAGCAGCTAATATCATTTCCGCACAGATCATTATGAAACCAGACTGTGTGCTGGGACTTGCAACAGGTTCTTCACCACTGTCAGCTTATGCCACACTGATCGATTGGTATCAGAAAGGTGATCTTGATTTTTCAAAGGTATCTTCTGTTAATTTAGATGAATATCGGGGACTTTCTCCTGAAAATGAGCAGAGTTACCACTATTTTATGCAGAAACATCTATTCGACCATATCAATATCAGACCGGATCATACCTATATTCCAGATGGTATGGAACCCGATGCAAAAAAAGCCTGCAAAAAGCACAATGATATCATCAAAAAGCTAGGCGGTATCGACCTGCAGTTATTAGGGCTTGGGTTAAACGGACATATCGGATTTAATGAACCGGGTATTGCTTTTGAAAAAGAAACGCATTGTGTGGATCTGACCGAAAGCACAATCGCAGCAAACTCCCGCTTTTTTTCTTCGATGGAAGAAGTTCCGACGCAGGCATACACCATGGGGATCAAATCCATTATGATGGCTAAAAAGATCTTAATGATCGTCAGCGGGGAAAAGAAAGCAGATATTGTTGCAAAAGCATTTTTAGGGCCTGTAACACCTGCCGTTCCTGCTTCTATCCTCCAGATGCACCCGGATGTCACACTTGTTGCTGATGAAGCTGCTTTATCGGCCTATCTAAAGCAGGCTGCTAACATGGAGGATAACTTATGATCATAAAAAATGCTTCTGTTTTCACAAATGACTGTTGTTTTTTAGACAAGGATATTTTTATTGAAGGGCAAAAATTGTCAGATGCAACAACAGATCCTTCTGTTTTAGACGGAAGTGGCTGTTATCTGATCCCCGGACTTATGGATATCCATTTTCATGGCTGTGTAGGATATGATTTTTGTGATGCATCTATAGAATCTCTCTTACAAATGGCAGAGTATGAATTAAAAAACGGTATTACCTCGATCTGCCCTGCGTCCATGACATTAGATAAAGACACTCTTCTCTCAATCTGTGAAAATGCAGTAAACTATGCAGATGCTGCCTCTGTCACACAAGGAGCAAGGCTCTGTGGATTCAATTTAGAAGGTCCTTTTATCTCTCCTAATAAAAGAGGTGCACAAAATCCGGCATACATCACCACACCGGATATCGGCATGATGAACGAACTTTTATCTGCTTCTAAGGGACTTGCAAAACTGATCACGATCGCACCGGAAATGGAAGGGGCACTTCCCTTTATCAAAGAATTTGCAGATGTTATCCGTATCTCGATCGGTCATACAAGCTGTGACTATGAAACGGCAAAAGCTGCTTTTCTTGCCGGGGCAAAACATATGACACACCTTTACAATGCCATGCCGCCTCTCCACCACAGACATCCCGGTCCGATCGCAGCGGGTATGGAAAACACTTCTGTCACCGCAGAGATCATCTGTGACGGCATCCATGTCGCACCGGCAGCCGTACGTGCTGCATTTGCACTCTTTGGTAAAGATCGTATGATCTTTATCAGTGACAGCATGATGGCAGCCGGTATGCCCGACGGAGAATATACACTCGGTGGACTTCGTGTCCATGTCACAGGAAAACTTGCAACGCTAGACGACGGTACGATCGCAGGCTCTGCCACGAATCTGATGGACTGCATGAGAACTGCCATAAATACCATGCAGATCCCACTTGAAACTGCCGTCCGCTGCTGTACGATCAATCCTGCAAAAGCCATTGGCGAAGATAAAGAGTATGGCAGTATCAAAACAGGAAAATTTGCCGATCTTGTCTTATTAGAAAAAGATACGCTTGCGATCCGCCATGTGATCCTGCACGGAAAAGTGATATCTTAATTACGATTTTCTCTGTATTCTTTCGGAGAAACACCCACCTGCCTTGTAAAATCCCTGGAGAAATGCTGGGGATTTTCTTTATATCCGACTTTTGATGCCACCTGCTTGATCTTGATCGAAGAATCGCTTAAATATTCTTTTGCTAACTCCATGCGGTAATGCAGGACATAGTTTGAAAATGACATCTGTGTATGATCTTTAAATAATTTTCCAAAACTGTTATAACTGACTGCCATTTTCTTTGCGAGATCTGCGGCACTTAATTTTTCATCTGCATGTTGCCTGATATATTCCGTTACTTCTTCCATGCCAAACACCGCTGTTTTCTCTTTTTCCTCTGCCTGCCCATCCGTTATGCTATGCTCTGCTTCTGTGCTTTTTAATTTTGCAGCAATCTTTTCGACATGGCTTTTTAATTCCAAAAAGGCGATCGGTTTTAAGATATAATCATCAGCACCTAATGTAAATGCATTCCGTACATAGTTAAAATCATCATATGCACTGATGACAAGTATTCCACAGGACGGGTTCTTTTTGCGGACTTTTTCCACAAGCAGCAGTCCTGAACCGCCCGGCATGTTGATATCCGTCACTAACAGATCAATCTTTTCATTTTCTAAAATGATTTCTGCTTCTGCCACAGAAACAGCGGTCATGACATCGAATGTGATCCCACAGTCCATTCTGTTAAAATCTGCCTTGATACTTTCACAGATGATCTCCTCGTCATCTACTACCAATACATTCATATATGCTGCCTCTCTTTCCTTTTGTTTATGACCATACTATGATACAATGGAATATATAGCAACCGAACAATTCATATATCATAAAATCCACCTGATTTCACTCCATGGAGGTCATAATGAAACAGAAGTTAAAAACACTCTCCCTGTTTGATTCTATTTATACAAAATTTTTAGTCCAGCTTGTATTGCTGACATTTATCCCGATTGCCTTGATCAGTATTCTTTTTTCTTTCAATATGTACCAGGGTGAAAAAGACCGCCGGTACGAACTGAATAATCAGGTAAATACTTCCGTTGTCAATAATATCAATGTGAATTTAGAGTTTACCTCCCGCATCACACAGTCATTGCTTTCCTCTAATGAACTGAATACTTTTTTAAAAAATCCTTATTCAGTAGAAGCCGATTATGATAATTACATTGCATCGATCCAAAGTTATGTAAAAGCGGCGATACAGTCCGACTCCCGTTCCGATATCTTTATCTATATGGAAAATTCTTCGATCCCGATGAGCATGGATGTCTTTTATCATCTTGACGATATCAGACATGTTGCTGCTATTTCGGACTTTTTAGACTCGGATGCGATCGATCTCTGGCTCTGTGGTGATGATTTTTCTGACACCTCTGATCCATATTTATTCCCTGTCAGTGACCGTTTCATCTATCTTCGGAAAGCCTATGACTATAAGAAAAGTTTTCTTGGTATTCTTGTCTTTTCAATACCGGAAAAATATTTTCTATCCTTTGATGCACAGGAAGAAGGAACCCTGATCTCAAAAGGTCATTCCCGCATCATCAATCTATCCGGTGATACTTTAGATGGTGCTTTTCTTTCTGATATGCTTGCTAAAAATGAATCCTGTTTTCAGCTTGAATCTTATTTGGCTGCAAAGGAAACTCTGCCAAACTTTCCATTTACGATCATTACGGTCACAAAACGTACAAACTATGGTCAGCTTTTACTACTGTTCGTCTTTATCCTTGTCAGTTTCGCCTGCTTTTCACTGATCTTATGCCTGCGTAACTTAAAAAAATTAGTATCACAGATGGATGACTGTTTAACTGCGATGGATATTTCTATACATAATAATTATACCACACGTATTCCGGTCAAAGGCAATAATGAGATTTCACATATCTGTGAAAGGATCAATCTGTTATTAAATCAGGCTGCCTTGCTTTCTGAACAGAATATCCGCAAGGAAACTTCCAATAAGGAAACCCGCCTGATCGCATTGCAGCATCAGATCAATCCGCATTTTATCTATAATACCATGGAAGTATTTTCCTCAAAGATGAAGCTGTATGGTCATTATGAAGAATCCGATGCGATGGTCGCATTTGCCAATATCTTCCGGTACAATATCTCGACTAACGATGCTTTAGTCACCGTAGCCGAAGAACTCCGTCAGATGCATAATTATCTGAATATCCAGAAGCTGCGGTATACAAATATCTCGCTGATCGAAGATATCAATCCCGCCCTGCTGTTTGCACTGATCCCGAAATTTACATTCCAGCCGATCATTGAAAATGCTATTTCCCATGGACTGACCAGTAAGGAACAGCCTTTGACACTGACTGTTTCTGCATCGGTAACCGATGATTTTCTGTCAGTTTCCATTCTCGATAATGGTATCGGTATGCTCCCAAGGCAGTTAGCAAACCTGAAAAAAACACTTGCATCTACAGAAGAAATTTCTACAGATGGTCATTCTGTCGGACTTAAAAATATCAATACGAGGCTGATCCTATATTTTGGTGAATCCTCACATCTTACGATTGAAAGCCGCCATGAAAAATATACCAAAGTATCTTTCCGTATTCCATATACCCAAAAAGTGCTGTCCTCTTAGGGCAGTTTCTTTTTTGCCTGCTGATACTGTTCTTTCTCAAATCTTTCTAACTTCTCTAATCCAAGTTCGTCCATCTGACGGATCGTATCTTCATACTTCTTATCACATTCTTCTTTACTTTTCGCTGTCAGTATCTCCACTTCGGCTCTTGCATAATATTCATCGATCTGCTGTTTCATTGTAGACATTGCCCGGTTGCCATCAATGACGATTGCTGCATCAACTGCTTTGCTGTCATAGACCTGACAATCCTGATACTGTTCTAAAAATGTCTGCCGATCCTCTTTGGGCTGATATTTCTGCACGATCGTCCAGTCCACAAAAAATTCAAGATTCGGATAATACTTTGCTGCCGCTTTTGCATAATCTTCTTCAAATTCCTTTGCTACAGACTCTTTGGTAATGCGGATACCATCTACGATATCATAAGTATCTGCCCCGACTCCCGGTGCTGCAAGAAGTGTCCCTTCTTCTGAGGTCATATAATCAATAAAACCTATGATCTTATCCATATGCTTTGCACCTTTGCGGATCATCGTAGCTGTCCATCCACCGGAAGATACTGATTTTAAATTTGGCGGATTTCCTGCATCTCCACGGATATGTCCTGCAAATTCCATATACGCATTATGATCCCTGCTGTAAAGATAGTTACTTGCATCTTTGACATTAGAATATCCTGTACAGAAAAAAATCTTCCCTGTCTGCACCTGTTTTAACCGCTGGTTCATGCTCTCCGTAAATTCTTCTGCCGGCATCAGACCATTTTGGTATAATTCATTTCCAAATTCCAGTGCTTCTAACCACTCCGGCTGCCGGTACATCGACAAAAAATTGCCTTCTTTATCTTCTACCTTCATTCCAAACTGCTCTGCCATATTCAGTGTATTCCAGCCTGCATATGGAATGACTTTGACACCCTGATAGGTAAGTCCTTTTGCTTTTTTCAAGACTTCTAATAATGTATCTTTGTGTAAAAGTTCCTCATAAGATGCCCCTAACTCTTTCATCAGATCTGCTCTCACGTAATTGTTATTATGTACCCCGCCTAAATAACCACCGAACTTATTATTGACACGCTCCGGTCCATAGTAATAACTTGCGATCGAATACCAGTTTCCATCTTCATTCCGATACCACTCCTTCATGGAATCTGGTATGTTGACATCTTTTGCATACTGTGCAAATAAAGGTTCTAACGGCTCTACCATTCCTGTATTTTCAAGTACTGTCCGCTCCGGTGCATCCACTTCCACTGTGATCAGATCCGGCAGGGAATCTGTCGCCATCAGGGCATCTAACTGTGTCAGATCTCCTGAAGTGATCTCTAAATTTATGCCTGTATTCTTTAATATCTTAGCATCTGCTAAATTATCCTTCGGATCCCATTCTTTACTGTAGCCTTCCTTTGCCACATACCACGTAATCGTAACTGCTTCTTCCTTTTGTTCTGTCTGTTTACGCCTGCTGCATTGTACAGATAACAGGAGCAGAAGCAACATAACTGCCAGTACAGAACATCGTTTTTTTCTTCCCGTCATAGAGTTCCTCCTGCTTCTTACTATACACTTTTTTAGGCAAAGAAAAAAGAGGTTAAAAAACCTCTTTTTCCCAAATCATATTTTATTTTTTGATCTTGATCTTAACAGATACTTTTTTATTTGTACCATCTGTTGATCTTGCAGTGATCGTTACAGTCTTGCCCGCTCCGGCTTTTGCTGCTTTCACAACACCCTTCTGGCTTACAGTTGCATACTTCGTATTCGAAGATGTCCATTCAAGTGTCTTATTTGCTTTCTTACCGGTTGTTGTCACTTTTGCTTTGATCGTGGCTTTTTTACCTGCTTTTATTGACTTTGGTTTTGCAGTAAATTTAATCTTCTTTACTGCATGTTTCATGATCGTAACTTTGACATCTGTTTTTACACCGCTTCCGTCTGCTGCTGTTACTGTGATCGTTACGGTCTTTCCTGCTCCGGCTTTCTTTGTTGTAATCACACCTTTTTCATTGACTGTTGCATACTTCGTATTCGAAGATTCATAAGTAACTGCGGTATTTTCTGCGTTTGTCGGTGCAGCTTCCGGTGTGATCGTCACTTTTTTGCCTGCTGCGATCTTATAACTCTTAGAAGCAGTTGTAATACTGCTTACCTTCACTGTTTCCGGTGCCGGATCCGGCATTGGTGTTGGAGCCGGTGTCTGGTTATTACTCTCTCCTCCACCATTCTGTCCGTTATCCGGCTTAGAAGTTTCTGTTTTCTTTAAGCCTGCAATTGCTGCATCTAAAGCTGCTTTTGCTCCATCTACTTCTGTCTGTGATACGATATTGCTTGCTGCAGCTGCTTTTGCTGCTGCCAATGCATCACTGAATGCTTTAAAACTTTCTGCTGTATAATCTTTTGATGTTAACTTCTCCGCTGCTTCGATTACCGCATTTAATGCACTCTTATCCGTATCAGCCGGCTCGATATAAGAAGCTTCTTCGTCTGTCAGTGCATCTGCTGCCATTAAATTCACATCATCGATAACTACCCATGCACCATTGCTGTTTCCGGTACAAGCCATACGTGTACCAATACGGATATCTGCCACATGATCGTTTACTAAAATGTTGCTGATCTTTGCCTGATAGAACCGTTTCCATACATTTGGAATCTCAAAATCTGCATCGTATCTCTTTACAGCTCCGTTTTTATAAGTTACTTCTGCAAAAAGACCTGCTTCTTCTGCGATCTCTGCAACATTTGTTCCCTGATAATAAGCAAATAATGTGTATTTCCGGCTTGGCAGATTTTCTTTTGCGATTGTCTGCTCAATCGTAAAGTCGATCGGTGATTTTGACCATGCATCAAAATATCCGTTTCCACTCTTAGCATTTCCGCCTGCACCATCAGATTTTACTTTTGCTCCGATGCTTGATGTATCGGTCAATGTCCAGCCGTTGCTGCCATCTTCAAATCCTGCATTGACTGCATAATTGGTTCCTGTTACGGTAACTGCACAAGTTGTTGTATAAGATCCTGCTGCGATCGTAAGTGTTTCACCTTTTGAATCATAAGCAAACTCATTTAAACTACCTGTGATCGTATATTCTCCAAAATCTGCTGTCTTTAATGCTTCTAACTGCTCTGCATCCCATGTAACCCCTACATTTTCTACTGTTCTGCCATCGTTTAAGTTTACATTTACAGCAGCCGGAAGATCCGGTGTGTCTTTATAATTCATGGTATAAGAAGTTGTGTCTACAGTCGATACTCTGACCGGACCATCTGCTCCTGTGTATACCCATTTGTAAACATTGATGGATGGGAGTGCTTTTCCATTAAAGTCGAACATTGCCTGATTATCCCACTGGGAACCATGTGTGGATTCATCATCATCTACACCACCGTCATACGCATCTCCTGCTTTACCAGACCATTTAGATGCCCAGCCGGAACCATATTTTTCCCATTTATCAATGTTATTTGCTAATACGGTTTCTTTATCAGCTTCGTCTGCTCCTGCATAATTCTGTGCCGGAATCCATGCCGGCTCCCAGTAGAATGTACCGATACCGGCATCTCCAACTGCGGATACTGCCGCGATCGCATCACGTACTGCTGCTGCCTGACCTTCTGCATCGATAGAATAGTTCAGTGGAGAAGTACTGCTGTTTACTACGT
Organism: Roseburia zhanii; assembly: GCF_014287635.1. Lineage (GTDB taxonomy): Bacteria > Bacillota > Clostridia > Lachnospirales > Lachnospiraceae > Roseburia_B > Roseburia_B zhanii. The sequence goes on along the minus strand of NZ_JACOPH010000001.1, from coordinate 419,169 downwards.
TCGCTGCACCATCACCATCTTCTAAAGTGCTGCAGTAAGAAACTTCTGCTACCATGACTTTCTTGTCATAAGTATCTGCGATTGTCTTTAATACGCTTGTCAGATTATCAGTACTTCCATGCCAGAAAGAATAGTAAGAAGATGCAAATACATCATAATCAATTCCTGCATCATTTAATGCTTTTGCTTTTCCAACCTGATATCCTGACTTGTGTGGATCTGCATAATGGATAGCGATCAGAATATTCTCATCAAAATCACGAACTGCTTTGGTTCCTGCTTTTAAAAGTTTTGACATATTATCCCATTTGTTCTCGCCAGCCATTCCGCCGTTGATCTCATTACCAACCTGTACCATGCCGACATCTACTCCGGCATCTTTTAACTGCTGTAAACATGCTGTTGTATATTCAGCTAATGCTTCTGCTTTTACATCAATATCCATACCAGCCCATGCCTTTGGCACTTTATATTTTGCCGGATCAGCCCAGAAATCAGAATAATGGAAATCAATAAGCACTTTCATGCCATAGCTGGTTGCGATCTTACCGATTGCTTCTGCTGTATCAATATCACAGTTTCCTGCTCCGTAACCTTCACGATATACGGTTGTACCACCTTTGGTTAAAGTGTATACAGGGAATCCGTTTGCATCTTTTGTTGTGGTTACTTTATCTTCGTTATATTCATTTCCTTCATCATCTACATAGAGATATTTTCCATCATCGTCAATACGGAATGGGCAGTTCCAGACACGGATACGGACATAGTTGACACCACCGTCTTTGAAGATCTGGAACATGTTTTCTTCTTCTCCATCTTCATTGTAGTATTTTACGCCACTCTGGATCTCACTCATATAAGTAGATACATCAACACCTTGGATGAAATCTTTGGAAAGTCCAGATACTTTCTTGACATTGATCGGTGCTTCTACTGCTGTTGCTGCATCAAATGAAACATCTTTTAATCCGTACCAGTCACCTTTTAACATTGTACCTGCAAAAGAGATCGTAACAGAATCACCTTCTGCTACTTCAATACTGTCTGCTGTTACCACATTGTCCCATGTGTTCCAGTCATCGATCGTAACATCAGCAGAAACGGTTACATCCTGTGTATCATTCTTTACAGTCATTTTTAAGCTTTTATTTGCTTTTGAAGTTGCATTTCCTACTGCTGCAACCTTTGCTGTATACGTTCCTTCTTCCAGATTCTCGATCGTCTGGCTGATGGAGAACTGCTGCCCATCATCTCCACTATTCCAGATACTTAAATAGGATGTTCCGGATTCTGTCGTATTCCAATATCCTGCTGTTTCACTTCCGGTTTCTGCTAAGGACATATCACCTGCTACTGTCCATCCGGTCGTGTTCTCTGTGAGTGCACCATTCTGTAATGTCCCATATTCTGCTGCTGCCACATCTGTCAGGCTAAAACCTGTAAAGAGTGAAACTGCAAGACAGATACAGAGTGCTGCACTGACTGCTTTCTTCCATACTTTCATACCTATGTTCCTCCTTTTTATTGTGCTGCTTTTTATAAGATTTCCGATTATTGCAATCGGTTGCGCAATTTGTAAAAAAAATTGTCGCCGATATATATCAGCAGCAACTGTTTGATAGATATAGTATATTCCGGCCAGACTATATAAAAAATACCATTTTTCACAAAAAGATACCATTTTTCACATTTCTGACCGGAATATGCTGATAATATTATTTTGTCACTTTCTTCTTCACTGTCTTACTATAGGTTCCATATACCATCTTTCCATCTGATTTCGTATACGGACGGATTCTGATATAGTAAATTTTGCCTTTCTTTAACTTCCTGATCGTATAAGTAGTCTTTTTGACAGTTACCTTTTTAGCAGATTTAAATTTCTTATTCAAGGAGTAAGAAATCTCATATCCTTTTGCACCACTTGCTTTTCTGATCTTGATCTGTAACTTCTTTCCTGATTTTGCAGTCACTTTTGATATGGATGCTTTGCCTAACTTCACCTGTGTTTTCGGTATCTCTGTCTGACTATCATCTGCGGTCGATGCATCTGCGCTTCCTGCTGTCTGACCGTTGGATGCTCCGGTTCCATTTCCGGTTGTTCCTCCACTGGTTCCGTTGTCTGTACTTCCACTTCCTCCGCTGGTTCCGTTGTCCGTACTTCCACTTCCTCCGCCGGTTCCGTTGTCTGTACTTCCACTTCCTCCGCCGGTTCCGTTGTCTGTACTTCCACTTCCTCCGCCGGTTCCGTTATCCGTACTTCCACTTCCTCCGCCGGTTCCATTATCCGTACTTCCACTTCCTCCGCCGGTTCCGTTATCCGTACTTCCACTGTCTGTATCAGAACCGGCTTTCTTTGTCCACTTTGCTGTTAATGTCATATTCTGTGTGACTGCTATTGTAAAATCAAACGCCTCTGTGGCTCCATTGATATACCAGCCTTCAAAGGTATAGCCTTCCCTTACCGGATCAGCCGGTTTTTCTACCGTACTTCCTTCTTCTACTTCAACTGCACTGACCATTGTTCCGTCTGCTGCATCAAAAGATACTGTATACTTTTGTTTTTCCGGTTCTTTTGCATATACAGTACATACAAATAATATGGTAGAAGTTTTACCTGTAGCAGTTGTGATCGTTGCTGTAAGATCTACCGTTTCATCTTTTGCACCAGCCTCTGGCAATGTGATATTTCCTGTTGCCGGATCGATCACTGTCTTATCAGATGATGCCCATGTGATACCGCTGTTACCGTAACCGGTTGCCGGTAAAGTCATTTTGTCTTTTGTGATACCAAGAGAATAACTGCCATCTGCATTTGCTGTCAGTTTTGTTGCAAGTGTACTTTCCAATGCACTGACGATATCTTCTTTTGTATATTCTGCCGGCAGGGTATTGTCCATATACTGATAGATCTCCTCTACCTGCTCTGCTTCAAGGGATGCCTGATATATACGGAGATCTTTGACATTCCCGATATAATCGTTATCACTGCCACCCCAGATGGAATTACCGATATAAGCGATCCGGTTTGTTCCAAAATCACTGACTTTGACTCCGGTATTTTTCGTTCCGATCAGTTCTCCGTCTTTATATAATGTCAGATTTGTACCATTTAATACACAAGTGATCTGTGCCCATGTATTTTTCGGATAATTACATTCTGTTGTAAATCCGCTTTCACCCTTCCAGCTGTTTTTCGTCATTACAGTCTTTAAACTTGTCTTATTGCTCGTATTTATGAGCAGATATTTATAGACATTACTCGTATTCGGGTCAGCACTTGTTCCCGAGCCGAAACTGAAAACTGCCTGATTCCTGCTCGCATCCGTTCCTGTATCTTTTGCCCAGAAAGAGATCGTCAGATTATCCTGTCCGTCAAACATGGTTGTCGGCAGGGAAATATAACTCTGTAATTTTCCGCTGCCTGTGATCGTTACACCGTTATCTCTGCTAAATGTTACGCCCTGTGCAGTTCCATCATTACCATTTGCTGAACGGTCATTTGCATTTTCGCTCAATGGATACCAGCCTGAGAGATATTTTTCTAACTGTGCTGCCGTCTTTAACTCTAATGTACCCTCTGCAGCCGCTTTTAACTTTGCAACTTCTTCCTGTACTCTTGCAGCAGTGATCGTTGGATCTGCTACTAGCTGTGTCCGCAGAGTATCCGCACTTGCTACCGCATCTGTTAACAGTTTTAAAGAATCTTCTGTATAACATTTCTTTGCCTTTGCATCTTCGCAGGTCTGTTTTACCTCTGTCAAAGTGCCATCTAAAAGTTCAAGATTTGCTGCACTGGTGCAGATATTTGTCTTAATTACTTTTCTTGCTAATTCTTCTGTGACAAAATCCATAATAATATAACCATAGGATTTTCCCTGTGTCATTTCGTAATTTGTAAATTCTGCATTGACGCTTTCTGCGATTTTCTTTGGCGTAGATGCAGGTATTCCTAATATTTTATTTCCTGCTGAACTAAGGAAATTCAAAAAATATTCATTAGCACGGTTATCTGCTCCCGGTGGATTATCCAAACCGGTCTGAACTGCCGTCCATTTATTCGACGCACTGTATTCATAACGATCCTGTACCCATAACCCGGTAAGACCGGTAACTGCCCAACGGACATATGGCGTATCCACTACATCAGAGCCACCCTGATCGCCCCAGACAAAATGCATACCGCCTTTGCTGTCACTGTAGTTATTATCATTTTTATAACGTCTTGCCAGCACGATCTTACCGCGGACATCCTTTAACGGTGATTTTCCGTTCTGTGTTGACCAGTACTGTGCATTTGCATCAATATACTTATGAACAGCAGCCTGCACCTTTGCATCTGTCGCATCTCCATTATCTTTTTTGATACTCATAATGATCGCTTCTGTCGGATGTGCATCCAGAAATGCGTAACAGTCTGACAATACCGTATCTAGATATAATTTATTACCGGCACTGTCTTTACAGGCTGTTGAACCATGCACAAGCCGGAGGTTTCCATCTGAATCCATTTCCACACGGATATCTAAAAAACGGATACCTGCAGCTAACTGCTCTGCGATCGTTTTATCCTGACATTGTGAATAATTAGATGCCTCCACGTATTTTGTTCCACTATCATGTGTTCCCGGAATATTGATCTGTGTGATCTTCAGATCGCCGTCGATCTTCGCCATCCAGTCCGTACTTGCCACGCTGTCCCACGGATCTGTCGTGTCTGCTTTTACCGGATATGTCAGACTTGTCATAACTACTGCCACGGTCATTAAAAATGCCAGCAGTCTGTTCCATTGCTTATACATCTGAAATCCTCCCTTTATCTTTTTTTAGTATATTAGTACTATTTTTAGTATAGCAAGATATGCTTCAAAATGCTAGTGGATTTTGCATATTTCCGCATAGATTTTTACTAAAAAAACAGGGAATACCACACTTTTTTACTTCTGCAGTATTCCCTGTTTACTAAAATAAATAAATTCTATTTTATAATTTCCAGATGTCCTCATTGTACTGTGCGATCGTACGGTCTGATGAGAAAAATCCTGCCTTACTGATATTGACAAGCATCTTCTCTGCCCACGCCTTACGGTCTTCATAATCTTTTAATGCCTGCTCTTTTTCCGCTTTGTAAGATTTTAGATCGAGCAGTGTCATAAACCAGTCTTTATTTAACAATTCGTTGTATAAACGCTCTAAATTTTCCCGCTGTCCGATTGCAAGCAGTTCGTCGCTGACAATAAAATCGACTGCACGTTTGATCGTTTCATCTTCCTCATAAAACTTCTTTGATACATAATCTGCTTTTGCATAATGCTCAATGATCTGATCGCTGGATTCCCCGAAAATATAGATATTTTCTTTTCCGACAAGATCTGCGATCTCCACATTTGCCCCATCCATCGTTCCAAGGGCAACGGCTCCATTTAACATAAACTTCATGTTACTTGTACCGCTTGCTTCTTTAGAAGCTAAAGAGATCTGCTCATGGATATCTGCTGCCGGGATCAGTTTTTCTGCTAAAGTCACGTTATAATTTTCTACCATAACAACTTTTAAATATGGCGATACTTCCGGATCGTTATTTATCAACTGCTGTAAGCAGAGGATCAGATGGATGATGTCTTTTGCGATAATATATGCCGGTGCTGCCTTTGCCCCAAATAAAACAGTGATCGGTGTCTGCGGCTTTTTTCCTTCTTTGATCTCGAAATATTTCATAATGACATATAATGCATTCATCTGCTGTCGTTTGTACTCATGCAGACGTTTGATCTGAATATCGAAAATTGAATTTTCGTCAATATCGATGCCCTGCGTACGTTTTAAATAATTCTTCAGTTCTAATTTGCAATCTGCTTTCACACCAAGCAGACGGTTTAAAACAGCTTCATCTTTTGTGTAAGAAGCTAATTTTTCTAATTCCATCGCATCTTTTTTAAATCCTGCTCCGATCAGTTCTTCGATCAGTGCGGCAAGTTCTGGATTACAGTGTAACAGCCAGCGGCGGAACGTGATACCATTTGTCTTGTTATTGAATTTTTCCGGATAAATCTGATAAAAATTATGAAGTTCTGCATTTTTTAAGATCTCTGTATGCAGATAAGCCACACCATTGACACTGAATCCGTAATGGATATCAATATGTGCCATATGCACACGTTTTTCATCGTCGATGATATAGACGGATTTATCCTTATATTTATTCATCACACGGCTGTTTAATTCATAAATGATCGGCATTAACTGTGGTACTGCTTTTTCCAAATAATATACCGGCCATTTTTCCAATGCTTCTGCAAGGATCGTATGATTCGTATACGCACAGGTCTTTGTCACGATCTCGATTGCTTCATCGATCAGGATTCCACGTTCCATCAACAGACGGATCAGTTCCGGTATTACCATGGTCGGGTGTGTATCATTGATCTGGATAACTGCATAGTCGAAAAGATCATGCAGGTTACTTCCACGTTTCACTGCTTCATCTAAGATCAGTCTTGCACCACTGCTGACCATGAAATACTGCTGGTATACACGCAGCATACGTCCTTTCTCATCACTGTCATCAGGATATAAAAACAGTGTCAGGTTCTTTGCGATATCTTCTTTATCAAAGGAAATATTATCATTGCTTACAATGCTTTCATCGACTGTTTCCACGTCAAATAAATGCAGTTTTGTCGTTCTGTTATCGTAACCGGTCACATCGATATCATACATTCTGGAATTTAATGTAAATCCGCCGAAAGAAATCGGATATACCACATCGGTCTTTGTCAGCCAGCTTTCTTTTTCCATCCATGGATTTGGTGTTTCATGCTGTAAATTATTTACAAATACCTGTTTAAACAGTCCGTAATGATAATTTAATCCGACACCATCTCCATGCAGTCCGAGTGTTGCGATCGAATCTAAAAAGCAGGCTGCCAATCTTCCAAGTCCACCATTTCCTAACGATGGTTCCGGCTCTGCTTCTTCGATCTCACTTAAATTTTTGCCATTTTCTGCTAACAATGTTTTGACATCATCATAGATTCCAAGATTGATCAGATTGTTTGACAATAATTTTCCGATCAGAAATTCTGCGGAAATATAATAGAGTTTTTTCTTTCCCTGCTCACTTTCTTTTGCTTTTGCCAGTCCCTTTGTCATTTCAAGAAGCGCAAAATAAAGTTCTTTGTTGCTGCAATCTTTGATTTCTTTGTTACACCTGTTTTTTACGATTTCCTGTAAATCCATAATTTTCCCTCCAATAAAAAATTCATTTGATATTGTCATTATAATGCCAGGATTTTATTTTTTCTTGTAATATTCTGTAGAAAAGTAGTACAATACTATCATCTTAATCCTATACATGAAAGGCTGTTGCGATGAATATTTTAGAATATGAAAATTATCAGGAAAAAAAATCACATGAAAACAAAGGTTTTCCTTACATCACGTATCTATGCTCGATCCCGCTTGATTTTACGCTGGTTCCGCTGCACTGGCATGATGAGATCGAACTGATCTATATTAAAAAAGGCTGTGGCACGATCACTGTAGATCTTGAAAGTTATGTAGCAGATGCAGGTACGCTTGCACTGATCCTGCCGGGGCAGCTTCACTCGATCAGCCAGCATGAGAAGGATTCATTTGAATATGAAAATATCATTTTTCATCCGAATATCTTACTCTCAAAACAGACTGATGAATGTACCAAAGAATTTTTCCTGCCACTCCTTGCAAATGAGATCTCCCTGCCAGCGTTTATCACACCTTCCTTAAAAAACTATAAAGAAATCGTTTCCTGTATTGACGAAGCAGACGAAATCTGTAAAACTTATCCTAAAGCTTATCAATTTGCCTTAAAAAGCCAGCTTTTCCGTTTTTTTTATCTGCTCATCTCCACTTGCAGCACTACCGTATCCCACAAAAAAGATCGCAGAACACTTGACAAAATGAAGCAGATTATTAAATATATAGAATGTAACTATATGGAAAAAATCACAATTACCGATATTGCAAATGAAGCAGGTTTTAGTTCCTCACATTTTATGAAGTATTTTAAAAATACAATGGGGACTTCTTTTATTGAATATCTGAATGAGTACCGTCTGACAATGGCATCCCGCCTGTTACTTTCCTCAGACGCTTCGATCTTAGATATTGCCAATGAAGTAGGATTTGACAACCTTTCCTATTTTAACCGCCTGTTTAAAAAACGGTTTTTGACCACACCAAGTAATTACAGAAAGTTGAGGTAAATTTTCTTGAATCCAGCATCTATTACCCAGTTGATTTTTCTTGTTGTCCTGCTGTGTTTATCTGCATTTTTTTCTTCCGCAGAAACAGCCTTCACGACAGCTAACCGCATCCGTATGCGGACTTTAGCAGAGGCGGGCAGTAAACGTGCCGGCCGTGTACTTACGATCACCGATAATATGCACAAAATGCTCAGTGCCATCTTGATCGGTAACAACATCGTCAACCTCTCCGCATCTTCGATCGCCACAACACTTGCGATCAAGCTGTTTGGAAGTGTCGGTGCCGGTATCGCAACCGGTATTTTAACAGTATTGATCTTAATCTTCGGTGAGATTTCCCCGAAAACATTTGCTACGACCTATGCGGATAAGATCGCACTTGCCTATTCGCCCATTATCTATGGGTTCATGTACCTCTTAACGCCATTGATCTTTATTATTAACTGGCTTTCCATGGGTTTTTTAAAACTGCTTCATATAAATCCGGATCAGGAAAAAGCTGCCATGACTGAGGAAGAATTTAAAACGATCGTAGATGTCAGCCATGAGAGCGGTGTCTTAGAAAATTCAGAACACGAAATGATCAATAATATGTTTGATTTTAGCGATTCACAGGCAAAAGAGATCATGATCCCAAGAATTGATATGACGTTTGCCAGACTAGACTGTACTTATGATGAACTGATCGATATTTTCAGGGAAGATAAATTTACAAGACTTCCGGTCTATGAAGATTCGACGGACAACGTCATCGGTATTATCAATATGAAAGATCTCCTGCTCTGCGATGATAAAGTCCATTTTCATGTCTGTGACCTGATGCGTGAACCATATTTTACATATGAGCAGAAAAATACTTCTGAATTATTCTTAGAAATGCAGAAAAATTCCATCAACATTGCGATCGTCCTTGATGAATATGGTGTAACCGCCGGAATGATCACATTAGAAGACTTATTAGAGGAGATCGTTGGTGAGATCCGCGATGAATATGACGCCGATGAAGAAGACGATCTTGTAAAGATCAATGAAAGAGAATATTATATCAAAGGTTCCATGAATTTAGAGGACTTATGTGACGAATTAGATCTGCCTTTCCGTTCAGAAGATTATGATACGGTCGGCGGTTATCTGATCGGTCTGCTCGATCATCTTCCTGAAAAAAATGAGATTGTGATCACCGATGAAGATATTCTCCTGCGAGTGGATAAAATGGATAAAAACCGTATTGAACGCATCTATATGAAACTTCCGGCACCAAAAGACGCTGATCAATAAATGACAGCAGTACAAAAAACTTGTATGGAATTTATAAAAAAGCCATCTGCAATCTACGCAAATGGCTTTTTTCTGATCGGAAAAATCAATTTATATGTTTCCCTCTCATCCAATTCTGCAACAACCATAAAACACAACCCAGACCACACCATATGATCGCACTGCAGACAGCATATGCTGCCCGCACATCTACGAACAGAAGCAAGATCCCTGCGATCATTTCTACAGCTAACATCTGCCTTGCCTGAATCTTTATCTTTGCTTTCTGCTCTGATCCTAATACTTTATTCTCGGATTCTAATGGTGCGTTTACATAAATCACACCTGATGCTAAAAGCATCAGCCCCATTGTGATCCATGTCTGAAACGGTACTTTCAACTTAACCCATAACAAAGCAAGTACTAATACAATACAAGAAAATAAAAAGCATGTCTTATATCCGGGAGCATGATAACCGCCTGCCTCCTGCCGTAATAAGATGAATGCGATCAGAAATATGATACAATCTAAGGGCATCCCCATAAGTATACCGATCACGATACTGCATACAATATTAATCAGATAGATCATTGCCGTATGTAATGCAAAAAGATATACTTCCCTGTCTTCATTGCTGATATTTCCGTTTTTTTCGAGTATTACTACGATTTTTTGAAAAAGTTTTTCCATAATGCCTTTGTCTATTTAGAAAACTTTTTCAGATTTTCCGGTACTTCTGGCTGATAGAACATGAAATAGCAGCATTTTGAAGCCATTCCGGCTGCAACAAGTGTTAATGCAAATGTTGTAATACTGCACATATGTTTTTTAACAAACTCTCTTACCATTTTTATATACCTCCCTTTTTTGGTCAGTATAACATGTAAAAAAGCCCTGTGCCTGTCCATGTAACTTTTTACCGGTTTATCGGTAATATTTTATTATGTGTAACTATTCAGAACCCCTTAGAATCATAAAAATTGATACGTCATGCTTGCATGTAAGCAGCAGTTTTTATGATTCGCAAGGTGGTTCGAATAGAGCTGCCGCCCCATATATGAGCAAAATAGCTGCAAAGCAGCGGTAAAGCACGATTTATCGTGCGGTTTTGCAAATATATGGGTAGGGTTTTGAATAGTTACTATTATGTACAAATATCAAACAGCAGTACCTTGATCGTAAATCTCTGTGCCTCATCAGAGATGTCCATCTCGCCATGATAATTTTCCACAATACTCCTTATGATCTTAAGTCCGAAGCCATGTTGTTTCTTTTCCTGCTTTGTTGTGAGATATTTTCTGCCGGATCTTACACGTATTCCCTCATAAGGATTTGAAACTTCGATATAAAGATTTTTCCCATCTACACGTATCTGAAGATGTATCACTTTATCATCCGGCACACTTTTTACCGCTTCGATCGCATTATCAAGCAGATTTCCTAAACAGATATACATATCCTCGGTATGTATTTTTGTATCACTTGGAATCGCAAGTGCCGCCTCTATGGAAATCCCATCTCTTGCAGCAATCTCTGCCTTATAATTGATCAGACTGTCAAAATAGAAATTACCGGTATTCGCTGCCTTCTGCCTGCCCTGTAATTTCTCTAATACATTCTGATAACAAAGTTTCAATTCCTGATAATTTTCCTGTTCTAAATACATCTGCTCGATCAGGTAACGCTCTTTTAAGTTATGGCGGAACTCGCTTAATTCCTGCCACACTCCTCTGTTTTCTTCATACTGCCGCACATAATATCTGCTCTGCTCCTGCAGCATGGCTTCACGCGTCTTTTCTTCTGTCCTCATACGCACCTGATCGTACAGGTAATAGGTAAAAATATTGACCAGCATGACCATGCCGACAGCGATAAAATCCAAAACACTGTTGAGGGAATATTGTCTGTTAAATAATGCTATCAATATAAAAATACTGCCGCCCGGAATCATAAAGATCTCGATCCAGTCTTGTATATTCCACTCAATATCCCTGCGTTCTAAAATCAGCAGAATCAAAAGTTTGATAAATACAAATAATACCAGCCTTGAAATGATCGTCAGCAGATAATTCTGGTTCATACTGTCAATATGAAAACTGCTCTTATGGGTTACAAGTATCCAGCCATAATATGTCAAAAACTCAGATAAGACACCTCCGATCGCCATAAATGCGGTTACTGCTGCAATCGTCCTTCTCGAATCCGTATATAAAATACGCAGGGTCAGATAGAAAAGTGTCAGAAAAACGATCGTATTCTCCCACGCAGTTTTAGAAACAAAGTAGGTCATATAATTAGACAGAGCAAAAAATCCTCCCCATGCCAATACTTCGATATCCCATCGTGTATCTCGTCTATGCAGGACTTTCTGGGTGAAGATCCTCTGCATGACCAATGCAAAAAACTCAATGATAACAATCAAAATTTTCCACAACATCTAGCATTTCCTCATAATTTCCATATAGTATTCTTTGACTCCACTACGGTACTTTGGTCCGATATTCAATGCTGCCCCATCATTCATAATGATCTTGTCATACCGGAACTCTTTGATATAACGTGCATTTATCAGATAGGATTTACTAACCCGTATAAATTTTATATTTGATGTAGTAAGTTCCTGCTCGATCTCGTCTAACTTTCTGTAAAATGAACAGTTCTCCTCTGCTCCGTGAATGATGACCTCACGTTTTCTACTCTCAAAATAACGTATCTCCCTGATTGGAACTTTATGCATCACTTTTTTATAGGTATACTGAAATACTTCATCACGTACATTCTCGACTTCGATTGCCTTTTTCAATATATGCTCTAACTGATCTTCCTCAACCGGCTTATCTATAAATGCAAATGGCTGTACACTGATCATTTCTTTACAATACTGATCGTATAGGGAGATAAAGATCAGAATTACGCTGTAGTCCCTGTCACGTATCTTCCTTGCTGTTTCCACGCCATTCATGCCCTGCATTTCCATATCCATAAGAAGAATATCCATGCTGCCTTTCTGGTCGATCTCGCATAATAATTCTTCACCACTTAAAAAACATCTGATTTCCGCATTGATCCCAATCCTCTGCATGATGCGGGCTGTCATTTTCTTGTGTACCTGCAGTACTTCTCTGAAATCATCACATATGCCTATTCTTATCATATTATCTAAAAACCTCACATAATCTCCACTTTCAATTGCAATGATTATGTCATCTGACCCTCATTTCATTAGTATTATAGCAGATACATTTGCTTTTTCAATCCTAACCAAATGGATAGATTCCGCATTTTGCACATTGACAGCTGCCATTTGCAGGCTTATGCTGGGTCTAATATACTATGCTCTAAAAAAGCAATAAAATCCTCTTTTGCTTCTTCTAATGGTTTATCATTGTTATAGATATAATCATAGGTATAGTTTTCTACATTATCATCTGACGCATTTCCCCAGTTCTCTGCTTCACTGTTCCGACGGATCAATAACGCTGCACAAGGCAGTTCCACACATTTTCTGAACTTATCAATCTCTTCTCCTTCTCTGATATGTACAAACAGAATCTGCGCAGAACTTTCTTTAAATTTCTTATATTCATTTTCCAGATACTGACATGGCAGATCATTATACTCTACAAAGATCTGTTTTAGATCTGCTAAAAATTTTCTGGACTTTGCATCTTTTTCCCCATTCCAGCCATTTGCTTTTGCGATCTCCTTGATCGGCGTGATCGCTGAAATATTCATGGTATCATATACTTCACCGGCAAAATCACACAATGTATCTTTTCCTGCTCCACCGTTTCCATTTATAATGATCACTATTTTTTTCATACTGTATTTTCCTTTGTTTATTTTTTTATTTACGATAGATCAAACACGAATTGCTCCGCTGCCATGCAGCTCACGCAATTCTACACCCATTCAAAATCCGCTGATTTTCCAAGAAAAATCGCTACTTCCTCATGTGTGAGCGGGTCAACAAGCCAGAATTCTTATCCTGCAAGCAGGAACGATTTCTGACTTGCTGACCCTTGTATTATATCATATTATAACATGGGATAACAGTATACCGTTACCCTATCTGATCATAAAAAGCAAACACTTCCTTAAGATATGGTTCTAACTGTTCATTGATATTCCGGCTGATCTCATGTCTGGAATCCACGACCACCTTATGCCCATCTGCAATGTGGGACAAAAACTGATCCTGTTCTTTATTTCTGACAAAAGCATCCCGTTCTGCCTGAAATAAGAGCACCGGTATCCTGATCTTTGCAGCATTTTTAGGTGCAACTGCTTTCCTTGCAGCACGTACAGCCGCCCTTGCCCAGCTGTAACTTGCATAACTGTTCTGGTATTCTTCATGCGTTGCACGTATGGAACGATAATAGCTGTGTCGTGCCCTCGAATCACAGCCACAGGTTTCAAACGGCTCTATTGGGTCAAAATCCCCCATGGTAAAGAGTTTTTCTCTCCTTTTTCCAAACAAGATTGCAAGATCACAGAGCAGCAATGCTGCAAAATCCGGTATATTTCCATTGTTGATCCCAAGCATCGGTGCATTTAAAACGGCTTTTGCAATAACCCCCGGGTATTCTTCTAAATACAATGTGCTGATACAGCCACCCATGGAATGGGCATATAAATACAGCGGTTTTCCCTGACTTTTTGGTACTGCAATCTTCTGTATCATATGATGCATATCGGAAACATACTGTGAAAAATCTCCGATATGCACCATTTTAAGATCATCCGTTTCTCGAAGTGACTTTCCATGCCCCCTCACGTCCCAGATGATGACCTGATAACCCATCTGATGCATATAATAGATCAGTTCGTGATATTTCACACAAGATTCTGTATAACCATAACAGATCACGATCGTAGCCTTACACTCCTGCTGTCTGTAAAATTCATAATACAGACCATTTTCATATCCGGCTTCTACGATCTTGCCTAAATATGGTTCTACGGTCCTCTGCATCATTTCTTCGTATTTTTCTTCACTGATACAGCCGGCAAATCCGTTTTCTGTTTTATTTTCCATAAACATCCCTCACTCCTGCGATCAACAATTCCACAAATAATTCTATTTTCCGTTTCTCATTTACATTTAAATCTGTTGAGAGCAGACTTCCCGCTGCCTGTTTCTGCATCAGTCCAAAAATTCCATTCGTGATCGTATAATACAGTTCTAAGGTATCTGCTTTGTTAGCAATGCTCCCATCCTCTTTTCCTTTTTCGATCGCTTCGCACAGATACGGTCTTAACGCATCTACTGCTTCTTCATATTCTTTTAACTGCTCTTTTTGTACCTGATGTGACAGTAAAAATACATCAAGATCATGGATCAGCCGGAAAGCTGCCCGCTCATTTTCATAAAACCGGCAGGCTGCCCGCATCACCCATTCCACCTGCTGTATTCCAGATACTTTCCGGAAATCTTCTGTATTTGTTTCTGCTTCAAAAAAATCTGCTGCCATATGCCAGAATTTTTTCCCACATTCTAACACAAGCGTTTCTTTATTAGAAAAATAACGGTATACGGTCGCTTCTCCAAATGCTGCCTCTTTTGCTATATCCGAAATAGAAGCTGCCTCCATGCCCTTTTTTGAAAAACAGATAAATGCCACATCTATCATCTGCTCTTTTCGTCGTTCGTTTTCTGTCTGCCGTTCTTTTTTCCGAATTTCTTTTAACTCCATCGTTACTCCGTTTCTGCGATCACCTGATCGATCTTTTTCTCATTATAAAAGATCAAAATACAGCCACCGATCAATGCTAATGCACTTGAAGCTGCTGCCACGATCCGGTAACCCATGCCATTTGTGCCGATTGTTGCAAGTGCCGTAAATAAAAGCATGGATACACTCTGACCTAATTTAAAGGCAAATGTACGTGCCGCATAGAACATGCCTTCCCTGTTTTCTCCGGTTTTCTTTGCATCACTTTCAGAAATATCTGCTACCATTGCCTGTGGCAGGATCCCAAAGATCGCCATTGGAAAAGCTGCAACGGCAACAAGGATAAAGCCCTGTGCAGCTGCCGGAATCTTAAGCGCACTTCCCATTAAAGCAGTATAACCAAAACAACATGCAAAGATCATAAATGCCAGCAGCACTAATTTTTTCTTGCCTAACCGTTTTGTAAGCAGGTTGACCGGCACATAGAATACCAGTGATAATGCTGTCATTGCCACGAAAAAGATCGTAGACATATTTTCCGGCAGTTTTAAAAGAGAAGTTACAAAAAACGGCAGTCCTGTCTGGAACATCGTAAGACCGATCCAGTAAAAGATATCAGAAGCCACAAACAGTCGGAACTCCCTGTTTTTAAATGTCTTTATCAGGGAAGAAAATGCAGTCCCCTCTGCCGGCTGTGAATGTACGTAGTCTTTTTCCCTGATCGCAAAAACCGGAATCTGCATACAGATGAATGCGATCACTGCGAGTCCCGCAAAGGTGATCCGCATAGCTAAGATACGTCCAAATTGCGGTTCTAACATTCCCCAGATAACCGGTGCCACATATGCAAATGCCGTTCCTACGATAAATGTCAGTGAGATCGCAGTACTGATGGAAAGACGTTCCTGCTGGTTATGTCCTAATTCCGGTATCAATGCATTAAACGGTGTGCAGTATGCAGTGATCGCTAAATAGTAACACAAGATAAAGATCAAAAGCCATGTCACATTCCATGCGCTGATATGACCTACCGGTGCACAAAATACCATAACCGTTGATACTGCTAACGGTAACGATGACCATTTTAAAAATGGTATCCGTCGTCCTGATGCAGACTTGCACCGATCTGATAATGATGCGATCCACGGATCTGTTACTGCATCAAATATCCGTCCTAATGCGGTGATCGCCCCAATGATCGTAAATACAGATAACAATACCCTCCCCTGTGGAATGAATATCGTCTGTCCGGCTGCCTGTGCTGCCTCGTCCGGCTGGTAAAAATATACCAGCCAGTTCGAAATAAGACCTGAAAGCATTGCCCATCCTAACTGCCCCATCGCTAACAGCCATATCCTGCCTTTCGATAATGATTTCATATAAATCCCTCCTGATAATTATACATGATAGTTTCACTATCTTTGTGATAGTTGTACTATCATTATAGTTTGCAGGTGCATTTTATGCAAGTAAATAAGCGTCATCATTTCTCACAAAAATGATAACGCTTATTTGGCTATATTGCAGTGATATTTATTTCTTTATTTTTATTTTGACAGATTTGCTCCATGCACTGTAAAGTTTGCTGTTACCCGATGCTGCATATGCCCGCACACGGACATAATAGGTTTTCTTTTTCTTCAAACCTCTTATTATTTTTAATGACGATCCCCTTGATACATTGACCGTCTTTTTACTCTTGGTAAATTTCTTATTCTGTGCATACTGGATCTGATAACCGGATATCTTCTGCTGTCTGGACCAGGATACCTTGATCTTCCTGCCCCATAAATTAGAAACCTTTACCCTGGTTACTTTTGTGGGTTTCTGTACAGCCTGTGTACTGCTGTTTTTATTACTGCTTGAACTATTTCCGGTTTTATTCTTATTCGATGTGCTGCCGGTCTGGCTTTTATTCTGCGATGAACTGCTGCCCCACCATGACGGCTCCCGATATGGAGGTTCTTCATCTGCCGGCAGGATCGTATATGAAACGGTTTGTGTTCCCATAAAATAATCTTTACCTGTGACATCTACATAAGCAGTTCCCTCTGTATAATAATCTCTAAAATCGAAAGTATAGTCCTCTCCGTATACTAATTTTTTCCCATTATAATATACAGATACTTTCGGTGTGTAAGGCTGCATATGATTACTGTTGATGCATTTAAAGGTATACTGTGACAATCTGATATCAAAATCCTCTGCATAAACAGGTCCGCTATATTCATAATCATCAAGCCTGTTCAGATCAAGTGAATAAAATAACAGTGATTTATTATTTGCAGTTACATACCAGAGTAAACGATTATCCGATGTCACGATCGGCTTGCAGTCAGACAGTCTTGCCTTGATCCGATGGATTTTTCCCTCGATTGTTCCATCCGGTGTCATTTTTGCAATCCTTGTTGTATAAACCTCACTGCCACGTTCTGTGTAAAGTTCTTCCCACAGAATATAATATCCATCTGCCACTTTTACAATATGCGGCGTTCTGACTGTAATACCATCTTCTTTTGTATAATTGGTCAGGAACTTAAATTGAGGGGCAGTTTCCCAGTTTGTATCCTGCGTAATGACAAATATATTTCTATGGGTGGTTTCATCATTAGCATTTGTTACTGCTGCATCCTGAACCACAGAATTCCCAATCACAAGCAGTGTATCCCCCATCAATTCAAAGCCACCCAAAGATACACCTGTATAGGCTTGACCATAACCACCAATCATCTGCATAAGAAAAACCCTGTCATTGCTCATCCACCATGTATGCTCATCCTCCGGCTGTTTGTAAACAGAATTTCTCGCCACGACAACAGCCCTCGGAGCTCCATCACCTAAATCTAACCGATATATATAATCCCCATCCGTAAGGATATATTGATCAAGAGAATGGGAAACCCAGTCACCGCCTGCTGCATTCATCACACATTCCATACTTTCTTCATCGACTGCATAGGTAAGATTCGCCTGATGGTGTTTCACCATACCCGGATCCTTCGACTGATCCCAGTAGAGCAGACGCGAGGTATGGATATACAGAATGCCTTCATTCTCTGTCATACGCACAGCACCATTTTCAAAAGGATCATATACACCCAAGGTTAAATTTCCGGCGGTGATACTGCACTGCCCGAGTTTATTCCATTCATCATCATATTTTACAACACGTACTACTTCTTTTTTATCATCTTCCCCATAGTTAGGCTGTCCATATACGATATAACGAGCATTTTCTCCTTTGTAATAGCCACCAAACTTTTTTAATTCAAAATCAATCGTTTTCGTAGAAAGCAGCTTATAATCTACACTGTATGTTTCAATATAAACTTTATCATCAGCTGCCTCAATACGACGATAGCCGCCTTCTTCGGTTTCTTCTAAATAAGATATGATACCATGCGTCCATTTTTTATATGCATATTTTGATATGTTGGTTGATTTCAGCCCTTCTGTTACAGAAACCCTAAAACTTCTGTCTATCGGCGGTGTCCTTATCGTCCCGGAATCCGACGTTGCTGCCTAACCGAGTGGCTTCTCTGTCTGTGCGTACACGCTGATATCAGTAAAACATGTAAGTGTTACCGCAAGTGCTAGAAATATGCTGATATATTGTCTGATTTTCTTCATACCTTTCCTCCTTGTAATCTGCAGATAGTGTCTGTCAAATCAACTGCCTCTCTTTTCAACGAAATCTTAATTTCTTGAGCAAAAAAGCGTTACCTTGTAAATAAACAGCATCATTGAACCACCACAGCACAATCATCCGTATAAAATGATCAACACCTATGGATATTATACTGTATTTTATTCAATACATTCAATACCCAACATAAATAAATGTTATTACTCAAACTTCACATGTTACTGTACACACCTACGGTGCTACAGTAACGATTACAGCCCATTTCAAATGCATCTTCGATGCATGGGGCTGTAATCCGGCACAATTTCATGATTGGCACATAGCTTGACAGCAGGTGTCAAGCTTGCGTCTGTACAGTAACCTTCACATATTACAGTTCGCGCATCAGCTTGTAACGAAGAAACCGATGGTATAGACTTATTTCAGTCAAACCATCGATTTTTCTTACCTAAATATTTCAGCTGCTCTGTCGAATATATTTATATTTTCATCTCGTCGCATCATAATCAGCATGCTCATGCATTGACAGAGATAATCGATACTTGACCTTTTACGCCCTCATGCCCTTGGATATATTGAGTTTTCCACCTGTCTGTTCAGATAAAAACCTGCGGCTTTTATCAATGGATGTACAACAGTCATTGTTCTTGCTGCGCATCTGTCATCTTTCGTTCGATCAGTAAAAATACACTGGTAAATATAATTCCCTTCATCATAGTCGTTGTCGTAAGCGCCCACCATATTCCCAGAATTCCTAACGCACTGCTGCTTAAAATGATTGCAAGCGGAATGCGAAGCGATGTAAAGGCAATACTGATTCCACTACACAGACGCGTCCTTCCAAGTCCTGATAACGCACCTACCGTCATCATCTCCACACATAAAAACGCTTCACTGAATCCGACAATGATCAAATAATCAACCGCTGTTGCAATCGCTTGCTTCTCATGGAAAAACACTCTTGCGATCGGTGTCGGAACACACACAAACACAAGGGTGATCAAAAGTCCCCATATCCCAACAGTCCATAAAGATACCCGATATCCCTGCTTCACACGTTCGGTTTTACCTGCGCCATAGTTCTGACCGATAAAAGCATTCATGGCTGCGCCAAATCCTTCCGCCGTATTCCATGAGATTGATTCGATCTGACCGCCTACCCGCTGCGTGGCAATCGCCTCCGGACCAAAGCCGGCCACCATACGCGTCAATATCATGGAAATAAAGCAATACGCCATACCCTGAAGCGCCGTGGGAATTCCGATTTTACAGATTCCCTCCACATATTCCAGCGGAATTTTTACGAACAAACGGAGTCCTTTCAGCACATTTTCCTTCTTCTGCACGAAAATTCCCAGCAGCATGATCCCGGTAACAATTACCTGCGCTAAAACAGTTGCCATCGCTGCTCCTGCCGCCCCAAATCTTGGAAATGCTCCCGGTCCCAGAATCAAAACCGGATCTAGGATCATATTCGCCGCTAAACCAAAAAGATTTGCGACAAACGGCGTCTTGGAATCTCCCTGTGCCGTATATATTCCGGTTAACGTTACGGACAAAAACGAAAAAACGATAAATCCGCACGCAATCCTGATGTAATCCAATGCGGCACTCAATGTTTCCGCATCCTCCAGCCGGAAAAATCCTACCAGCGGATTGGCAGACAGCGCCACAATGATTCCATAAGCCAGTCCCATCAATAATGCCAATTGCATCGCTGTCTGTGCGAATCCATGCGCCTTTTGCCTCTCTCCGCGTCCGATACACTGTGCGACCTGTACCTGACCGCCCATCCTTGCCATCGAGGCAAGTCCCTGTGAGAGCCATGTAAACATACCTCCAACGCCTACTCCGGCAACCGCCTTGGCGCCAAGCAGCCCGATCCATGCCATGTCTGTAATATTATATAATGTTCCCAAAAACGACGATGCCATAATCGGTATCGCAAGTTTCGTTAACGTCTTTAAGATTGGTCCTCTTGTTAAATTTCCTTCCATTTAGTCCTTATTATTTCCTTTTTTCTTCGTTTTCTTGATATGAAAGCCTGTCTGCCCGTTGTTTCGATATAATGGATTGCATCTTCATTTCATACATCTTTGCCGACAAATTTCTTATTTTCTGCATCATAAACAAAATCTGTCACTCTATATTTTGCAGTACGCACATTCTTGAGAATAGTATGCAGCTACTCCTGTTGATCGATAAACACATCCGCCGCTGGTACTCCGATTTGAACCATCTCACCAAACAGTACATAGGATTCCCCTCCACAGACCGCCTGTATCAGAAAATTGACTTTGTCATCCATTGCCAGTTCCCCGTCTATTAGCTTATCCTTCGGCACAAAAGTCTAAACTGTCCATGCCACCAGCTTATCAAAAGCCAGAATCAGATATTCAAAACAAATCATATCCAAAATTATAATCTTCCCTTCTGCCTTATCTGCTGTTGATTTCAACATACGATACTTGTTACGAATATCCTGATTATCAACCACATAATCAAATGCAATATAATACCTGAATCCGTGAAGTTCATCCTTTAAGCGAACTAACCTGCCAAGGGCAAGTTGGTTTCATGATAAAAACATACTTCAATGTCTATTTTCAGTACCAATGTCGTGACAACTGAGCCACTATACCATTTTAGTACCACAAGGCAAAAAACTAGCTTGCAAATGCCCATTTTACTAGGCTTTGCGAGCTTTTGAAAATTATTCAAACGTAAGTAGGTAATAACCAGTACCTTGATTTTTGAAAAAGCCCCATAAATGGCTTGTTTACGCCATTTATGAAGCTCTGTTTACTACTCAAACTCGCAAAGTCTGGTTTGATTTTGATTATTTCAGTGCAGTTATCTATACCGCTTTGTATTGATAACTCATACTTTTTCCACACGTTATTCTTCGTTTCACATATTTTTAGTACCAATCCAGTACCATTGCTATATTGTCATTATTGTGTGTAGTTCCGGTGGCTTGCAGGTTTGTTTACTATTCACAGAATAAATTTCTGTCGGTTTGCAAGTCCACCTATGGAAATTATAATCTCCAAGCGATATTTCTGCAAGGAAAAATTTTGTGGTACTAATCGTTAGTACCACGATTGTTTTCTATGTACTGAGCGAAATCAATTACCTTTGCTGGCTTTCTCTTAGCAGCAATCCCTAGTCGTTCCATGTCTAATTTAAAAAGTTCACTCGGATATCCATACGCATCAAATCCCTCTGGCTGGCAGATATCTCTGTTCAGATGCTCACTAAATTCCCATTGATACTTTGCTTCTTTCTCCAGCTTCTTACCAAAATACTGTGCATCCATTACCATTCTGTTAATGCCACCAACCGATTTCCTACCATGAGTTTTTGTTACAGTTGTATCGCCTGACATTTTAAAATACTGCCCTATCTGTTCCTCGGAATATCCCATTTCCTGCATCACGCCATGAATCACACTGCGGATATACATTGTATAGTAATTCCAGTTTCTTGGTTCAATATCTGTCATTGCTATTGTATAACGATTACTGACATTCACAATAAACAAGACATTTCTTCCTTTTATTTTCGTCAAATGTGTGTCCCAGCAGAACACAAGTGAAGCACCTTTGCTTTCTTCAATCTTTGTTGTTTTTAGTCGATCTTGAACTGCTTTTGTTGCACCAATCTCCATATGTATCACCTGCTCATCTCAAGTATTCTTTTTACTTCATTCTGTAATTCATCACTAAAGTCTGATAAATCATTATATGTAATTACTTTCAGTCTAATAAGACGAACAATATCCCATATTACCTCTGATTTTTTCAGTTCCATGACAACTCCCGGATGACGTTTATCTTCTTTTATCCGTTTTTCAAGTTCTCAGAATTTCTCTGATGCAGGCTTTTTATCATCATTCAGAAAATTTGCATACTCTTTAACAAGACCTTCCATATAATTTTCCTGCCAGCCTGATAATCTTTCTCGAAATAGCTTCCAATCTTTTTTACTTATGTCCATGATTTTGAACCTCCTCAGTCTCATGTTAGTCTCAACAAACGATTTCAAAAATGAGACTGTCTTGAGACTACAACTTTATAATTTACCTGCAAATCCCGGTTTTATCGCATTTTGCTATATCATAGAGTCTCACTCAGTCTCAAATCTAGTGAGACTTCGTTGAGACTAACTTCGGAATATTCTTGAGTAAAAGTTTGGGTGTCACATTGAGTGCCACATTTACTGTCATTCACTTACTTAATTTTCCATTTACCACCATTATCTGGACCTTTTCGTTCTATGATACCTTTATCCTTTAATTCTGATATATATCTAGCAATTGTTCTATCTGTGACATCTAAGGCTATTCTTAATTCATCAATAGAAATATTCGGATTTTCGGAAATCATTTTTAGGATCTCACATGCTTTAGTAAGCTTCTTCTTAGAATACTCTGGCATTAACTGCTTCATTTTTTCTTCCGAAAATTCTATGACATTTTCTATGACATTTTCTATGACATTTTCATTCACCTGTGTTGCATAATTAGTGCCATAA
This sequence comes from Roseburia zhanii, assembly GCF_014287635.1. Classification (GTDB taxonomy): domain Bacteria; phylum Bacillota; class Clostridia; order Lachnospirales; family Lachnospiraceae; genus Roseburia_B; species Roseburia_B zhanii. Next base: position 395,805 of record NZ_JACOPH010000001.1, on the reverse strand, counting down.
TTCAGATTATACAAAGTCAATGTAAAATTATCATTATCTGCATCAAAGACCGGCATCTTGGTCTCATCAAATTCTACTTGTCCCTCATAATCTGCCAATATCTTCTTAAATCCACTACCTCTACGCTCCATATATTTTAAACGGCTGAATATATCAGCTAATATCGGATTTCTTCGCTTTGACGGAATTTTCAATAAATTTTTCCCTTCAAGAGATATTCCACTTACCATTCCACCGGGTGAATATATTTCAATTCTGTCATCAAACATATCTATATGAACTTCACTACCTATCTCCATATAGTTTCTATGAATCAATGCATTTACTACACCTTCAAGCACTGCTCTATCCGGATAATCAGGCATTTCAATTCTTCCGTCACCTACCTTACGCCATGCTTTCTTGGAATTATTTCTGACAAAATCTGTTCCTGCCTGTAATAGTGTGACAAGACTGCCAGTATATTCCTTATCATCAAGTGCATCCACTATTCCTGAGGCTTTAGTAAGTCCATTCCATCTTGTACAAAACAATCTGGAATGACGTACCGGTGATTCATCTGCCAGAAGTGCTCCAGCATTCGTTAAATTTCCTTTTTCATCAATCAGTCCAAAAGATTCATAATCTGTATCTTCAAATGTATTACCTGTTCTCTGTTTATATACTGATTTTAATTTTGTAAAAGACATATTATCAAAATCATATCTTGATTTCAGACTATCGTAACTTTCGCCGCTACCACGAAGCACCAATTCTCTTAGCTGTGAGGGAGTTGCCGGAACGCTTTCATTTCCTATACGCATAAATGCAATGAGTTGTCCATCACCTTCATAATAGTATGGTGTCTGCTGCCCTTTCATAACTTCCACAATAACAAAAATTTTTTCGCCATCTTTTTCAAAATACAACTTAAACTCCGGTATTGGATTCAAATGTGTTTTTATTGCTTCGCTAATTTTCTCTGCATCACCTTCAGCATCTGCAAGCCCCACCAGCTCATTATCATTCGACACGCCAAATATCAACTTGCCACCAAAACAATTAGCAAATGCACTGATACTCTTGCACCAGCTTTTAGGTTTCTTTTCTTCAAGTGCAAGTTTTTTATCGTAATCTGTAGCTTCACCGATTAGTTGCTTTATGTCCATAAATATCACTTCCTTTCCGCCTTGGACTAATCTTAGACTATCTTGAGCTAAAATAAGATATTAATGGGATAAAAACCGTTGTATTGCAATAGTATCTTAGACTAAAAATATTATTTGTTATGAAATACAGCAATCCTACAGCTAACACATCTACCCAGTTCATAATCTTCTCTAAGTCTCCATCATTAATAATCTTTGTTTATAAACAGCTTTGCTATTTCATCATCTGTTCCATCCTTACCATTCTGTATTTTTAATAATAATTCACCTATCATTTTACGAAGTTGTTTTATATTCGTAGCCAGACTTCCGTCCATTTTAGATCCACCATTTTCATATACTCTGCCAGCCTCAAGCTGATTTAATTTATTACTGATTTCATTTAGTTCATAACCATATTTTTCTTTAATATCATATTCCAATCTATTACTCATCTGCAAAATCGCTCCTCCATGTTCTAATCTATTTACTCCTTTAACTTACTGTCAATCTTATACCAGTGTTTTTTCACTTGATTCCTAATATCGCTAACAAGCAGTTTACTCTGACTAAATATTTCATCTGCCTTATAAGCATATGTAAGAAAATTCCCATGGTCTTTGGAATACTTGCTTGCACCTAAATGTGTATATGAATGATAAATTGCTTTCTTTCCTGCATTAAAAGACTTTTCATCAGTATTCTCTTTTACTTTTTTTATTTTTCTATATGCTCTACAATAAAACTTAAACAAACTCTTATCTCTTATCCGAACAGTTTTTCCATCAAATGTAAAGCCAAGATAATTAATAAGATTACTTTTCCCCTTTATCTTTTCTATAATTCCATTATCGTAGAAAAAATGTTCAGTTTTATCCTCGTTTAATTCTAAATTAGGAATGCCATCTCTGGTACTGTAAATAAATTTAGCAATCTCCTCATTTTTTCCTTTTACATCTTCTTGTGTCATAGGAACAACAATTATAATATCATCACAATATCTTCTATACATCCCTTTCTGTGAAGTGATAAAGTCATTTATTTTTTTATCAAAATCTATCATATAAACATTAGCATATACAGCACTTATAGATGAACCTTGTGGAATCTGATAATCTTTAAGGTTCTTGCGAAGATGATTTTTCTTAAACTCATGAAATTCATCTGTTTCAAAATACTTATCCATACCTCGCATATCTCTTCTCAACAGACCCTTCTCAGACTCTATATCATCAGCTTCAATATATGTAAACTTCGTAATATTTTTGTAAATAGCATAATCAGCAGCATCTAATGACTCCTCGTTGATTACACATTTTATTTTTTCTTTTAAATATTTATGGTCAAGGTTATCAAAAAATTGGCTGAAGTCACCCACAAAAATGTAAGCCGATTCACATTTTACAATATATTCAAATACTTCTTTTGCAAAATCAATATTACATTTTCCTGGTGTACAATTTCTATAAGCTGTTGAAACACGGCTTATCCCATTTGATTTCATATACTCATTGTATTTGTTATTAAGACGGTTTCCATAATACTCATATATAAATCTGTCAATATGTGCAGCATAATATATATCTCTTTCCTTTGGCTTAATATCTTTTTTTCCATTTTCAATAAAAGTGTATTTACTGCAATCCATTTTAAAATGAATAAATGGATAAAAGCCATGTCTACTGACCCAATTAATATTCTGGACTCTTTGCTGATAGTCCTTATGATGTTTCTTCACATCTAAGTGCGTATAATATTTATCTTTATATATCTTTCTACTCATTTTTCTCCTAAAAGCTTACTGAGTAACGACCGGTAAATATCTAATATCAGTAAGCATTAAAATCAATTGGACCTTGTTTTCTCAAGGAACTCTACCATCCTCCACATACGATGTATTGTATAATAATATTAACAGCTACTATAATTCACTGGTAATAGGAGGTCATACAATGGACAATATAATTCTTAATATTATCAACTGTATACTATTAATTCTGGTCAAGAACGTTCTTGACATAGAATACATAATACCCTTATAGCCACTTCTATAAGGCAAAATAATATATTTTGCAACCTACAATAATCTCTTGGCAAAAAATTTCTATTCTGCCTGCATCCTATACGATTGCTCAATTATCTCCATAACATTATCTACATCTGATGTATGCTCCATAAATAACTCGACATCACCATTACCCCATCGTCCAAGACCAGTAATATCCTTGCAGATGCCTTTAGGATCATGAATTTCTGAGAACTTCATATTCACAGATATTCTTAATCTCTGCTTCTGTACAACCACATCCACAAAGTTTGTATCCAATTTATAAGCTATATACAATTTCTTATATTCCCTCTTTACATCTGAGGAAAGATTCATAATTCGCTTATCTAATACTTCAAATAATGTCTTCGTAAACACATTAATATCATATGTATCCAATGAATACTTCTGTGTTGGCTTTTCCTCCACACAGTATGGTGCAATTTCTTCTTCTGATATCTTAGGATACTCCCATACATCCTTTGCTTTATCCGATAATAATTTCGCTCTCTCTTTAATATGATTTTCATTCCATTCCGTCAATTTCACGAGATATGAATTTAATCGTAAGGCGCTTTCCTTAAATCCACCTTCCATCTCCATTTTTACCATAAATGGTTTATCGCTCATTTCAGAATTATAAGCCGTAAGCGTGAGATTTCCTATTGTATGAAGATATTTTTTTTGCACATCCTTCCAATTTGGTCCTAATTCTTGCTTCCATTCATCATTAGGATTAGCATTCTGTGGCATAATATGCTCAATGGTGTAATTCTCAATTATAATCGGAGCCTTATTATTATAATTTTCCAGATGGCTTAAAATATAGTTCCTTGAACGCATATTATAAATATCTCTTGAAACAAATGCAGCTTCAAATTTATCATCATCCGGGAACTGTTTATAATCATCTCGTAAAACAAAGAACGCTTTAATGGAATTCATATAATCATCTTGCTTTATCTCGTTCCGCAAAGTAGCAAATGTCTTATTTAAAGAATTTGTTGGAATATCACAGATATTTCTTCTAAAAACATAGCTTATGCACATCTTAAGTATTTCAATAAAATTATCTTCTGTAATAAGTCCCTCTGAACAATCATTATGTACTTTAAGTAAAAACGGGAATGCAACTTCCATTCGCAGATCATTCACATCCACATACAAATTTTTAATTACAGGATTTGAACTTCTAGCAAAAACCATATCTGTGTAATATTTTGCATATTTTAATAAATCTTCACACAAATCACGAACTGATGAGAATTCGCAGTTCACATGATACAATTTAAACTCTTCATATACCTTGTCTATTTTGGGAATTCTGGTTAATTTCATTGTAAGATAGTCACGGAAAAATTTATCCATAACAGAGTCTTGTTTTTCATACTCAAACATTAACTCCATTGGTCTCCAAAAATGTTCATATACATAACTCTGCTCATCGTTTTCCAATCCCATCAATATATAATTTCGGATCAAATCCGATTCTGACAGTTCTTTGCCTGTAGAATTCAGGCTTTCAAAAATTGCCTGTGCATCATCCACAGCTCTATCCAACGTTATATTTACTATCTGTAATTTTCCTATAGATTCATAAATTTCTGCCGGCATCAACTCGTTCTTCTCTATTTGCTCTACAAAAAATCTATGATTTGTCAACAAACGTGACACAGTATTCTCAGGTATCGGTTTTTTCTCTACCAATCTTATAAGAATATCTCTATCATTCTCTGTTAATAACAATTTGTATCTTTCATCGCCATTTTCATATTCATTTTTTAACAACATGTTATCTATTCGGCGAGAATTAATGCTGGTATCCTCTGGATGATTTATTGCATAATCTCTAAGTGCTATCAATAGCAAAGTCAATGTTGTTATTCTCTGCTGTCCATCAATAATCATATATTTCTGAACTCCTGTTGGCATCGCCTGTTCTGCGATATTAACAATGGAACCTACAAAATGTCCCTGCTTATTCTTTTTCTGCATGTCAACAATATCATTCCAAAGTCTTCTGCACTGTTCAATATCCCAGCTATAATAACGCTGATATACCGGAATCAGAAACTGCTTATTCCCATTTAGTATTGAATATATATTTCCCTTTGTCGCATCCAATGCTCATTCCTCCTATTCTTGTCCGTATTTCGTCTGTGACTCAGCTACCATCATCGTACTTCTATCCTCATTCACATAGGAGACACTGCTATGAAAATCCACTACATTTTCTTCTTGCCCCATGTCATTGTTATCCGTCCAAAGTTCACATTGAGTCATAACAGTCTGTACTGCGTCGTCCATACCTTCTGGTGGATATTTATGTTTTTTTAGTAGTTTCTTAATCATCATCCGCATCTTAGCCCGTGCTGAATCACGCTTTTGCCAGTCGATTGTTCGATTTTTACGAAGTGTGTCAGCTAGCTCCTTAGTAATTGCTATAAGTTCTTCATTTTCATAAAAGTCCTTAATAGCCTGCGGTTTTGTAAGGGCATCATAGAATGCCAATTCATCCGCTGTAAGCCCCAACTTGTCACCTTCTTGCTTTGCTGCTGCAATCTGCTTAGCCAAATTCAGAAGTTCTTCTATTACCTGTTCATTCGTAAGCATACCATTAAGATATCTATTCATGGCTTGCTGAATGATTTCACTAAACTTTTCAGACTTTACAACATTAGTTCTTCGATATATTTGAACCTGCTCTGCAATCAATTTTTTTAGTAATTCCACTGCGAGGTTTTTCTCTTTCATCTTTGATATTTCTTCTAAGAACTTTGGATCAAAGAGTGAAAAATTTTGCGATACATCAGAGAACAAATTAATTACACCATCACTCTTTATACTTGCCTTTAGCAATTCATTTATTCTGGCATTCATCTCTGGAAGTGATATTTTCTTTCCCTGCCCCTGATTCATAAGTCGCATTACAAGTACTCTGACAGATTCAAAAAAAGCTGCTTCGACGCGAAGTGATTCCTCTACCATTGATGAACATAATGACAGTGCCTGTTTTAAAAGCAGTGCTTCCTTTAAGAACTCTGTTCTCTCTTTTTCTTTATTAACACCAACTATAAAGTTTACGCCTCTGCTAATGAATTTTGATCTTTCCAAATCTGAGTCTGTCATAAACTTAGAATAATCATATCCATGGAAGAAATCCTGACATATTGAAAGTTTTTCTAAGAATTTCGGATATGCAACCTTCGCAACATCAGTATCTCCATAGTTTTTCTTATCACGTGAAGTATAATCATTCATTGCCTCTTTGAGTGCAGAAGCAATACCTACATAATCAACAACAAGTCCACCTTCCTTGTCTTTAAAGACTCGATTAACTTTGGCTATTGCTTGCATAAGATTATAACCCTTCATAGGCTTATAAACATACATTGTAGCAAGTGACGGCACATCAAATCCTGTAAGCCACATATCAACTACTATCGCAATTTTGAGTGGGCTATCATTGTCCTTGAACTTCTTTGCCATCTCATCCTTGTGACGTTTATTTCCAATAATCTCTTTCCATTCTTCTGGATCTTTGTTGCTATCAGTCATAACAACCCCGACTTTTTCTGTCCATGTCGGTCGAAGCTCCAAAATTCTTTTATATATTTTCATAGCAATAGATCTTGAATATGCAACAATCATAGCTTTTCCTGTAAGCAGATTAGCTCTATTGTTCTCATAATGTTCTAAAATATCACATACTAGCGAGTCTATTGTCTTGTCATTGCCAAGGATTGCCTCCATTTGTCCTAATTGTTTTTTACTCTTTTCTACAACCTCTGCATCTGCATTTGATGCCATTAAATCATATTCTGCATCAATTAATTTGAGTGTTGCTTCATCCAGCTTTAACTTGATAACTCTGCTTTCGTAATAAACTGGTCTTGTAGCTCCATCTTCAACCGCTTGCGTCATATCATATATATCAATATAGTCTCCAAAGACTTCTCTTGTACTCCTATCCTTCATAGATATAGGCGTACCAGTAAATCCCACATATGTAGCATTTGGAAGGCAATTTCTAATAATCCTGGCTGTTCCAGTTACAATCTTAGCCTCTTTTTCTCCATCTTCATTTTCTACCATTTTTATTTTCTCTTTTAAACCATATTGCCCACGATGAGCCTCATCCGCCATTACAATAATGTTACGTCTTTCCGATAACGGTTCTTCTGATTCTTCAAACTTCTGCATGGTAGTAAATATAATTCCATTAGCTTGTCTGCCATCCAGCCAGTCTTTTAATCCAATATCATCTTTCGTTGAATTTTGGCCAAGTTTTCTGCAGATTGCATGAACCGGAACCTGTCTTAAGAATGCACTGCATTTTGCAAACTGCCCAAAGAGCTGGTCATCCAAATCATTTCTATCCGTAATAACAACTATAGTCGGGCTGTCCAATGCCTCCTGCAATAAATGAGCATAAAATACCATTGATAAAGATTTTCCTGAACCTTGTGTGTGCCAAAACACACCACCTTTACCATCTGTAATTGTCGCTTTTTTTGCCATCTGAACAGCCTTATTTACCGCAAAATACTGATGATATCCCGCTAGTATCTTGTACTTCTTCAATCCCTCATCTGAAAAACAGATAAAGTTTTTGATAATATCGAGCAATCTTGCTCTGTCAAACATACCTTCAAAAAATGTATCAAACTGAGCATACTGCGTATTCTCATAATTCCCATCTTTCGTTTTCCATTCCATAAAACGGTCTTCACCTGAAGTAATTGTACCCGCCTTCGATGTCAACTGATCACTAATAACGCTAATACAATTATAGATAAACATAGAAGGAATCTCATGGATGTAATTTCTAATCTGCAAATAACCTTCTGACGCATCTGTTTCTTCTCTGGAAGGTGATTTCAATTCTATTAAAACAACCGGAAGTCCGTTTACAAACAAGATGATATCTGGTCTCTTGTTGCTATTTTCAATAAATGTCCATTGATTTGCTACGATAAAAGAATTATTGTCCACATTTTTATAATCTACAATGTATGCCAATGAAGAACACTGTTCTCCATCTGCTTATGTACTATTCATCTAACAAAGTCTTTTGACGATAAGCCTTCGCATCACCAAGCAATTTTACGGCTCTATTAAAATGCATAATAGTAGCACTCCCTGGTTCCTCAATACTTTCATCCATTGAGTCAAGCATTCCACATCCTGATTTATCGCTGTCTCCAAATGAGGAAAAAATCTTACCTTCAAATCCTTTGTATTTAACTATTTTTAACAAATTACTTGCAATCTTATTACTCAACTTTTGTTGTTTTCCTCTTCCACACTTATTAACAGTACACAAATCAATTCTGAAAACATCCGAATCAAGTTCATTCAAAATCTGCTCCAGCTTTTCTTCTGATAATGTGTATTCACTTTCCTTGTCTAAACGATAATGACTAAACATAAGCAATCCTATACTAATTTTCCTCTTTGTTATTTGATACAGCATTTTACACTGTTCTAGAAACTCGTGATAATCATGTGTTTTATTCATTGGCATCAATTTATTTCGTTCACTCCTTATAGCATTTAATGAAAAATGAACTGTAACCGGATGCACAAACACCCCTCTCTTTATATCTTCTGCAAGAGTAGGAATAAAATCAGTAACTCCACTAGTACATATTATATACCTAGAAACATTTTGTCCTATTCGTTCCATTACATAATCATTCAGTAGTATGGCTTCTCGAATGACTGTATAATTCATCCCAGGCTCACCTTGTCCCATAAATGCAAATTCTCGTTTATTATCCCTTACCTGTGGATAACTAGTACAATTACTATCATACTCCGCCATAAATATACACTGCAATGCAATCTCTTCTGCCTTCAAATTTGCATAAAAAGGACGCATTCCCGTTCCACAAAACAAACATTGTTCATTTGTTACAGCCAATTGACATCCGATACTAGTAGATATTGTATATGCAGAGGTTTTTATGTCATCTTCATTACCCGACGAAATTTTAAGTCTTTTGTTAAATGCTAATGATTCGACAAGTTCATTTGTTCTCTTCCAATAATACTTTATTCCATCCTCACCTAATGCCCCCAGTAAATGATACCCTTCAATAGAAAAAGGATAATTATCCTTTTTTATTACTTCTTTATCTGGTTTGATTTCAATTGACACATTTTCAACTGGCAGTGTTACAAGATTTTCTCTAACATTTGCTGGATCAATGACCCATTTTTGCTGTTTTACATCCCATTTATGAGTAGTTATATTAACATGTCCATCTGAAAACAATTCCCCTATAGCAAAACCTGCATAAACGTCACTATTATCTTGTACAAAACAACCTACATTTACTTGTTTTCCTTTTTCACCAAATGACGAAAACCAATGTTCATGCGAATGTCCACAAAGGTACAATGAAATATTATGATTATCCAAAAATTTGGTACATACATGATTTTCTTCGTCTCGTAGCCAATCAAATCCATGATGCCCCATAGCAATAATAGGCTTACCATCATTTACACGAGATACGCATGCATCAATAAAGACACTTCCAATCATTAATCTTTTATTATCAGCATTACTACAAGCAGTCAAAGCAGTATTAAGTATCAAAAGATAAAACGGACCTACATCAACAATAGTGTGCGGATTATCTTCTGTCCATATCGATTCATCGGAAAGTTGCTTGTTCATCTCCTTATAAAATATAAAATCTTTTTGTAATTGTCCAAGTACTTCTGAACTTATTATCCCATCACTTGAACTATAATTATTATAAACGCCATCTATTATCAGTTTTCTTACCTCACCTCGCGATAAATCATGATTACCAGGTGCTGTATATATTTCATTTTTAGTTAATCCCAATACTTCTGCACACTGTAAAATATACTCTACCACTTTTGTTGCATTCATCTCGTTTTCTGGTGCAAATCGATAATCACCTGTCAAAAACATCCCATTTATTTTCTCTTTAATCTCATTTTTTAAATACTCGGGAAGAGAATCTCGCAATTGCTTAGTATTAAAAGTTACTTTTTTATTTTGAAAATGAATATCAGACATTTGAATCCATCTATAAATACACTCCATATTCATGTTCACCTCAATTCATATATTTATTAACTAATTCAACAGCTCTCGCATTAAGTTCTTTCCATTTTTGTGATGCGATATTATCTGGTTCTTTTCCTCCAAGCATACCACAGGCAGATTTCTTTTCTTTACCAAAAGATGAAAAGTACTTGGCTTCAAATCCTCTTTCCTGAGCAATTTCAATAACTTCCCTTGCTTCATCATAACAATATGGAGCAGATTCACTAATTTCCTCAATTGGATTATACTCACAAAAGCTAAGTCGGTAATCCTCTGGATCTAATAAATCCAAAATCGGTAACACAGCATTGACATCATTTTTATAGTTACATATTCCCTTTTTTGAAGAAAAATTGTTAAATAGCATTATACCTATACAAGGCTTCTCGCCTGTTTTTTTTCTTATATCCTTCATTAATGAAATTGATTCTTGAATCGGATATATTCTATTAATAGGCATGAGCATATCTCGTCCATATAATGAATGTACTGATAAATGAAGCGTAACCTTTTCAGTAAAATAATTTTCCACATCATCTTTATAACATTTTATTGATTCTGGTATTCCACATGTAGCAAAAATATGCCTACATACTTTTTGACCTAATTCACGCATGACTTGGTTCGTTATTTCGATAGCCATGCGTACTTGCGCATAAGAAAACCCAGGCTCTCCCTGACCCATATAGGCAAATTCTCTTTCCTTATCTCTTAATTCTGGATGTTCTTCACACAACATATCCGCAAGTACCATAAACACATTTTGTTGAGCGATCTCTTTACATGTCAATAATCTACCATATGGTAAAACATTTCCGGTTCTACAAAAAGCGCACGGAAGTCCTTGTACTCTTAATATACATCCTGCACTTACTGAAGTTGTATATCCACAAATATTTTCACTTTTTCCTTTTGAACGGTTTGTGAAGGCTGCACTTTCTACATAATTAGCAATTTTATCACATTTCCATGCAAATCTTAAGCCATCTACAGTATCTTCTCCCAGTAAATCATATCCTATAATTTCCACTTATGTCCTCCCTTTAATAGCTAGAACCTTTGTATACTGGTTCTTTCATCTCAAGCAAATCAGAATTTCCACATTTTGCAGCACAAGTATCACAAAATGGACAAGCTGTAAAATATGGACGTAACCACTGTGATTCTTTTTCTTCCAAATTACAATCTGGTTTCTCTTGTAAACAAATTGACCTGCCGATATGCCAGTCAATTTGATTAATACAATTTACATTTAAACCACTATATGCACATATATCAAGCATTAGTTCAGCACACAAATGTCGAACTGCCGCAATCGTGCTTTCCTTTCTCTCTGCGGTTTGGTTCACAATATATTCTTTTGCATATTCTGTTTTTGCAAATAATAAACCTCTTCTTAAATAAGTACGTATAAGATGATAATCTATCGCCGGCTGACAATATCCAACTAAGCCCTCGAACGTTTTGTATGAAGACATTTTTTGAAGTAATAATTGCATTTTTTTCTCTTCAATATCCATTGCAAAAACATTGCATAACAATAGATTCTTTCGAACATTAATTTGGGACAACAAATTACCACTACTATCAAGAAAAATTGAAGATATATCACTAAATGCTTGTGCCCATTCTCCTATTTCTCTCAAAATTCTTGTCCGCTCTTTTGCACGAACTCTTTCTGGTTTATTATATGAACGAAACAACTCTGCAACTTCATTTTCCTCAATATGTACCAATCTATGTGGTAAAATCCAATTGTAATCCTCTTGCAACTTATTATATATTGCACTTCTAAGATAATCCCAATTCATCTGATGACAAATACCTGCACAAACAATTTCCGACATAATCAAGATATTCTGTCCAAATGAATCAAAAACTATTTGCTCTCTAGGTATTATTTCTGCCAATTTGGGATATATTGAATCAAAATTACATCCCAAAAAAGGTAATGCCATAATATCAAACTCGTTCTTTAACCTTTCAGATATAAACTGATTTTTTTCTTTTAAGTTTTTTTGTTTATTGTCCTCTATCTTTCCATTGTTCTCATCTCCCTCGACAGTTGGGAGAAAAGATAATTGTAAATATTCCATTAAGTCCTCCATAAATGAATAATAAATTACATACAGCTACTCATCACCATTGATTTTCAGATAAAACTATTATTTTGCCTCACAATTATACTAGCTTTATATTCCAATCTATTCGCTATTCCATTTCTTAATAACACATTATCAGTCTGCTGTATCCTCAAAAATTATTCTTTATCCATCTGCAATTTTCTCCAAAACAACTTATATTTACATTACTTTCTAAAATACACCTTATTCTTCGTCTTACATTCCCCATTAAGAATACTTAGCTTTTCCGCTTTTGACAGCAATCGGCTTGCCGTTTTCACCTCAACTCCCAACAATTTTTTTTCGTCGCTTTTTTCGTCGCTTTTTCAACGAAAAAAGCGACGAATTATTTTAGTCTATACAACTTACCTTTTGTTTTCCCATTATCAATGAGTTTATCAAGTGCAATTAATTCCTTTAACAATTCCTTTGTCCTAGTATCTTTTAATCCCAGATTATCAGCTATTTCAGCTGTTTTGTGCCATTCACCATCATTTAATAATTTTAAGATTTTTTCATATTGTTCTATCTTTTTCTTTGATGATTTTTTCGTCGCTTTCTCATAGCTATCTGGCAGCAAAACTTCACCATCCGCTTCCAAAAATGCCGGGTGAATTGGAATCCTTATTCTCATAGCTCGTCTATCTTCATCGGTAAAGAATTCCGCTCTAGGGGAACCATTCTTTTCAAGTTCTTCCTGTATTGTTGGTATGCCAGAAGAATGTCCCTCTGATAAATCCAGTTCTTTTAAAAACTCTCCAAGTCGTCTATTTCTATAATATCTCGAAACAAATCTCTTTCCCTCAGCTATCGTTTTTTCTGAAATAGATCTGTCTATCCCCGGAAAATTCATAATATTTATGCAATCCGGCTCTATCTCTATAGTTACTGGTTCAAAGGACATATAATCTCTGTGATAAAAAGCATTTACCACAGCCTCCTCTATTGCCTGATATGGATAATTGAATATCCTTAATGCCTCCATCTGATTTGGTACTTTAATTACCTTTTCTCGAATAATCAAATTACGAAATCTTTCCATTGTTGCCTGAATCATCTGAGGCACCGAACCTGTAATATTAGGGAAATCTTCACTAATACTTGGATTTTCAACGCTTCCTTCAGGAAAAGAGGTCATCTGTACATAAGTATATCCAAAGAATTTTTCTGGATGCTCACAGAACATCATAATTGCCACATTCTGAATATATCTGAGTTCTGGAGGACCAACCAATAGCTGCATATCATTAAGTATTTCCTCAACACCACGTTCCCTTACCTGTTTAGCAAGCTTACTACCAGTTTTTCTCAAATGATCTTCTAACAGCACCGGTGAAATATCCTCAAATGTTGCCTTATGGTTTGCTCTACAATCAAACGGGGTTTGATCTGACATATTAATCAGTTCTCGCTCCTGTTCACTATTTGCCTTAACAGAACTTGTCTGATAACGAATATAATAATTGTACTTCTTCTCTTTCTTACTTGTTACGTGCTCTGGTGATTTATAAGGTCGCTGCTGTCCTGTTCTGACAACAATTACAAGAATCCATTTCCCATCCACTTCTGCTGGTATTCCCTGTGGAAAGTAGGGAGGAGAAATCAAATTATTGTAACCCAACATATCTTTCTGTATTGAATCCAACATATATTCAGGTAAGCCCTTTACCGGACGCTTGGCAACACCATTCTCTTCCTCAACACCTACAACAATATAACCTCCGCCATCATTATTATAATCATTCGCAAATGCACAGACACTATGGTAGATATCATCAGGATTCCACCCAGTCTTAAACTCTATTCGGTCTGATTCTAATTTTCTTTTGTTTAATAAATCTTCTACATTCATTTCAAGTTCCATAGTGTCATCTCCATTCCTTTACAATTATTATCTTAAAACAATTTCATACTAATTTTCACTGACATATTATCTTTTCATAGCTTTTTCAGCATCATCTCTAGTTATTTTGTAAAAAGACAATAATTCTAACACTTTTGGATCTGAGATTGTTTCTTCATATGAATCAAAAATATTAGTATGAATTATTTCTTTTGCTTGTGTTAACTGATTTTCATTTAAACTACAAAAACACTCCCACCACTTTTGCGTAATACCTGTATCTTCAAAATACAAACGATATATAATCATTGCCTCTGGCATATATAATAATTTTTCAAATTCTTCTTCGTCAGCACCAAATGCCTTTTTAAAAAAAGACAATCCCTTACCCACTTTTCCTTTGGTTGAGTTCAAAACAGCTTGTATTGTTCTTATGAATTTTCTATTCCAATGTTCCCCAATATAATCTCTATTACTAAAATACTCTGGATCCTCAATAGGATGATATTTCATTGGAAATGAATAGATACTAACGCCCAATTCTTCACATAAATCAACATTTAATCGTAATCTCTTATAAAGTTCAACTGGCTTATCTTTGAAATTATATAGTACATAATTAGACAAATTAGTATGACCATGTTTAACTGCAGTTCTTATAGATTTTTCATATATTTCATGCAATTCCCAATGATCAAATGCTATTCTTACTGGTCTAATTGAAATTTCAAATAATTTTTCCATATTCTCGTCCGTAATCAGTCGAGAATCTATGCCTTGATTGAAATCAACATATCTCTTGCGCGGTCTTTTTTTACTATAAATTTCATCAAAATATGGTTTCAATGTTTCGTAAGTTGCTAAAATAGCCTCTTTTTTTGCCGTATATGTTTCCAAAAGATTATTACTTTCAAGAAGATCATATACGTCTTGAATTTTTGAGCCCATTTTTTCTATAAGCATTTTGTATTCACGTACCACTCTCTTTATATATGCCTTTTCATTATATCCATCACGCAAATTCTTAATGGCTACCTCAAACATATTGGGCTCTACAAAAGTGGCATCTGTAGTAAAGCCAGCGTTCTTAATCTCATCTATTATTTGTGTATATTGGCAGGATGCCAAAACATTGTTATCTAATAATAAAAGATCTTTTTTACCACCAAACCGTTCACTTGCCCATTTAACCTGTTCAGCAATTGGTAAATAACTCTTATATTCTGGTTCAAGTTTAGGTACCGCACAAAAAGCACACTTATTAATGCACCCTCTTGTCATATATGCCAAATATCCATCACTTGCTGGATACTTATAATCTATTTCTTCTAAAATTGAATAGTCCAATGGCAAAGTATCAATAATCATATCATTATCATCTAATACTCCTGGCTTACTTAAAGTTCCTTTGTAAGGCTTTATACCAGTTTCCTCCTCTACCCTATCTGCCAAAATAGTTGCCATTACTCCCCCAACCATTACTCCTTCTGGAGTCTTACAAAGTTGTTTTGCAAAATTAATGGTTTTGATTGTAATATCCCAATAAAAAGTAAACAAGGTTGTAATTCCAACCCTGTCATATTTTCTATTTTCCGGTTTAAAATATTCTTTTTTATAAAAATATTTTCTATAATATTCTAGCAAACTCTTAATTATCACATTTTCATTCGACAATGGAATCTGATCAAATTCATCCTTTAACCCCTTTTTCAAATACATACAAATATGTGGTTTATATTTTTCCCACATAATAGACGAATCATTAGCGTACAACTGTGTTTTTAAATCTTCATAAGTATCATCTAAAACTAAATCTCTTAAATCACCTTTAAAAAAGGTCACATCATCCCCAAGATTTCTGTAATATGTTGCAATTTTCATTAATCCCATTGGAGGGTATTTATTCTTGTAATTGGGTTCGACAAGTAATACTTTCCTGCTCATTTACTCAACTCTTCCTGTATTTTAGCTACAACCATATCAGCCATATCTTTCGGCAAAATAGCCTGTAGAATGGAATATACTTTTGATATAAGCTTCTGCTCTCTCTTATTATATTTTGATAAATTCTGTGTTAAATACTTTTTGTCTTCTTTCTTATTCTTTTCTTCCTGCTTAACAGAATCAACTGAAATCACTGTATTTGATATTTCAGGTCGATAGCTCTCTTTTATTTCATTAAATACTCTATTTAAGGTTATATTTTCATTTGCATCCTGTTCACGTAATTCAATGGTTCGAACACTTTTTTCTGCCTTTTCTTTTGCAGTTTCTAAATCTTTCTTTGCCTTTTCTTTGTCTTTTTCATCAACAAATCCTGCTTCACTTACCTTTTTATCATATTCTACGGCCTTTCTTTCATAATCTGTCTGAGACTGAAATGCCTTTTTTACTTGATTTGCATAATGATATGTTTTATACAACTCATTGTATAAAACTTTTCTTACTTCAACTTCAAACTCCTTTGTTGTTGCATTTGTCTTAAAATAATCTCTTCGGGCATTCGGAATCAATTCGCTATCTACAGCATAAACTTCGCCAACAAAATAGCAATTTCCTCTAGATTCCTTGAAAAACTTAGGAGATGCTCCTAATGTATTCTCATCGCCTATCTGAATATTTTCTTTTCGAAGCCTTATACCCCTCATTTTATTCATTGGCTTTATCTGTTGTTCAAATTTGGAAATTCCAAACCACATCCAAGCAAGTTTTCTTCCATCTGAAGCATAAAATTCTTTAAATTCAACATCTTTAATCTCGTCAACAACCTTTGTTGAACCTGATGTTCCATCATAAATTTTCGTTTTATATGGTTTAAATAATTGATTACCATTAACTTGAATCGTATATTCGTCGATTTTCAAGTTATTATTTCTACAAAATTCATAAATTTTTGACTTATATATAAACCATGATGCAAATGGAATTGGTGCTACTGATTCAAGATATTCAATAACAACCGCCTTATCTAAAAGGTCATCGCTTTCTGGAATTACTCCTTCCATTATTACTTCAAAGTAATGATCATCCACATTTGCTTTGTTCTGATAAGAATAAGTTATATCATCAACGAAATCTGCTGCTGAAGGATGTTGTGTTGTATCTGCTAGAACATCTCGTAATTTCTTTCCATCCCACTCAATAACCGATTCCACATTTTCACCTTTGTATGAAGACTTAAAGATTAATGTATCGCAATATCCAACTCCCGCCAGTCTACCTATTCCACGAAATCCTTTTTCCTTAGTTCTATCTTTTTGGGAATCCGCAATATCTGTCAATTTCTTAACAAACATTTCAGCTGGTATCCCCATAGCATTATCATTTATTGTAATTCGTCTTTTATTGTATTCAATATTAATATCTATAATTGCATCCTTTTCGTTAACAACGCCCGCTGCAATTGCTTTATCTATCGAATCAGCCGAATTCTGTATGTATTCACGATATACAGTATATGCATTCTCGTACATTGCTGTAGTCAAATTTTCAATTACATTCTTTCCAATCTCAGCCATAATGTTACCTCCTCTTCTTATTTATTGTTTATACTGCTTATATATTGGCTCAGGAAACTTAATGCTGAGAAGTGATCTAAAAATTGGATTCTGAACAATATATTCTCCCTGTTTTAATCGTGTCATCATATTCTTATAAACTGATGGGACAAACTTATAATCTGGCTTTGCGATTTCTATCGCATTAGTTCTTCCATATGCATGCGTAGAACAATTTCCTGTCACTCTTGAATGTATTGCACTTCTAAACTGCTCCGCTGAAAATAAAACAATCCCCAATGATCGACCACGTTCAGCTATATCAAGCACTTGATGTAAAATAGGCGAAGATTTTGGTGTATCTTGAGATGCATACTTATTTAATTCATCAATAAAAATCACTACCTTTTTTGGTGGGTTAACATCGTCCTCATCGCTATATTGTCCTAACTGTAAGTCATATATTGTTCTAATCGCATCACCAAAAACAAATCCCTGCATATCTTCATTTAACTTTGCTATATCTATAACATGAACCTCATTCTTCTTTATATGCTTTAACGAGTCCTCTAATCTTGTCTGTTCATTATCATCTGCAATTCGTCCAAACATTGGATTATTATAAATAGAATTTCTAATAATACGATTAAACTTTCTCCAACTTCCAACCGAAATCTCATCATTTTTCTTTCCTGCTTGGCAGTTCTCCTTTACCACTTCAAGAAAATCTGCCCAATCATCTAACCCTCTAAAATTTCCCTGTTCATTTGCAATATAATTGATTATAGAATCCATTGTCTGATTTGGATCCTCTATACTAGCAAATAGCATGTCCAATTTTTTCATATCATCTTCGCAATCATATTTATACAATTTTGCAGTTCCATTAATACACTGTTCATTGTATACCTCTGTAGAAAGGTATGTATTACCAACCTTTCTTTCAGAATATGGATAATAGTAATGAACATTTCTAAAAGGTAATGTAGTTAATCCAAGTTTTGTATATTGACCATATACCCGTTCCTTGTCACTCTCTTTATCAAATTCTGCTGGCTGATCAATTGCAAGTAAATCCTTTCCCTTAACATTAAAAAAAACAAATGCTACATCATCTTCTGAATCTGCTTCATAACACTTATCCTGAATAGCCTTAAGAAGGAACATTGCATAAGATGTCTTTGCCGCAAGTCCAGAAATACCTGAAATATTCAAATGTGCTCCTTCTGGTCCAATCAAAAATCTAGAATCCATTTTAACTGGAAGTGTAATTTTATCTTTATTGTTATACATTTCTAAATATCCACAAGTAACTGGATTTTTCACCTTATTTAATCCCAATGCCTCTGCAATCTCTTCTTCTTCAGCCAACTCAACTTTAGCATCATTAAGCAATGGTATATAAATATTTTTATTATTTCCAATTACACTAGACTTAACATAATTCATTCCAATTCTATGTGTCCTTTCAGTAGTATTAACTTGACCAAAATCATTTGAAATATAATCTGAAAGAAAATTCGCAGTATCGGTAATATGAGAGATTTCTTCTATAACTCCATATGATACACTATTCTCCAAATGTCCGATTTTCACCACATCAAAAGGATTTAAAATCATATCTTGCTTTGTCCAAAAATAAAAATTATCAATTGTTGAAGGATTTTTTTCTGTGGCTATAACTTTTCCGATTACTTTTCCCATCGTTTTATCTCCTAAAATAAGTTCATAAACATTGTTGTACTCATATATTTGCTTTTTGCATAACATTCTGTAATATATACTGGATATAAATGATTAGCCCACCTATTGTCCACTCCATAACAAACCGGATTCCTTTCATTTATAATATTGGCTGTAATAAGATCGACCTCTTCTGTATCCAATCCATTTTCCATCTGTTCCTCTGTAGTAAGAATCTTTTCTATCTTTAAAATCCCATCAAATGTATTTATTGTATATTTTTTATCTCTTATTCGCACATACCATACTGCATATGCCATGCCTGGTAATCGTTCTGATGTATACATGCTAACAGGCGTACGATGATATAATGGCAAATCCGCTACTACATTTGAATTATTTTTACCATTTTTATCCACACAGTTTTCTGGGTTAAAACTCTTAGATACTCCTACCACAAATGAAAAATATCCTGCAAATTTACGTTTTTCTCTCGCACTCTTTATCCCATCAACTTTATATTCAAGCGAACCATCTTTAAGCAAATAATTGGTCGCATTTAATATATGTTGTTCAACCATTTCACTCACCATCTTTACTTCCCGCTTAATCATCAAATCTTGAATAACTGCAATTGCTTTATTCTCTATACGTTCAAACTCATCTTTTTTGGTCGAATAAGGAATCACATCCGTAAATTCAATGTTATTATCTTTAAGCCTATACCCTTGCTCATTAATCTTCTTTTTAAGATTTGGAAAATATGTTGACGATTTCCAATCATCTTTATTTGCTGCCTTTGGTAGCGCAATCGCAAGTCTTCTTTCAAACTTGAACGCCCTCATCTCTCCATCGATTCTTGTGCAACAGCTAATTCCAACCTGTCCAGCAACTATTGGATATACTTGATTTTTATATGCAATATCATCAACCTTGTATGTATGCCTTGACCCATCTAAAAAATAAGAAAACAATGGAGCTTCTGACATCAACAAGTCGGCTTCTTCTCTCATGTCTTTAGTACCTTTAGGTGGAACCGTCTCGCCATATTTTTTCCAGGTTATCTGTTTATTATCATCGTAGTCAATGGGTGATGTCTCCGCACTATCAAAACAATACTTATATGTCTTATAACTTTTACCATTTGTCTCCGATGCAATAATATCTAAAATCTTGTTACTCATAGTTCAGCATCATCCTCTTGTATATTTACTAAGCAAATATCACTAATTTGGCATTTCAACACTTTGCACAACCTTACTAAAACATCAAGTGAAACCATTTCGTCTCTCGAAAGCTTTGCAAAAGTACTTGAACTCAAACCAGCTCTTTTCATTAACTCTGTCTTTGTTAGATTCCTACTTTTCATTAAATCCCATAAATTCTTATATGTAATCATCTTTTCTCCCATTATAATAATAGAAACACTTTCACATATTTTATATTATATGAAAATTTTGTACTATTTGCAACGAATATTTTCGTTTTCTCGAAACTCTAGTTGTGCATATTTTCTATATTATATTCAATTTCATTACTTTTGTTTATATCAATCTGTAAAATAACAGCAGAGAAATCACCTTCCTCTGCCCCTATTCCTTATCTTATCTCTTACCTTTTCTTTATCAGCATCTCTACCAACACTTTCATCATAAATCCTCTGGAACTCCTCATAAATCCCATCTCCATCCAGCTTTATCTCCAACCTTTTCATCACATCCGAGAACAACCTTATGCTACCGCCTACATCAGCAATATCAAATCCAAATACATCAGCCTTAACAGAATCACCGACATTCTCATAACCACCAAGTTCTGATATTCTCCTGACAATCCAGCCAGCTTTGTCCACAGGCTCAGTTTCTTTAGTTTCCACAAATTCACTTTTACCTGTTACATCAGTTGTACTTTCGTCCATTCTTGCCACATTCACATCAGACGAATTATGAACCTCTGGTATTCCTATACCCTCTAAACCAGTCTGTTGTTTTCTCGCACTATCTGTTTGCTCTTTCTGTCTGCCTATTTCATTCTGATTATTATTAGGATTCATTACCTCAACATTTGCATCAGGCTTAACAACTGCTGCCGCCACTTTCTCAACCTCAGTATTCTCTTCCATCCCCGGTATCTCAACATCCCTGTCTGCAACGATTTCTTCTTTCCCTGTCACCGCATAATAAGCCGTATACAAATCTTCTTTTATAATGTCATCAGCAAGCTGTATCTGCCTCTTAACATTTCTCTTCTCCTGCTTCAGCTCATCCAGTTCTTCTTGCACTTCCATGTGCCATATCTGATATTCCCGGTACTGCTCTTCATTCTTTATAATGCGTTTCCGACTAGAACTTTCTCTGTATATCTCCTTCTGCCTGTCCTCAATCTGCTGAATCCTATCTTCTTTCTCACTTATGAAATCCATAAGCTCCACAATACTTTTGATGTCATTATTCACAAGCAGCAGATATTCATCCTGTAACTGATGAAACCGCTTCAAATCCTCTGCATACTTTGCTCCACAAACTACAAAACGCTTCTGTTCTACAACCCTTAATCTGTATAGCTTTGCATAAAACTTCTTCTGGAATGGTGACAGCTTCGCCCTGTGTAGTCTCCTGATATCCGACGAATAAAAGTAAGGCTTTGCCATCCAAGGCATATCCACATAATGCCGTAACATATCTTCTGAAAACATCTCGTCCAGCTTTGCCAGTTTATGATAATACCGAAATCCCGGTGCCTGCACCTCCATCCATGCGTCTTTCTTAAATACATATCCAAGTCTTTTCATCATATATTTAAAATGCTCCACATTCCCGGCTGCATATGCACACATCTTGGCATCCCTTAGAATTATCTCTTTCATTGACATTTCCTTTTCCCACTTGTCCCTGCTGATATTTTTTGGATTCCTGCTGTACTCTGCCGGCATAATGGAAAGTCCAAGTTCATCACAATATTTATTTGTAATAGGCTGGAGATGGTTCTTCCAGTTGCTTTTAGGTGAATTGTATTTCTTGCCGGTTGTCATGCTGACACTGTTCCAGATCAGATGCCCATGCATATGTTCCCTGTCAGTATGGACTGCATACACAGCTTCATAATCATCGCCAAGCACAGCCTTCGCAAAGTGTTCCAGGACGTACATTGCCTGTTCCGCAGTTACTTTTTCTTCCGGCGAAAACGATATAATCACATGATAGCCTTGTCTTTTACCTGTCTTATGAAATATATTCTTTGTCTCTTCCATCTGCTCAAATGCTGTATCCGGCAGGCAGTTAATACCGCCCACCAGTACACATTCTTCTGTCTTATCCGGATTCTGGATATATTCCAAAGCATTCTTTAGGTGTGATGCTGGATTTCTACCTTCTGACTCTTTTATATTCAAGATCTTTGTAATCGCCATACTTCCAGCACCTCCCCGAATGTTTTCTTTACATCATCCAGACTGTTCTGCAATTTATCAATATCGCTGTAATACAATCTCCCCTGTGAATTGCCAAGCTTTACCGTCTGATTAATATTATTTGCAATACCTGCTATGATACGGATTGCTTTTGCCCTGTCCTCAGGATAACTTGTATCTATGTTGCCGCCCGTCCGGATCAATTCTCTTATATAGGCACTTGCTGTCATTCCCGTCCGGTTAAGTGCCGCTTTTAGAATATCCATATCTTTCTCCGACAGCTTCACAGATACCTTATGATCTTTCCTGTCAGACTTATATCTTCTCTTTCCATCTGCCATACGTTTTTCCCCTTTCGTAATTTTCAAATTCTGTATCAAACCAATCTCTTTTTATCTGTACCATTGCTTTTTTCATCCTTTCTAAAAGTAGTGTTCACTGGTTTTGCAAGATGCGGAAAAGGTCGGACCTTTTCCCGAAAAAATATAAACGCCATCAGCGTTTACATAATTTTTCGTCTTGGCAGGAGCACCTGCACCCTGTATATGATATGTGGTGGTTAATGTACCACCACAATTACTGATATGGTGGCTAAAGTTCCACCTGATTTAAAAGTGGTGGCGCTTTTTGCCATCACTTTACTGTTTTAGTGGCATTTTCCGCCACCACTTTTCCATTTTGACGGCACTTTCCGCCACCATAACTTTTTTCTCGCTTATCTGAGTGGTGGCGCTTTTTGCCGTCACTTTGCTGTTTTGACGGCGCTTTTTGCCCCCACTTTTGCATTTTGACAGCACTTTTTGCCTCCACACTTTTTCGGCTCTGATTTGTGCGGGGGCGCTTTCTGCCCCCACTTTGTGGTTTTGGGGGCGCTTTCTGCCCCCATTTGCACGTTTTGGGGGCGCTTTTTGCCCCCACTCGCTGGATTCACCTATTCAGTTGTCTCTTTCACCATTACATCTGCATCCAACATCACATTTTCTGCTATCTCAGCACCATCTTCCGACAATTCATTTGTTTCAGGCGGTATATCCACTTCATCCTGTTCACTTATCACAGAATCCCCAACTGCCGCTTCATAATCCATTTCTTCTGCAACATTGCTTCGGTTACGCTGTGGCTCATAATCCGGATTGTAATAATCTTCGTAACCATAGATTTTCTGTTCAAAGTACTTCCTTGGACATTTGCCCCGCATGGTGAAATAACCTTTTGCCTCAAGCTCTGCATTATATTCCTTTATAATTGCATATGCCTTTGTCATCCCGATACCAAGCATCTGGCTTATCTCACCTGCATCTATGAATGCTTCCTTTATACCCTTCATGCAGCTCCTCCTTTCATAAATTGTTATTTTAAATACGTGTTTTTACAAAACAGCTATCCTGTTCTTCATTTAATCCGTATTTCTAATTCGTGTTTGTTTTAATATCCTTTTCAAAATTTGTCAATAGAACTTTTTATAATTACGCACTTGCAATTCGTTTTTGTTTATGATAAAGTAATCGCACAATCATAAACAAGTCACTTATTGATACGTATTTCATTTAATATCAACCTAATACGTATCTTTACAGCGGACTATTTCATATAAAGGAAGGTGAACAGAATGGCTTACTCTGATTCCATTAAACTTACTATGTCCTCTTCAGAAGAAATCGGAAAGGCAATACAGAAGCAGCGCAGAGCACAAAAGATCACGCAAAAGGAGTTTGCACAGCGGCTTGGTAAATCAGAACGTACTATCCAGAAATATGAATCTGGTGAAATACTATTAAAGATAGATGTTTTAAAACAGATTGCTAATGAATTAAATGTTCCATGGCAGGAGCTTTTATTTGCAAAAGATACTAATACTCCAAAAGATAATACAACCGCTGAATATCCGTCATATGAATTCCACACTATGTCAAATGTAATCAATGCTCTCTTTGCCATAACTGAACTTACTGATTTTTCATTTGAGCTGACCAACACCAAACCTCCTGAAAGTCCTGAATGGACTGCCGGGATTAAGGTTAATGGCAAAGGCAATGGAAAATATGATGCAGACTTCTGTCTCTTTATGGAAAACTGGATAACAAAGAAGAATATGCTCCAGACAGGAAAAATTTCAAAAGAAAAGTTTGATTCATGGAAATCAGATATGTTGGCATATTATAAGGATTCCAGACTGGATAATGAAGCCGATTAAAAAACTGAATAATTACAGGCTTACACCTTTAGTAAAGAAAAAGCTCCGGCATACTCCTTCTCGCAAAAGGAATAACCGAAGCTATGTAAGTGATTAACCCGAAGGCTTTATAATCACCCTTAACAAGTAGATTATATCATAGCCTTTTGATGATTGCACAACAATTTTACAAAAAGGAGATGATATTTATGCCAGCTTACAAAGATGAAAAAACTGGTAAATGGTTCGCCAAGTTCTATTATACGAACTGGCAGGGAATCAAAAAACAGAAGTGGAAAAGAGGATTTGCCACCAAAAAGGAAGCCTTAGGATTTGAAAGGGATTTTCTGGAAAAGCAGTCTGCCAATCCTGACATGACATTTCAAAACCTTTATGAAATTTATATGGAGGATATGGCTGCAAGACTTAAGCAGTCAACTCTTCTGACAAAAAGGCGGTACTACAGACGCATATTCTTCCATTCTTCGGTAGCAAGCCGATAAATGAAATCAAAGCCTCTGATGTACGAAGATGGCAGGCGAAGCTTATGAGTTCGCCGAATAATTACTCCCAGACCTATCTGAAAAAGATTAACACGGAGCTTAACAGCATCATCAATTACGCCAAGCGTTTCTATGACCTTAACACCAATCCCTGTGGCAAGGCAGGCACCATTGGAAAAGCAAAGGCTGAGGAAATGGATTACTGGACTTACGATGAATATATTGCTTTCCGTGAGGGTGTAAAAGACAAGTCGCTATCGTATATATGCTTTGAAGTCCTGTACTGGACTGGTATGCGAGAAGGCGAACTGCTTGCTCTATCACCTGCTGATATTGACCTTGATAACAAGACAATATCCATCAACAGAACATATCAGCGGATAGAAGGAAAAGATGTATTTACATCACCTAAGACAAGAAAAAGTAAGCGAAAGATTCCGATTCCGGATTTTCTATGCCAGGAGCTATCAGACTATATCCAGTCAAGGTATATGCTTGACGCAGATGAAAGGCTGTTCCCGGTAACAAAATCATATCTCTCACACGAGATGATAAGAGGTTGCAAAAACACAGGTGTAAAGAAGATACGAATCCACGATATCAGGCATTCGCACGCCAGCTTACTTATTAATCAGGGCTGTGATGCGCTGATGTTAGCAGACAGGCTCGGACATGAGAAAGTATCCACAACACTTAACACATACTCTCATCTGTTTCCACATAAACAGCAGGAGCTTGTGCATAGTCTGGAATCATTGCAGGCGACAGATTCGCCAACACTTGAACCACCATCTGATAACCCTCTGCTTGAAGCAGCAGGTATCACATGTGAAGTGCCTCAGACTCAAGACAACGGCTCAGATGTAACAATCCGACCTCAGTTTGGACCTGCGTTAGTACCATCAAATACCGCATCAGGGAAAATCATCCAGATGCCACAAAGAAAGATCATATAAAAGAAATCCAGCAGTCATCAGGGTTTCTTGCTATTAAAGTTAATGACAACCAACTGAAAACGATAGAAAAAGAGTAGTTGCTATTAGTAGCAAATTAGTAGCAGAGCAAAAGAAAAAGTCTCGGAACCCGCTTGTTTAGCGGATTCCAAGACTTGTGGCTCTTACTCAAACTCTACAAAGACTAACGCTTTTTGTTTAGGAATTATTCTCTGTAATGTTTCTCGTTCTTTTGATTATTTGATATATCCATATTATCCTGCCTATACGAGCTAATGTTATCATTTTGTTATCGGCATTGATAACACCTACTCGATAACTGTGGATAATAACTATATGTAGCATGTCAAATTATAAGCTATTTTGCTTAGAGATTCAACACAAAACTGAAATTTTACTTTTCCTTATATTCATCTGGTATTGCTATTTGAAATGTTTCACACAACAGCATCACATCATGCACATCATTTTTATCGTGTTCATATCCCAAATGAAGCATTACCTGACTCAATGGTTCAATACAAGAAACAGTTATATCTCCAACTTTTCCAATACCGGAAAAAGTTTTTGATGGAAATATATCTCCCTCATAAACAATTCCGTCATCTGTAAATTCAAAACAATGTAAATCAATGATTCTTTGTTTATCATCTTTCCAGACAGTATGACCATCCGTTGTATAATCAGTATTTACTTCCTCAAATCCATGCTGCTTAATCACATAAATATAATCATGATAATGTTTCAGTTCAACAAACAAATCAATATCATTGTGTATTCTTGATTCTCTTTTAAGAAGTGCATCAACACCCCATCCGCCATCTAAATATACTTTAATTTCGTTTTGCAAAGCATATTTTATAATTTCACATGCATCTTCTGTACGTACCATAATCTATCCTCCAAATTCAAATCTTTGTATGCTTTCCAACTCACTAAAAGCCTGAAATTTGTCAGTCTTTCATCCTTTTTGTTATCAATCACCAATTAGCTGTAATCCATTAGGATTTAGCTGATATATTTTATCGCACACCTCTTCAATATACTTTCTATCGTGAGAAATGCTAATGACAGCCCCCGGAAATTCTCGGAGCATTTTTCTTATTACCGGACCGGACAATGGTGAAAAATTTCTTGTCGGTTCATCCAGAATAAGAACATTTGCACCACTTAAGCTCATCCTCAAGAGAAGCACTTTCGCCTTTTGTCCGCCTGATAACTCCCGAATCGGATGCTCCATTTCATCTGGTGTGTATTTAAGTGAACCAAGGTATGTTCTAATTCTTGTACGCTCTTCTTTATCTCCTGTTTTATCAAGGTAATCAACCGGTGTAACATCCAAATCCAGCAGGTCTTCATAAGTTTGAGGCATATATTCTGCTTTAATGTCATTCCGATTTAGGAGTTCTTCCGCTATCTTTTTTAGAAGAGTCGTTTTTCCTGCCCCGTTGGCTCCTATCATACAGATTTTTTCTGAACCTTTTATTTTTAAATGAATTCCTTCTGCTAAAATTCTTTTGCCATCCGGAGTCACAAGCTTTGAAAGTTCATATTCTATGACCGTTTTTCCTGCGGGAATGTGTGAGTTTTCATCCCCTAATTTGACAAAGATTGCTTCTTCCTGTTCCGGCATCTGAGTCATATTTTCATCTTCTTTTTCAAATCTTCGTTCCATTGCCTTAACCGTATGCATTTTGTCCTTTAAGTTTTTGGCAACAGACGGTGCTTGTCTGGTACAACTTCTTAATGCACCTTGTACACTCTGCATAACTCTTTGATATTTTTCATCGCGAATCTTTTTCTCCCTACGGTCACTCAGTGCCCGCTGTTTTTGGATTTCAAATTTATGAAGCCGTTCTTCCACATAGCGTCTATAGGGAAGCTTTGCCACGGTATATCTCGCCTTTGTTTTTCGTATAATCTGCTCGATATGTATCACCATGTTGGCAGTACGCTCTATCAGCGTTTCATCGTGTGAAATAAAAAGCACAATGTGCTTCCAGTCATTTATGATTTTTTCCAGTAATGTAAGCGTCGCAATGTCGATGTCATTGGAAGGTTCGTCCAACAACAGCACAGAAACATCGCGAATGAAAAGCCTCATAAGTTGTGTCTTGACTTTTTCGCCTCCTGAAAGACTACCCATTGTCTGGTTACTGTAGAAAAAATCATTTTTCATTCCAAATTTTCCCGCAATAACAGACAATTCTTTAGGCGTTTTCTCCCAGAATATTTCCTCTTCAGAAAAATATTCGTATATTGTTTTTTCCTTATCTTCATCGAGCATCTCCTGCGGAAGATAACCAAGACGTTCGTGTCCCATTATCCTTTCCCCATCTGCTTCTATATAGTTTTCTACAAGCGACGGATTGTATATCCACTTCATTAATGTCGATTTCCCATTTCCCTCTTCTCCAATAATAACTGCCTTATCTCCATCATTTAGCACAAGGTTGAAATCATTAAGAATTATTCTCAGGTCTTTTTTATGTGTTAAATTTAATTTTTTTATCTGCAACATTAAAGTTTCTCCTTTTCGAAGTCTGAGCCAATTATTATTTTGAACACACAAAAACGAGTCTTTTTTGCATACGCAAAAATAGACTCGCTAAATAGACCCTTATTTCTTTTCCAAAAGGAAAACAAAGGAAATGCCTCTTGCGATAATCCAACTTAAGCGTACACAAAACAAACCTATTCTCTACAGGCTCAATAACTATATGTGTCTTACTTAAATCAAATTATCTATTAATCATTTCCTCACCTTACACAAAATGTGCCTTTCTTTCTTCTAATGGCAATACTATCATACTGTATTTTTTGTGTCAATACATTTCACCTTATGGAAGTGCAAATTAAAATTTTCACTTCCTAATTATACATCCAACCATTACGAAATTCAATCTTTCACAACCTCTTTACAACCACAACCACAGCACTCCAGCAAACGCAGGAGCACCATACCGTAAAACGCTTATGTGTAAATCAACTCCGTTCCTACAACTTCCCTCACACAAGCCTGAATATTATTCATTCTTCCAATCCATTCGTAGGGATTATCTTTCTTTAATTGTTCCGTCACATCTTGTCTGTCGGCATATTCCTTTACCAGTCGAAGAAACATATCCTCTGCTTGCTTATCGACTTCTGCAAGATAACTATGCAGCTTTCCGCTTGTCAGCAGGTTCATATATAACACTTTATAGTGTTCCTTTAAATGCCTTGCATGTCGTTTCCCCCATAAACCAATCGGCTCTATTTCTTCTTCGGCTGGTACTGTGATGTTCGGCAATAAATAATCACCCACCTGTCTATAAGTTCCGCCCATTTCTTCAAAAATTGTCTTTGTCATTTTCCTTTTCCTCCTGTGATTTTTGTCTATCGTGATCGTGTATTATCACGCTTGCGACCTTTAACTGTTCTTGCCTGCTCCAACAAATCATCTATCTGTTTGCGACCAAAAACCTTACGGAGCAGGCTGTAATCTTTATTTTCTGCTTTTAGGATTTTGTTTTCTTCGGTCAATCTTTCATTGACTTTCTCCAAACGCTGATTGGTGCGGTATAACTGTGCATTCGCTGTATTCAGCCTATGATAGTTGTCCCACCCCTCAAAGCAGCGGGCAAGCACCGTTTTGACAAGTTGCTTCAATTTCCTTACAACCGGCTCTGCCATTTTGGTTTTATATGCCTTTGCAGTCATAAATTTCTCTGGTTCTGGCAACTGATATTTCGGTGCAGTATCAAGCTCTATTTCAAGATTTGACAGCTCGTCTTTTGCCTTATCATAGTTCAATACTCGTTCCGACAACACATCAAATTCAATCTGTTTCTGCTCGATTTTCGCACCTAATGCCGCCACTTCTTTTTCTCTTTCCTGCTTTTTATAATCCAAAACAGAAAGATGTTTTTCGTGTGTGCCTAAATGTTCCCACTCAATCCCATAACGTTCCATCACCGCCGCAAGCTGTTCTTTTTCGGACTGTATCCATTGCGACCACTCCGTATCGCCACGACTGCCGCCCTTAAAACCTTGCGTTGCAAGAGCCTGCTTTAGTGACACTCTTGTATCAAGTCCACGCTTGCTGCCTGTGGTAAAAGGTACAAAATCTATGTGCAGATGTGGTGTAGCTTCATCCATATGCAGATGAGCCGAGAACACCCGAAGCTGTGGATTTCGCTCCTGAAAACCCTGATAGTATTCATCTAAAATCTGCTTTGCCAGTTCTCCGTTTTCCGTATCG
Source organism: Roseburia zhanii (assembly GCF_014287635.1). Taxonomy (GTDB): domain Bacteria; phylum Bacillota; class Clostridia; order Lachnospirales; family Lachnospiraceae; genus Roseburia_B; species Roseburia_B zhanii. The sequence goes on along the minus strand of NZ_JACOPH010000001.1, from coordinate 365,114 downwards.
GCGTTCATATTTCCCTTACCGCCCACCTGTAAAATGATTTCGTGGAACGGTTTTTCCTGCTTGGAACTTCGGATTTTTTCATAATAATCTTTTATCTTTCGGTCTGACCTTATCTGCTTGGCATTGTATCTTTCCAATGCTTCATCAAACAATTCGTGATAAACTGTCTTTATATTTTCATTGCAGTAGTCGATATTGAGATGAGTACGAGTTCCGTCTACATTTTCTGCTCGGAACTTTCGGCTATTGTGATTGACCGAGCCTTTACCGACCATTGCACTTATCGTTCTCTGCATTTTTTCATCTCCCATCTGTAAATTTCAACATTCTCAGGTTTTGTTACTTTTGTCAAAAGTAACGCAAAAGCACTTTTGACGGGTACACCCATCAAAAATGCGACCTGTAAACAGGTTTTGCGTTCTCCGAAGGCTCTCCGAGGGGTGAGCGTGTGCCGGTGGCACACACGCCTGCGAACCGACCGAGCCAGCAGGCGAGACCAAAGAGCCGCCTTTGAAAAGGCACTCTCTGCACACTCCCCTAAACTTTATCCGGTGTCAAAGTGTGACGATGGTGACAATGTTTTTCACAGCGTGCTGCTCTCAAAAACATTGACACCTTTGACACCGTTTGTCACGCCGTCTGCTCGGTTTCTTTCCAAAGTGAAACCTTTCTTCCGTCGTGTGTGCGGCTGTTCTGATAACGGATACCGTAATCACGAAACAGCCTGCTTGCGTTGATACTGAGCCTTAAAGAAAGTACATTCGGCTTTATATCCACCGCAAGCCTTTCGCAAAGTTCCGAAGCAGTTCCTTCCCATCTGTCACTTTCCGAAAAGAGCGTATCCGCTATCTTCTCAAGCAGAGGTTCGGGCGGTTCTTTCCACATCTCCGTTTCCGATTTTGCAAAGTTCCACACCAATCGCTCGCTGTCCCTTACAAGATGGATTTTCATATCCTGCTGGTCTCTGCCAGCAACATCAAGTGTGGCATTGTTGGAAGTACGCTTGTCCTTACTGAGAACAAATGCACCGTCTGCCGCACCCATCAGACCATTCGTGCCTGAAATCATATCGAATATATCTTCCGATTTTTGTTTGCGTGTATGATGAACAATAAGCATTGAAACCTTGTAACTGTCTGCCAACGCTTTCAGCCTTGCCACAACATCATAATCACTTGCGTAGCTGTAATCTGCTCCGCCTGCTTCACGCACACGCTTTAAGGTGTCTATGATAATCAAGCCTGTGTCTGGGTGTTCCCTCATAAACCCTCTTATCTGTTCTTCCAGTCCGCCATTGACCGTTTTACATTCCGTTGCGAAATACAGATTGCCTGTCTCCTTTGCACCGAACATCTGAAACAATCGCTTCTGCAAACGTGGGTAATCATCTTCAAGGGCAAAATAAAGCACCGTTGCCTTACGCACCTTATACTCCCAAAGCGGTGTGCCTGTGCTGATATGATAGGCAAGCTGTGCCATCATAAAGCTCTTTCCCACTTTCGGGGAACCTACGAAAAGGTAAGTTCCCCTTTGGAGCAGACCGTCGATAAGTGGTGTCTGAACCTCAAACACCGTATCATACAGCGTTGTCATTGATACTGTTTTCAGATAGGAAGGGTCTAACTGTCTGAGTATTTCCCTTTGCATTTCTTCAAAAGATTGCTCGTACCCCTTGAAATCCGTATCCTGATTGACTATACTATTGTCAGTACATTTGGAAAGTGACTGTTCCGCATCTGTTGCCGCAGATACATTTGGAATAGTCATTTCTTTTTTATTCTCCATTCGCATCCTCTCCTTTCAAACCGCCGAGAATAATGGAAATCAGTTCTATTACACTCAGCAGTTCATCATCCACACCTTTTCCTGCTTCAATCCTTTTCAGTTCCGCAAGGACTGTGGCAAATTCCGTTTTCAACGCCTTATACACTCTCGGATTGCCCTGTACCACCACATCCTGATTTAAGCAACGGCGGTAACAATACTCCTGTTTTGGCAATCCTGATAGAGCTACAGCTCTGTTAATGAGTTCGTTTTCTTCGGGCGATACTCGAAACCCTACTGTGATATTCCTCCAACGATTTTTGTTATCTCTGTTCTTAGCTGACATTTTCAAAATCTCCTTTCCCTAAATCATCTAATTTTTCTGCCATCTCAATCTGCTTTGACGGAAAGAGGTGTGCGTACTGATAAGTAATATCAATACTTTCGTGACCAACTCGGTCAGCAATCGCCACCGCAGAAAAGCCCATATCAATCAAGAGTGAAATGTGGCTGTGACGGAGATCGTGAATGCGGATACGCTTCACGCCTGCCGCCTTTGCCCCTCTGTCCATCTCGTGATGAAGATAGCTTTTCGTCACCGTAAAGATACGGTCTTTCTTCTTCAATCCGTAAAGCATACCGAGATATTCTTTCATTTCCTCACACAGAAACTTCGGCATTTTAATCGTGCGGTTGCTCTTTTTCGTTTTCGGAGAAGTAATCACATCCTGCCCTTTCAAACGCTGATAGGATTTATTGATTGTGACTGTTTCCTTATCAAAGTTGAAATCTGCCGGAGTCAAAGCTAACAGCTCGCCCTCTCGGATACCGCACCAGTAAAGCATTTCAAACGCATAAAAGGAAACAGGCTTGTCCATCATCTCAAAAGAGAATTTCTTGTATTCTTCCTTTGTCCAGAACAGCATTTCCTTGTGTTCCTCACGTCCCATATTTCCCACCTTTGCCGCAGGATTGGAACGCAGTTCATAGTAGCGGACAGCGTGATTGAAAATGGCGGACAACTGATTGTGCAGCGTTTTCAGATACGTCTGTGAATAAGGCTTTTTCTTCTCATCACGATAGGCAAGCATTTCATTCTGCCAAGTAATAATCTCCTTTGTGGAAATCTCGCTGATTTTCAGTTTCCCGAAATACGGAAGTATCTTTGTGCGTATGATATGCTCTTTGGTAAGCCACGTGTTTTCCTTCAAACGGTTCTTCACATCATTGATATAAAGCTCCGTAAAGGCTTCAAAACTCATATCAAGGTCTGAAGAAGTCTGCAATTTGAACATTCTTTCCCATTCCTGTGCTTCTCGTTTGGTAGCAAAGCCACGCTTGCATTTCTGCTTGCGTTCCCCTTTCCAGTTCACATACCTTGCCATCACATACCAAGTACCGTTATCTTCATTCTTAAATACCGGCATTTACATTTCCCCCTTTCCTGCTCCGTAGAGCCTTTCGTAAAAATACTGGCGATTTACACGCCCTGCAATCGTAATAAAGCCCTTTGCTTTCAATTCCTCATTTAATTGTCTGATGAGTTTATATGCATAAGGTTTTGATACGTTTAGTTCCTGAGCCACATCTTCGGCTCGGATAAATCTGTTTTCCATATCCTTTTTCTTCCTTTCTTAAAATAATTTTTTGCTTGCCGCTTTCTCCGTGTTAAAGTTCCAACAGGCACTCCTGCTTGTCGGCAGGCGCTGTGCTGTCCCAATGCACCGCAGTACATCAGGCGCTCGCTCGTATAGGGGTTCCCGAAAAGTCGGAGACTTTTGGGGAAGAGGAGGAGCAGTGCAGCGAATGAGCTTTTGTGCTTGCACACAAGCGAACGATACGGAACTTGCTCCGACGAGGTCTTGGCGGTTTGGCTTTTCGGACGGTCATTCAGTTGTCGCATTAAGCATATTTGTTTAATTCGTAATTTATTTTACTAAACATATTTGCTATTGTCAAGTGGTTGCAAAGAAAATATTAAACATTTTTGTTTCGGTTTTTCTTGACTTCCACTAAACATTTCTGCTATACTTATTTCACTAAATATAAAAGGAGCGTATCATTATGGCTATCAGCGAAAGAATACATTTTTTCAGACTAATGCGTGGTATGACACAAAAGTATCTCGGTACAGCAATCGGTTTTCCAGAAAAGAGTGCTGATGTGCGTTTGGCACAGTACGAAACTGGTACACGCAAACCGAAAGCAGACCTTACAAATGCATTGGCACAGGTGCTTGATGTTTCTCCACAGGCTCTTGATGTTCCTGACATAGACAGCTATATCGGTCTTATGCACACTCTGTTTACCCTTGAAGATATTTACGGTCTTACTGTCAGTGAAGCAGACGGAGAGGTATGCTTAAAGGTCAACAAGGACAAAGGCAGAGAAGCATATGAACTCCTCAAAATGCTGTATGCTTGGAAAGAACAGGCAGACAAGCTATCTTCCGAAGAAATCAACAGAGAAGAATACGATAACTGGCGTTACCATTATCCAGAGTTCGACACCACACAGCGTTGGGCAAAAGTTCCATCACAGGAATTAAGTGACGCTCTCGTGGAAGCATTCAAAGACCACTTGAAAGATAAATAAGCACCTACAGGACCTGCCACTGGCAGCTCCCTACAGATGCTTTGGCAACGACAAAAAAGCCCTTAACTATGGTTATTAACCACAGCTAAGGGCTTAGTTTATAATATGGAATTTGTTCAGAGCCAAGCTCCGAACTTTAGTCTGCAAGCCACCTGTTAATTGTTCCGTTACCCATAAACCACTGGATAACAAGAATAATGGCACTTGCTATGACTGTTATCAATTTGTTATCAAAAGACTAATCGAAATCGCTGAAACCCGCATAAACACTGGCTTTTTTAAGCAACTCGATTTATTCAAACTCAATCGTCCCCGGCGGCTTACTCGTCAGATCATAAAATACCCGATTGACTCCCTTCACCTCATTGATGATCCTGCTCATAACTTTCTGCAGAACCTCAAACGGAATCTCTGCTGCCTCAGCTGTCATAAAATCAACCGTATTCACAGCTCTTAATGCAACAGCATAATCATAGGTTCTTTCATCGCCCATAACACCTACACTCCGCATGTTGGTAAGTGCTGCAAAATACTGTCCGATTGCCCGGTCAAGTCCGGCTTTTGCAATTTCTTCGCGGTAGATAGCATCTGCTTCCTGCACGATCTTGACCTTTTCAGCCGTTACTTCCCCGATGATTCTTATGCCAAGTCCCGGTCCCGGGAATGGCTGTCTGAATACAAGTGCTTCCGGTATTCCAAGTTCAAGTCCGGCTTTACGGACTTCATCTTTGAAAAGATCACGAAGCGGCTCAATGATTTCTTTAAAATCTACATAATCCGGCAGACCGCCAACGTTATGGTGTGATTTGATAACAGCGGACTCTCCACCAAGACCGCTTTCTACAACATCTGGATAAATGGTTCCCTGTGCAAGAAAATCTACTGCACCTATCTTCTTTGCTTCTTCTTCAAACACCCGGATAAATTCTTCTCCGATGATCTTACGCTTGCGTTCTGGTTCTTCTACTCCTGCAAGTTTTTTGTAATAACGTTCCTGTGCATTGACACGGATAAAATTCAGATCAAACTGTCCATTTGCTCCAAATACCTGCTCAACTTCATCGCCTTCATCTTTACGGAGCAGTCCATGGTCTACAAAAACGCAGGTAAGCTGTTTTCCAATGGCTTTTGACAATAGTCCTGCTGCAACGGAAGAATCCACTCCACCGGATAATGCTAACAGTACCTTTCCATCGCCAACTTTTTTACGGATCTCAAGTATGGAATTTTCTACAAAATGATCCATTCTCCATGTTCCTGCACATCCACAGACACTGCGGACAAAGTTATACAGCATCTTTGTTCCCTCCTGTGTATGGAGCACTTCTGGGTGGAACTGAATTGCATATAAATTCTTTTCTTTATTTTCTGCTGCTGCAACCGGACAGTCTGCCGTATGTGCCACGATTTTAAAATCCGGTGCTGTTTTCGATATATAATCAAAATGACTCATCCAGCAAATTGTTTTTTCTGACACATCTGTAAACAATGGTGAGGCTTGATCTACAACCACCTCTGTTTTTCCATATTCACGCACTGGTGCTTTTTCCACTTTGCCGCCTAATACATGCATCATCAGCTGTGCACCATAGCAAAGTCCGAGTACCGGAATGCCTAATTCAAATAATTCTCTGGTATAAGTCGGTGAATCTGCTTCATAACAGCTGTTTGGCCCGCCTGTCAAAATAATTCCCTTCGGCTGCATTGCCTTGATCGTTTCAATATCTGTACGATAGGAATAGATCTCACAATACACGTTGCACTCACGGACACGTCTTGCCACAAGCTGGTTATACTGACCACCAAAGTCAATGACGATTACCTTTTCCTGATCCATTCGTCCATTTCCTCCTCAAGTAATTTCCAACGTCTGCAGTAATTTTATCGTAACCGTCTGCATTCGTCTGGATTCATACATTCCATTATAAGTTAGGGTTTTTAGAAAGACAAGTAATATTTTTTAACTTCTCATCTCATTCATATCCGGATAAGATGCGATCACGCCCTGTTTCAGAACGCTTTTCCCACAATATGTATTGGAAAAATCCAGATACCGTTTCATCTGCTCCATAGAAATCTTATCTAAATCATTTACAGTGATTCCATCTTCATACAGCTGATACAAAAAAGATCCAATAAATGCATCTCCTGCTCCGGTTGTATCAATGGCTTCCACTTTTTCTGCTTTTGATACTGCCTTATCTGTTTTTGTATGTGCCTCGGCTCCGTCTGCTCCTTTGGTAAAGATCACAAGTCTGACATTTCCTGTAAACAGTTCTTCTAAAGCGTCTTCGATATTCTCTTTGCCGGTAACAAAGAACAGTTCTTCATCTGAGATTTTGATGATATCTGCTTTTGGAAGGAATTCTAAGACCGCCTGTCTTAATGCTTCTGTACTCTCCCACAATGCCGGTCTTAAGTTAATATCAAAACTGATGATTGCACCTGCATCTTTTGCGTATGCGATAGCTCTTTCATGTGCTCTTTTCATTGGAAAATCTCCAAGAGATACGGAACAGAAATGCAGAGCGTATGCATCTATAAACCAGTCTTTTTTAATGGTTTCCGGCTCTAATAACATATCTGCTCCCGGTTTCCGGTAAAAGGAAAATTCCCGGTTTCCATCTTCTTTTAATGCGACAAATGCCAATGAAGTATTTGCCTGATCTGTCCTTTTAATATATGCACAGTCAATCCCATAGGTCTGAAATTCTTCTACAATCTTATCTCCAAATGGATCATTTCCAAGCTGAGTGATCATTCCTGCTCCTCCGCCTAATTTTCGAAATGCCCCACAGACATTGGCCGGTGCTCCTCCTACAGATGGGTGAAAACTCTCTACTGACTTGATTGGTTTTTCTGTTTCTCCCGGAATAAAATCGATCAATGCCTCACCGATCGCAAGCAGTCTTTTCATACAATTATCCTCCATGAAAATTACTATTTTGATTCAGGTATCAAAAGGTGGTTTTAAGTTTTTTGATTGGCAGATTGCACATAACCGAGTCTAATTTGTTCCGTTGTACAAAAATAAGAAACTCTAAGCTATGAGCCATCTTTTGACACTCGAATCCTATTATTCGTTTCATATACGCCCTAAGTTTTTCACTTCAAAAATTCAAAACGCACATGATTCCATTCTTCTCTCAAATTATACTATAACTACCTCCTGCTCTGCAATTCCCTCGTATTCGATTCCACCCGCCGTTTTGATAATGGATAGAGAAAAATAAATACTAACGCAACTGCCGCATAGATCACTGCTGGAAATAATGTGGAAAGTCCATAGATCCCTGTCCGCACAGCATCTGTCTGTGCGGTTGCGATAGAATCATACCCGATCGCTGACAACGCAAATCCGCCTAACCCTCCGGCTAATGCCTGTCCTAATTTTCTTGCAAAGGAATATATGCCGTAGATCGTCCCATCATCACGCTGCATTGTCTGCACTTCTTTATCATCGATCACATCACTGATCATTGCCCAGACTGTCATATTAAACAGATACATGCCTCCGATACTTGCAATAAAATTGATCACGATATACACCCACACATTTGTAAGCCGCAACAGATACATGATAAAAAACAAAACTGCCGACACGATACATCCTGTCGATGTCAGCTCTTTTCTGCCAAACCGTTCCACTAATTTACCTGCGACGGCTGCTAAGATCAATGCCGCCGGTAGTCCAAGCAGATTATTGATGGATAGTGCTTTTGTATTTTTAAAATAATCTGCAAACAGATATGTGCTGATCGACTGTGCCATGATCGCTGCACAAAGTGTCAAAACGGAGATCAATATCATTGCCAACAATGCCTTGTTTGAAATGACATGCGCCAATGTTTTTGCAACGGAATCTTTTTTCTGTTTTCCCAGGTTCCGCTGCACGCTGACACGCTCTGTTACAAGTGCATAACAAAGCAGATAACAAACGACTGCTAATATGGAAAAAATTCCTGCTGCAAGGGTAAAACGGCTTCCTTCCACGACTTGATCACCGTTTGCATCTGTCTGGTAAATAAAAAGTGGTGCAACGACGCTGATGGCTGCGGATGCAAATGCAGAACCTAAGGAACGGTAAACGGACAAGGACTGTCTGTCTTTTGATTTTTCTGAAATTACAGATGCCATGGAACCGTATGGAATGTTGATCGATGTATAAAAAATGGAGCCCCAAAGCAGGTATGTCACGAACATATAGATTACTTTTACTAACATAGAAGCGTCAGCAATCGCACTCTGATACATCAAAAAACTAGAAACTGCCACCGGTATACACATTCTTATGATCCAGACACGGAATCTTCCTTTGCTGTTTTCTTTTGCGGAATCTGCAATTCTCCCCATTCCGATGTCTGTAAATGCATCCACGCATCTTGATACCAGAAACAGCACTCCGACCATGGCTGCATCAATACCAAATACTTTCGTATAAAATACCATCAGATAAGTGCTTGCAAAAATGAATGTAAAATCATTTCCAAAATCTCCAAACATATATCCGATCTTATCCCGAAAACCAAAACTCCTTTTTTCTGTATCTATCATTTTTCAGCCTCCAACGAGAAAATTTTCCATTTTTTTATGAACAGTAACGTATTTTCTCCAATATTTTGAAAATTATGTAAAAAACAAAGATTTTTCTTTCAATTTCTGTTATAATAGATGCAGACATTTGGATATACGTCATGCGATATCCATGGGATTTTTTTAACTAAAGGTAAAGGAGAAGAATTATTATGGCAAACAGAATCATGTTAAATCAGACTTCCTATCATGGAGCAGGAGCAATCGCAGAAATCGCAACGGAAGCAAAAGCGCAGGGTTTTTCCAAAGCATTTATATGCTCTGACCCTGATCTGATCAAATTTAATGTTACTTCAAAAGTAACGGATATCCTTGATAAAGAGGGGTTAGCTTATGAAATTTATTCGGATATCAAAGCCAATCCGACGATTGAAAATGTACAGCATGGTGTTGCTGCTTTCAAAGCCTCCAAAGCCGATTATATTATTGCGATCGGTGGCGGTTCTTCCATGGATACGGCAAAAGCGATCGGCATTATCATTGCCAATCCTGAATTTGAAGATGTCAGAAGCCTTGAAGGTGTCGCTCCAACAAAGAAGCCTTGTGTACCGATCATTGCAGTTCCTACTACTGCCGGAACTGCTGCTGAAGTAACAATCAACTATGTGATCACCGATGTAGAACGCAAACGTAAATTTGTCTGTGTTGATCCACACGATATGCCGATCATTGCAATCGTTGATCCTGATATGATGTCTTCAATGCCGAAGGGTCTGACCGCTTCTACCGGTATGGATGCATTGACACATGCCATTGAAGGCTATACCACAAAGGCTGCATGGGAAATGACTGATATGTTCCATTTAAAAGCGATTGAAATCATTTCGAAATCACTTCGCGGTGCTGTTGAAAATACCAAAGAAGGCAGGGAAGGCATGGCATTAGGTCAGTACATTGCCGGCATGGGATTTTCAAATGTAGGTCTTGGAATCGCACACTCCATGGCACATACCTTAGGTGCTGTCTATGACACTCCGCATGGTGTTGCCTGTGCAATGATGCTTCCGATCGTTATGGAATACAATCAGGACTGCACCGGCGAAAAATACCGCGAAATTGCAAGAGCCATGGGCGTTGCCAATGTTGATGCCATGTCTGTTGAAGAATATCGTAAAGCTGCGATCGATGCAGTCAGAAAACTTTCTGCTGATGTTGGTATCCCATCAAAACTTGAAGCGATCAAAGAATCTGACTTAGACTTCCTTGCAGAATCAGCTCATGCTGATGCCTGTGCACCGGGCAATCCAAAAGAAGCAAGCGTGGAGGATTTAAAAGATCTGTTCCGTAAGATCATGTAAATCCTTCGTAACTATCAAGATACGAAATCTTTACAGCTTATTTAAAAAAAGCGTAACTATTCAGAACCCCTTAGAATCGTAAAAATTGATACGTCATGCTTGCATGTAAGTAACAGTTTTTATGATTCGTAAGGTGGCTCGAATAGAGTCACCGCCCCATATATGAACAAAATAGCTGCAAAGCAGCGGTAAAGCACGATTTATCGTGCGGTTTTGCGAATATATGAGAGGGGTTCTGAATAGTTACAAAAAAGCCTGAAAAACCGCTTAGACCTTGTGATACCCACATAGTCCAGGCGGTTTTCTTCGTAAAAGATCATTTTGTTTTTACATATGCTGATGCAGATATTTTTCTCTTGTTGCAAGCCCGCCACGGATATGACGTTCTGACTTATTGACATCTAATACTTTCCTTGCGGTCTTTGCTAATGCTGGATTGATCTGTGGAAGTCGTTCTGTTACATCCTTATGTACGGTACTCTTGCTAATGCCAAACTGCTTTGCAGTCTGTCTTACAGTTGCATTGTTTTCAATAATATATTTTGCTATTTCCATAGCTCTTTCCTCAATATAGCCTTTCAAAAAAATCCCCTGCGATACTTGTTTTTACATTGTATGCAGAAGATTTTTTGTTTATGTTCGTTTCTTGTTATATGGTATTTAAGCCTCTAACAGATAGATCCTCGATTCAAAATCTGTACATGGGATATCATCACCTGTCACTTCACCTGCTGTCACATCAGATATGATCAGACCTAAATGCATCAGCTCATCTCCATAATTCTTCGTTCCATTCTGCTCATTCGTATAAAGAAGATCCGGTGCAAGTCCCATTAGCTGTATCCGGTCAAATGTGCCATTGACCTGATTTAAAGTACGATACCAGCCGACAAGGACTGTTTTCTTATCTTCACTGACAACCTCCCAGATCGTTTCATTTGTTTCAAACGGACTGCGCAGACGGTAAAAATTTCCAAACTGGATCACCTGCCGGTACTTTTTCATAAATGCAATCTGCTCTTTGACCTGTGATAGTTCTGTTTCATTTAATTTATTTAAGTCCAACTCATATCCAAATGTTCCAAAATAAGCCACGTTCGCCCTTGTATGCAGTGGAGTATTCCGAAATACCTGATGATTTGGTATCACAGATACATGACTGCCGATGCTGCTGATCGGATAACACAGCGATGTGCCATACTGTATTTTTAACCGTTCGATCGCATCGGTATCGTCACTTGCCCAGCATTGTGGTGCATAATAGAGCATTCCGGCATCGAACCGTCCACCGCCGCTTGCACAGGATTCAAACAGGATTTCCGAAAATTCACTTGTCAGACGTTCATACAGATCATATACCCCTAAAATATAACGATGGAATACTTCGCCCTGCTGCTCTGGCAATAATGTGTTTGAATAGCACTCGCTGATACTTCTGTTCATATCCCATTTAATATAAGAAATCTTAGATTTCCGTAGAATCTCAGTCATCATTTCATAGATATGATCTACCACTTCCTTTCGGGAAAAATCAAGAACATACTGATTTCTTCCATGGGAAACATTGCGCTCTGGCACCTGTAAAATCCAGTCGGGATGTGTGCGGTAAAGGTCTGAATCTTTATTGACCATCTCCGGCTCAAACCACAGACCGAATTTCATACCGAGTGCTTCTATTTTTTCAGACAGACCGGAAATTCCATTTTGCAGACGCTCTCTGTTTACTACCCAGTCACCAAGTCCTGCATGATCATTACTTCTTGCACCAAACCAGCCGTCATCTAATACAAATAATTCTACTCCACATTCATATGCTTTTTTTGCAATCTCAAGCAGACGTTCTTCTGTGAAGTCAAAATATGTTGCCTCCCAGTTGTTGATCAGTATCGGTCTTGTCTTATCCCGCCAGTATCCTCTTGCTAAACGTTTCCGGTACAATTTATGAAATGTCTGGCTCATGCCGTTTAGTCCCTTATCTGAATAAACAAGCACCGCCTCCGGTGTCTGGAAATGCTCTCCGGCATCTAATTTCCAGTCAAAACAGTCTGGATGGATACCCGCTGAAAGTCTTGTCACATTATGCGTATCAACTTCTGCCTGCATCAAAAAATTTCCACTGTATACCAGACTAACTCCGATCACTTCACCCTGATGTTCTGTAGTATATGGACGTTTTAATGTGACAAAAGGATTCTGCTGGTGGGAAGAATGACCACGCATACTTCCAATGGCTGTGATTCCCTGTTCTAAGCTGCGTGTTTTGATATGCCGTTCCCTTGCCCATGCACCGGAAAGCTGCAGCCACTCATAATCATGATCCGGCAGATCTAAATTCAGACTCATCGCCCTAGTCAGGTGTACCGGCTGTTTTCCTTTATTCTCATAACAGATACTGCGTGTTAGAATACCGCCCTTTGCATAGATACTATAAAGCATATTTGCACAGATACCTGTCACCGTATCTTTTAACGTGATGATCAATGTATCTGCTTCTTCGTCTGACTCTACATACGTTGCAGGCAGTCCTTCTAATCCGGGCTTTCCTTTTTGTATCTGATGTGACTCATAGGTAAATTCCGACAGACGGCTGCCATTTTCCTGTAAGATTTCTACTGCCGGCTGACGGTAATCTGTAGCACCAAATACCGGAAGTTCCTGCTTGATATGCTCCATCGAAAAAGTTCGGTCACCTTCATAAATATAAGATGCCATTGCCCGCTGTTTTAGCTCCAATAAATAAGAAAAATCTTCTTTATCCCGAATTTTCTTTCCAAAATATAACTGCCCCAACTGTCCGTTTCTCAGCACCATCATAAGATAGCTGATCGTATCATTATATAAATGAAAAATTTTTGTATCTGCATGATAAATAACCGGCATCTGATCCTCCTTTTATCTGTGAATGTATCACATTTACTATATTGTCATTTTTGTTTCACATTGAGTTTCTGGTTCTTTTCATTCTCTAAGAGTTTTCCACATCTTTTCTTAGCACATGATAGATATATTATACAGAATCTTATCCTGATATGGAAGTATCTGTTTCGTTTACAATGAAACCCTTTTGATCATCAGCTGTACCCGGTATTGTTCTTTTCCAAATAAAAAAAGAAACCTCAATCTCTCAAGGTTTCTTCACTTTCATGCCCGCGACCGGAATCGAACCGGTACTGTATCGCTACAACAGGATTTTAAGTCCTGCGCGTCTGCCAGTTCCGCCACGCGGGCAAATATGAAATTATGTATCAGTTTGTGATAGAAATGAAATGGGCAGAGGTGGATTCGAACCACCGAAGCAATATGCAGCAGATTTACAGTCTGTCCCCTTTGGCCACTCGGGAATCTGCCCATTTTTCAAAACGTATATCAACGCCCTGACAAGATGATATTATAGCATAGTCATTTTCAGTTTTCAAGATACTTTTAAAAATTTTTTTAATTTAACAACGGTTCAGCTCATGCTGAACTGTTGTTAAAATCACTGCCGATTTTTTTTGTATCGTAACAGATACAGTGCTTTCTTTTACCTGATAATACTGCGGCATCAGGGAATATCCTAAGTCTGTTGTTACGATCAACTGCCGTAGTGTGCATTTTAAAGGAACTCCGGCACCTAAAACATTTAACTTTTTCGTTTTTTCTTCGTTACTGTTATTTACGATAATGATAAACTGCTGTTCTCTGTTAAATCTTGCATAACAGAGCAGATCATCTTCACTGTCTAAAAATGTAAAGGAACCATTCCGGATTGCCGGATTGTCCTTATGGATCCGAATCAGTTCCCTGTGCAGATCGATCAGTTCCACGTTTTCATGTCCCCATGGATATGTCCTGCGGTTATCAGGATCCGTATATCCGCAGAGCCCCGCTTCATCTCCATAATAAAGCGTCGGTGCTCCCGGCCATGTCATCTGCACCAACACGGCTTCACGCATTACACCATAATCTACATTTTCTGAAGCCGATTCTTTTCCTAAAAATTCTGCCCGTCCTGCTTTGTGGTTCGTTCTTGTTAAAAAACGTGAATGATCATGGTTAGAAAGCTGGTTCATTGCACAGTAAAGTGATGGTGTCATAAAACTGGTCATATAATGCCGCATTGCCCCCTCGAAATCACTGATCTTTCCGATACGTTCCGGCTGATACTCATCACTATGCTTCTCCATACCGGTCAAAAACCATGTCAGAGGTTCCATAAATGCTGAATAATTCATGATCGTATCCCATTGATCCCCGGCTAACCATGCCTTTGGATCACCATAATGCTCTGCTAAGATAACGGCATTCGGATTGGCTTCTTTGACCGCATCCCTGAAATCTCTCCAGAACTGATGGTTAAATTCCTCACTGTGCCCTAAATCTGCCGCCACATCTAAACGCCAGCCGTCTGCACAATATGGCTCTGATACCCATTTTTTTCCGATCCTCAAAATATCCTCATATAAAGCCTTTGAACCTTCGTAGTTTAATTTTGGAAGTGTATCATGTCCCCACCAGCCCTCATAGGACTTATTGTGCGGCCATGCCGCATCATCTTTATTGGAAAATCCAAAATAATCCCGATACGGACTGTCTTTTGATACATATGCCCCCGGTGCGAATCCTTCCCTGCCGGCATAGATCTCTTCTCTGTCCATCCAGTGGTTGAATGATCCACAGTGGTTAAATACACCGTCTAAGATCACTTTCATTCCACGCTTATGCACTTCCTGCATAAATTCTGCAAAAAATGCATTGCCTGCCTCTAAATTCTTCTGGTTCGTGACACGGCAGCAGTAACGGGTAGCTTTTCTGTTATCGGTTTCTCCCTCGATCAGAAGCTCTCCTTCATCTTCGATGATCTTTCCGTAATGCGGATCAATGTGGTCATAATCCTGAATATCATATTTATGATTCGATGGCGAAACAAAGATCGGATTAAAATAAATCACTTCTACTCCAAGTTTTGCAAGATAATCTAATTTTTCCAAAACACCTGCAAGATCTCCGCCATAAAATTCAGCTACACCAAAATTTTCCGGACATTTGTCCCACTGTTCCCCCGGTACTCGGCTGCTCAATGTTTTGATATAGTAATATTCTCCGTCTAAAACATCATTCGAAGGATCTCCATTATAGAATCGGTCTACTAAGATCTGATACATTACAGCACCTTTTGCCCAGTCCGGTGTGGAAAATCCCGGAACGATCTCAAAGAAATACTGTTCCCTGACCTCTTTTGTCACACCATAACGGTCATAATAGCAGTTTAGCAATCCTGATGCGACTTCAAAATAGTATGAAAAACGTTCTGTTGTCAATGGTATTCTGACTGCATAATAATCAAAAGTATCATCACGCTCGACTAATTTCATCTGATAGCGTGTATCTTTGGTACATAACCAGACAACATCGACATTATCTTTTGCTGTCCGGAAACGGATCGTTACGATCTCGTTCTCTTTTGGTTCTGCAGGAATCCTGTAATCTTTTGTTCCATCTGAAAACAAGGCCTGTTTCCGCAGGACTGGACGCATCTGCATAATATACTGCTGTACTCTGTTTAACTCATAGACCGACTGATATTTCATAAATCATGTTCCCTCTTTTCTTAGAATTTCTCTATGATGATTCGAGTGTCAAAAGGTGGCTCACAACTTAGTGGCTGGCAGATTGCACAAAGCCGAAACTATTTTTGTGACTTTGGGAGAAAATTAGTAAATCTTAGTCTGCCTGTTCATGTATAGCGTTTTGCTGCCATGGACGGCAGCAAAAGTCTTAATGCCCATGGATGGGCGTTTAAGACGTACACGTCACTTTATCACAATCTAATTCAGGCAGGCTTAGATTTTCTTATTTTCGTACAACGGAACAAAATAGACTCGGCTTTGTGTAATCTGCCAATCAAAAAAATGAAAGCCATCTTTTGACACCCAAATCTTATGATAAAATAAAAAAGACAGCCATCGATCTGCTGTCTTTTTTAGGAGAAGGTATTTTTACTATGGGGTGTAGCAAAAACTATATATAATGTATTGGGGGGTTTTTACGGTTATTATAGTAACATCAAAGCCAAGATAAGTGTGCACAAACTTCACAAATTTTTGATGTTGTTTTTGTGAATAATGTATAGTACCTTAGTCCTAATTTTTGTGAATCGATTTAAAAAATGCACAATCACTATTTATATCTTTCCCAACTTTTTGTCTGCAGCTGTTTTCTGCCATTTTGTTACGAAAATAATGCCTCAAATTCCTCCCGGCTGATCTTCTCTTTTTCTAATAAAAGCTCTGCACACCGGTTCAATACGTCTTCATGCTCACGGATAATTGCTTTTGCTCTTGCATAGCACTCGTCAATGATCCGTTTTACTTCATCATCGATACGTGCTGCAACGCCTTCCCCATATCCTCTTGCATGTGCAAGATCTCTGCCGATAAATACTTCATCGTCTTCATTATCATAATTGATAAGACCTACGTTGTCTGACATGCCATATTTTGTTACCATGGCTTTTGCAAGCTGTGTCGCCTGTTTGATATCCTGTGAAGCGCCTGTTGTGATATCATCAAAGATCAATTCCTCTGCGACACGGCCACCAAGATCTACAACGATCTGCTGTAACATACGTCCCTTAGTATCAAACATTTCATCATGTTCCGGCAATGGCATCGTATATCCTGCTGCCCCTGCACCGGTTGGTATGATAGAAATCGAATATACCGGTCCCACATCCGGCAGTACATGGAATAAGATCGCATGACCTGCTTCATGGAATGCGGTGATACGTTTTTCTTTTTCTGAAATGATACGGCTCTTTTTCTCTGCACCAATGCCTACTTTGACAAAGGATTTCTTGATATCCTCCTGCATGATATAGGCACGGTCTTCTTTTGCTGCATTGATTGCAGCTTCATTTAACAGATTTTCAAGATCAGCTCCGGTAAATCCGGCTGTTGTCTGTGCAATCTGTTTTAAATCCACATCATCTGCTAACGGTTTATTCTTAACATGAACTTTTAAGATTTCTTCCCTGCCACCGATATCCGGTCTGCCGACATGGATCTTACGGTCAAAACGTCCCGGACGCATAATCGCCGGATCTAAGATATCGACACGGTTAGTAGCTGCCATGACAATAATTCCTTCATTGATACCAAATCCGTCCATTTCGACAAGCATCTGGTTCAATGTCTGCTCACGCTCATCATGTCCACCGCCCATTCCGGTTCCTCTGCGTCTTGCGACTGCATCGATCTCATCGATAAATACGATACAAGGTGCATTTTTCTTGGCTTCTTCAAACAAGTCACGGACACGGGATGCACCGACTCCGACAAACATCTCTACAAAATCTGAACCGGAAATACTAAAAAACGGAACTCCGGCTTCTCCTGCTACTGCCTTTGCAAGTAAGGTCTTACCGGTTCCCGGAGGGCCTACTAAAAGCACACCTTTTGGTATCCTTGCCCCAAGTCTTGTATATTTTCTTGGTGCTTTTAAGAAATCTACCAGTTCTTCTAACTCTGCTTTTTCTTCCTGAAGTCCTGCGACATTTCCAAAATTCATCTTATTTTCTTCAGTGGAAAGCTTTGCACGGCTCTTGCCAAAATTCATCATCTTGCTGCCACCGCCGCCTGCTGCCGCCTGATTGCTCATGATCATAAACAAAATGAACATCGTTGCCAATACGATCAGTAATGGGAGCAGGTTAAGCAGCCAGCTCTCCGGTGGAACATCTGACACATAATAATTGGTAAAATCATGTTCTGCCAGCAGATCCTGTATCTCATTGACATCTGTAACATAGAGTTCTTTCTCTACATTATCTTTCAGACGGATATTGAGTACACCCGTCGGTATTTCTCTGTTTTGTTCTATTTCTATATAGACAACATCTTCTTTTGTCAATGCAGTTTTAAATTCCGTCATCGTATACGCATTTGCTGCATTCTGCTTTGCATCTAACATCAGCCAGAGTACAACGACAACGATCACTAAGACCGCATAGAATCCAAATCCTCTGTAATTACGCTTTTTCAACGTAGGACCTCCTTCTAGCCTAATTCAACCACACCGATATATGGCAGATTCCGGTATTTCTGTGCATAGTCAAGACCATAGCCTACCACAAATTCATCCGGAATATCAAAACATGTATAATCTACATCCACTTCTACCACACGTCTTTCCGGCTTATCTAATAATGTGCAGAGTTTCAGGCTCTTTGGATTTCTGTTGCGCAGATATTCAAGCAGGTAGCTTAATGTTCTGCCAGAATCAATGATGTCTTCGACTACCAGCACATTTTTTCCTTCTATTCCTTCATCTAAATCTTTGACAATCTTTACGACACCGCTGGATTTTGTATCTGCACCATAACTTGATACGGACATAAAGTCCATGGAAACTGGGATCGTCAGACGTTTTGCAAGTTCACAGGTAAAAAATACTCCACCTTTTAATACACAGATCATGTGTACCTGCTCCCCATTATAATCTTCGCTGATCTTTGCTGCGATCTCTGCGATTCTCTTATCTACTTCTTCCTCTGATAATAATACACGTATTGTTTCACTCATGTGACATCCTCCATAAACTGTACTTCTAACACATACTCCGTATCTTCTGTAATCTTATAATATTCACTGATACGGTATCCAATGATCCATAAAATATGGGAACCATCTGCTAACAATGGTATGTTCTCCCGCTCTGCCTTTGGTATCTTTTCGTTGATCAGGTATTCTTTTAGTTTCTTCTTATGTCCATACCCATCTGTGATAAAATAATCCGCGGGCTCCCTGCCCCGAAAACAGAGTCCATTTTCTATTTTATCATAGTCAAACCATTTCGTATACTGATTTTTGGGAATTTCTCTATCTTTTTTCTTCCTTTTAAAGATACGGCAACAGACCTTCCTGCCAAATACAGACAAATTACCTGACGTTTCTCCCTTTGCATTGATCTCTCTGAGTACTTCTTCCATTTCTATCCCCTGCCACAAAAAAACAGGTTCTTTTTTCTGCTGGTCTGCTGCAGATTTGTCTGTAAAAAGCAATGCTCCATATGTTTTTTCCGCTAATATCCCATATGGCAGAAACACTTTTTTCCCTACCTGATTGTTACTCAGCTTAAGCAGTGCTTCTGCATGTTCCCTTCCAAGGTCTTTTCTGCTTCCGGATATTTCCGCAAGCAACAGCAGCATAACCTGTCTTTGTAAAAATAAAGGATTCTTATCAAAGCTGTCCAATGAAAAACAGATACTGCCGGACGGCTCCTTACAAAGCCGTTCTTTTAATATACGTTTCGATTCTTCTGCCAGATAATCTGAAACTTCCCTGATATCTTCTGACAGACAGTTGATATGTGAAACTGCCCGCTCATTGATTCGCTCTAATTCCGGCATGACACAGTTACGAAGCCTGTTTCTGCTGTATGTGATATCTGCATTGGTCGCATCTGTCCGGTATTCCTGCCCGATTTCCGTTAAATAGGCTTTAATCTCACTTCTTGCCACACATAAAAGCGGACGTATGATCTGATCCCGCACCGGACGTATTCCGGCAAGTCCCTCGATCCCACTTCCGCGGCACATATGAAACAGAATGGTTTCTGCATTATCATCTGCATGATGGGCGAGTGCGGTCTTTACCGTCTGATGCTTTCCATATTTTTCTGCTTCTTTAGCAAATGCCTCATAACGCACTTTTCTTCCCGCTTCTTCGACAGACAGCCCTTCTTCTTTTGCGATCTGTTCCACCGGAAATGTATATGCGAAAAAAGGGATCTGATATGCATCTGCTAAATTTTTCACAAATTCCATATCTGATAAACTCTCTTTTCCGCGTATCCCATGCTCAATATGCACTACAGACATCGTAAATCCCATGGACTTTCGCAGATGTTCTAAGATGCGGAACAGACAGACGGAATCTGCCCCTCCTGATACGCCCACACAGATATGCTCTCCTGCGTTTATCATATGCTCTTTTCGGATATACTCTGCTATCTTATCTGTCATGTACATGTATCTTAATTCTCCCAAATAGCGGCAGCTAATACTGTCATATCATCCTGCACTTCTCCTTTTGTATATTCCATTACTTTTTCTAATATCTTTTTTGCAAGAAGTTTCGGATGATTTGTATGAATATCGGAAATGATCTCCTCTAAGACCTCCTCCGGCCGCTCTGTCTGCAGATATTCTAACACACCATCTGTAACCATGACAAGAAAATCTCCATTGGCAAGCTGCTTTTTCGCCTGCTCGATCTCCACTTCCACAGCAGCTCCGACCGGCA
This sequence comes from Roseburia zhanii, assembly GCF_014287635.1. Lineage (GTDB taxonomy): Bacteria > Bacillota > Clostridia > Lachnospirales > Lachnospiraceae > Roseburia_B > Roseburia_B zhanii. Next base: position 344,581 of record NZ_JACOPH010000001.1, on the reverse strand, counting down.
GGGACGTAGATACCAGACACTCTACCCTGCGGTCTTCATGGCGGATAAAAGTTGCCGATGCCCCGATCTTATAAAAATCTGTTTCACCGGTATACAGATTTACCGATGTAATATCGACAGTCGAATAGCCCTCATCTTCCCCGCAGATGACCATTGCCGAATTCAGCATTTTGATCGCAGTTTCTTTTGTAAATCCGACTTCAATAAACCGTTCTAACAGATCTAAGACCAGTTCACTTTCCCTGCACGCCCTGACACCGGAACCCATGCCGTCAGAAAGACTTAAGACTAATTCCCCATCCTCTTTTTCCATACATGAAAAATTATCTCCCGAAACTGCTGCTCCGTCTTTTGTAAGCTTGGCAACTCCATGGACCGCATGAAACATCGGCTCTTCTTCATAGATGACTTCTGTGCTGTCTTTTCCTATAAAGGTACGTGAATCTTTATGTGCCATGACAGAAAGATCGAGTGCTCCCGATACGGCTTTCGTCAGATCTTTCATTGCTACACAGTTGCCCCACTTTGATCTTACTTTTAAAACTGCCTGCATATGCCCATCATTTTTTCGATAAAGATGTACTTCCTCTGCCGTAATTCCTGCCTCTTTTGCCCGATAGCGTATCTCTGCGAGTTTCCGTTTTTCCTGACCATCTAAAATCTGTGTTTCATTCGCACAGTCCTGCATGATAAATGCCATCGCATCAAGCTGCTGTGCGATCACTTCCCGGTTTTCTAACAGCCGGTTGTACCATGCCTTATTTAATCTTGCCTGCTCAAAGACCATCATGGCTTCTCTTTCGATATGCCCTGCATAACAGCAGTTTCTCTCTAACTCTTTTCTAGTGATCTCATCTGCCTCTCCATTCTGCAAAAGCCCTGTGATAAGCCTGCCAAACAATTCATACATTGTCGGATCTGCCGGTGCCCAGCAGATCGCACAGGTATCACATCCACTACATATCCTGCCGGTCACTTCCTGCTGTATCCTGCCTAATTCCTCTGTCTGCATTTCAGATTTTTTGCTCATAGATAAAAATGTCTTTGAAAGTCCTTCAAAACTCTTTGCATAATTCAAAAGACGCTGTTCTTTGTATGCCCCCTGCAATCCTTCCTGTTGCAGAGGTTTTTCTTTTTCTTCCAAAAATAAATGGATTCCGCGGGCAGCTAAGACGACAAATCCAAAGATAAAAACAGCTTCGCAGATCGCAGCCCCTATGGAGATCTGGTTTCTAATATCAAATATCCCGCCAAAAATAGAAAGTGCAAAGGTTCCAAGTGATGCTGCGACTGCTCCTAATATGGTACTGCATTTCTTTTCCACCCACTCGGACATACGGACGGTAACTCCGATCACAAGCAATGCCATACCATATTTTGCGATCACCGATATTGGAAGAAATGCGACCATACCTGCTATCATTCCTACAGATAACAGCCATCTTCCATTTTCTTCTAAATAGACTGCTGCAAAAAATGCCGGTACTAATGGATAACAGCCCATGATCCCTATGCGGCATACCATTGCTCCCACAATACTAAGTGCAAATTGTTTCCAACCCATCTTTGTCATACAAACATCCTCCTGATCTGATCTTTCTGTACGCCCGAAATGCTCTAAACAGATCTTTTCGGTCATACACACTTTCCTGCCGGCTGTCTGCCGCAGGACTAAGAGGCATTATACGCATTGTGATCTGATATTTTTGTCAAACCCTTGGATACGATTTGAAAACTTTTCGCCAAAAATGCCCTCGAAATGTAGATTCGAGGGCATTCATCCATTTTAAGTAATTTTATTATTTCTCTTTGAAAACAATCTCATTATCATAAACTAAGCCTAGTTTACTCTTTGCAGTATCTTCCACATATTCCTGACTTCCTATGTATTCTTCATAATCTGCAATCTGATCCCGACGCTCTGTTTCCTGTTCTAACTGCTCATTCAGATCTGCTTCTTTTAGATCATAATCCTGATTTTTATCATACAACCGTACGATCTGTACGGACATAACGGCAAGTAACAGTATCACGATACAGGCTATGCTGAACCTGCCTGCCCGGTTCTTTTTCTTTCTCCGATATCTGCTCATAGTTCTATCCTCTTCCTGCACTTATTGTTTGTCTAATCCTATCTTAATCACTTTTCTTAATTTTTTCAATTCTTTTCGGAAAAATAAAAAAAGTTTTTTCCCCGGTCTTGCTGCAGCGCCGACTACTTTTCCACTGACTTTTAAGGAAAATCGTATGATCTTCACAAAGAACCGGATGATCCATGGACTAAATAAACCATTTTCCACTAACATTCCTATGGCAACACCGCCTAGGACAAACCATCGTAAAAGGCCATCATTTTCCCGATACAGCATGGCAAAGATCCCGATACCGCATATGATCCAATACAAGGCATCTTCCACTGCTAAAAGGATTGTTCTGTGTTTGACAATATGGCGGAATATCCGCAATATATCATAGAGCATCATTAGGGCGATTCCAAACAGAAATGAATAACAGAGCAGTCCTCCTTCCTGTAAGATCGTTTCGCTGACGGCTCCACTCATTTAAACAACCGTCCAAAAAAAGATTCTGCCTGCTTTCCATAATCTTTCACTTCGGAATATGCTAAAGAATCGATCCTGCCTTCAATATCGACCTCACCTTTTTCTAAGCTCAAACGGTTCACATGAAGGTCATTTCCCTTGATCAAAAGCATTCCCTGTTCGGTTTCTAATAAGATCTCTGCTACATCAAATGAAAGTACATCTACGACACCGCTGAAATTTCCCATCTTACGGTTGTTAAGGAGAACCTTATGTGCCTTGTTATTCACTGTTTTTTCTTCCATATTTACCTCCTGATATACAACCGCTCTGTTCTTAGAATGGTTGTCTTTCTTACATTATATTAGGAGGTTCATATATTTAGACTATAAATATTTGAACATCTCTTTCGCATCTTCTTTACGGATAGACTCTGTCAATGATAAGACTTCTACCTTCACCGTCTTTTGTCCGAATGCGATCTCAATGATATCTCCGACTTTGACATTTACGGATGCCTTTGCTGTTTTTCCGTTGACCATCACCCTGCCTGCATCACATGCTTCATTAGCTACGGTACGGCGTTTGATCAGTCTGGATACTTTTAAAAATTTATCTAATCTCATATGTTGTCCTCGTTGCTTTTTTATTATAAAAATAGATATCAAAAAAATACAGAGGACATCTTTCATGCCCTCTGTAAAATACGCTCTCTTCAGTAAACTGTTTCGTTTCTTCTTATCATTCACAAATTAAGCATTGATCAGATCTTTTAATGCTTTACCAGCTTTAAACTTAGGTGCTTTAGAAGCTGGAATCTTCATCTCTGCTCCTGTAGATGGATTTCTTCCGATTCTCTCAGCTCTTTCAGAAACTTCAAATGTTCCGAAACCTACTAACTGAATTTTCTCACCTTTTTTTAATTCTTCTGCTACAACATCTGTAAAAGCCTTTAATGCAGCTTCAGCGTCCTTTTTAGATAATTCAGTTTTTTCGGCCATAGCGGCAACTAATTCTGCTTTGTTCATTTAAAAATTCCTCCTGTGGATTTTCATATAATTAAGGCTCGTTTTCTCGATTACCTATAAAACTATTTATACTTGTTTTACCTATATTTGTCAAGGAAAATCAATGATTTTTGGCAATTAGATCAACTTTTGTACAATATCGAGCATCGTCTGTCCTAAACTCTTTGATTTTTCCAAAGAATCTTCCATGGAAGTACCCTTTACACCGATATAGAATTTTACTTTTGGTTCTGTACCGGATGGGCGGATGCATACCCATGCATCATCATTTAATTCATAATACAATACGTTTGATTTTGGAAGTCCTGTCGGAGTAACTTCTTTTGTCTTAAGGTCAACGATCGTATCTTTCTGGTAATCTCTTGCTTTTAATACGGTATAATCACCGATCTTAGTCAGCGGTTCATTTCTTAAGGTTTCAAGTACATTCTTAATCTTCTCTAAGCCTTCAATACCCTTTAAGGTAATGGATTCTACATGATCCTGATAATATCCGTAACGCTCATACATATCTAACATGGCATCCCATAAGGTCTTGCCCTGTGTCTTATAGAAAGCTGCTGCTTCACATAAGAACATGGTTGCTGCAACTGCGTCTTTATCTCTTGCATAAGTACCCGGCAGGCAGCCATAGCTTTCTTCCATACCAAACAGATAAGTACCTTTGCCTGTTGTTTCAAATTCTAAGATCTTCTGACCGATAAACTTAAATCCTGTCAACACTTCGATCAGATCTACACCATAGTAAGCTGCGATCGCATCTGCCATGTTTGTAGATACGATAGAACGGATAAATGCACCATCTGCCGGCAGACTTCCTTTGACTGCTTTTGTCTGTCCGATAATATAATCCCCGATCAGGCAGCCTGACATATTTCCTGTTAACATATGATATTCTTTTGTTTTCTGATCTTTGACATAAACACCTAAACGGTCAGCATCCGGATCGGTTGCCAATACAAGGTCAGCATCCTCTTTTTCTGCTAATGCAAGTGCAAGTTTGTATGCTGCCGGTGCTTCCGGATTCGGATAATCTACAGTTGGGAAATTGCCATCCGGAAGTTCCTGTTCTTTAACTACAAAAACATTTTTAAATCCTAATTCTTTTAAGATCGTACGCACCGGAATATTTCCTGTTCCATGAAGTGGTGTATAAACGATCTTTAAATCATCTTTTACTGCATCGATCGCATCCTGATGCAATACGAGTTTCTTGATCTCTTCCATATACGGACGGTCGATATCTTCTCCGATCGTCTGATAGAGGTCTTTTGCCTGTGCATCTGCCTTATCCATCGTAAGAACGGTATTATAATCTGTTACAGCCTTTACTTCTGCCATGATCCCTGTATCATGCGGTGGTGTGATCTGTGCACCATCTTCCCAGTATACCTTATATCCGTTATATTCTGCCGGATTGTGGCTGGCTGTCACGTTGATTCCTGCGATACAGTTTAACTTACGGACTGCATAAGATAATTCCGGTGTCGGACGGAGTGACTCAAACACATATGCTTTAATGCCGTTTGCTGCAAGACAGAGTGCTGCTTCGTCAGCAAATTCCGGTGACATTCTTCTTGAATCATAAGCGATCGCAACACCTCTTGACTGCTGATTTACTTTTTTGATGTAATTTGCAAGTCCCTGTGTTGCTTTTCTTACCGTATAGATATTCATACGGTTTGTTCCTGCCCCAATGACACCTCTAAGACCTGCTGTACCAAATTCTAATTCTGTATAGAATCTGTCTTCAATCTCTTTTTCGTCATTTGCAATTCCTTTTAACTCTGCTTTTGTGGCATCATCAAAATATGGGTTTGCAAGCCACGCTTCATAGATCTCTTTGTAACTCATAATTTTCTCCTCCTGCTCTTAGCCATCACTTAAATCATCAAAGTTATTGGCACTGCTGTTGCTGTTGTTACTGCTTGTACTGCTGTTACTTGTACTGCTGTTATTCGTATTATTGATCGACGTAAGTAGATTATACAATGTTGTCAGATAATCTGTCGATGACGAATCGTTATTATTGTTGGCAGAATTACTGCCTGTACCATTAGAGCTGCTATTGTTCGTATTACTGCCTGTATTATTGCCGGCATTGTTATGATTACTGTTAGTATTGTTATTCGTAATAGTGCTATGATTGCTATTGTTGTTATTATTCGAATTATTTGTGTTATTGCTGTTATTGTTATTATTTGTGTTGCTTGTATTATCCACATCAGAGCTGCTGCTGTCTGATTTTGAAGAATCTGATCCAGACGCTGAGGTAAGTGCGATCTCAATCTCTGCTTCTTCGGAATTGACCACTAATTTTTCTGTAATGGCTTCATAACCGTCTGCCTCGGCTATAATAGTATGGATACCATACTTGACTTTTACCGGCTTTGAATAATCTTTTTTCTTACCATCGATCTTAAGAACTGCGCCTTCGACACCTACATCAAAAGTGATCTTGCAGTACTTCGGCCCCTCACCCTTTAATTCATCTAAATTCAGGCTTGTTGTCTGCTCTCTTGTGATCGTTACTTCCTTACTGCCTCCGTAGCCATCATTCGCTACCGTGACAAGATAAGTTCCCTCCGGTACTTCCATCTGCATATTCGGTGTGACTTCCTCAAAAATCTTGTCTCCTACACAGATGAAACTGCCTTCAAACAGCTTTGTATTCGCAAGTGCTAAATATCCATGTCCTTTTGTGATCGCAAGGGAGATCAGCTTCTTATCCAAGCCGACTGCACGTAAGACATCTGCTTTTCCAAGGCTTGAAAAACTCACTCTTGCGTTTCCTGAAAAAATATCCATTTCAGGATCATAGGAATATTTTGTCTGTCCTATCGTAACCGCATGGATACTCTCATCTACTGTATAATTAGAAATATCTTCCTGCACCCAGACATCACCTGAAAGCTGCAGGCTGTTTAATTTCTGTTGATCTCTTGACACTGTGATCTCTGCTACATCTCCCGGAATAAAGGAATCGATCGATTTCGTATTTCCATATTTATCTAAGAAACGTGTACCTGCATCATATGTATATTCAGACTGTCTTGCACTCTTTACCTGCTGAAACGATGCAACCTTGCGGTTCTTATCTATTCCGGTAAGGATATACAGGCTTGAGGACGTACTATTTTCTGTATCTTCTAAGGCTTCTGTATCCTCTTGTACTGCATCTTCTGCTGTTTTCACACCTGTACCACGCCTGCGCTGCTCGATCCCACTGTCTGTACTCTGTGCACAGGCAGAGAGAAAAAGTCCCATAAAAACGGCGAAAAATACTACTTTTCCCAGATGTTTGTGTATCTTCATCGTATATTCTCCAATTTAACTCAAGTAATAACTGTCTAGTACTTCATCGTTACTTTATATCACTGTCCATGCCTATTATATCACACCCTGTTTCTCTTGTGAAATAAAATAACATTTTTAAGAATTGTTTTCTTTCTGTTTCCTGCCGGATCACCTTTTCTAATTTTTCAATGTCCCTGCCGGAAATCCATGATTTTCTGGAACTACAGTAGTGATTTGCTATTTTCCAGTACTTTTTCGGATACGCCAGACGAAGATAAAGCTGTTTTAATTCTTCCGGCAGAAGTTTTCTGACCTGATCATAGGCAGTGATCATTTCTATGCCAAGCCCTGTATTCCAGTTGTATTTTTCCAGGATCTTACGGATAAAATTTGCTAAATCCTGAACCAATACATCATACGACATCTGTTCAAAATTTAAAACCACCCATTCGCCTTGAAAATGAATGATATTATGCTGGTTATAATCGCCATGGCACAATCCCCACATCTGTGAAACAGCGGATCCTTCCATGCCATCAAGCTGCTCCTTTAACTGTGCTGTCACTTCAAATGCCTGTGTTTTATAGCTTTCGTAGACCTTCATAAACAATACTTCAAATTCATTTTTCTTATGCTTATTACGTATATAATTTTTAACTTTATTTAACTCCCGATTGTGTTTTTCATATTCCATCAAAAGACTTTCTTTGTCCATCTTTAAAAATCCGGGAATTTCTTTTTGATAATTTTTTGTCAGATTATGAAGCTGTGCTAATTTTCTGACTGCAAGTAAAATATCGTCACGATTCTTAACATCACATTCCCGTCCTAAATACCAGTTCTTTAAGATATACGTGATGTCTGTCAGTTCATCTTTTACTAAAATTTCCCCATCTTTTGCCGGCATGATCGTTTCCGCCAGAAAATCCTCCTCTGCCAAAAAATCCAGTATATCATGCAGAAAAACTGCTCGCTCTTTCGAGCCGCAAAACTCTTTTAACAAAATCGTCCCCTGATCCGTATCACAGATCAGAGCTCCGCGTCCTTTTGCCGTACTTTTTACTTCTACTTCATATTGTTCTATAATTTCTTCTTCCCGATTATACACAAAAACCCCTCCATACGAATCTTTTTCGTCACAGTTTCCAGATAATACTCTGTGTCTATTTAAGATATGAAAGGGTTTTTAAAAGTATGCAATTTAAACTTGTTTAATTTTTTTCCTGACTTCTTCCAGCAGATATTCCTTTGTATTTTTTGAGGGATCTTCCAGGACAAGTGCGAACAGTTCCTTTAGCTCTGCCCCAAGTGCAGTTCCAGACTTCATGCCTTCTGCGATCAGATCACCGCCATTGACAGCAAGATCTTTTAAGCATAAGCACTGTTTCTTCTCTAAAACCGTATGATAACAGGCTTCATATGCATTGACATAAGCTAACTTTTCTGCACGCTTATAACTGCTCTGTGCTAAAATATCTGCCCGCTTGACTGCAAAAAGGTCCGGATATGCTTCTATTCCAAGTCGTACGATCGCCCTTCGGACATTTTTTTCGCTGACTGGCGGATTATCATCATGTCCGCGTACCAGACGGCTGACTCTGCGTATCGTATCATTATCAAATTTCAGACGGCGTAAAATCTTTTCTGCCATTTCACTTCCCTTTGCGGGATGTCCATGAAAATGGTGGATACCATCTTCCCCCATTGTACGGCAGACCGGTTTTGCAACATCATGCAAAAGCATCGTCAGACGCAAGACTTTATCCTTTGGAATCTGGCAGAGTGCCACGATCGTATGTTCTCCAACTGTATACATATGATGCGGGTTATTCTGCTCTGTCTGCATCATCGCATCAAATTCCGGCAGCATAACGGCTGTGATCCCTGTTTCATAAAGTGTACGCATTTCTTCCGGATGATCGGATTCTAACAGTTTGACAAGTTCTACCTGAATCCGTTCGGCGCTGATATTTTTCAGGGTAGGAGCTAACTTACAGATAGCTTCTTTTGTATCCTCATCGATTGAAAATCCAAGCTGTGCTGCAAAACGGACTGCACGCATCATTCTGAGTGCATCCTCTTTAAAACGCTGCTCTGCTTCTCCCACGCATCGGATCACACCACGTTTTAAATCTCCGATACCGTCAAATTCATCGACAAGTCCGGTATTTTCATTATATGCCATCGCATTGATCGTAAAATCACGCCTTTTCAGGTCTTCTAACAAGTTCGGGGTAAAAGTCACCTCTTTCGGATGTCTGGAATCTTCGTATTTTCCATCAATCCGGTAAGTGGTCACTTCAAATCCCTCACGTCCTGACATGACTGTCACTGTCCCATGTAAGATACCGGTATCGATCGTTTTTGGAAACAGACGCTTGACTTCTTCCGGTTTTGCCGATGTGGTAATGTCCCAGTCTTTTGGTTCTTTTCCTAAAAGACTGTCACGCACACAGCCGCCTACGGCATATGCCTCATAGCCTGCCTGCATCAATGTCTGGATGATACCTTCTACTTTTTCGGGTAATTCGATCCTCATTAGTATGCTTTTCCCCAGTATACTAATTTGTGTGCAGGTTTTCCACAGCAGACACAGGTTGTTGCGATCTGCTCCTGATCGTTAAATGGCATACAACGGGAAGTTGCTGCAAAATCCTCTTTGATCTTATCTTCACATGCCTGATCTCCACACCACATACCACGGATGAATCCCGGTTTTGTATTAACGATCTCTGTAAATTCTGTGTAATTATGTGCATCATAAATATGTGCATCCCGATGTGCTTTTGCACGGGCAAACATTTCTGACTGGATCGTTTCTAATAATTCTGTTGTCTTTGCCTCTAAATCCTCTAATGCAACGACTGTCTTTTCTCTGGTATCACGTCTTACAAGTACACACTGACCTGCCTGTATATCCTTTGGTCCGATCTCGATACGGATTGGGATACCACGCATTTCCTGCTCAGAGAATTTGAATCCCGGACTCTTTTCAGAATTATCTGATTTTACACGGATACCACTTGCAGCTAAACGTGTCTTTAATTCTTCTGCTTTTTCTAATACGCCTTCTTTATGCTGCTGGATCGGAATGACCATTACCTGTGTCGGTGCGATCCTTGGTGGCAGCACTAAGCCGGAATCATCACCATGAACCATGATGACTGCACCGATCAGACGTGTGGTCATACCCCAGGAAGTCTGATGTACATACTGTAACTTATTATCTTTATCTGTATACTGAATACCGAATGCTTTTGCAAAACCATCTCCGAAATTATGACTAGTACCAGACTGCAATGCCTTACCATCATGCATCAGAGCCTCGATCGTGTAAGTTGCTTCGGCACCTGCAAATTTCTCTTTTTCTGTCTTCTGTCCGCGGACAACCGGCATTGCGAGCACTTCTTCGCAGAAATCTGCATACAGGTTTAACATCTGTACAGTTCTTGCTTCTGCTTCTTCTTCGGTTGCATGTGCTGTATGTCCTTCCTGCCATAAAAATTCTCTGGAACGTAAGAATGGTCTGGTTTCTTTCTCCCAGCGGACAACAGAACACCACTGGTTATATACCTTTGGCAGATCCCTGTAGGACTGGATGATATTTTTATAAAAATCACAGAATAAAGTTTCGGATGTCGGACGGACACAAAGACGTTCCTGTAATGGGTTTAAACCGCCATGTGTTACCCATGCAACTTCCGGTGCAAATCCTTCTACATGGTCTTTTTCTTTATTTAAAAGACTTTCCGGTATAAATAATGGCATGTATACATTTTCTACACCGGTTTCTTTAAATCTACGGTCTAACTCATGCTGAATATTCTCCCAGATCGCATATCCGGCTGGTTTTAAGATCATGCATCCTTTGACGGAGGAATAATCGATAAGTTCTGCTTTTTTTACAACATCTGTGTACCATTGTGCAAAATCCTCTTCCATAGAGGTAATGGCTTCTACTAATTTCTTTTCTTTTGCCATGATTGTTTCCTTTCTTCATATCTTATTATGTGAGTATCAAACAAAAACGCCGGATATATTCATCCCTATCTCTAGGGACCGAACTATATCCGGCGGTACCACCCTGATTTATGTATTCTGACCATATCAGTCTTACATACTCTCAATTTCCCATAACGCTGGGATCACGTCATACTTTCATATGAAAGCTCCAAGGCAGGTTCAAACAGGTTCAAACGAAGATCTTTCAGCCTGTAAGTACAGGATCTTCTCTCTTGGGAATGTTACTGTTTTACTAATCCTTTTCTCTGCTTTACTTTCTATTTGATTGCTCTTTGTTCACTTTTTCTATTTTAGACTGTGTCGTTTTCATTTGTCAAGAGGGGAATTTGTGTTATTTCTTTATTTATTCCCGTAAGATCTGCATGATCTTATCGTAATTTTCAGGCTGATGCGGAAAGGTACAATCTGAACAGTTTTTGATCTTCCGTCCGTTTGCTTCTATATACTTTGGGTTTCCGGGACAATGCTCTTTTGTATACATCGGACAATAACAAAACAGGCAGTTGAAATCTTTTAAGCCCTTATGACATGGAAAATATTTACAATCTATGTTCTCAAAATAACGGTATGAGTTTTGCATGATGCCTCCTGCATTTATCTTGTGGAGAAATTTCTCCCGATAACCCTCCACATATTTCTAAAAGATATAATTATCATTATATTTTATCATAAACTTTCCTGCAAGCCCATGAAACCATCTGATTTATTGTAACTAACCTGTCCCTTATCTTTATATTTTTGTACAATCCATTATCACTTTCTGACACATATCATATCCTAACACAGAACTATTCAACGACAACGTATAATTGCCAGCCATTCCCCATTTTTGTTCTGTATAAAAATTATAATTTGTTCTGCATCTTTTATCTGTATCATTGATCATTTTTTCTGCAATACCCAAGATCACTTTTCTCTGTGCCTCATATACCATATCCTCTATTGATCTTCCTGTGATATCACGACCCGAAAAAGCATAGGCAAATAATCCTTTCTTGGGAGATAATTCTGCATTTTCCTGAATATATTCCGGCGAAAATCCTGACTGTTCTGCAATCTCTCTGCTGATTGTAATGATTCTTTTTGCCATTGCCGGCTCCTCCTTAACTTAAACTATCTACTTTGTCTTTTCTGATCTTCTTTAGAAATACATAACCCACCATACAGGCTATAAACTCCGTGATTGGAAATGCCCACCAGATCAATGAAATTCCTGCCTGACCATTTCTTACAAAAATCGAAAATATTCCTGCCAGCGGCAATATGATCACAAATTGTCTGAGCAGTGAGATCACGAGTGACTCGATACCGCCATCTAATGCCTGATGAATTCCCTGATATGCTACATTGATCCCTGCAAAAATAAAACTGACAGATATAATTCTCATTGCTCCGATAAAATACATTCTGGATTCTCCTGCATTAAACAAAGCTGCAAAGAAATTCGGGAAAATTTCTGTAATCGCCACACCAGCAATCATAAGTATCATCGTGTAAAGTAATCCATATTTTATTCCATCTAAAATTCGCTTTTTGCTGTACATTCCATATGCATAAGCAATAATTGGTGTGATCGCATCCCTAAGTTCAAATGCAAGGAACAATACGAACTGCTGTACTTTGTAGAACAATCCATATGCAGTCTGTGCGGAAGGACTAAATTTCAAAATCAGATTCATCACATATACCATGATGGACATCAATGCCTGTGCAATGATCGCCGGAAGACCGATCGCATATATTTCTCTGATAATTTTACTGTCTGGTTTCATGTATTTTATACCATGTTCAAACTCTTTATTTAATTTTACATGGAAAATAAATAGCAATACTGCTGATGCAACCTGCCCGATCACCGTTGCATAGGCGGCTCCCTCCACTCCCATTTCCGGAACAGGACCTATACCATAGATCATGATCGGATCAAGGATAATATTTATCACTGCTCCTACTATCTGACCGATCGTGGAATAGAGGGAACGTCCTGTTGCCTGCAACCTTCGCTGCTTTTTTATTGTTTCCCTGTCTGAGTGTCCTCGCTAAAAGTGCATTTGTTCCCACACCTGTTCCGATTCCTGCTGCTACCATAAGCATTTGAACCGGAAACACAAGTGTAAGAGCATTTAATGCTGCTTCACTTCCCACTCTCATGTTTCCCACAAAGGCACTGTCTACAATATTATAGACCGCCTGCAATGCCATAGATAAGATCATCGGTATTCCCATCTGAACCATAAGCTTATTCACTGGCATTTCCTTCATCTTGTTACTTTCTGCCATTTTGATGAAATCCTCCTTTTCTGCATAAAAAAAGCGTGTGCTCATCTCATAAGTTGGACTTACGCTGATAAGCTACACACTTTTTAACGGTATAATATAAAAGAGCAGCAAAACTGGATTTACGCTGGTTTGCTACTCGTTCGAAAGCTATTATATTTCTCTTTTTCAAAAAAGTCAAACAAAAAATTCTTTTTTGCATACCATAATATGAACCCAGACTACTCCCACAATTTTCGTGATATCCTTCAAAAAATATATTGATCTGTGTGATTCTAAGCGTTGAATTGTTTTAAAAATTCTTCTGCATTCCTGCACGATATCGCAGTATGGCTCATTTTCTTTAATGTTTCCATATCAGATGTATGCTCAAGCAGATACTTTGTCGTGTCTGTCAGCATATTCCGCATATCTAAAACCTCTAAAACAACTGCCTTCAATGCATCCACGCCTGCTGCTATACCTTCTTCTCTTCCCTCTGCTTTTCCAGCTTGATATTCCTCTTGCATCAATTCTTCAATCATCATAAAACGTTCCTCCATTTTACGGCTTTTCTTTGTATCATTGACACTTTTCTGTAACTGCCTGACATAAGGATCACTATAATTTTCCGAAGATACTGATTCCCCTGCTCCGATATAATTTAGTAATTCAACTAATTCTTCTGGCACTTCGGATCGATTCATTCCCTTTGTACTTAAGAATATCGTATGTCTGCCGTTCTGTAAAGGTCTATTTGTTTCTTTACAGATTTCTTCAAAGGTATAACGATACTTTTTATCTCCAAATGGATCAAAGTCACACACAAAAATCACATATGCCTCTGGCAGTGCTTCATACCCTTCCGATGGCTGTAATTCACTCATATCGATCTGATCGTGATAGTAGCGCGTTCTACGTGGCAGGTTATGTTTTGGCTGAATCTGCATTTCGATATTAAATGCTTTTGAATTTCCCTTTGCATAGACATCCAGACGTATCCCATGATAGTCCGGATGATAGATAAGACTTTTCTCTTTGTCTACAACAACATGATCGATCTGCATGTCAAGTGCCCGTTCTAAAAATCTCAGACAGTTGGCTTCATCCATCATAACTGCTGTAAACATAAAATTATCTTTAATTGTAAGCTGCTGTAAAGTTCTTTTCCCCATAGATAGTTTCCTCCATATGAAGGATACCACAAAAGAACTTTATCACAGAGATCTGTTTTTTACAACTGATCCGCAGTACATTTCACAGAAATTTTTCTTTTCATGTTACTGTTCACGCCTAACAGTGTGATCAGCAACGATTACAGCCCATTTAAAATGCCTCTACGAGACAGGGGCTGTAATCACACGATAATTAACACTATGGCGCATAGCTTGACAGCGCGGTATCAAGCTTGCGTATGAACAGTAACCTTTTCATCCACAAGAATGCGATCACGCAGATAACCACCGATAACAACGAGCCTGCCGGTGCAGCCAATCCCATCGGATAGAGCGTGTCTGCAAAATACTTTGATGCGAGAAATGCACCCGGAATACGCACAAGTATAATGGATAAGGCATTATGTAAAAATGAAATCCCCGAAAAGCCATATGCACAAAAATATCCACTGAAACAAAAATGCACGCCTGCGATCATGCAGTCCCAAATATATGCCCGAAGATATTGTGTTCCCGGTAAAATAACTTCCGCATCTTTGGTAAAAATTCCTACAACAGAACTGCCACAAAACTGGACTATAAGTGAAACCACAAGTCCGAATCCTACTGCTATACTGACTGCATAACGCAGTGTAAGAGATGCCCTCTCATGCTTTCCGGCACCGATATTCTGTGCGGAAAGTGCAGAAACTGTCGAAAGCATCGTAGATGGAACAAGAAATACCACGCCGATGATCTTTTCCACAATGCCGACTGCAGCTGCATCATTTAATCCTCTGCGGTTTGCAATGATCGTAATCACGATAAATGCTATCTGGATAAATCCATCCTGTAATGCTACCGGAACTCCGATCTTTAGGATCTGCTCCATGATCTTTGTCTTTAACTTAAAATCCTCTTTTTTTAATGAAAAACCGGTTGTCCGTCTTAAGACTGCCACCAATGCCACGAACACACTGATCGTTTGTGATAAGGTTGTACCAAGTGCTGCTCCCGCTGCCCCAAAATGCAGACCACCGATAAACAGATAATCTAGCAGGATATTTGCCGCACAGGCAACTGCAATAAAATACATGGGACTTTTCGAATCACCTAAGCCGCGAAAAATCGAACTGATAATATTATATGCCGTAATAAAAGGAATCCCGATAAAACAGATCGTTAAATACTGTCTGGTTCCAACAACTGCTTCTGCCGGTGTCGATATCCATGAAACAATCGGATTTACAAGAAGCAGTAATAGCAGTGTCAGCACCATGGAAAGTCCCATAAACAATGTAACGGTATTGCCTACTGTAAGCGAAGCCTGCTTTTTTTGTTTTGCACCGACTGCTTTTCCAATCGTAACTGTAGAACCCATTGCCAGTCCGACGATCATCACTGTGAGCATATGCATGACCTGACTGCCGACAGATACCGCTGTAATACTTTCCACTCCGTTAAACTGCCCAACGATAAACAGATCTGCCATTCCATATAAAGTCTGCAAAAAATAGGATAATAAATATGGTAATGAAAAATATAAAATATTCTTTAAAACACTTCCTGTTGTTAAATCTTTTTCCATAGCACTTCTTAGCTGTCATTGATAAAAATGCCAGACATGACTCCCTTCCCGATCTGTGTAGTTTATTTTTACAGATCGATCCACAGCTATTATAAACGCCACTATAGTTGTGGTGTCAAGAATTATTTATCGTTTTGCTGTGTAAAAGAAAAACTTCAGTTACAGTTCACACAGCAGACAGACATTTACTGTCTGGCTGCGTAAGAAAGTGATTCATGTGGTGATTTTTGCTTCACAAAGCGAACTTTCATGCAAAAATCACGAGTTACTGCTCACGGAGTGAACAGTAACAAACTTCATATAGAATAAACGCCGACAACGGTCCAAGCAGTACCCCTTTTCCACCATAGACACATATTCCGATATAAATACTCACTAATACAAAAAGCGGTGGTACTCCTAACCGTTTTCCGACTAACCGCGGTTCTAAGATCTGGCGGATAAAACTACAGATAAGATAAATCACAAAACAGCCTGCGGCAATCCTATACTCCGAAAGCAGAATGGCAACAAGTGCCCATGGTACAAAGACAGTCCCTGTTCCCAAAAACGGAAGTGCATCACAGAGTCCGATCGCAAATCCGATTCCAAATGCACATGGTATCCGAAGCAGAAAAAGCCCTATGATACAGATGGTCGTAATTAAAAATATGATAAAAAGCTGTGCTTTAAAATATGCTCCGAATGCCTGTTTCATATGGGTACTCATCTGAGTGGCATATTTTCCTGCTGTTGTCTTTTTCACTCCTGCCGCAAGTCTTTCATAATCATTTAACATCAGAAATGTCGCAATAAATGACACAAACATCTTTGCAAAAAATCCCATTGCCAGGCAGCCTGCATTTTTCGAATACTGCATTGCATTTCCCGTCAGTTTTGTAACATCTGTATCTAAAATTTTCTGTATATTTTCTACGGATGTTCCTGTCATATGCTCCAGCCGCATACAGCAGGTGTGAAAAATACTTTTTGCATCACAAAGTATACTATCCATGTTTTTCATACAACTGCTGCCCAAACGATAACACAGATATAAAAGTCCTGCTGCAACAGCCGCTAAAATCAGCAGAAATAACACATAGACGATCGCTCTCGATACCGTTTTTGTCATCTTATATCTGTTTTCTAACTTTACAGCAAACGGATATAGCAGCCGTACAAACAGAATGGCAAACAAAAACGGCAGTACCATTGGAAACAGATATTGCATTCCAAGATAAACTGCCGCTATGGTCAATAACAACTTTGCAATTTTCGTTCCCTTTTCCCAATTCATTATTTTTTTCATAGAAAAATTATGTGTGGTTCTTTATTTTTCTATGCGTTAATGTTTCTTATAATAATTGGAAAATTCGATTCTCCGGTTCAATGGAAAATTCCATTTTTTTCTTAGTCTTCGGATGCATAAACTGAAGTTTCACTGAACAAAGTGCAATACCTGTCATGCCGGATACCATACTATCTGTTTTTCCATACTTTCTATCTCCGGCAAGCGGAAGATTCGCATGTGCCATCTGCACCCGGATCTGGTGATGCCGTCCAGTCTGAAGATGTATAAAAAGATCTGCACGATTCTCTTTCACCGTTAGCACTTCATATTCCAAAACGGCTTTTTTGGCTCCTTTTGTATCGGCATTTACTACTTTTGAAAGATTTGTCTTTCCGTCTTTTAACAGATAATCCGTCAGTGTTCCTTTCTCTCCTGCCGTCAAATCTTTTCCTGTCTGGTTTAAAACAACTGCCCGATAATATTTGCCGATCTGCCCTCCCTGCAGCTGCCTGCTTAAATCTGCTGCTGCCTCTTTTGTTTTAGCAAAAAGGACAAGCCCTTCCACCGGCTGGTCTAACCGGTTGATGACTGCCACATACGGCGGTTCTTTCTTTTTTACACGATCATTTTTCAACATGCTTACAAGATCTTTCTGACCCATTTTGCTTGTCTGGACTGCAAGATCAGACGGTTTGTAAGTGACGATCAGTTCTGCATCTTCATATATGATATTCCATTCTTTTTCCATTATATTTTAAACCTGTATCCTACGCCCCAGATGGTTTCAATATACTGTGGCTTTGCTGTGTTGATCTCGATCTTTTCCCTGATCTTCTTAATGTGAACCGTAACGGTTGCAATATCTCCAACAGATTCCATATCCCAGATCTCACGAAATAATTCTTCTTTGGTAAAAACATGATTTGGATGCTCTGCCAAAAAAGTCAAAAGGTCAAATTCTTTTGTCGTAAACTGTTTTTCCTCATTATTCACCCAGACGCGTCGTGCAGTCTTATCTATGCGTATACCGCGGATCTCTATGATATCATTTTCCTGCTGGCTGCTGCCGATCAGTCTTTCATATCGGGCAAGGTGTGCCTTTACTCTTGCAACAAGTTCACTAGGGGAAAACGGCTTTGTAATGTAATCATCTGCTCCAAGACCTAAGCCCCTGATCTTATCAATATCATCTTTTTTTGCTGACACCATAAGGATCGGTGTGTTTTTCACTTCCCGAATACGCTTGCAGATCTCAAATCCGTCAATCCCCGGCAGCATCAGATCTAAGATATACATATCAAATTCTTCTGCCAATGCCCGCTCTAAACCGACATCACCTGAATTTTCCACTTCCACTTCAAATCCACTGAGTTCTAAATAATCTTTCTCTAAATCGGCGATCGCCACTTCATCTTCGATAATCAGTACTTTACTCATCCTGTATAACCTCCTGATACTTTCTAATTACAAAATACATCACAGTGCCCACAGACTCTTTACTGGTTGCCCAGATCTTGCCCCCATGGTCTTCTATGATCTTCTTTACTATGGAAAGTCCGATACCACTTCCACCAGTTGCTGAATTTCTCGATGCATCTGCCCGGTAAAAACGTTCAAATATGTATGGCAGGTCTTTCGCTGCGATCCCCCGTCCGTTATCTTCGATCTCAACCTGTATGAAATCTCCGACATCTTTGATACGGATATTGATAAGTCCCTGCTTTTTATCTAAATATTTAATGGAATTTCCAACAATATTATTGACAACACGCTTTAACTGTTCCGGATCTGCTATGATCATGACGTCATTGTCTACATAATTAAAATACGCAAGACCGATATTCTTATTCTCTAAATCCATACCGATCTCCTCAATACAGTCATTAAAATATGCTGCTACATTTAATTTATTAAAATTATACGGAATACGGTTCGTATCGATCTTAGAATACAATGTCAGTTCATTTAACAGTGCATCCATCTCATTTGCCTTGCTGTTGATCGTCCGCAGATACTTCTCCCTTTTCTCCGGTGTATCTGCGACTCCGTCTAACAATCCCTCAGAATAACCTTTGACGGCTGTGATCGGTGTTTTTAGATCATGTGCGATATTACTGATCAGTTCTTTGTTCTCCCGTTCACTTGCCATCTGCTTTTCTGCGGATTCTTTCAGCCGTTTCCGCATTTCCTCAAAACTGGCACATAATTCACTGATCTCATCTTTTCCATCTGTTTCTAAAGTAAAATCGAGATTACCCTGCTGGATATTTAAGGTTGCCACTTCTAATTTTTTGATAGGACGGATGATCCCCTGATAGATCCAGATAATGAGCATTGCTGCCGTAAAGAGCAGGATCAGTATAATAGAAACAAATCCGTCTACGATCAGGCTCTGGATCTCCGGCAAAAGTTCATGGGAAGATGTAATGATAAATGCACTTCCCCGTTCCCCATCCGTAAACATAAAATCAATCTGTTTGATCAGCACCTGTTCATCGCCATCCACATATGTTCCTGCGATTGCATTTGGTGCTGTTTCCTCATATTCCGGCAGGTCATCTGCTGTCAGTCCCTCTGTTTTTTTCCCTACATAGATGAGTTTATCTTCTTTTCTTACGATCAGGTAAGAATATTTCTCATCTAATTCTTTATTTACTGACTCTAAATAAGCCCGATCCAAAAAATGATCCGGATTCTTAGACGTTTCACTTAACAGATATTCATAATTCTTTTTCGTATAACGATTTAACAACTGCACAGAATTCATCAGATAATTATAATTCTTGCTCTCGATCCCATATGTCTGCTCGATCGTCTTCATATGGCTCTTCTGGAAACCAAACAACACCAGACATGCCGATAAGATCGGTACAAAGATGATAATGCAGAAAGAAATCGTGAGCCTTGTCCGTAATTTCATCGTCTAATTCCTTTCAAAAATAAAAGTCATAGAAACTCATCAAAAGTTCCTATGACTCATTATAACATGAAAATCATCAAATCCACATGAAAAAATCATATAGATTCTAAACATTTCATAAAAATGTATGGAGCATTACGCTAAGTATTTTTTCAGTTCCTCTGCTTTATCCAACGCTTCCCATGGCAGATCTAAATCTGTTCTGCCAAAATGTCCATATGCTGCTGTCCCTTTGTAGATCGGTCTTCTAAGATCTAACATCTTAATGATTCCTGCCGGACGAAGATCAAAGTGTTTACGTACAATCTCATCTAATTTTTCCTCTGAGATCTTACCTGTTCCAAAGGTATCTACCATAACAGATGTCGGCTGTGCTACTCCGATTGCATATGCAAGCTGAATCTCACAACGCTCTGCAAGTCCTGCTGCAACGATATTTTTTGCTACATAACGTGCTGCATAAGCGGCTGAACGGTCTACTTTTGTGCAGTCTTTACCGGAGAAAGCTCCACCGCCATGACGTGCATATCCACCATAAGTATCTACGATGATCTTACGTCCTGTCAGTCCTGCATCTCCCTGTGGTCCACCGATCACGAAACGGCCGGTCGGATTGATAAACATTTTGGTATGTTCATCAATCATATCTGCCGGAAGGATCGGATCTAAAACATATTTCTTAATATCTTCATGGATCTGTTCCTGGGTTACTTTTTCATCATGCTGTGTAGAAATGACAACTGCCTCTAGGCGGCTTGGTTTGCCATTTTCATCATATTCTACAGATACCTGTGATTTTCCATCTGCTCTTAAATATGGCAGTGTTCCGTCTTTTCTGACTGCTGTAAGCTGTTTTGCCAACTTATGCGCTAAAGAGATCGGATATGGCATATATTCTTCTGTTTCATTTGTGGCATAGCCAAACATCATACCCTGATCGCCTGCACCGATCGCTTCGATCTGTGCATCTGTCATCTTATTTTCTTTTGCCTCTAATGCTTTGTCTACACCCATTGCAATATCCGGTGACTGCTTATCTAATGCCACCATGACTGCACAGGTATTTCCGTCAAATCCTTTTTCGGAACTGTCATAACCGATCTCGCAGATCGTCTTTCTTGCGATTGCCGGAATATCAAGTACCGCTTTTGTTGTGATCTCTCCTGTGATCAGGACAAAACCTGTACAGGCTGCTGTTTCACATGCTACACGGCTCATCGGGTCCTGTTCCATACATGCATCTAAGATTGCATCAGAGATCGCATCACAGATCTTGTCAGGATGTCCTTCTGTTACTGATTCGGATGTAAATAATCTTTTTTCCACTGTTGTTCTCCTCTCACATTGTTGATCCGATTTTATCCAAACACTGCTCTCTTAAGAGAAAATGTATATTACGCATCCTTGCGGAGCATTTTTATCATGTATCATTTTTTTACACAATAAAAATCCGCTTCATGTGAAACACATAAGCGGACAAGATTCTTTGCGATCGTAAGATCAAATCCTCTTATTGTTCGAATTACTCGCTCAGGCTGGCACCTTCCTCACAGGGGTTGCCGTGACTTCACAGATCCTATGTATCTCCATCACTCTGAATAAGAGAAAGCTATATGATTGAATTGTATCGTTTAATTTCTATACTGCGTATTAAGGGTACGCTCTTTTTTATATGTTGTCAAGTATTTTCCATTATAATTTAGCAATAAATCAACAATAACCATTGCGAAATTTACAGATTCGTTTTATAATTTTCTATGATACAAGGTGGCAAAAGGTCAGAAAGCGTTCCTGCTTGCAAGATAAGAGTTCTGACTTGTTGACTCTCATATCATTGTAAGGTATTATTTAGAAATTTGGCTGATTGATTAAGGGGGAGCTTTTCACATGCAGATTATAAAAACAACACAATTAGAAGAGGGTATGGTAACTGCCTTACCGGTAAAAACAAAACATGGTCAGTTAATTATCAATGACGGTGTTTCATTAACAGATCAGCTGATCGCACGTATCAGCTTTTACGGAATCCCCAGTGTTCCGATCGAAGGAGATGCAGTTGAAGCACCGGCACCGGAAGCACAAAAAACGATCCCTAAGGGAAATGTCCAGGAACCGACCTATTCCCAACGGGTAAAGAGTTCTTCACTTTTCCAGACTTTTCAATTTGATTATTCCCGTTCCACCGGAGATATTAAAAATTCTCTTTCATCCTTTATTTCCGGGAACGGATTAGAAGCGGTTGATCCATTATTTAAAACTGCAATGTCTTTACTGAAAGAAACCCGCAACTCTATTGAAATGTTCGATATGTTGCACAATATGCGTTCTGTTGATGACAGTATCTATGCACATTCGTTAAATGTAGCTTTAATCACAGGTATGTTAGGCAAGTGGCTTAAAATGTCAAAAGAAGATTTTGATGTACTGATCCTTGCAGCATTACTACATGATATCGGAAAAGCTAAGATCCCACCTGAGATTTTAAATAAACCGGGAAAATATACCGATGAAGAATTTGCACTTGTACGGAAACATCCTACCTTAGGATATGAGATTTTACTTCAGTATCCCCAGTTAGACAACCGTGTTAAGAATGCCGCACTTATGCACCATGAACGCTGCGATGGAAGCGGTTATCCACAAAATTTGAAGGGAACTGAGATTGACGACTTTGCACAGATCATTGCGATCGCAGATGTCTATGATGCAATGACCGCAGCAAGATCTTACCGTGCACCACTCTGCCCGTTTCAGGTTATTGCTGCTTTTGAAAAAGATGGTCTTGCAAAATACAATCCAAAATTTATCCTGACTTTCTTAGAGCATATCGCATCTACCTACCAGCAGAACCGTGTACTGCTCTCAGATGGCAGAGGTGCAAATATCATCATGCTAAATAAACAGTCTTTATCCAGACCGATCGTCCAGCTTGGTGACGGCAGCTGTCTTGATCTTTCCCGTACACCGGATATCACAATCCAGTCACTCTTATAAAAAATATTAAAAAGGCAGGACAACAGCGTCTTTGTATATCCTGCCTTTTATGTATCTGTTTTCTATCTGATTTATTATCAGATCCTATAGATTCTTTCTTACTGCTTCCCTTATGCTTTGTAGATCCGGTTAAAATAATCATTTAACTTCGCCAGCGCATACACCAGCACGGTTGTTTCATTTTCACTCAATCCATCTTTCATATGTTCGATCATTGTCCTGTGAAAATTCTCATGTCTTGCATAAGCTCTGCGTCCTTTTTCGGTCAGTGACACAAATACGATGCGTTTATCTTTTTTTCCACGCTCCCTGTCTACATAACCTTTTTCGGATAATGCATCCATCAGTTTTGTCAAGGTTCCTGTCGTAATGGACAACAGCTTTGCAACTGTAGACATGCTCTTTGGTTCTTCTTTTCCGACTGCTTCTATGATATGCATATCATTCACACTGATATCTTTAAATTCAGGTGTGATCAGACATCGTTCTTCTATTTCCATAATATTTTTGAAAAGCTTCACTAACAATTCATTGATCACTTCGTCAGTGCCTGGTCTTTTCTCTGTTTCCATCCTATCCTCCGTATATATGCATATCTGATTTATCCGTAACGTTCTTATTCTACCATGTCAATACCGATGCACCCCACGTCAGTCCTGCACCAAATCCGGCAAGTACGATCTTATCTCCCTGCCTGATCTTACCACTCCGGTTCACCTGATCCAACAGAACCGGCACACTTCCTGCAGAAATATTTCCACAATTTTCTAAGTTTGTAGGGAATTTCTCCATCGGAACTTTTAAACGTTTTGATACTGATTCAATGATACGGATATTTGCCTGATGGATCACAAACAGATCGATATCTTCTACCGTAAGCCCTGCTTTTTTAATGGCTTCTTCGATTGCTTTTGGAACTGTCCGTACTGCAAATTTGTAAACTTCCTGTCCGTTCATGGATACATACGAAGGCACACTTTTATTACTTACATAAGGATTGTTATTTTTACGGTTTTCACAGCAGAGTGCTTCACCTTTTGCCCCATCAGAGCCCTGCACACTCCCTAGTATACCATAGGTTTCATCTGCTGTCACGACTGCTGCTCCTGCACCGTCACCAAACAGGACGCAGGTGGAACGGTCATTCCAGTCCATCAGCTTTGACAAGATCTCGCCACCTACGATCAGTATATTTTTATACTGTCCACAACGGATATATGCATCTGCTGTCTGCAAGGCAAACATAAAACCTGAGCAGGCTGCATTGATATCAAAAGCAACTGCATTGACTGCCCCTAATTCTCTTTGCAGTTCACAGGATAAGGACGGACAGATCTTATCTGCGGAAAGTGTTGCCGCTATGATCATATCTAAAGCATCTGCCTGCATCCCTGCTTCTTTTAAAGCATTTTCTGCCGCCTGTACTGCCAGCGAAGTAAGTGTTTCTTCTACAGCAAGATGTCTGCGTTCAATTCCGGTACGGCTTCTGATCCATTCGTCAGAAGTATCCATGATCTGGCTTAGATCATCATTCGTTACTATTTTTTCCGGCAGTGCACTTCCTGTACCACATATTCGACTTCTCATCTTCCTACTCCTTCAAATCATTTAAAATCTGCGGAATCGTCTGTAACGTTCTTCGGCTAATTCTTCCCCTGTCATGTTACTGCATTTTTTCAAAAATTCGCAGATATGATATTTCATAAACATCGAAATATCATGCAGTGCGTCCTGATCTGCCCCGCCAAATTCCGGTATGATCTTTTCTACTACATGTAACTGGTATAGATCTTCTGCTGTGATCTTCATTACCTCAGCGGCTTCTTTTGCCCGTTTTCCATCTTTCCACAAAATAGAAGCAAAGCCTTCCGGTGATAGGATCGAATAGGTAGCATTTTCCATCATCCAGACCTCATTTCCAACGGCAAGTCCAAGTGCTCCACCGCTGCCGCCTTCTCCGATCATCAGAGAAAGGATCGGAACTTTTAAGTCTGACATTTCATACAGGTTTCTTGCGATCGCTTCGCCCTGTCCTCCTTCTTCTGCCTCCATACCGCAGAAAGCACCGGAAGTATTGACAAAGGTGATCACCGGTCTATGGAATTTTTCTGCCTGCTTCATCAGACGGAGTGCTTTCCGGTAACCTTCCGGTGATGGCATTCCATAATTATGCCGCATACAGTCTTTGATATCTTTTCCTTTATGAATACCGATCACAGTCACCGGCTGACCATTGATTGTTGCAATCCCACCGACAACTGCCGGATCATCCCTGAAATACCGGTCGCCATGAAGTTCCATAAAATCTTCAAATATTTCTCCCATATAATCTACCGAAGCAAGGCGTTCCACACCTCTGGCTGCCTTTACTTTTTCCCATGCACTCATGCTCTTGCTCTTTGCGGCACGCTCCCGCATCAGTTCACTCGGTATGAATTTATCTTCGCATTTTTCTGTAAAATTCGCATAGCCGTCTTTGACATGATGCAGTTTTAAGATCTGATACAATGTCTTTTTTAAATCTTTTCTTTCCACGATCGCATCTACA
This sequence comes from Roseburia zhanii, assembly GCF_014287635.1. Classification (GTDB taxonomy): domain Bacteria; phylum Bacillota; class Clostridia; order Lachnospirales; family Lachnospiraceae; genus Roseburia_B; species Roseburia_B zhanii. The sequence continues at coordinate 318,963 of NZ_JACOPH010000001.1, read as the reverse complement.
AATCCATGCTCTAACTGAAATTCTGCCCGCTGGAATCCTTCCGGCAGCTTCTCCCCGATCGTCTGCTCGATCACTCTTGGACCGGCAAAACCGATCAGTGCTTTTGGTTCTGCAAGTATGATATCTCCTAACATGGCAAAACTGGCAGTGACTCCTCCGGTTGTTGGATCTGTCAAAATCGGAATATATAATAAACCTGCATTGGAGTGGCGTTTCAGGGCGGCAGATGTCTTTTCCATCTGCATCAAAGAAATGATCCCTTCCTGCATTCTTGCTCCACCGGAACAGCAGAATAAGATGACCGGAAGTTTTTTCTCCGTTGCACGCTCTACGGATGCTGCGATCTTCTCTCCTACGATATGTCCCATGCTGCTCATCATAAATCTTGCATCACAGATACCGAGTACGACAGATTCTCCATAGATTTTTGCTTCTCCGATCGTAACCGCCTCATGCAGTTTTGTCTTTTCCTGTGCCGCTAGGATCTTTTCCTCATATCCCGGAAAATCTAAGGGATTCTGAAATTCCATCTCTTCAAACCACGGTGTAAAACTTTTAGGATCTGCTACCATTTTCAGACGGTTTGAAGTACGGACCCTGAAATAATTGCCACATTCATAGCAGACATATTTATTTGCCACAACTTCTGATTTTACCAGTTCTTTCTTACAGGACGGACAGATAATGACATCTGCTTTTTCTTCTGTTGTCTTTTTCTTAAATAAAGGTATCATTGCTATTTTCCATCTCCTATTGCAAATGTAAGTTCTGCGGATGCTGCAAGTTTTCCATCAACTTTTGCAGTCCCCCGTCCGACTCCGACCGGTCCTTTCTGCTTGATGATCTCAAGTTCTAAGGTCAACACATCACCCGGTATTACTTTCTGCTTAAATCTTGCCTGGCTGATGCCTGCAAAATATGCTGTTTTTCCTTTATTTTCCGGCTCTGAAAGAATAGCTACTGCCCCTGCCTGTGCCATTGCTTCAATGATCAGGACTCCCGGCATGACCGGTTCTTTTGGAAAATGTCCGGCAAAATAAGGTTCATTATAGCTGACGCATTTTTTCCCAACAGCTCTTACACCCGGTTCCAATTCTTCAATCGTATCTAACAGCAGAAACGGCTGTCTGTGCGGTATGATCTCCATGATCTGTTTTGTATTTAATAATGACATGTTCTATCCCTCATATTTTGCTAATAAAATACTGGCATTGTGTCCGCCAAATCCCAATGAGTTGCTGAGTGCATAAGAAAACGTTTCCGTGACTGCTTCTTTGCAGTAATCAAGGTCAATCTCCTCATCCGGGGTCGTATATCCGACGGTCCGGTGGATATAACCTTCTTCTAATTCTTTGACACAGGTCACAAATTCAATCGCTCCTGCTGCTCCGAGCAGATGTCCGACCATGGATTTTGTAGAGTTGATCTTGATATCTTTGGCATGTTCCCCAAAGGCAAGTTTGATCGCACGCGTTTCAAAAAGGTCATTATGATGTGTACCGGTTCCATGTGCATTGATATAGGTAATGTCTTCCGGTTTTAAGCCGGCATCTGCTACTGCTGATAACATGGCTTTTGCTGCACCTTCTCCATTCTCTGCCGGAGATGTGATATGGTAAGCATCTGAAGTACAGCCATAACCTGTCACTTCTGCATAGATCTTTGCACCACGTTTTTTTGCATGTTCTAATTCTTCTAAGATGACTACTGCTGCACCTTCTCCCATAACAAATCCACTGCGGTTTTTGTCGAATGGAAGAGAGCATTTTGTCGGATCATCCACGGTTGACAATGCGGTCAGTGCACTAAATCCGGCAATTCCGATCGGTGTCACACTTCCTTCTGTTCCACCTGCTGCCATAACATCTGCTTCTCCGTACTGGATCGAACGGAAAGCCTCTCCGATACTGTTTGTACCTGTTGCACAGGCTGTTACGACATTTAAACTCTTACCTTTTAAGCCAAACTGGATAGAAACATTTCCTGCCGCCATATTAGTGATCATAAGCGGTACTAACAGCGGATTCACCCGTCCCGGACCTTTTTCTAACAGTTTTATATGTTCACGTTCCATTGCCTGCAGACTTCCGATTCCGGAACCTATGGCACAGCCTATGCGGTATGGATCTTCTTTTTCCATATCAAGTTTTGCATCACTAATCGCTTCTTTTGCCGCTGCTACTGCATACTGTGAAAACAGTTCCATTCGTTTTGCGGCTTTAAAATCCATATAATTTTTTCCTTCAAAACCTTTTACTTCTGCTGCAATGTGACATTTATATTCTGATGTATCAAATTTTGTGATCGGTGCAAATCCGATCTTTCCTTCTTTGACGGACTGCCAAAATTCCTCTACACTAAGTCCGATCGGTGTGATGGCACCTAAACCGGTTACAACAACTCGTCTGCTCATAATATCCTCGCTCTCTTTCCTTTAGATGGTCATACCACCATCTACTGCAAATACCTGTCCTGTAATATAATCTGACTTATCAGATGCTAAAAACAGTGCCATTTCCGCAATTTCCTCCGGCTGTCCGATCCGTTTGAATGGAATAGATTCTGCTATTTTCTCTTTGGCTTCTTCTGTCATTGCATCTGTCATATCGGTTGCAATAAATCCCGGTGCAATGGCATTGACATTGATCCTTCTCGATGCTAATTCTCTCGCCACACTCTTTGTCAGTCCGATCACACCTGCTTTGCTTGCAGAATAATTTGCCTGACCTGCATTGCCTAAAATACCGGATACCGATGACATATTGATGATCTTTCCGCTTTTCTGTTTCAGAAAATAACGGGACATATGGCGTATTGTATGAAATGTTCCCTTCAAATTCGTATCCATGACTGCATCAAAATCTTCTTCTGACATTCTCATCAACAGGTCATCCCGTGTGATCCCTGCATTATTCACAAGAATATCGATCCTGCCATATGATTTAATGCAGGTATCGATCATTTCCTTACAGGCTGCATCATCTGCGACATTGCACTGATAAGTTTCTGCTTTTCCACCTGCTGCGATGATCTCTGCTGCCACTTTTTCGGCTCTCTCTTTTGATCCATTATAATTGATGATGACTGCAGCTCCTTCTCTTGCAAAAGTTCTTGCGATCTCTGCTCCGATCCCTCTGCCTGCTCCAGTCACTAAAGCAATCTTACCTGTCAACATATTTCAAAAAATCCTCCATCTTATCGATGTTATATACCGTTACATTCCGATCGATCTTTCTCATAAATCCTGACAATGTCCTGCCCGGCCCGATCTCTACAAACGTATCTGCACCGTCGGCGATCAGGTGCTCGATCGTCTGCTGCCAGCGGACGCTTGATGCTACCTGCTGTTCTAATAATGGTTTTACTTCTTTTGCATCTGTCACATAATCTGCGGTTACATTTGCCACATATGGGATAAATTTATCAGCGATCGCAACGTCTTTTAAAGCTGCTCCTAACTGTTCCCCGGCATGAATGAGCATCTTCGAATGAAACGGTCCGCTTACTTTAAGCGGTACAATACGTTTTGCCCCTGCCTCCTTTAAGGTCTCTCCTGCTTTATCGACTGCTGTTTTTTCTCCTGTGATAACAATCTGTCCCGGACAATTGTAATTAGCGATCGATACGATCCCTTCGGTATCTTCACAGATCTTTTCAATGATGTCTGCCCCAAGGCCTAAGACAGCACTCATTGCACCACCGGTGGGAACGGCATTCTGCATGTAAATTCCACGTTTCCTGATCACTGTAAATGCATCTTTCATGCTCATAACTCCTGATGCGATCAGTGCACCGTATTCGCCTAAACTCAGTCCTGCCGTAACATCGGGTATGATGCCCTTTTCTTTTATGGCTGCATAAATCGCCGCTTCTGTAGTCAGCATGGCGATCTGTGTATATTCTGTAATATTGATCTGATCATTTTCTTCAAAACAAAGTTTTGCCACATCAAGACCAGAAGCTTCACTTGCAAGGTCAAATACATTCCTGCACACCTGCATGGTATCGTAAAACTCTTTTCCCATTCCTATGTACTGGGAACCCTGTCCCGGAAACATGAATACCAGTTTACCCATTTTTCTATTTCTCCTTATTATATAAAAGCCCTTCTGCTTCCTGCATGATCTCCTCGATCATTTCTTTACAAGTCTGTTCTTTTTTTATCAGTCCTGCAATCTGTCCTGCCATCAGACTTCCATTAACTACATCACCATCCATGACAGCTTTTCTAAGAGAACCTAAGGTCAGCACTTCTAATTCTTCTAAGCTGACGCCTTCTGCTTCCATTTTCAGATATTCTCTTGTCATATGGTTGCGGAGTACGCGGATCGGATGTCCGGTACTTCGTCCGGTCACTTCCGAATCAATATCTTTTGCCTTGATGATCCGTTCTTTATAATTTTCATGTACGATGGATTCTTTTGCCACGACGAAACGTGTACCCATCTGAACGGCTTTTGCACCAAGCATCATGGCTGCTGCAAGCCCTCTGCCATCTCCGATGCCTCCGGCTGCAATGACCGGAATCTTTACCGCATCGACAACCTGCGGTACTAGTGTCATCGTTGTCGCAGAACCGATATGTCCGCCGGATTCTGTTCCTTCTGCTACGACTGCGTCTGCACCGGCTTTTTCCATCATTCTCGCCATTGCGACACTTGCAACGACCGGAATCACTTTGATGCCTGCCTCTTTCCACATCGGCATAAATTTTGCCGGATTTCCTGCACCTGTAGTAACGACTTTTACACCTTCTTCCACGATCACCTGTGCAACTTCCGGTGCATTCGGATTCATCAGCATGACATTGACACCAAATGGTTTCTCTGTCCGTTCTTTGACTTTACGGATCTGTTCCCGCACGACTTCCGGTGGTGCACTCGCTGCCCCGATGATACCAAGACCACCTGCTTCTGATACTGCAGAAGCAAGATGATATTCTGCAACCCATGCCATGCCTCCCTGAATGATCGGATATTCGATCCCCAGTAATTCTGTAATCTCGGTTTTCATTTCTATGCTTCCACACCTTTTGCTTTTAAATATTCGATAACATCATTTACAGTTGCGATCTTTTCTAAGTCATCAGATGGAATCTCGATTCCGTATTCTTCTTCTAAGCTCATCACAAGCTCAAATAAATCCAAAGAATCTGCTCCAAGGTCATCTTTGAAATTGCTTTCTTCCTTGATCTCGTCTTCATTTACGTTTAACTGCTCTGCAATGATTGTTTTTAAGTTCTCTAACATAATATTCTCCTTTTATTTACCCTTTAAAAATTATTTGCCTATCAAATAATTTGATTATCAAACTATTTGATAGGCAAAGTATATGACAGATGGTTCTATTTGTCAACTGTTATTTCTTATAATTCTCTCTATCTTCCTCATATCTTCGTCTGATAATGGTACATAATAATCCTCATCATTACTTACAAACGCTCCATAACTCTGTAAATAATATAGGATGATTTTCTGCCCATCTTTTAGTTGAAAATAAAATATACTAGATAATTTTTCATCTGATTTTCTTTTTCTTCGCTTTATTTTTTCCGTAGTCAGCTCTGGTGCCAATTCATCATCACCTACTACTTTCATGTCCTTTGTAATAGAATAGATTTCATGTATAACAGCCGGATCATCTATAGTACAGATATTTTTTTCTGATGGTTTTAGTAAAATTTGTGTAATGTCAGACTTATCTGATACACCATAGATTTCTTCTAAAACTGTTCCAAAAGTATATGCTGAATAATCATATTCATGACCCATAATATTAGTAAGTGCAGACTCCGATTCTGATGGTACGGTTTCAATTAAAAACGATAAAAACTCTGCTTCCCAATATTTTCCATCTACTTTTAATATGATTTTTGCGTAATTATCTTTTCCTTTCTCCTTATAAACTTTTTCCGGTACATACATTGAAACTGTATTTTTATTCTTATCATAATTTAAAATTTGTTCTCTATCAAAGATCAGCTCACCTAATCTTTTACTAAGATTCTTCTGTTCATAACGTCTTAATTCTGATAATTCATAAAAACACACTCTATTATTTGGCATCACGACTAATTGAATTTCTGATGCCGTCCCTTCTCCATGATATACATATGCCATCTCATATCGACATATAAATACTAAGAAAAAGCAAGCTGCCATTGTCAGAATTATATAATACTTTTTCCCTTTATTTTTATATTTTAATGCCTCATCAATAAATTCTTCATCTAAATCGTTAATTGCCCAAAACAATTCTTTTTTTGTCATATTTTTATTCCTTCCTTAGTCAAATATTCCTGCAGTTGTCTACGGGTTCGCATCAATATAACTTTAACATTACTCTTGCTACATCCTGTTTTCTTGGCAATTTGATGTATTGGTTCTAAATACCAATATCTTAGAATAAAAACAACTCTTTCACGTTGCCTTTGTTGTCTTAAGAAATTTGTTATGAGAATGACCAATTCCTTTTCATTTATGTGATCTTCAATAGATTCTCTTCCAGAAACACATTCTTCTAACTCTAAAAGTACCACTTCCAAATTAGGATTTCTTTTTTCTGCTGTCAGATATTCATATTTTTTTATTGCTAAATTTTTTGTAATCTTACATAAAAATGCTGAAAAAATATGCGGTTTCACAGGTGGTATCTTATTCCATACACTCAAATAGGTATCATTTATACATTCCTCAATATCTTCTCTTATCTTTAAAATATTTTCTGCAACATTGTTACATAGTCTGGAATATTTTTTGTCGGTTTCCAAAATTGCTAATTCTGAACGTTCAAAATATAACTTTATAATATTCTCGTCTGTCATATACATCTCCCCACTCATTTGTTTTTTGCATCAGAACAAAAAATTGTTCTGATGCAATTTTCTAATATAAATACGCACCTGTTCTCAACTGATTATTTACAATCTTACTTATATAACTATATGTAAAAGTATCTCCTGTCAAACTATTTCCTTTATATTTTTTTCCTGAAGGACTATACCAATACGCACGATATCCTGTACTCATTGAACTTGATGGTGTATATATTTTTCTACCAGGCCTCCAACCTGTTGTTTATGTTACCTGCTCCCCCTCCTCAAAAACAATACAGCTATCATCAGAAAATAATTCTTTAAAAGCCTCTACTTTCTGAGTATCCAGATCTTTTAATTCTATAACAATGTTATTATTTTCTTCATCCACATAATAACCCGTCATAGAATCTAACATTTCGGCATACTCTTCATCTTCGTCGGTTACAGCGTTCATTTCTTCGTTATCCACATATTCCTCGTAAGCCTCTTCATAGATATCACCAATAAAATCGTATAGATCCATGATATCATTGATATTTGTTTCCACCTCCTGAATAATAATGTCCTCATTATCTGCCACATCCATCATGTTCTCCGTAATTTCTGATGAATCATCAGTAACACATACAACCAAATTTCCATCATCATTCACATATGTTCCAGCATAATATTCCGGATATTCCCCTGTTTCTTCCTTGTATTCGTCTACATATTCTGTTATCATTTCATTATTTAAAACGGCTTCATTTTCATTTTCTAAATATTCCTCATCGATAACATTTTCTTCCCTTTTCTCAATTTCTGCAAGAATCTTTTCATCATTTGATTCTGTTGCATATGCCCTATCTGCTCCTCCTAATGCACTGGCACATAAAAGAATTCCAGCCAGACATAATGAAATCTTTTTTCTCTTCATGCTAATCTCCTTCCTTTTTCCCTTTTACTTCAGTTTAGTTGTTTCTCCTTTCACAATATAAGTACGATTTATTTTCTTCTGGTTACACCTTTTTTTATAATATTTCTGAGTAAAGAAAAAGCACCCTATAACAGGTGCTTAATCTTTATAATGATCTCTACAAACAATGATGTAACATGTATTCTATTGCATACATAATTTTTGAATATATCCCTTACACACCCCAGCTATCCATAATCTCCAGACAGATATCCACATCCATCTCCTCGATCGCATCAATCAGCTTCTTAGCTTTTTCGCTCTCTGCTCCAGTAAAGATACAGCTTTTCAGTTCATCGGCAACCTGCTGCATGCCATCCATGTCAAGATTGTCAACTGCCTCATTTATCATGCATGATTCCGTGTAGTTATTGGACTTCGACTTGGTGGGCAGCCTTATCCTCACGCATAACCTTATATGAGATTTCTGTTCGTCAGACCAGAGATTTGCCCATGAGTTAGTATGTTCCTCACTTCCAGCTTCCTTCAGATTCCATCTCACGATGGACACCCTTCGGCTATATCCTTCCCACTACCGGGCGGATTCGGGACTTTAACCCATTAGAAACGTGCGCCGCTAGGCGCACCCACACCGGGAACAACCCCGGCTGGTGCCCGGATTGCTCCCCAAAGGAAGTCAATCGAATATAATTACAAAAACTGACATATAATATTCTCACATTCCCATTGACTATATAACAAAATTTGTGTATAATTTTGTTATCAAATAAAGAGGTGTTCATTATGCCAACAATCAAATCAAGTGCTGATTTAAGGAATAACTACAACGAAATCTCAACATTTTGTCACAATTATCCTGAACCAGTTTTTATTACGAAGAATGGAAAAGGCGATCTTGCTGTTATGAGCATTGAAGCCTACGAAGAATTAACCAATCGCTTTGAATTATATAGCCAGATCAAAGAAGGTATGGATGATATTGCCTCTGGCAACACCCGACCATTCTCAGAAGCAATGGCTGATATTCGGAGTAAACGTCGCAGATGAGTTATATCATTCACATCACAGCTACCGCAGAACGTGATATCCTGCGTGCCGCTGACTGCATCGAATTTACTCTGAAAAAACCTACTGCCGCCGATCATCTGCTTGATGCAGCTACAGAACAAATCAACTCATTGGCAGATATACCCGAAAAGTTTCGTCTTGTAGATGACCCCGTTCTGGCAAGTTGGGAAATTCGTTTTATTATAGTTAATAATTACCTAGCCTTTTACACTATTGATAAAGAAAAGCAAATGGTAATTGTTATACGATTTCTATATCAGAAAAGCAACTGGAACTCCATTCTTCGTCAGGGTTTCTCCCTTATTTAGGAATCTGTCTCACAGATTCCTTTTTAATGTGTAGCTTTATATGCAACAACACCTGCCACAGAAAACAGCAGCTGTCTTGCAGTAAGTCCAAGTGCCACGGTCTCCTGATAGCGTTCAATGAGAAATCATTGTCATACCAGAAATGTCGTATATCTAACATGAATAACTGGCAATGTAGGTATAGATTTGTTCGGCGCCGTCCTGATCTTTACCTCAAATTGATAAAAAAATAGGACTTAAATCATTCAAAACCCTTTATTTATAAGGTTTCTCTTGATTTAGTCCTATTTTAACGCATGCTCCCTGTACCACAAGACATTTTTTCTCTTTCTATTGAATCCAATTTTCGATAAAAGCTGTTGCCTTTCTTTTTAGCATAACGCACCTCAAATCAACATTTTTTGTTTTTAAAATGTATGTATATCAACATTTTAGAATTATAAAATGTACGTTTATCAACATTTTGGAATCATTATATCATTTGATCCGGGATATGAAAAGCACTTTTCATCCTTTCACAAGCCACTCTTGCCGCCTCGATATCCATGTTGCAGCCAAGCCGGTAAACCGGCACTACTGACAGTATATGGTCTATGATGGCTTATACGCATAAATTGATACGTTTTCTCCATTATCTTCGTATTGAAAATCTCCATAATATTCTGCCGCATATACCTGTATACTTCCAAACAGGCAAAGGAAGCAAATACATACTGCTGTTAGAAAACGGCAGACACCACTCTAGCAAGATGTGGTACTGCCGCCTCTATAACATCATGATACTGCAACATCTTGATGCATGGGATTTGCCCGATAAATCGTCTCTGATTTGCCAACTTTGGTGCGATATCACCAACCCTCTTTTTGCATCAATATTTCAAAATTCGGACTTTCTTATTCAGTCCCTTTGCATAAAGCATCTTCTTGTATGCTTTATATTTACTTGTGGGAACTTTGATCACTGTCTTTTTGCCGATACGGCTAAAAGCATATTTCGCTACTGATTTTGAAGTCAGTTTCTCTGATTTAATCGTAATCTTCTTCAACTTCCCGCAGCCATAAAAAGCATTTTTTTCTATCTTTGTAACATTCTTTCCTATTACAATACTTGTTATATTTGTACACTTGGCAAACGCATTCTTTCCAATCGTAACAATGTTTGAGCCAATCACTACCTTTGTAATTTTCTTATTGTTCTTAAAGGCATTGTCCGCAATGGATGTTACTCTATAAGATACTCCATCAACCTTAACCTTTGCCGAAATGGTAACCGTTCCTTTTGCAGTACTCTTTGGAGCAGTGTACTGTACTGTCGGTGTTTTGCCCTTGCCACTCGTAACTATGTAGGCCGAACCATCGTTGCCCTTTATCTTCGTACCTTTTTTCGGTACAGACGGCTTATCGTTTTCTTCAGGCTGCTCTGTTGCTCCCGGCTTGTCGGTTGTTCCCGGCTTATCGGTTGTTCCCGATGATGTACCGCCGCCAGATGTACCATCACTTGATGAGCCTCCACTTGAGGCACCGCCACTGGATGAAGAACCACCTCCTGACGATGAACCACCTCCTGACGATGAACCACCTCCTGTAGCTGGAATGATAATGCTTGACTTATCGGTAATCTCCGTCTTCGCCGCATTATCCACAAAGTACTTGCCGCAGCCTGCATTCTCACATACATAGTATGCTATATTGCCTGCCACAGTCGCTGTCGCATCCTTTGCTGCTACTTCTCTTAACTGATGACCCGGATGCGTGATCACAAACCCTCGGGTCACTAATACGGTACAGTCCTTACAATAGACATCGCCACTGTATCCATCCTCGGTACAGGTAACATCTTTCTTATCTCTCACTTCCGTATTCTTATGGTCACATACTCTTCTTGTGATCGTAATACTTACACTTTCTGTCTCGTAATTACCCTTGTCAGCTCCTGTATAAACTGCTGTTGCTGTCACAGCCACACCCTCTGTAAGTACTGTGTCCTTATCGTTATCAGACCAGTTCCAGCCATCCGGAAGCGTAATGTCACCAACCTTCTTTGTACTGTGCGCCGGTGCCATCGCAGCTTCCGGCATGTTTAGTGGTGAAGCTGCTTTTTCAATCGTAAAATTTATCTCAATAGAAACTATGTTATTTCCTGTGCCTAATGTAAGCTTTGCTTTGTATGTACCAGCATTTTTCGGTGCTGTTGTACTATAAGTAGATGGTGTGCCATTTGTTACCGTTGCATAGGTAATGGCATTTTCAGGAATTATCTCTATACCTGTGTTGCCAGAGTCTATTGCTGTTCCGGCTTTCTTTTCTGTTCCATCATAGACAATTTTTTCATCTGATGTTGCTGCCGGCCGTGTAAGTTTTACGGTGTAGGTTGCACCACACTCGTTACAAGTTGCCTTAATAGCATTACCATTTTCTACAGGCTCATAAGCAAAAGAATGTTCTTCATATATTGACGTACTCTGATTGGAATATACCTTTGTTGAACTGCCCGGTTTTCCTTCACAGCCGTCATATTTATCTACCTGATAAACTCTTTTTGTGCTATCAAGAACAGGATATGTATCACCATTTCCGCCAAGTGCCTGTCCCCATACAGAACCACTGTAAGTTACGGCATCTTCACCTTCACCTACTGTACAACCTTGTGAGAGAAGATACGCAACTTCACCGCTTGCAAATTGTGCGGTGGTTTTGCCGCCATTTTCATCTTCTGTGTCTGCGAGGTGATAGCAATGTTTGATTGGCCCATAATAGTATCCACATATACCGCTTATATCAGAATCTGAGCTGGTAGCGGTAACAGTTCCTATGTTATAACAGTTTGAAATTGGTGCAATACTACAGCCACACACACCACCCACAGAAGCTACTGAGTCGGTAGCGGTAACAGTTCCTGTGTTATAACAGTTTGTGATTGTGCCACCATTGTATCCACATATACCGCCTATAGTAGCAGCTGACTCAATAGCGGTAAGATTCCCTGCATTATAACAGTTTGTGATTGTGCCGTCATTGCGTCCACACACACCGCCCACAAAATTATTCCCCTTGAAATAGGAATCAACAACTCCAACATTTTTTATGTTGCCATCAGCTTCTGAACTTCCGAATAATCCAATACGTATTGAATTACCATTAAAGTACAAACCACTTACGGTTTTATTATTTCCGTCAAACGTTCCTGAATACTGTGTTATATGATCTTCCATACAATCTGCAATCGGTGTCCAGCTTATAAAATCACTTCCGTTGGAAACGTTGCCCTCTGTATCGTATTGTAAGGATTCAAGAAGATTTTCATTTACTGTGATGTTGGCTGTCAGAACTGCATTGGCTAATCTGTTTTGTTTAACTCCATCAAGAGTGCCGTTTACAAGCCCTGCAAACCAGTACAGCTGACCTGCATTGCTGATTTCGTAAACATTCTCTTTCATGCTGTCATCGTCAATGTCATATTTGTCAGTTGTTTCAACAGCAGGCTGATATACGGTTGCATTGCATTTCGGGCAGTTTCCGAAACCGTTGCTGTTGAAAGTTATTTCAACACCCTCATGCTTACACTCTTCTTCATCCGTGGATTGCTGTTCAGTCTTTCCAGCACTATCATTTGCCTGCACTGCAATTTCTGAATCATTTTCCTCTGCCCCTGCCTGAATCGGTGCCACACCGAATACCATGCAGACAGATAGCATTACCGCCAGACCTCTTTTTATCCGGCTTATCTTTTTTCTCATAGACTGCCTCCTCTCTTATATCTGTGGATTAAACTGCTTTTGGCTAGCAGCCGTATGGCAGTTCGTGTATCCTATCATCTGCGTCTATCATATATGTCATTGATAGAAGATTCTCTATCATATATTTGGAATTATTTTACCATACCCCCCACTTTATTCAAGGTTCATGTGGTAATTTGCTCGATTTCCACATGAAATTTCTCAAAAAAATGCCATTTTGCCACTTTTTTTTGATGAAATGACATTTTTTAGTCCATTTATGCAGTTCGTCACAGCATTTATTCCTGCGTTAGCAGTTAATCCTTCCATATCTGTGACAGCTCATCTTGTTTTTGTGCACAGTGTATCTCATCCAACAATCGCTATATGCTCTTTTTTATATAAGTTCCTTATCCAAAAGGAAATCAATCACATTGATATTTAAAATACCATTATCATCATACCAACGCTTTCCAATATCTTTCCTTACAACAATTTTAGGAAAAGAATCTCCTGTAAGCGTAAATGGTCTGAGTTCTGCTTCTGCTTTTTCATCCGTAGGCATCGCATACGCTGACTGGATATAAGTTCGTTTTCCTCCTGAATTTACGACAAAATCAATTTCCCTTGGAGTGCGGATTGAATTGCCTTTTTCACTAAGTGTCCTTGCATAAACAACACCAACATCAACGGAAAACTGTCTGATATTTAACTCATTATATAGGATATTCTCCATTATATGCGTCATTTCCTGCTGACGAAAACCTATTCTTGCATTTCTAAGTCCAATATCCTCGCAGTAATATTTATTTGGCGAATCAAAATAGGATTTCCCTTTTACATCATATCGCTTACTTTCTAAAAAAAGGAACGCATCCTCCAAATGCCCGATATATGCTCGAATCGTATTGGCAGACACACCGACGCCTTGTTTAGATTTCAGAGTATTCGCAATTTTAGTCGGATTTGTTAATGAACCTACCGATGAACAGAGCAAATCTAAAACCTGCTCCAGAACATCTTGTCTTTCGATTCTCTTACGTTCAACAATGTCCTTAATATACACTTCTGAGAAAAGCAATTTCAAATAATTCATCTTAGCCGTATCATTAGGTCTTGACAAGATAAGTGGCATGCCACCATAAAATGCGTATTCATCAAATGCTTCATTTTTATCCCCACCAACAGCAGAGTAATATTCCGCAAAACTAAGTGGATGTACTCTTATTTCATCACTTCGTCCTCTAAACTCAGTAAGGATGTCGCTGGAAAGCATTTTTGAATTGCTTCCTGTCACATAAACATCTAAATTCGATAAACCTCTCAAATCATTAAGAGCATCGTAAAAAGTAATTTTCTTACCGTCCGGATTATATGGATTAGTCACCTCATCAGACATTTGAATTTCATCAACAAAAAGATAATACTCGTCTTTGCTCTTTTCCACATTCTCTCTTACATAAGATGAAAGAATAAGCGGATTACGATATTTAATGTCTTTCGCAAGGTCAAGCTCAATCGTAATAATCTGTTCTTCTTTTATACCATTTTCAATTAAGTAATCTCGGTATATCTTTTTAAGAAGATAGGATTTTCCGCATCTCCTGATACCGGTAATTACTTTCACTAATCCATCAAAACGATATGAAATCAACTGCTCAAGGTAACTATCACGCTTAATTTCCATAAAGCCCACTCCATTTCATTGAAAATTTCTGCCTATTTAGGCTTTTTCATTCAATATTATATATGTTATCTATCAGGTTTTCAAGTTACCATTGAAAATTATAGCCCAAAAAGGCTAAAGTATTCAGTGAAAATATTTTTATCTTTCTCTAAAAAATGCCATTCCACCACTTTTTTGTGATGAGATGACATTATTTAGTCCTTTTATGCAGTTCGTCACAGTATTTATTCCTGCGTTAGCAGATAATTCTTCCATATCTGTGACAGCTCATCCTGTTTTTGTGCACAGTGTATCTCCTCCAACGGGAATAACATACATCCGCAGTGTCCCAAAAATGTCGGGAAACAGCCATTTATCATCCATATTAGAGAAGATACTCCCAAAAGTATTCCCGATCAGTTTTTTCTGCTTTTCCCGCAACTGGGCAAGGATTTCTTTTTTCCTGCGGGTTGCGTAGTTCAGCTTTGAACGGTATCCTTATCGTTACAGTTCACAGGCATCCCTGCGAACTGCAACTTCGCAGCCCCATTTAAATTTTGCTGCGCAAAAGGGGGGCTGCTCACGCCCGAATCACGGTCATACGCACCTAAACAGCAAGGTGTTTAGGTGCTGTCTGAACAGTAACTCCTTATCTTCCATTCAATTTTTTCTCAATCTCATCGATCACCGTCCGGATTGCCTGGATCCTCGCATAATATTTGTTATTAGACTGAATGATAAACCATGGTGCATTTTCTGTGGAAGTTTTAGCGATCATTTCATCGATCGCAGCTTCATAGTCATCCCACTTTTCACGGTTACGCCAGTCCTCATCTGTGATCTTCCACTGTTTCTCCGGTGTATTCTGCCGCTCTGTAAAACGTGCAAGCTGGGTATCTTTGTCGATCTGGATCCAGAATTTAATGACAACGGCTCCCCAGTCTGAGAGATCTTTTTCAAATTCATTGATCTCATTATAGGCACGTTTCCAGTCATTTTCTGTACAGAAACCTTCTAACCGCTCTACCATGACTCTGCCGTACCATGTACGGTCAAAGATTGCGATATGTCCGTCTTTTGGCAGTCTGTGATAAAAACGCCACAGATAATGTCTGGCTTTTTCATGCGGTTCCGGTGCTGCGATCGGGTACACTTCAAATCCTCTTGGATCTAGGGCACTTGTCAGACGTTTGATATTACCGCCTTTTCCGGCTGCGTCCCAGCCTTCATATGCGATAATGACAGGGATCCGTTTCCGGTAGATCTTATTATGGAGTTTCTTTAATTTCTTTTGCAGTTTTTTCAGTTCAATCTCATATTCTTCTTTTGACATTTCCTGATCTAATGGGACTTCTGCAAGTTTTGGCATCTTTAAAAGCGGATAATCTTTATGCAGGATCTCCGGCAGTATCTTAAAATTCTCAACTGCCTGATTGATCTGATTAGTCAATAAGTGCAGTACCTGAAGAAGTGCCTGCTTTTCATCTACAGCATCCACGATATTCCATGGTACATAACCGGTATTGGTTGCTTCTAAGATCCTGTCATAGACTTTTTCAAATTTTTCCCGCTTCTTTACCTGCAGGATATCATCCTCATCTACACGCCAGCTGGTATCTTTGTTCTCTAACAGTTTATCTAAGCGATGCTTCTGTTCCTTTGGCGGAATCTGTAAGAACAGTTTTACGACTAAGTAGCCGTTATCTTTTAACTGTCTTTCAAAAGTACGGATCTGACGAAGCCGTTTTTCCAATGCCACATCATCGATCTTATCATGCATGACATCATCGACTGTTTCATCTAACCAGCCGGAATCCAAAAAAACGAATTTTCCTGCCTCTGGGATTTTCTCCATGTAACGCCACAGGAACGGTTTTCTTTTTTCATCTTCATTTGCCTTCTGCATCTTGACTACCTGAAAAAATCTCGGATCAAGCTCTTTGATCAGATTCCCGATCAGTGTTCCCTTTCCGGCCGCTCCCCAGCCTTCGATCAAAACAAATACCGGCAGCTTATGTTCTTTGATAACCTGCTGCTGTCTGACGAGTTCCTCTCTTTTTTCCCTGACTGATTCTTTGATTTCTTCCGGTTCCATCTGGTATTTACGGATTTCATAATTTTTTAGCATACTTATCTTCCCCCTTCTGTTGTTGGTTGATTATAGTGCTTCTCCAAGAAAGTGATAATTATCATTTTGCATATCACGTTCCATGTCATTTGTTAAAATTGCTGTTCCTTCGTAGTTATCTAAACTGTCAAGTGCCGTTCCTTCTTCTAAGGTCTGGTATCTTTCACCCTGAAATACTAACAGTCTGTAGCCAACTCCCATAGAAGCTGTACCTGCCGGCTGTTCTGTACCATTTTCAGATGTGGTAACGGCTGTGTCTTCCTGTGCGGTATCTGTTGTATCTGCCTGGGCATCACCTGTCTGTGCTGCAGCGGCATTTTTCGGCTGTACCTGATTGCGTGCCTGCACTGTATCCGGATTATCTGCCTGTGTATTTCCATTAGCATTTCCGGCTGCCTCATCTGCGGCATCTGTATAATTAGCAAGGATCAGATCACGATATCCTTCTGTCATGTGATTGCTGATAAATACCGGAGCACTGACATTTGCAAAAGACTGTTTTACAGAATCTTTTGTAAAATTATCATCATCTGCACCATCGATCCAGAGAAGGACATTACCATCAATACCCGTTACATTTTCTCCAAAGACCAATGCTAAGATCTCATTTTTACTGTCGCCGTTTAAATCTGCATAATTGTAATAATAGCGTACATTCGTATAATCTTCCTGTGCAACGCCACAGTAATCAGCGATCACACGCTCTAACTGTCCATTCGGTTCTGTTTCTGCAAGCTGTCCGTCAAATCCCTGTGGGATCTCCACAGCACTTCCAAGCTGCATCTGGCTGCCGGCATTTTCGGTATCGTTGATCGTTTCCGTTCCGAATTCCTCCTGTGTCATTTCCTCTGTGCCATTGATATTCGTATTATCATTTGTATTACCGCCTGTATTGCCACGACCACAGCCGCAGCCGGTTAAAGCTGATGTTAAAATTGCTGATGCAAAAAACAAGATCATCACTTTCTTCTTCATATCAAGAAATCTCCTTCACATATTAGTTTTATTGTGCTAATATGCTCTAAAGTTTCTTTTTTTATTCAATTTCTTCATAATTGATTTTTTTATCTTTATAATAATATTCCCTGTCATGCTCTCCGATTTTGCGAAGTACCCGGCATGGATTTCCGACTGCAACAACATTTGCCGGTATATCTTTCGTTACAATACTTCCAGCACCGATCACACTATTGTCCCCGATCGTTACTCCCGGCATGACCACAACTCCTGCCCCAAGCCAGCAGTTTTTTCCAATATGTACCGGCATATTAAATTGCAGCCCTTTTACTCTAAGTTCCGGCAGGATCGGATGTCCGGCAGTTGCTAAAGTCACATTTGGTCCGATCATTGTATAGTCACCGATATAAATATGGGTATCATCTACCAATGTCAGATGAGAATTCGCATAGACCTGTTTTCCTAAATGTACATGTTTTCCCCCAAAATTCGCATAAAATGGCTGCTCTATGTAACAGTTTTCCCCTACTTCTGCAAAAATGTCTTTTAACATCTCTGCGCGCTTTGCTTCTTCCGATGGGCGCGTTGCATTATAGTCATACACTTTCTCTTTGCAACGTGCCTGTTCTTCCATGATTGCTTTATCTCCCGGATTGTAGATCTTCCCGCTGTGCACCTGTTCATATGGTGTCATTGCTCTTCCTCCTTTTCAGTTACTGTTCACTCCGTGAGCAGTAACTCGTGATTTTTGCATGAAAGTTC
The DNA here is from genome assembly GCF_014287635.1 of Roseburia zhanii. GTDB lineage: Bacteria > Bacillota > Clostridia > Lachnospirales > Lachnospiraceae > Roseburia_B > Roseburia_B zhanii. The sequence continues at coordinate 300,625 of NZ_JACOPH010000001.1, read as the reverse complement.
GCTTTGCGAAGCAAAAATCACCACCTGAATCACTTTCTTACGCAGCCAGACAGTAAATGTCTGTCTGCTGTGTGAACTGTAACCCTTTTCATTGCTGATATAGCCTTATTATATCACATAACTTGCGATTTTTCTTTCTTTTGCTTATAATTAACTCAAACTTTCCACCTCGTAACTATTTCATATTTTCAAGTTGCAGTTGTGGAAAACAGACGAATCAAGGAGAACCATATACATGTTGACACAGTTTTCAAGAACAGAATTATTGTTAGGAAAAGAAGCAATGGAAAAATTAGCAAATGCACGCATTGCCGTATTTGGCATAGGCGGTGTGGGCGGCTATGTATGTGAAGCATTAGTCCGCAGCGGTGTAGGTGCATTTGACCTGATAGACGATGATAAAGTATGTCTGACGAATTTAAACCGTCAGATCATAGCCACAAGAAAAACCATCGGCAAATACAAAACAGATGTGATGAAAGAACGGATCCTTGAGATCAACCCGGATGCCAACGTAACGATCCATCAGTGTTTCTTCCTGCCTGAAAATGCAGAAGAATTTCCATTTGAAGAATATGATTATATCGTAGATGCAGTCGATACCGTAACTGCAAAGATCGCACTTGTCATGAAAGCAGATGAACTTAAGATACCGATCATCAGCAGCATGGGAGCCGGAAATAAACTAGACGGCAGCCAGTTTAAAGTTTCTGATATTTATAAGACAAAAGTCTGCCCGTTAGCAAAAGTCATGCGCAGGGAGTTAAAAAAACGCGGCATCAAAAAATTAAAGGTCGTATATTCCGAAGAACAACCGACAAGACCGGTCGAAGATATGGCGATCAGCTGCCGGACAAACTGTATCTGCCCACCGGAAGCTGCCCATAAGTGTACAGAACGCCGGGACATTCCGGGAAGTGTTGCATTTGTTCCATCGGTTGCCGGACTGATCATTGCCGGCGAAGTCATCAAAGACCTGACTGCCCCGTATGCCAGAAAGCAGCAGTCTGTCTGATATCATTATCGAAAGAGGGAATCACTTATGAATAAAAAAGAAGTATTAGAGATCAAACGCCGGTTCAAAAAAGAAGAATGTACTTTTACGAGAATGTGCGGCTGTTACGTGGACGGAGAACGCAACCGCGTCGTCGAACTTGAAGAAACATTTTTAAACTTAGAAGATGAAGAATTCTATAAATACTTAGAGATTGCAAGGAAAGTCCTTTCCGGTACGATCGGTAACAATCTTTTAGAATTGGAATTTCCGATCGAGGAAGAATCTGTCGGAGGCAGACAGCAGTTCTTAACTGCCTTACGTCAGAGTGCCTTGCAAAATGACGATCTGTTAGAACGTTTTTATGATCTGATCATTGAAAATTATGAATATGCCGGAAATTATCTGATCTTAATTTTTCATGATGCTTATGATGTTATGACAAAGACCAGCGATAATAATAAGTTAGATGAATCCGAAGAAGTCTATGAATATCTTCTCTGTGCGATCTGTCCGGTTGCATTAAGCAAGCCGGGACTTGGATATCGTGCCGATGAAAACCGCATTGGTCCAAGGATCCGTGACTGGGTTGTCTGTGCACCGGAAAGCGGATTTATTTTCCCTGCATTTACTGACCGGAGTGCCGACCTTCATTCTGTGATGACTTATCACAAAAATGCCAAAGAGCCTCATGTGGAATTTATGGAAGGTGCATTAGGCTGTAATGCCAGACGTACCGCTACAGAACAGAAGATGGCTTTTGAATCGATCGTAAAACAGGCGTTTGGCGGTGATGAAGATGCTTCAAGGGAAGTTTTTTATGATATCCAGCAGAGCCTGTCTGATATGGCAGAACAGGAATCTTCTGATGATGAAGAAAACGCCCCTGTTGTTTTAACCGCAGAAAACATCGGAGAGCTCATGGCAGAATCGGACATTCCTGAAACTGCGGCTGCCATGATCGAAGAATCTTACCGGCAGGAATTTGCAGATGAGGCTCCTGCGCTTTCCCATCTGCTTGATACCAAAGCGGTAGAAGCCGCCGGCAGGATCAAACAGGAAAAAGAACTTGTGCAAAAAGTTGCCGTATTAGAGCAGCAGTTAGAAGATACCCGTATGTTAGCAGGTCTTCCGGAAACAGAGGAAGATGCCCCGACCGGTGATATCAAAACCTATGATGTTATCTTACGTGTAAAACCAGAAAAAGCATCTCTGATCAAATCGCAGGTGATCAATGGGCAGAAATGTTTAGTCATTCCTATGGAAGAAAATGAACATGCTGCGATCAATGGTGTAAATACGACTGTTTAAATAACCATTTTGGCTATACATAAAAAAGACTGTGATAAGTTCTATCTTCCATTCAGAAAACATAACTTATCACAGTCTTTTCTTAATAATTCTTATTCTAAATCAAAATTTCTTACGAATCTCCTGTTCTTAAGACACTTTCAATGTGAACTTCTGGATTTCCTTATCTGTAGATACTTTCTCGATCTGTGCACCTAACTGCGCCAACTTCTTCTCGAAATCCTCATATCCACGTTCAATATAATAAATATCATCTACAACCGTAATGCCCTCTGCTGCAAGTCCGGCAATGACTAAGGCTGCCCCTGCACGCAGATCCGGTGCACTGACTCTTGCTCCGGTATACTTCTCAATGCCGGTAATAATTGCAATATTGCTCTCGACCTTGATAGACGCACCCATACGTGTCAGCTCATCCACATATTTGAAACGGTTTTCAAAGATACTCTCTGTTACTGTGCTCGTGCCTTGGGAAATGGCTAATACTGCTGACATCTGCGGCTGCATATCTGTCGGGAATCCCGGATATGGCAATGTTGTCACCTGCGTATGTGTCAATGGCTTTGATGCCACAACACGTACTGCATCATCTAATTCTTCAATCTCACAGCCAATCTCTAATAATTTGGCAGTCGTTGCCTCTAAATGCTTCGGAATTACGTTCTTAACTGTAACGTCACCTCTTGTAGCTGCTGCTGCAAACATAAATGTACCTGCTTCAATCTGGTCTGGAATGATCGAATATTCTGTCTTATGCAGCTTTTCCACACCCGAAATACGGATCACATCTGTTCCTGCACCGCGGATATTTGCACCCATGCTGTTTAAACAGTTTGCGACATCTACGACATGCGGTTCTTTTGCCGCATTCTCAATCGTTGTCTTGCCCTCTGCCATGGCTGCTGCCATCATAATGTTGATCGTAGCTCCTACAGATACTTTATCTAAATAAATATGCGTACCTTTTAATTCTTCTGCGGCTGCTGCGATCAGACCATGCTGGATATCGACATTCGCACCTAATGCACGGAATCCCTTCAGATGCAGGTCGATTGGTCTGCTTCCGATATCACATCCGCCCGGAAGTGCCACTTCTGCACGTTTATATTTTCCAAGTAATGCACCCAACAGATAGTAAGATGCACGTATCTTCTTGATATATTCATAATCTACGCTTAAATCACTGATCATCGAACCGTTGATCTTGACCGTATGCGCATCGATTCTTTCTACTTTTCCCCCGATTCCCTCGATTGCATTCAGCATCACATTGATGTCCCTGACATTCGGGAGATTCTCTATTGTGACGGTTTCATCTGTCATAATTGCCGTCGCTAATATAGCAAGTGCTGCATTTTTTGCTCCGCCTATTTCCACTTCTCCAACCAGCGGATTACCACCTTTAATAATATACTGTTCCATATCGCACCTCTATGTCATCTACTAACTCCACAACTTCACATACAAACACTAATTATAGTTACCTACACTTTCTTTTGTCAAGATTTTTCTATATATGTAACAAGTGTAATATTTTGGTAATATTCATATAGTACTATTTTATCACACTTAGTTCATATAATTCAATGGATTTACTTAAGAACCGTCGATCAGAATATCTTTCGTGTTACAGTTCACAGGTATCCCTGCGAACTGCAACTTCGCAGCCCCATTTAAATTTTGCTGCGCAAAAGGGGGGCTGCTCACGCCCGAATCACGGTCATACGCACCTAAACAACAAGGTGTTTAGGTGCTGTCTGAACAGTAACTCTTTCTGACAACACAACTTCTACTTCATATATTGTATTCGTTTCTTTTTCTTTTGTTACTTCTTCTACTGCTGTATCTGCCGTGGCAAATACAGCTGCATCGACGAAATGCCCATATCCATACATAGTATCTGTAAATTTCACCGCAAGCATACCTGTCTGATTCTGGTATTCCGGATATATACCTCTGTCTTTCGTTTTTTCTGCTGTCCTCTTATATCAGTCTTTTAACTGCTCTATCAATGCTTCTACCGTATCTTCTACACCCATATGTTCTTCTTCAACGATAATATCCGCATATTTTTCGTACAAAGGTGTCCGTTCTTCGTACAGTGCCTTAAGATCCTGTCCGTCTTTTAAGACAACGCCTCTGCCTTTGATATCGCTCAGCCGCTGTTCTAAGATTGGATAGGAGACATGCAGATAAACAATCTTTCCGATCTCCTTAAAATGTTCCATCGCATTCTGTTCGTATACAACACTTCCACCTGTTGCGATAATCGCATGTGTTGCTGTAATCTGGCTGTTGATCCTGCCTTCGATCTCTAAAAATCCATCGGTGCCTGCTTCTGCTATGATCTCATGCAGTAGCTTTCCTTCTTTTTCCTGGATCACAAGATCTGTGTCTATAAACTGATAACCGAGCACTTTTGCTAATACGACACCGATCGTACTCTTTCCAACGCCCGGCATACCGATCAGAATAATATTTTCTTTCATAACCACTCCTTCTATTAGTTTGCTGCGTCCTCACTCTGGATAAACTGGCTGTTATATAACGTTGCATAAAATCCATTTTTTGCAAGCAGTGTTTCATGATTGCCCTGTTCAATGATATGACCGTCTTTCATCACTAAGATAATATCTGCTTCTTTGATTGTAGACAAACGGTGTGCCACGATAAAACTGGTTCTGCCCTGCATCATTTTTGCAAAGGCATTCTGTATCCTGATCTCCGTTCTTGTATCAATGGAAGATGTTGCTTCATCTAAGATCAGCATTGGCGGCAGGGACAGCATGACTCTTGTGATACATAAAAGCTGTTTTTGTCCCTGTGAAAGTCCTCCGCCATCTTCTGTGATGACCGTATCATATCCCTGTGGCAGACGTTTGATAAAACTGTGTGCATGGGATGCTTTGGCGGCTTCGATCACCTGTTCTCTGGTGGCATCTTTCACACCCATTTTAATATTCTCTAAGATCGTGCCTTCCCTGAGCCATGTTTCCTGCAATACCATACCATAAGATGTACGCAGGCTCTTTCTGGTAAGATGACGGATATCTTCTCCATCGACCTTGATACTGCCACCTTCCGCATCATAAAAACGCATCAGAAGGTTGATCAGCGTTGTCTTTCCACAGCCGGTAGGTCCTACGATCGCAACACGCTCACCCGGTTTTACCACAAGATTAAAATCTTCGATCAGATGCTGGTCTTTGACATAGGAAAAATCCACATGCTCTAAGGTCACATTTCCTTTTGCATGGTCTAATGTGACTGCATCTGCATCTTCTTCTACCTGCGGTGTTTCTTCGATCAGATCTAAAATACGTCCTGCACAGGCTAAGGCATTCTGTAATTCTGTGACTACACCGGAAATCTCATTAAACGGCTTCGTATACTGGTTTGCATAACTTAAAAAACTTGCTAACTGACCAACCGTGATCCTGCCCATGACCGCAGAAACTGCACCGAAAATACCTACTCCGGTATAGACTAAGCTGTTGATAAAACGGGTAGACGGATTGGTGATCGAGGAAAAAAATGTTGCTTTTAAGGAATACTCCCCTAACCGTTCATTGATCTTGTCAAACTGGGATAATACATTATCTTCCTGCCGGAATGCCTGTACAACTTTCTGGTTTGAGATCATTTCTTCGATCAGTGCGGTCTGCTCTCCTCTTGTTTCAGACTGCATACGGAACATGGAAAATGTCCGTTTAGCGATAAATGCTGCTACAAATAAAGAAATCGGGGTAATACAGATCACCACTAATGCAATCTTATAATTGATCGTCACCATAAAGATCAGTGTTCCGACGATTGTAATGATACCGGTAAATAACTGCGTAAATCCCATCAGAAGTCCTTCAGCGACCTGATCGGCATCTGCAATCACACGGCTTACCAATTCTCCATAGGAATGTGCATCTAAATACTTTAATGGAAGGATCTCGATTTTTGAAAATGCATCCATACGCATATCCCTGACCACCTGATATGTGATCCGGTTATTGCAGATGTTCATAAGCCACTGTGCTGCTGCCGTTAAAAGGATCACGATTATGATCTGGCGGATCACTCCAAAGATTCCTGCAAAATTAACATTTCCCGCTGATACGATACAGTCCACTGCCCGTCCGGTCAGAATCGGCACATATAATGTCAGGATTGAAGAAACTGCTGCAAAGATCAAGGATAGAGTGATCAGTGGTGTATATTTTTTAATATAGGAAAGCAGCTTCTTTAAGGTTGTCATTTGCTTATCATTCATTTTCGACATATTATTCTGCCCCTTTCTGCTTTTTTTCAGGGAACTGTGAATAATAGATCTCCTGATATACTCCACAAGTCTGCAGTAATTCTTTGTGCGTTCCGATGCCTGCTAATTCCCCATCATCTAAAACTAAGATCTTATCTGCATACTGAATGGAAGAAGCTCTCTGTGATACGATAAATACAGTCGGCTGTTCTTTCATGCCTGCGATCGCACGTCTTAATGCTGCATCAGTTGCATAGTCGAGTGCTGATGCACTGTCGTCTAGGATCAGTATCTTCGGTTTCTTGACTAAAGCCCTTGCGATCGTAAGACGCTGTTTCTGTCCACCGGAGAAATTCTTACCGCCCTGTGCCACTTCGGCTTCTAATTTTCCTTCTTTCTTCTCTACCACTTCATATGCCTGTGCAATCCGTAATGCTTCTGTCAATTCTTCCTCTGTTGCGTCCGTTTTACCCCAGCAGAGATTCTTTCTGATGCTGCCTGCAAACAGTACGGCTTTCTGCATAACGATGCCGACCATATCCCGCAGTTCTTCACTGCTGTAGGATTCGATCTGTTTTCCATCAATACGGATACTACCGGCTGTATGCGGATAAAAGCCCGGTATCAGATGTACCAGAGAAGTTTTTCCTGAACCGGTTCCACCGATAATACCGATCGTTTCTCCTTTCTTTGCAGAAAATGTAATATCTGTTAAAGACTCTGCACCTGCATTCTCATAGGTAAGTCCGACATGGGAAAAAACAACCATTTCATCTGCTTCCTGTGGAAGTTCTTCACGAACTTCCCGTTTCAGTTCCCGCTCGCCTTCCGGTATCTCTAAGATACTCTCAATACGGTTACAGCAGGCAATGGCTTTCGTAACGGTTACGATCAGGTTTGCTAACTTGATCAGTTCGACTAAGATCTGTGACATATAGTTGACTAAAGCAACGACTTCACCCTGCGTGATCACACCGGTGTCGACCTGTAACGCTCCCACATAGATCAGATAAGCGGTTGCACCATTGATGATCACATAGGTAACAGGATTCATCAGACCGGAGATCTTGCCGACAAACATCTGCATCTTCGTCAGTTCCTGATTCTTCTCCTGATACTTTTCTTTTTCTTCTTCCTCTAAATGAAATGCACGGATCACTCTGACACCGGTTAGATTTTCCCTTGTGGAAAGTGTGACCGAATCCAGACGGTTCTGTACTTTTTTATAGAGAGGGATACTGACATACATCACACCAAATACGACGATGGAAAGAAGCGGGATCGTAATCACAAATACCATCGCTGACCTTACATCGATCGTAAACGCCATGATCATCGCACCAAATACGATAAATGGGGAACGTAAGAACAGACGCAGCACCATATTGACACCATTCTGCGCCTGATTGACATCACTTGTCATTCTTGTGATCAGTGTAGCTGTACCTGCTTTATCTAAATTGGTAAAAGATAACCTCTGGATATGGGAAAACAGTGCATGACGTACACCTGTTCCAAATCCTGTGGCTGCTTTTGCCGCAAAATACTGTGCTGTCACAGACGAAATCAGTCCGATGATTCCAAGGAATACCATAACTAAACACATTTTAACGATATATGGGATGTCATGGTTTGCAATTCCCTTGTCAATGACTGCTGCCATGACAAGCGGTACCAGCAATTCAAAAATTGCTTCCAGCATTTTAAAAAGAGGTGCAAATACACACTCTTTTTTGTAATTTTTTAAATAGGCTAATAATTGTTTCACGATCAATCCTCTCCATCATCTGCTATTGTTTAGAATGAAAATGCTGCAAAACGAAGAATTTCTTCTCCGTATGCAGCATAGATCCGTTCACTTTCTGTTATTCTGCTTCTGTAGTATTTACGCTTTCTGTATCTGCTATACTTTCATCTGCAGCTTCTGTATTATCTGTTTCAGGCTGCTTAAAGTGATCGTCAAAATTAACCTTTGCCCACTCTTTTTCATTGAGTGTCCATTTTACTTCTTCTTTCCAGCCATCTAAGATGTCATTATAATAATCTTCCTGCTTCTGGGAGATCATGCTCTCTTTTTTCTTTGCAGTTGCTTCTTCGTCAAACTCACTGTCTAAACGAAGTACATACAGTGCACTGTCTGTTTCGATCACACCGGAAACCTGTCCTGCGCTTAACTGGTCTGCTGCTTCTAATACGGATTTATCCATGGTAGAATCTTCATCATCAGCAGAACCATAAGAAGCGGTACTTACGGTATATCCTGCATCGGTAACGGCTGTATCAAAATCTTCTGCCGCTGCGATCGATGCTGCTGTTTCTTTTAAACCTGCGATATCATCTTCTGTATATTCTACATAGTTAGAATCTGAATCTGTATAGCCACTGGTGTTGATCACAACATAGCTGAATGTTCTCTGTGCTGCTTCTTCATCAGTTACTTTGGTATCTGCATCTTTTATGATACGGTCATGCATCTTACTCTGGATCGTATTCAGGCGAAGCATTTCTTTGACATTCTCGATATCCTCTGCACCGATCTGTTTGATCGCTTCCTTAGAATTACCTGCGATAAAATCCTCCGCTGCCTTTGTGATCTTTGCTTCGTCATCATCACTTAAAGAAATATCATAATCGCCCATATGTGCTTTTAACAGATACATTTCCTCTAAATTATCGGCAACGTCTTTCTTAACGTCCTCTGTCATAGTACTTCCATTGCCATAAACATCTTTGCTCCACATATCCTCACCAAAATAACTCATGTAAAATGAATCATACATTGCCTGCTGATATTTCGCACAGAAATTTGCAACTCCCATGGTGATCGTTGTATCATCTAATGTTGCAAATGTTGCATCCTCATTGATCTTATTCCCGCATCCGGTTAATGTCATTCCCATAATGGCTGCTGTTGTAAGCAGTAACGCCATGATCTTCTTACTTCTCATATGTTATCTGTTCCTCCTAGATTCCTCTCTAACCAATTTCGTTAGTCACTCTTTCTATTATAATTCCTTTTTGTATATGCCGCAAGAGGTTTTTCGATTTAGATCAGCATTTCTGCATGATCTAACACATCAGCGATCACATCCATTGCACTCTCTTTCTGCCGGCTGTTTAATTTGAGATGATATGCAAAATATGGCAGACGTTTATCTGCATAGAATTTCAGTTTTCCCTGATATAAGGCAACAAATCCCGGTATCTTTACCGGATCGATCTTTGCCTTTTCATACAGGACGAACTTGACTAAATCCCCCCGCTGTGCGACTTCGGTAAAATAATAGCGGTGTGCTTTCGCTTTGTATTCTGCGAGATTTAACAGATTCTCTACAGATTTTGGCGGTTCCCCGAAACGGTCGATCAGTTCTTCTAGCATTTCTTCTTTTTCATCTGCATTTTCGATACCTGCGATCCGTTTATAGATATCTAACTTCTGCATCTCATTCGGGATATACCGTGGCGGGATATAAGCATCTATATCCACATCGATCGTCGTTTCAAAATTCTCTGCGGTTTCAATCCCTTTTGCCTGCTTGACTGCTTCGTTTAACATCTTACAATAAAGATCATATCCGACCGCCTCCATATGTCCATGCTGCTCTGCTCCAAGCAGATTTCCTGCTCCGCGTATCTCAAGGTCACGCATGGCGATCTTAAATCCGCTGCCTAATTCCGTATATTCTTTGATCGCAGCCAAACGTTTTTCTGCGATTTCTTTTAACATCTTATCCCTTTTGTACATTAAGAATGCATAGGAAGTCCTTGTCGAACGTCCGACTCTTCCCCTTAACTGGTAAAGCTGGGAAAGCCCCATATTATCTGCATCGTGGATAATGATCGTATTGACATTGGAAATATCCAGGCCGGTTTCGATGATCGTCGTTGAAACTAAGACATCGATTTCTCCATTGATAAAACGGTACATGATATTTTCAAGTTCCCGTTCTTTCATCTGCCCATGTGCAAATTCTACAGCTGCATCCGGCACTAACGCTGCGATCTTTGCCGTGATATCTTCGATCTGTTTCACCCGGTTAAAGACATAATATACCTGACCGCCTCTTGCTAATTCCCTTGCGATCGCTTCTCTTACCATTTCTTCATTATATTCCATGACATAAGTCTGGATCGGCAGACGATCCATCGGCGGTTCTTCAAGCACACTCATGTCACGTATCCCGATCAGGCTCATATGCAGTGTCCTTGGGATCGGCGTTGCAGTCAGTGTCAGTACATCGACGTTATTTTTAAGCTGTTTGATCTTCTCTTTATGTGCCACACCAAACCGCTGTTCCTCATCGATGATCAAAAGTCCTAAATCTTTAAAAACAACATCTTTAGAAAGTACCCTGTGCGTTCCGATCACGATATCCACCATACCACGTTTTAACTCTGCGATCGTTTTTTTCTGTTCTGCTGCGCTCTTAAACCGGCAGAGAAGATCAACTGTCACGGGGAAATCCTTCATACGCTGGGCAAATGTATTATAATGCTGCTGGGCTAAAATCGTCGTCGGTACCAGATAAACAACCTGCTTGCCTTCCTGTACTGCCTTAAATGCGGCACGTATTGCGATCTCTGTCTTGCCATAACCGACATCCCCGCAGATCAGACGGTCCATAATTTTTTTGCTCTCCATATCCCGTTTAGCTGCTTCGATCGCAGCCTCCTGATCTTCTGTTTCCTCAAACGGAAACATTTCTTCAAACTCTTTCTGCCAGACCGTATCCGGTCCATATTCATATCCTTCGTTCTGCTGGCGTTTTGCATACAGTTCCACTAAATCGGCCGCAATCTCTTTGACGGCTCCACGCACCCTGCTCTTTGTCTTATTCCATTCCTGTCCGCCTAAACGGTTCAGTTTTGGTTTCTTCGCATCTGCACTTGCATACTTCTGGATCATATCTAACTGTGTTGCAAGAATATAGAGATTGCCACCTTTATCATATTCGATCTTAATATAATCTTTGACCGTCTTGTCTACTTCGATCTTTTCAATTCCACGATAAATACCCAGTCCATGATTTTCATGCACCACATAATCTCCGATGGAAAGTTCTGTAAAACTTGAGATCTTTTCGCCTTCGTATGCTTTTTTCTTTTTCTTTCTCTTTTTCTGCGAACCAAAGATATCACTTTCCGAAATAACGGCAAACGATAATAACGGATATTCATAACCACGTTTCACTTTTCCATAAAGTACCATGACTTCTCCGGCCTTTGCCACATGGTCATAATCTTCTGTATAATAACAGTTCAATTCTTCCGCTAACAGATCTTCCGCTAACCGCTTTGCCCTTGTCCTCGAACCAGACAGTAAAATGACAGCATAGCCTTTTTTCTTATATTGTTTTAAGTCTTTGACTAAAAGTTCAAAACTGTTATTATATGCCCCGATACTTCTCGCCTGAATGGAAAAATGGTTTGCAATGCTAAGATCCTGCACTTTCATCTCTAATGCCACTAAAGCCACACAGCTTTGGCGTTCTAATCTTGCCGCTGTTTCTTCACAGGTATAGAGTGCCTGCATCTGTCCAGGCAGGATATATCCTTTTTCTAAGCGGTGCTTCATGCTTTCTGAAAATTCCTGTTCGGTCGTGTGTCCCCGCTCCATACATCTTACCGCTTCATCTAAAAATACAACGGTATCTTTTTTATCAAAATAATCTAATAACGATACCGTATGCTCATCGAAATATGTCAGGTAGGCATCCATACCGTCCACGCCTGCACGCTCAGTGATCTCTTCTTTCAATTCCTCTGCCGCCTGTCTGATACGTGCCGCTTCTTCGGTCTTCATTGCTTTGCGGTATGTTTCATACAGACTGTCAGCATCTTTTTGTATCCGTTTTAGACCTTCCTGTTTTTCCTGCTCTGTTAAAATCAGTTCTGCTGCCGGATAGATCTCGATACTCTCTAAATTCTCGATTGAACGCTGGCTCTCAACATCAAAACTCCGTATCGAATCGATCTCATCGTCCCACAGTTCGATACGGTATGGATTTTCCTCTGTCAATGGAAAAATATCTATGATGCCTCCACGGATCGCAAATTCTCCAGCCGTTTCTACCTGACTTGCAGACTCATAGCCCATTTCGATCAGTTTCTTTTTAAACTCCTCTAAGTCTATGATATCCCCCGGATGATAGGTTCTGACTGCCTGTATGAACTGTTCCGGTTGCGGCATCCGGTTCATTAAAGCATCATATGTCGTGATCAGAGTGATACGCTCCCCTTCTGCGATCGTTTTTAAAGCTAGGATACGTTCCCTTGTCAGTACATTTCCCCTAAGGTCAGACTGGTAGAACAAGATATCTTTTGCCGGGTAATAAACTGCCTTTGGATCATAAAAAAGATATTCTTCATAGAGTTCTTTTGCTTTCTGCTCACTAAAAGTGACAATGATCTTATTCTTAAAGCCATTGCCGATACCATAGATCAGATGCGGTTTTTCAGGATCGATACATCCAGAGATCATCTGCACACCCGGTTCTTTTTTTAACTGCGCTTCTAATCTTTCTAATTCTTCTAATTCACGCAGCGGTTCTAAAAATGCTTTCATATATCTCCTGTTTCGTTACGATTAAAAACTGGCTTTACATACATTTGCGATCTCATGCTTTGTGTTACAGAGCCTGTTTGTGAATCGTAACTTATTACTTCACATGATTAAATTCGTTCATGGCACGACTGATCTCGCCGCCTGCCATATAAGCTGCTGCAGTACAGGCATTTTCGATCGCTTCTTCCACACATGCCCGTTCCTCTTTTGAAAAATGGCCAAGGACATGGTCTGCTAAATCCCATCCTTCCGGTTTTTCACCGACACCGACTTTGATCCTTGCAAAATCACTGCTGCCTGTTTCTGCGATAATACTTTTGATCCCGTTATGTCCACCGGCACTTCCTTTCGCCCGGATACGGATATTTCCCGGTGACAGACTGATATCATCGAAAATGACGATCAGGTCTTCTGCGGGATCTAACTTATAAAATGCCATCACTTCTGCGATACTCTCTCCGCTTAGATTCATATACGTCTGCGGTTTCACTAAGAGTACTTTTTCTCCTGCGATCATGCCTTTTCCACAGATCGCTTTGTGTTTTTTTTCATTCATAGAAATATTATATTTTTCAGCTAAGGCATCAATGACATCAAATCCGATATTGTGTCTTGTATTCTGATACTTTTTATCAGGATTTCCAAGTCCTGCGATTACATACATGATAATTGTTTCCTCCTAAAATCACTACTTCCTCATGTGTGAGCGGGTCAACAAGTCAGAACTCTTATCCTGCAAGCAGGAACGATTTCTGAGCTTTTGACCCTTGTATTCCACATAAAAAATCCGCTATACTATTTCGAATATTCCTAGTATAGCGGATTTTTTATAAAATTACAAATGCTTACTCATCTGTATGTTGTAGCATCTCTGCCTGATATTTCTCTAAGATCATATCCTGTATCTTCTCTCTGGTATCCGAATTGATCGGATGTGCAATATCACGATATTCGCCATCGGCTGCTTTGCGGCTTGGCATGGCAATGAACAACCCCTTCTCTCCTTCGATCACCTTAATATCATGTACTACAAATTCCTCATCGATCGTAATGGATACAATGGCTTTCATCTTGCCTTCTTTCTCCACTTTACGAATCCTCACGTCTGTAATCTGCATATCTGCTGCCCCCTTCTTGTCTATATGTAACTATAATCAGTACCTTCTCCTAAATCACCTTCTGACAGTCAAACCCTGACTGTTTCGATCTGTACCAGGCAATCTGCCCTTCTCCTAAATGACATATCTCGCATTTTCTTCACGCACAACCTTGATACCATTTTCTCCACAATAGTATGTATTTGCACGTAAGGTATTGCGGCTTTCTACAATACAATTCTCCACATAAGTATTGTCACCGATATAAACATCATTTAAAATGATAGAATTTTTAATGACACAATTCTTACCGATAAAAGCCTTCTTAAAGAGAATCGAATTTTCTACTTTACTGTTTACGATACAGCCGCTTGCTATTAAACTGTTCTTCACATCAGAACCCACATTATATTTTGCCGGTGGCAGATCGTCCACTTTTGTAGCAATCTTAGGTTCATCACGGAAGAAGAACTTACGCACTTCCGGATTTAAGAAATCCATATTCGTCTGGTAATAGGATTCCACGGTTGCAATATTGCTCCAGTAAGTTTCTAATTTATAACCATAGATCCTCTTTAAATTCTTATAACGAATCAAAATATCGGATACAAAATCATACCGTTCTTCTTCTGCACAGCGTTCTAACATCTCGATCAACTGCCGTCTGCGGATCACATAGATACCGGTAGAAATCGTATTCGAACTTGCCATCATCGGTTTTTCTTCAAATTCGATGATACGTGCATCTTCATTCATGCGTACCACACCATAACGGCTGACATCCACGCCCTGCGGCATGTCTTTGCATACAACAGTGATATCTGCTTTCTTAGCGATATGATAATCTAAGATCTTATTGTAATCTCCCTTGTATACACAGTCCCCACTGGTAATGATGACATATGGCTCATGCCGTCTTTTTAAGAAATCAAGGTTCTGGTACATCGCATCTGCCGTACCGCGATACCACCAGCTGTTGCCTGCGGTCACTGTCGGTGTAAAGGTATATAAACCGCCCTGTTTACGTCCGAAGTCCCACCATTTTGAAGAACTTAAATGTTCATTCAATGACCTTGCATTATACTGTGTTAAAACTGCTACTGTATGAATGTGGGAATTGCTCATATTACTGAGTGCAAAATCAATACACCGATAGCTGCCACCAATTGGCATTGCTGAGATTGCCCTGCGGCTTGTCAGCTCCTGCATACGATTGTTATTTCCACCTGCGAGAATAATTCCTAATGCCTTCATTTGCCATCACCTGCCTTAATAATATATTCTCCTCCGGCAAGTATACCGTCTGGATAGTCCTCGTTGTCTGTCACTCCTGAAATCGCTGTATTCTTTCCTATCTTTACTTTTGATGGTATGTAGGAACACTCTCCGATCGTAGCTAAACCGAATGCATAGATCTTCTCATTAAGTTTGCTCGGTGCTTCTTCACCAACTCCGATCTCAACTTCATCTCCAACTTCACAATTTTCTGCAATGATCGCTTTATCGACCTTACAATTCTCTCCGAGTATCGTATCTTTCATAATGATGGAATCACGCACTACCGTACCTCTGCCGATGACAACTCCGGCACCGATCACGGAATTATATACTTCTCCATATACTTCCGTTCCTTCCCCGATGATACTCTTTTCGGCAACGGCATCAACAGATAAATACTGCGGCTCTACATTATCTGTCTTCGTATAGATCTTCCAGTATTCTTCATATAGATTAAATTCCGGTATCAGATCTACCAGTTCCATATTAGCTTCCCAGTAAGAACCTAAAGTTCCGACATCTTTCCAATAACCATTATATTCATAAGCAAAGATCCTCTGCTTATTCTCATGGCAGTATGGAATGATATGCTTACCAAAGTCACAGTTGCTCTGGTCTTTCATCACGAGCAATGCTTCTTTTAATACCTTCCAGCTAAAGATATAAATACCCATAGATGCCAAATTGCTTCTCGGATGTTCCGGCTTCTCCTCAAATTCAACAATACGCTTATCATCATCTGTGATCACAATACCAAAACGGCTTGCTTCTTCGATCGGTACCGGCATGGTTGCGATCGTAACATCCGCATTATTCTCTTTATGGAAATCTAACATCACTTCATAATCCATCTTATAAATATGATCTCCCGAAAGAATCAGGACATATTCAGGATTATAACTCTCTATATAACTTAAATTCTGGTAAATTGCATTTGCAGTACCTGTATACCATTCACTGCTGTCGCTCTTCTCATACGGTGACAAAATAGTTACACCACCATTATTCCGGTCTAAATCCCATGGAATACCGATCCCGATATGTGTATTCAGCCGAAGTGGCTGATACTGTGTCAATACGCCAACTGTATCAATTCCTGAATTGATACAGTTGCTCAACGGAAAGTCAATAATACGGTACTTTCCGCCAAATGCAACTGCCGGCTTGGCTACATTTGCAGTCAGCACACCAAGTCTGCTGCCCTGCCCGCCAGCCAACAGCATTGCTATCATTTCTTTTCGAATCATGTCACTCACCTCTCGTCAACTCTCATTATTGATGCTTAAAATTATATCATATTTATCATTATTGTACAACATATTTAACAAATTTATAATCCATTTGTACCTTTTTTTGTTAAAAATAACATATTACAGAAATTATCTGCCTGCAATTTGCAAATCACAGATTGTTGGTTATAATAATAAAAGAAGATAAACGTTTTATATAAGGTAACTGCATTTTATGTATAAAACAGATTGGACAGGTAAAAAATATGTATAAGATTAATTTTGGACAACCGATCCACATTCATTTTATTGGCATTGGCGGCATCAGCATGAGCGGACTTGCCGAGATCCTTTTAGAAGAAGGATTTACCATTTCCGGTTCCGATGCAAAAGAATCTCCTCTTACAGATAAGCTGGCATCAGAAGGTGTGCAGATCTCTTATCCACAGTCTGCTGCAAATATCACTCCCGGTATCGATGCTGTCGTTTATACTGCAGCGATCCATGAAGATAACCCTGAATTTGCTGCTGCAAAAAATACAGGGCTGCCAATGCTCTCTAGAGCTGAGCTCTTAGGACAGATCATGGATAATTATGCAAACTCTGTTGCGGTAGCCGGAACCCATGGCAAAACAACAACGACTTCCATGTTAAGCCAGGTGTTACTTGCCGCTGATTCAGATCCTACGATCTCTGTCGGAGGCATCTTAAAGGCGATCCATGGAAATATCCGTGTCGGACATTCAGATGTCTTTTTAACAGAAGCCTGTGAATATACGAACAGCTTTTTGAATTTCCACCCGAAATACAGCCTCATCTTAAATATCGAAGAAGACCATTTAGACTTCTTTAAAGACCTTGCAGATATCCGTCACTCTTTCCGCAGATTTGCAGAAAATACTGCAGAAGGTGGTACGATCATCATTAACGGAGCCATCACTGATTATGAGGAGATTGTAAAAGACCTTCCGGTATCTGTGGTTACTTACGGACTTACAGAAGTATGTGACTATTACCCTTCCGATATTACATTTGACGAGAAAGGCTGTGCCACTTATACTGCCATGCGTCAGGGCAGGGCATTAACTTCTGTCAAATTGAATATTCCGGGTATGCACAATGTATCCAACTCCTTAGCTGTAATTGCAGCCGCTTTAAGTTTAAAGATCGAACTTTCTACGATCACTTCAGGTATCTCACAATTTACCGGAACTGACCGCAGATTTGAATTGAAAGGCATGTACAAAGATGGGGTCACTGTGATTGATGACTATGCACATCATCCGACGGAGATCGCCGCTACTTTAACGGCTGCACAGAATTATCCGCATAAACGCATCATCTGTGTTTTCCAGCCTCATACTTATACCAGAACCAAGGCATTCCTAAAAGATTTTTCAAAGGCACTTTCCTTAGCAGATGTGATCGTCTTAGCGGATATTTATGCCGCAAGGGAAACCGATACTTTGGGTATCAGCTCCAAAAATATCGAAGATGACTTGAAAGCATTAGGAAAAGAAGCCTATTATTTCCCATCTTTTGATGAGATTGAGAATTTTTTGCAAAAAAAATGTATGAACGGTGACTTGTTGATAACTATGGGTGCCGGAGATGTTGTTAAAATAGGCGAAAACCTACTTATGCACTAAGTTGTCCACATTATCCACATTTGAGCTGTTTTTTTATAAACATTTCGAATGTGGATTTCTTTTGTCATCTGATGCTTAAAAACATATTGTTTTTTCAATATCCCAACCGCTCGTCCCAATTTTATCCACATTATCCACAATTCCTCAACCCCTTGATTTTAAAGGCTTTGAGCGAAAATCACCTCTTTTCAATTTGAAAAAACCGTGCTATAATTTGGGGCATATCAGAATTGGAAAGAAGGCATTTAGCAATGGCAGACATTTTATTAAAGGGCAGCAGTCTACTCTCTTGTACCTGTGTTCCTAATATCTTCATAGATAAGTATATGATAACTGCAAACGGAGAATACATAAAAATTTATTTATATCTGCTTCGGTCTATGAACCAGGGCGGAACAGCATTTTCTGTTTCCATGCTTGCAGATATTTTTGAACATACAGAAAAGGATATCCTGCGTGCTTTACTCTATTGGGAGAAAGCGAACCTGCTCTGCCTTGACTACAATGATCTTGGCGAGATCACTTCAATTACTTTAACCCTTCCGGAGCAGGAAGCAGTTCTTAATACAGCCGCATCAAATGCAGCAAAGCCGCAGACGGCTGATACACTATCAACAGCAGACACCAGGGAACTTCATGCGAAAGATACTACAGATGATCTTATGGCTAAGGCTACAGATACAGCAGACACTACAACGGAATCTGCTTATCTTCCATCTGATGGCAAAGAAATCTATACGACAGAACAGCTTGAGAACTTTCAGGATGATGAATCGGTCCAGGAGATTTTATTTATTACTGAAAATTATCTTGGCAGAACCTTAAATTCAACCGATATCCGTACGATCCTCTACTGGTATGACGGACTTCATTTTTCTACCGACCTGATCGAATACCTGATTGAAACCTGTATCAGCAATGGGCATACAAGCCTTCGATATATGGAAAAGATTGCTCTTTCATGGGCAGAGTCCGGTATTTCTTCTGTCGCACAGGCAAGAGCAGAACACAGTGCACATCATCAGGATGTCTATGCTGTAATGAATGCATTCGGTATTCATGGACGCAATCTGATCCCTGCGGAGATAAAGACGATCCAGAAATGGACAGGTCAGTACGCATTTTCCATGGATATCATCAAAGAAGCCTGCAGACGGACGATCCAGTCTACCGGAAAGGCAAGTTTTGAATATGCCGATACGATCTTAAATAACTGGCACAAGAATAACGTACATAACATGAATGATATCATCAAATTAGATGCTGCACACCAGAAGTCAAAGGCTGCTGCCAAATCCAAAGCCGCTGCTTCACAGGCTTCTGCAAATAACCGCTTTAATAATTTTCCACAAAGAAGCTATAATTATGACCAGTTAGAAAAGCAGCTTTTAAAAACTAATTAGTTACAGGGGGAAGGAGATTAGATTATGCCATTAAGTAATTCACAATACGATGAGATCATCCGTGAATATAATGCAAGACAGATCCAGAACCAGCATATTTTAGACGATCATATCCGTGAAGTATATGGAAAAGACGCAAGGTTAAAAGAAATCGACGATGCGATTTCTTCCTGCTCTCTTGCCCATGCAAGGAAACTGCTAAATGGTGATATGACCGCCCTTTCTTCTCTGCGTGACAAACTTTCTGACTATAAACAGAAACGTCTGGATATCCTAAAAGAGTTAGGATATTCCGAACAGTACCTTGAACCGGTCTACGAATGTAAGGATTGCAAAGATACCGGATATATCGGCAGCCATCGCTGTCATTGTTTTAAACAGCGTGCGATCGATATGGTCTATACCCAGTCTAATATCCGCACGATCTTACAGGAAGAAAACTTTGACCATTTCTCTTATGAGTATTATTCTGAAATAGAAATAAATCCTTCCACCGGTTTAACTTCTTTAGAAACCACGAAAAAAGCGGTCACCGAATGTAAAAATTTCATCCGTGAGTTTGATGATGTTTTTTCTAATCTTTTTTTGTACGGTGATACCGGTGTCGGAAAGACATTCTTATCAAACTGTGTTGCAAAAGAACTTTTAGATACAGGACATTCCGTAATCTACTTTACGGCATTCCAATTATTTGATATATTTGAAAAGAACACGTTCCATCGGGAAACAGATGAGGATATTATTGCTGCCCATCAGAACATTTTTGACTGCGATCTTCTGATCATTGACGATCTTGGTACGGAACTGCCAAATTCCTTTACGATCTCGCAGTTATTTCTGTGTTTAAATGAACGTATTTTAAGGAAAAAATCCACGATCATTTCTACCAATCTGACATTAAACCAGATTGCAGAAATCTATTCTGAGCGGACATTTTCAAGGATTTCAAGCAACTATGTCATGTTAAAGCTGTTTGGAGATGATATCCGTATTCAGAAAAAATTCCGCTGACTTCATTAGATTTTATCTATTGAATATACAATACACCCAATTTATTTTATGGAGGACTATCATGGCAAACGATGAAAAATTACTACGAACACTTCCTGCCGGTTCCCTTGGACTGATCCCGCTTGAAAGCTTTAAAGAGATGGGCAAGAAAGTAGACAAGTATCTTGTAGACTGGAGAATTAAAAGAGAACATGAACTCTCTGACACAACTACTTTAAACGGCTACAAACGTGACACTTATATTTTATCCGCTTCCTGCCCACGATTCGGCAGTGGCGAAGCAAAAGGTGTGATCAAAGAATCTGTCCGCGGTTATGACCTTTATCTGATGGTTGATGTTACAAACCACCACCTGACTTATTCTCTTTGTGGACATACGAACCTGATGTCACCGGATGACCACTTTGCGGATTTAAAACGTGTCATTGCTGCGATCGGTGGAAAGGCACGAAGAATCACTGTAATCATCCCATTCTTATACGAGAGCCGTCAGCATAAACGTACTTCAAGAGAATCCTTAGACTGTGCATTAGCCCTTCAGGATCTGATCAAGATGGGTGTTGACAATATCATCACTTTTGATGCACATGATCCGCGTGTACAGAACGCAATTCCTTTAAATGGATTTGATACTGTCCAGCCTGCTTACCAGTTCATCAAAGGTATCTTAGGCAATACTAAAGACTTAAAGATCGATAATGACCATCTGATGGTCATAAGTCCTGATGAAGGTGGTACAAACCGTGCTGTTTATCTTGCAAACGTGCTTGGTGTTGATATGGGTATGTTCTACAAACGCCGTGATTACAGCAAGATCGTTGACGGACGTAACCCGATCGTTGCACATGAATTTTTAGGTGCTTCCGTAGAAGGCAAAGACGTACTGATCATCGATGATATGATCTCCTCCGGTGACAGTATGATCGACGTTGCAACAGAATTAAAGAAACGTAAAGCAAACCGTATCTTTGTCGTTGCAACTTTCGGACTCTTTACGAATGGTCTTGAGAAATTCGATAAGGCATATGAAAACGGTATCATCTATCGTTTAGTAACTACAAACCTAACGTATCAGGATGCAGAACTGTTAGCAAAACCTTATTATATCAACTGTGATATGAGCAAATATATCGCCTATATCATTGATACCTTAAACCATGACGTATCGATCAGTGATCTGTTGGATCCATATGACAGAATCCACCGTCTGATCGACAAATACAAAACTGAAAATAACTAAGATCTTTTATGTGCAGTCAGTCTTCTGGCTGCACATTTTTTCTCATAAAAAAAAACTGCGCATCACTCTATCCATGCACAGTTCTTTCTATATCCATAATTACATCTTACATTAGAAGATTGGAAGTTCTCCTGCGATCTTATTGTTGATCACATAATATGCTTTCCACTCCTGCGGTTTCATATACACACGAAGGGATTTGATGGAAGACTCACGATGTCCTTCTGCAACATATAATGCTTTTACTTTCTCTACGATCTCAGAAATGCTTGCTTCATGTGATCCGTTATCATCAAACTGTAAAAATACTTCCGGCTGTAAAACGGCTTTCTCTGCTGTTTTCTTAGCTGCTGCTTTTTTGGTTGTTGCAGCTGCTTTCTTAACTGCTTTCTGAGCTGTTTCTTTTACTGCTGCTGCCTCTTTTGCAACTTCTTTGGCAGTTTCTTTAACAACTTCTGCTGCTTCTTTTACTACTTCTTTTGCACTTTCTTCTGGCTTAACTTCTGTTTTTACTTCTTTCTTGTCTGGCTCTGCTTTCACTTCTGCCTTAACCTCTGCGGCTTTCACTTCGGCTGCTTTTGCTTCTGCTGCTTTTACTACGGGTGCTGTTCTTCTTGATGATCTCTTTGCCATAATCCTTTGACCTCCCTATACCAAACTATTATTCGCAAACTAAAAACTGTTCCATTGCAAGCAATGCTTCCTCTTCGTCACTGCCTTCTGTAATAATATTTACTGTCATTCCCTTGGATGGATTGAAAGCCATGATTCCCATAATGCTCTTTGCATTGATCCGGCGATTTTCACTCTCCAGGGTGATATTGCTGTCAAACTGACATGCAACCTGCACCAGTTCAGCAATCGGATTATCATGTTTCTTTGAAACATTAGATACTATAATTTCCTTTTTGCTCATGTTTTCATTTCCTCCTAAAGTACATTGTTTAATATAAACTAAAACTTATAAATTTACAATACGCTTTTCACAAAATCAGCAATTTCTTACGAAAGCCTATATTTCTTACTGTGAAAATTATGCATTTTTTATCTGTTTTTCCGATTTTGTGCCCCGGTATCTCAAAAATCTACTTATCAAGGATATATCCAAAAAATACATTACCTGCATTTTTAAACATTTCTGCCGCATCATTTGATTCAACTTTTTCGGTACGTCCTCTTAATGGATCATATAAAAGTACATTACCTGCATCATATCCGACAACCAATACTGCTTCGGTATCACTTTGCATTGCAAATACCGGAGTTCCTAAATTGATATAATATAAGATTTCCTCTAAGTCACATCCGGTAAGATCTAATGCCGTGACATTATCCATCGTCGTTTCTAAGATCTCTTTTGGTGTCTTGCCCTGCTCGATCAATGCAGTCACGCCGATATTGATCGATTCCTGTTCAAGCATTGCACTGACACACTGGGCGATCGAAGAACCTGCTACATCTTCTTCCCCGATGGAAACTGTCATCTCAGCCTGTGCCGACTTTCTGGCACGTTTCCATATATACTGCTGTTTCTTGCCGATGACAACACCCATCTCAGCATTTGCCGCAGAAATTGCTTCACGCAGATCATCAGTCACGCACAGCACATCTCCTCTTGCATATGCATAGTAACTGCTTTCTTCTCCTGCGTAATCAAGTGCAACTTCACGATCATCTTCCACGACAACTTCTCTCGGTGTCAAAACTTTTGGTGCTGCTTCTTTTACGATATCTGCTAAAGATAACTGCACCTGTGTTTCTTTGACTTCGGTAACGGTCGTATGCACACCTACGATCGTACCGCTGTCACCTTCCCTGTTCATAATCGTATCTTCTGCTGCTTCCACATAAGCCATTCCATTAAACTGTATTCGGTTTAAGTACATGATATAATCTTCAATATCAATATTTTGTACAAAATATCCTGATTTTTCATAAGTTTTTAAAATATCTAAGGTTTCTGAATCCATGATATTAACCTGATACATCGGGAAAGTGATATTTCCGGCAAGATCCTGTCTGACATCATCTCTCTTTGCCACACCATAGACAAAATCTTCTGACATAAATCCTAATGTCTTTAGATATTCTCCACCACCCGCAGAGATCTCATGTTTTTCTTCAGTATCAAGGTTCATAAGAAAGATCGTATCTGCTGCATTTTCATCTTCACCATCGAGCCATGCAAAATATTTGTGAGAATTAGAAATTGCATAAGTTCCTTCTTTTAAACCGGTGATATATTCTTTGACCTGCATCGTGGAAAGATCGATCCTGTATACCGTACCTTCTAACATGATAAAGAAGATGCCCTGCGTATTTTCATACATCAGCTGTCCTAAATCTGCTTTCATGACCTGATAGGATTCATCTGATGGAATAAACAGTTCTTCTTCGATCGTATTCGCCACACTGTCATAATGATAGACACAGATGCCAACCCTGCCTTCGTGCGTACCACAGTTCATATATCCGTATACTACAAAATTCACACTTCCTGTTTCGTCTATGCTGATGATACGGATATCATGTTCGCCATAGTTTTCTCTGTCGTCAATTCCTTCACTGCCGATAAAACTGAATACTCTTGACAACTGGTTTGCAGCTTCGTTATAGCACCAGAGTTCGCCCTGCTGCACAAATGCGACGATATTTCCTTTTTCATTGGAAGAAAATTCCACATTCTGATCACGGATACCAAGCTGAATATAATTATCATAGACTTCTGCACTTTCGGCACGAAAGATCTGTTCCATATTCCGCTCATAATTCAACAGATACATCCGGTCGCTGGTATAACGCACCCTGTAATATTCTTCTACATTATAATACTCCATCTCACCGTTGGCTTTTGTCGCACCTACCAGATAATCTAAGATCACAACGGTATAAGACATATTGATCTCTTTGACAGATGGAACCGGAGTCGTCAGCCGTTCACATGCGAAATCACCCCATGCCACCTGCTTTAAACTTGAATGGATATCTACTTTATTAAAAGTAGAATTATCACCGGACGCATTCGGCTCTAAATAAGCGGCAAGATCCTTTGATTGTACCTCATCAAATGTCTTCTCATGGAAATCCATCGCAAATGATACACATTCATCTACATAACAGTTTTGTTCTTCTATGATCCTTGTATAATAGCTGATCGTGTTTTCACCGGAAGACAGCTTAATGATCAACAGATATTCCCGATTTTCCTCTAAAAGATTCTGTATCGGCAGGCTGGCACTGATCTTCTCTTTGGTCTGTTCATAATCCTCGATCGTTGCATCGGCGATCAGCCTGTCCATATCCATGCTTCTGATCTCATAAGAGATTCCATCTACCTGTGTATCATATGTCCTGACTTGTATCGGCAGAAGCCTGTCCGTACCGACCGGTGTAATGGTATCACGCATATAGATCCCGTTCATCTTTTCTGTATAACCGCGCAGCTTGTTGATCTCTTTTAGACCATCTCCACTGTCTGTCTGTACATATAAAGAAACGACCGGAAGCGTCGCATCTGTCATCTCCGTCGTCAGATCTTTGTTGGAATGATTCATCATCAGTCCAAACCCTAATATGCCAAAGCAAAATACTGCTAACAATACCACTACTTTGATCAGCCCTTTTTTCATGGCACAAATTCCACCTTTCGTCCTCTTATCCACGTTATGCCATGGTTTTAGACAAGGCTAAAACCATGGCATTTTTTTACCACCATCTTTGGCAGCAGCGTCTGCGTCTGCCTCTCCTTCTATGCATCTCATCGAACAAAAGCACCTGTATCACATCCATAAGATCACGATCTCTCCTTCTTCCCCTGCGATGTTCGGTCTGCTCTAGGGGGACAGCTTTATCGTAGATATCTGCTGATACTTTATATAACAGCACACGATCCGGATATTCGTCATACATCATGCTTCCTTCGTATTCCATTTTGTCACATTCTTCCTCAACATATGCAAGCAGTTCTTTCATACGTCTTGGATATAACTCTTTCATCCGTTCCATATCCCGCTCGTATTCTTTTTCTGTCTGATATACATTTGGCATGGGATAAGTCAGATAAAAAGGCATTTTACCGGTATAGTCATTAGGCATTTGCAAATAGGGTTCTCTGAATTGATCCACAACTACAGCTCCGTTTAAAATATCTATATACTATATGCCTTACCTTCTGTTTCCGTTACTGTAACATTATAACGTAGGGTTATCAGAAACACAATGTTAAGATAAAAAAAGTTCTCCTTCCGTTTAATTTCTGTTACTGTTCACTCCGTGACCAGTAACTAATTTCTTCTCAACGCTTCGATTGGACTTAATTTTGCTGCTTTTTTTGCCGGATAGATCCCAAAAAACAGACCGATCGTGGACGAAAATAATGTGGTGATCAATACGGTAATAATACTTACCGAAGGCGTAAAGGAAAGCTGCGGATTCACAAGCGCTATGATCTTCGCTACTAAATATGCCTCCGCAATTCCTGTGATGATTCCTAACAGACCACCGATCATCGTGATGATCGCCGATTCAGATAAAAACTGGAGCATAATGGAACGTGTCTTTGCTCCTAATGCTTTTCGGATCCCGATCTCTCTTGTACGTTCTGTAACGGACACTAACATGATATTCATAACACCGATACCTCCTACCACAAGTGAGATTGCTGCCACAAGTGAGATCAGCATCGTTACTGCATTGATGACCGTATTTACAATACTCATATAGTCATTAAAACTCTCATACTGGTAAATGTCTTCCCCATAACACTGATGTCTGCGTTCTAAGAGATTTACGACCTGTGTGGTAATGGCGGTTGTATCGGCATCATCCTCTGCTAACAGATAGATCTGATAATAATCATCCATTTCCATACCATAGATCGTTGACAGTACTGTCAATGGGAAATAAATATTTACCGGTGAATTATCATAAGTAAAACTTAAAAAGGAACTTTCTTCTGCTTTTTCTACTCCGATGATCGTAAATGCTACTTCTGTTCCCCAGCAGGTAACATCTAAATTCATGCCCACAACATCGGAAGAACCGAACAGACGGAGTGCATCTTCTTCCCCGATCACGCAGACCGGCTGTCCTGCAAGGTATTCATTTTCATTAAAGCATCTTCCTTTAAAGATCGTAGCTGTGGAAAAGTAAGGATAGGATGCCATCTGACCGCTTCCTTCTACTTTAAATTCACCTTTTTTTGTAGTAGTTGTCCCTTCACATCCACTATATACATTGACTGCTTTGATCCCGCTGATCTCGTTTTGGATCGCTTCGATATCATCATTTGTAATATAGTAAGAACCCGTACTATCATAAGTATAAAGTGCGATCTGTCCGGATGCGATTCCTGACATTTCTCCTGTAATGACATTTTTTGCACCATTTCCTAACGACACGATCAGGATGACAGAAGAAATACCGATGATGATTCCGAGCATTGTTAAAAATGAACGGACTTTATTTGCCTTGATATTAGAAACAGCCATTTTCAGATATTCATACAACTGTGACATAACTGCCTCCTATTCTGCAACTTCTGTGGTTGTATTTGTGATCGCTTCTTCCGTGGAATCTGCAGTTGTTCCTGCCGCTGAAGTTTCTGTATCCTGTTCTGTACTTTCTGTTACCTGCATTCCCTCTATGATTGTTGCATCGATCGTCGTAATGACTTTTTCTCCTTCGGAAAGTCCGGATTTAATCTCCATTTCTTCTTTCGATGCCATACCTGTAGTGACCGCTTTTCTTACGACGATATTATCCTCTACAACATAGACAAAATCTCCTGAGGTATCGGAATTGACTGCTGATACCGGTACTTTGATAACATTTTCCACACTTCCAAGATCGATCTTTACTTTTGCATCTAAACCTAATACCAGATTATCATCCGGTGTATCGATATGTACTTTTACGGTAACTAATGCCGCACCGGATTCTGCCTTCTGTGCAACTTTGCTGATGTAATTTACCTCTCCGGTATAATCTTTATCCTGAAATGTGACAGTTGCCTTCTGCCCGATCTCAATATTTGCAAGGTTATATTTTGATACCGGAATCTCTACACACAGATCATTTGCACTTGCTAAAGTAAGAAGCGGTGATCCTTCTGCTGCCATAGAACCTGCAGAGATATCTACCTGTGTGACAATCCCGTCAAAATCTGCGACAATTCCTGCTTTTGCTTTGGAGAGGCTGTCTGCAGTCTGCTCAAGTGTCAGTTTGCCTGCCTGTTTTGTATAATCGATATTTGCCTTTGCTGCATCGGATAATACTCCTGCTTCTGCTGCTGTATTTTTCGACTGGGCTTCTGCTAATTTACTCTGCAGATCTGCAAGCTGGCTGTTCTTCTGTGTAAGCTGTGCCTGTATCGTTGTCTGGCTGTTTGCAATGCTCTTCGTATCGTTTAAGGATTTCTGCTGTTTCTTGATCTCTTTTTCTTTTTCTTTCTGTTCTTTATTTAATGCTTTTAAATTTTTTTCTTCTTTATCGGAAAGTTCTTCTTTCTCCTTCTTTGCTTCTAAACTTGCAATCTGTGCTTTGATCCCTTCTAATTCTGTCTGAAGCTTTGTGATCTTCTCATTGACCGCCGCATTGTCATTACTTGCTAATTCATTATTGGTAGCCTGTGACTGCAGGCTGTTGATCTCTGCATTCAATGCATCGATCTGTCCCTGTAAACTTGCGATATCACTTGCACTCGATGCCATATCTGCTGCGCTTTCCTTACTCTTTTCTAAGGAATCGTTTGACGTTGCATTTTCTGCTTTTGCCTGTAATTCTGCAATATCATAACTTTTCTGCAAGGAAGTCGTATCATAAGTCAGTAAATATTCTCCCTTTTGTACTTTCCCGCCTGCTTCTGCCGGAACATCTAAAACCTGTGCATTGACTGGTGATGCATATACTTTTGTCACTTCGCTTGCGATCGTACCGCTGGTATCTAAAGTGGAAGTGATCTCGCCTTTGACGGCTTCTGCTGTATCGACTGCCGGCAGCATATCTTTTCCACTTCCGAAAACTATGCCAACGACCGTGCGTACAACAATGAGTAACACGATGACTAATACAACGATCTTCCACTTTTTGATCTTTTTCTTTGGTTTATTGATCGTAATTTCTGTTGTCTTTTCTTTTTCCTTAAACATTTTCTAACTCCTTCTCTCCTTCTTCTTCGATTTCTTCTGCTATTTCGTTAATATTTTTATGCTGCCATTCTTCTTCATAGCTGGTATCAGATACGATCTTACCATCCATGATACGGATCACGCGCTTTGCACTGGCTGCGATCTTATTATCATGTGTGATCAATATGACGGTTCTGCCTTCTTCATACAGTTCTCTTAAGATCTGCATGATCTCTTTGCTGGACGCAGAATCAAGATTACCGGTCGGTTCGTCTGCTAAGATCACCGGCGGTGCTGCTGCTAACGCCCGTGCGATCGCTACCCTCTGCTGCTGTCCACCAGACATTTCCGATGGCTTATGATCCATACGGTGCTCTAAGCCGACTTTTTTTAATGAAGCTACGGATAGTTCATGCCGCTTTGCTGCCGGAACATTCCGGTAGATCAGTGGCAGTTCCACGTTTTCAAGTGCTGTCAGATTCGGGATCAGATTAAATCCCTGAAAGATAAAGCCGATCTCCTGATTGCGGATATCCGAAAGTTCATCATCGGAAAGACCTGCAACATCTTTTCCATTTAGGAAATAACTGCCGGACGTCGGAACGTCCAAACAGCCTAACATATTCATAAAGGTAGATTTTCCTGAACCGGATTGCCCGATGATCGCAACAAATTCTCCCTTTTTGATCTGAAGTGACACATCATTTAATGCACGCACTTCATTTTCTCCGGGATTGTAAATCTTCATCAGATTCTTTACTTCTATCAATGTATCCACTCGTTTTCCCTTCCCTCTCATGCATTAGTGTATTACATAGATAATACAATAATACACACAGTTCTTCTTGTCAACCACTTTTTACATTTACTAAAACATCTTAAGAAATTCTTAATCTCTTTATCTTATGTCTTATTTCCGAAGTGCCAAAATCCACTTTTTACAGAACTTTCCTACGTTTTTTGTTCCGTTACGTCACAATACGTTCACACTTTATTCATATTGAGTGTTTTTTGTAAAATTCTAAAGAAATTTTTATAAAAGTTTTACATTGATTTTTTACATTATAAGTTATATTCTTGAGTACGTGAACGTATAAAACTGCCAGATGCACTCTGGTATTCTTAATATAGTATATAAAATCAGGAGGAATCACGATGAAATTAACCGATAAAATCCCGGTGCCGCATATGACTCCGGACAAAAAGAAACGCATGATCGACATGTTTAACCGCTATTCTCTTTTGATTCATGCAGTACTCTCGATGGCATTGTGCTTTACAATCGAAACAATCTCAAGACATTCCGCAGTCAAGGCACTGACGTTTGTTGATAAACATACCTGGGCATTTGCATATAATTCCTTTATTATATTTGCATCCCTTGCGATCGTATATCTGTTCCGCCGCAGAATGTGCCTGCGTATTTTTATCAGTGGACTGTGGCTGTTCCTTGGAACAGTCAACGGCTGCATTTTATCTAACCGCGTCACACCATTTGGCTATACAGACTTAAAATGTTTATCTGACCTTTTGTCGATGCAGAATACCAATTACTTTTCTGCAGGTGAAGCCACGCTTGTTGTCTTTGTCGTAGCTGCTTTTCTTGCATTCTGTATCTTCTTATTTATAAAAGGACCAAAATTTCAGGGTGAACGCAGGAAATTTTTAACACCGGTCATGGTAGCTGCATGTTTTCTGATGCTGCCGGTCACAACACAGGCTGCCCAGAATTCCAATATCATTGCATCTTACTTTGCAAATATTGCACAGGGATATGAAAATTACGGTTTTGTCTATGGATTTTCTACCAGTGTCGTTGACAGAGGTATGAGCAAACCAAAAGATTATTCCCGGGAAACTATAGAAACAGCCCAAAAAAAATCCAAACAGACCGCAACACAAAATGCCGATGATCCGAACATCATTGTTGTATTATTAGAATCCTTTATTGATCCGACAGAAGTTGATTATTTAAACTTCTCCGAAGATCCGATCCCGAACTTCCGTGAACTGACCCAAAATTACAGCACCGGTTATCTTACTGTACCGGTTGTTGGTGCCGGAACTGCAAATACAGAATTTGAAGTATTGACCGGTATGAGTATGCAGTATTTCGGAACCGGTGAATATCCTTATAAGACAATCTTAAAACAGACAGACTGTGAAAGCATTGCTTCTGACCTTTCTAGGATTGGTTACGGTACACATGTCGTACATAATAACGGTGGTAATTTCTACAGCCGTGCAAATGCATTTTCCATGATGGGATTTGATTCATTTACCAGTAAAGAAATGATGAACATCCAGGAATACACACCGCTTGGTTCATGGCCTACAGATAATATCCTGATCAACGAAACCATGAAGGCGCTTGATTCCACCGAAAACCAGTCTGATCTTGTTTATACGATCACAGTACAGGGACATGGCGATTACCCGACAGAAAAAATATTAGACAATCCGGAAATCCGTGTGAGCGGTGCTCCAACAGAAGAAGCCAATTACCAGTGGGAATATTACACGAATATGATCCATGAAGTAGATAAATTTATTAAGAACCTGACTACAGAATTAGAAAAAAGAGATGAAAATACGATCGTTGTATTCTTTGGCGACCATCTGCCAAGCTTAAACTTAGAAGAAAGCAATATGGCTTCTGAAAGTATTTTCAAAACAAAATATGCTACTTGGAACAACTTTGGTTTAGCTAAAAAGGACGCTGATCTTTGTGCTTATGAATTACTTGCTAAAACAACAAACGATCTGAATATCCATGAGGGAACGATCTTTACTTATGAGCAGAATGCTTTAGATCAGGGAACAACCGGAAGTGAAAACTACTTAGATGGACTGAATAATCTGCAGTATGATCTCCTATATGGTGATCGTTATGCTTATAATGGAGAGGATGCTTACCCGGCTTCTGATCTTGTCATGGGTGTCGAAGATACTGCAATTGCCAATATCTTCCCTTCTGCAAATGAAGGCTATCTGATCGTTGGCGGTAAGAACTTCACCCGCTGGAGCCGTGTTTACATCAATGGCGAAAAAGTACCATCTGCATTTATCAGCAGTTCGAGACTTCGTATCAAGGCTGATGCCCTTTCTGATCAGGATACGGTGGTTGTCAGCCAGATGGGTTCTAGTAATACTGTTTTCCGCAGCACACCGGAATATACCTATCATGATCCGAATGCAGAGAATACGGAAGCAAAGATGACTGAGCAGTAAGTTAAGTAAACCCTGTCAATTAAAAATTTCCAATAAATGAGCCCTATACCATAAAAAATGCCGGACTTTGGAAATACGAAAAAATCGTAAAATCCAAATGTTCCGGCATATTCTTGTATTACCATCGTTCCATTATAATGTTCTAAATACCTTTAAATGTAAATGTAAATTCTAATCTTCTGTCTGCATCAATATGATACTCCGGATGTACCGGTGCTCCCCAGCTGTCATCTCCGCCAATACCCATCTGCTGTTTTGATACACGTACTACTGTATAATGTACTTCCGGCAGTTCATATGCATGTTTTGCATTTTCGATTTCATGCGGCGTATATGGAAGTGCTGAAAAACTCATGGAATCTCCGGTAAAGAGGATACCTCTTCCCTTCCTGTCTGTGATCTTACCATAGCGTACATCTGTTTTGTTTCCACACTCCTGAGGAACTAAGTATCCTGCCATGTTATCCATAACATGATTCTTATAAATACCAAGTTTTGCGCCTTCCTTACGGTCTTCGTAAGTTTCTTCCGGTCCGTTTCCGTACCATTCTACATTGTCATAATCTGCATTGAATTTAAAGATCATACCAAATTCAGGCATATCTTTTAATTCTTTTACAGGATCATAAGATAACGTTGTCTTGATTCTTCCATCTCCATAGACACGATATTCTACCTGACACTCTGTTGCCGGTATTGTCGGCATCTTATATGTATAGGTGATCACTGCGTAATCTTTTTCTTCACGTACGGTCGGATTCTCGTACTGTGGGCACTCTACGCCTTCCCGTCTGATACCTGCACCTTTATGTGTCAGATACATACTTGCGATCTTCCACTGTGCATAATGCTGCGGCATATCATTACCATAGTCATTATCTACCGGTGCACGCCAGAAATTCGGCTTCGGAATCTCCTCGATCAGTTCTTTTCCTGCATAACGGTAAGATACCAGTCCACCATTTAAAGATGAGAATAATACTTCAAATTCTGCGCCACGTACGCAGGTATTGTAGACTCCGCGGATCAATGTATATGGTTTCTCTTTTGCCATATATTTTATAGGTTTTACGACTTTCTTTACAACTGCCTGACCAAATGCTACTTCGTGTCCGGCTTTTGCCCATGGCTTATCTTCTTTTAACATGAAGGAAATCGTAACTGCATATTCCCCTTCATACTCAGGAATCTCAAATGGGATCGGATAAGTCTTTTTGCTGTCCGGTTCAACAGAAACTGCAAGCACCTGTTTTGCAATGACAACACCATCTCTCTGTAAATATGCCATACAGTCAAATGTATCTGCATTGACAAACAGATTTTTATTCCATACTTCAAAATTCTTCTCATTTACTGTAACTGCAAGATTCTGATAAACGAATTTAACTTCCTGCATCTTTGGAGAAGCATTTCTTTCTCCACCATATGCAATACCGTTTCCACTGAAATTATAATCTGTCGGGCGGTCACCGAAATCACCGCCATAAGCTAAGAACCACTTGCCGTAACGGTCTTTTTTATAAATAGACTGATCGATGTAATCCCAGATAAATCCACCCTGATAACCGGAATTTTCCTTATCTGCCAGATCGGTATATTTATGGATCGCGCCACAGGAGTTACCCATCGCATGGGAATACTCACAGCAGATAAACGGTTTTGCTCCCGGAGTATTTAAGTATTCTTCGATCTCATATACTTTCGGATACATACGGCTTTCCATATCTGAAGTATCATTATATCTGCGGTCATGGAAAACACCTTCATAATGTACTAATCTTGTATCATCTAACTGCCGGAACAACTCTGACATCTTATAGATCGTCTGACCACCATAAGACTCATTACCGCAGGACCAGAGTACGATCGCTGCATGGTTCTTATCTCTCTGATAACAGGAATTGATGCGGTCTAACATCATAGCCTCCCAGTCTGGTTTATCATCCGGGACAACATAAGACATATCTTTGATACCACGCAGATATGCATCCCATGTACCATGGGATTCCATGTTACACTCAGCGATCATATAAAGACCATAACGGTCACACAGATCATAGATATCTACATCATCCGGATAATGACAGGTACGGATTGCATTGATATTATTCTGTTTCATCGTTATGATGTCTTTTTCTAATTCTTCATAAGTAACATGACGACCGGAAACGGAACTGAACTCATGTCTGTTTACTCCCTTAAATACGATACGTTTGCCATTTAACAGCATACGGTTATCTTTCATTTCAAATTTACGGAAACCGACTGCCTGTTCCATATATTCTACCACTTCACCGGATGCATCTGTTGCCTCGATCTCTAACTGATAGAGATTGGGTTCTTCTGCACTCCAGAGTCTTGGTTTTTCTACAACTTCGGTAAACCGTATCTCTTTTTCTGCATCTACCTGCTTGGTAAAGATACTCTCCTGACCATCTTTTAAGGTAAAACGCACTTTCCCGCTGCCAGATACTTTTGTCGTGATCTCTAATGCTGATCTGCTAAAATCTTCTCCGTCAAACAATGTCTTGATACGGATATCTTCCACATGTACTACCGGAACCGCGTATAAATATACACTGCGGTAAATACCGGAAAAACGGAAGAAGTCCTGATCTTCACACCAGCTTGAAGATGTCCACTTAAATACCTGTACCGCAAGTTTATTCTCACCATCTTTGATATATGGTGTCAGGTTAAAATCCGACGGTGTAAAACTGTCTTCACTATATCCTACATAGCTGCCATTTAACCAGAGAGCCATTCCGCTTTCTACACCGGCAAATGCAATGCGGATCTCTTTTCCTTTCATCCGTTCCGGTATTTCAAAATATTTGACATAACTTGCAACCGGATTGAATCTTTCAGGGATCTCTCCCGGTTCTACATCTTCTCTGCCGTCCCATGGGTACTGCGTATTAGAATACTGTGGGCTGTCATACCCTTCCATCTGGATATGTGCCGGTACTCTGATATCATTCCATGAGGTACAATCATACTCTGCTTTTTCAAATCCTTTGACAGAAGATGCATAATTGACAGCATAGGAAAATTTCCAGATACCGTCGAGGGAAGCTCTAAGAGAACTCTTCCCATCAAACAGCTCTCCCTTATTGCCGTAAGCTATGTGGGAGGAATGTGCTGCTAACACATTTTCCTTAAAAAATGTTGGATCTTTCACTTTTGAATAATCAAACTGTGCCATAACTTATCCTCTTTTTCTCGTATTTTGGAAACGGCAGCCTCATGTAAAGCGAACCTGAGCCTGCCGTTTCAGTTACAATATGATATTTACAATCATTGATTATTTTACTGCACCTGTAATACCTTCTGCGAAAGATTTCTGCAAGCAGAAGAATACGATAGCAGTTGGTAATGTACAGATCAATACGGCCAACATTAACATACCGTAATCTGTTACATAACCCTGTGTCAAGTTTGCTACAACCATCGGCATTGTAACGCTCTTAGCATTTGTCATGATTACCTTTGGCCATAAGTAATTGTTCCATGCATTCATAAATGTGATTGTCATTGCTGCTGCATAGGTAGATCTCATGGTAGGCATGAACATCTGGAAGAAAATACGGATCTCCGATAATCCATCAATTCTAGCTGCTTCAATGATATCATGTGGGAATGAACGTGCACTCTGTCGGAACATCATGATCAAAAACGGTGTTGAAATCGTCGGAAGAATAAATCCGATCGTAGAGTTCAACCATCCTGCTTTTGAGAACATCTGGAATAATGGGATCATCGTTGCTACAAATGGAACCATCATTGCCAGTAAAATTACGCTCATAACAGCATCTTTTGCCTTATCATGGTAAATTTCAAATCCATAACCTGCTAAAGAACAGATTACAAGGGATATCAGTGTTAATACAATCGAATATTTAAAAGAATTTCCTAATGCAGTACCGATATCCTGTGCTGCGAACAGATTCTTAACGTTTACAAGCAGATTTCCACCCGGAATAATGCGTCCGCGAAGAACATCCGCACTTGTATTTGTTGCCGCACATACCATCCAATATAATGGAAAAACGGAAATAAAGGATGCGAGGATCAAAAATACATACATTGCAATTTTCTTACCTTTAGTCACGTTTATCACCTACTTTCATCTGAACGAATGCTAAGATTGCAACTAAGATTAATATCAAGAATGACATTGCTGCTGCATATCCGAACTTCGGCACATACTTAAATGACAGATTGTAAATATAATGTGACATTGTGATAGATGCATTTGCCGGGCCACCATCTGTCAAGTTTACAGATTCATCGAATAACTGTAATGTACCGTTGGTTGACATAATAGCTGTTAAAAGAATCGTAGGCTTTAATAACGGAACTGTGATCTTAAAAAATGTCTGCATCGGTGATGCTCCGTCAATCTTAGCTGCCTCATATACAGAATACTCAATATTCTGTAATCCTGATAAATAGAATACCATATTGTATCCTGTCCATCTCCAGAGAAGTGCTAATACGATAATGATTCGTGCACTCCATACGTGAGTAAGAAATGAATACGGCTGGCTTAAGATACCGATCTTGGTAAGTACTAGGTTTACAAGACCGTTGTTTGCAAATAATGTACGGAATACGGTTGCATATGCTACTAAAGAAGTTGCACATGGTAAGAAGATCATGGTACGGAACGCACCTTTAAACCGTAAGTTTCTGTTATTTAATATAGATGCAAGGATCAATGCTAAGATTAACATGATCGGCACCTGAATGATCAAATAGAAAAATGTATTCTTAATGGACTGGATGAATACAGTATCCTTGAACATCTGTGAGTAATTTCGAAAGATCGGATCTGACCACGTTAATGCTCCACCATTTCCTGTTTTAAAAGACAGGATCAGTGCTTTTATCATTGGCACAAAGCTCATAAATAAGATCAGCAGTGCACCCGGTGTCAAGAATATCCATCCTGTCAGGTTATGCTTCTTGTCTAAAGACAATTTCATTGATGGCTTACTCAAGGAAACTCCCTCCTTTTATGCTGAAAAAACAATGCTACAAGTTAAAAGTTTTAATAAAAAGGGAGAACAGCCGGTTAAACCGTTCTCCCCTTTACAATTATGCTTTACTCTGAAAGATTCAGAAATTACTGCATATTGAAGTTTACAGTATCTTCTGCTGTCTGAAGTTCAGTTGCAATATCAGCTCCGTTGATTACGTTTGTTGTTGCTACTGCTACAGCATCACGAGCTTCATAGTAATATACACCTGTAATATTAGATGGAACTTTTGTAGCAAAATCTACGATCTTAGCAGATACAGCATCGCCACCGAAGAAGTCATCACCTTCAGCGTATTTGTCGGAATCACCAGCTGGTGCCCATGTTGCGATAGCTCCGCAAGAAAGAATGTTGTCATAAAGTTCTGTGCTTCCACCAAATGTGCTTGCTAAGAAATCAAAAGCAAGATCTTTGTTCTGACAGTTAGATGTTACTGCCCATGAAGAACCACCATTGTTAGAGTAGTTAGTTGCATCATCAACACCTACAAGGCTTGGCATATCTGTGATAGCCCAGTTACCGTTCTGGTCTTCAGCTGTCTTGATAGAAGCCATGATCCAGCATCCGTTGATTGTACCAGCAACATCACCGCTTACGAATGAACCTACATATTCATCCCAGCTGTTTACTTCTGTTAACACACCAGTATCTTTTAATTCTTTGTATGTTTCCATAACAACTTTTAATGTGTCGTTGTTTACGATGTTAGCTGTTCCATCTTCGTTGAAAAGAGAAGATCCAGCAGACTGTAACATCATCATGATAAGGTCACACTCACCTGCCTGCATGGAGATAAGAGGTTTTCCTGTAGCGTCTAATACTTTTTTACCGTTTTCAATGTACTGATCCCAAGTAATATCTGTGAAATCATCGATAGTTAAACCAGCCTGCTCTAAGACATCTGTACGGTAGCAGGCGATAACAGCACCATTATCGAAAGGTACACCATAGTTCTTGCCATCTACTACAGAGTATGCAGTTTTACCTGCTGCAAACTGTGAGAAATCAACTCCGCTGTCTGTTAAATCAGTAAATGCATCCGGGTAGCTGATTACGTTCTTCTGGAATGCATTATCCTGCATCAGTAAGATATCCGGTAATGAACTTAAGTCACCAGAAGTAGCTGCTGTTGTAAGTTTTGTCTGAACATCCTCCCATGGAGTTTCAATAACTTCAACGTCAACATCCGGATGATCTTTCTGATAAACCTTAGCTGCTTCTTCCATAGAGAAGATATTGAATGCCGGATCCCAGCACCATACTGTTAATTTTCCACCTTCAGCGCTGCTTCCTGATTCTGTGGATGCATCTGCTGCATCATTTGTTGTAGCTGTGTTATCTGTAGATGCTGCATCATCACTTGAAGATCCACATCCTGCAAACATAGCAGTTGTCATAGCGCCTACTAATAAAAGTGACATTAATTTTCTTTTCATTATTCGTTTCCTCCCAAATACTTTGTTAATAAACAGGAAATCCAACCGGCCGGTTGATGTTGTGCGATTTATACACAATTTTTCTTTTTCCTTTCGTTTATATGTGCATTATACCAACTTTTCATATATAGTTGTTCTCATATTCAACCAAAAAAAGAGCATTTTCAACCATCTTTTAGTTGTTTATGCTCTTTTTTTTAAAAACCCCATGTGTTTTTTGTGCAATTTACCAGCCACGGTGTGCCGAAATCTTAGCGTCCAGTATCTTTCCTTGATAATTTTCACTACTTTTTTTGAATTGATAGGGCGATGTTCCGATAATTTTACGAAAATTCCGGTTAAACGTGGAAATTGTCGTATAGCCTACGCGTGCTGCTACATCTTCCATTGAACACCTTGTTTTTTTCATCAGTTCGCATGCCTGCTGGATGCGTACCAGATTGATATACTCGCTCGGTGTCATGTTCATGTTTTCCGCAAATAATCTCCTGAAATGTGTTTCACTTAAATTACAGCTTTCTGCAAGTGTTTCCATCTTGATATTTTCCATATAACATTTGCTGATATATTCTAAGGCACTTGATATCTGGTAGATTCCACCATGCGGCTGGTAATGCTCCTGCTGACTTACGATATCCTTATCTGCCCTTGCGATCGCTATCAGCATTGTCAGCAAAAGTCCGCGGATATATTCTCCGGAATAGCTTTTCCGGTTTCTGCATTCATCCATGATCATACGCACGATCATAACAAGCTGTTCATTTTCGCCTTTCAGATAATATTGTTCCTTCTTATTGATCCTGTCTAAGATTTTTTTTGCAAACAGAGGATTGTCAGGATAAAATTCAGACAGCAGTTCTTCCGGATTGACAAACAGATATTCCCAATGGCTCTTTGTATGTATCCTGCTGTTCGTAGTATGCGGATAATTTTGCGGGATCACTGTCAGCATTCCTTCATCATATGGAACAACGTTTTCCCCGAATACGATGTTACCATCACCGGATACACAGTAGCCGATCTCCATCAGATTATGAAAATGCAGTTTGATGTCGGTTGTGTCATTTCCGTATACCCGTATCCATGTATTGCCAAGAAGTGCTAAAAGACGTTCTCCCTGTGGTATCTCATAATAGCGGAATTCCATTTCCGGTTTTTTCTTTGTGGACATCGGTGTGCCTCCTGTTTGTATTGTTTATGCTGGTGGTTTATGTTTTGTATGATGGTTTTATTTTATACGAAAATGGTGGTTCTGTCAGCTTATAATTTTTTATTTGTGAGTCTATCCGGAAGGTGGTGAGCCTGTGTTGATTTTCAGTTACGACAAACGGAATAGCGTCCGTATACCGCCTACAGTGTTCGAATCCGGCTTTCTAGTATGTCTAATCAGGCGGTGGCATAAGCGCTTATTCCAAAAACTGCCCAAAACTCGCCTCTTATATTGTGATATGTTCTGCGTTCACGAGCTCAGACAGTTGGGCAGTTTTTGCGCTTATGCCGCCACCTGCTAAGACATACACGAAAGCCGGACAATGAACACTGTAGGCGGTATACGGACGCTATGCCGTTTGATTTTACTGCGTGGAACACAGGCAATGTACGCTGTCGGAGTGTTAGCTGAAATTTTCTAAGCTGTAAGTTTATGCCTGCGGAAATTATGCTATAAATCTGTCGGTTTTCCTATTCTATAACCTTCCGGCGAAATTTAAGGATTGTTCAAAAACCTTAACTGCCTGTGCTGCCAAAAGGCTCACGCAGCCTGTGTGGGCGTTCTGCTGCGGATGCAGGTTTCATTGACCGGCTTTTGTGCGGCTCTTAGCAGGCGGGGACATAATCGTCAAAAGCTGTCCCACTGTCCGAACTCGTCAATGTCACACCGCCTCTGCATATCAGGTGAGTTTGGGACAGCTTTTGGAATAAACGCTTATGTCACCGCCTGCTTAGAGCCGCTAAAAAGCCGGTCTGAAACCTGCATCCGCAACAGAACACCCATACAGGCTGTCAAAACCAAAATCAGCACAGGCTCACTCCCCGTCCCAAACAATCCTTAAATTTCACTCACAACCTATATTATATATATTGTATATAACAGAAAAAGAGCCGAAGCTGTATGGGGTTACAGCAACGACTCTTTTTCCT
This sequence comes from Roseburia zhanii, assembly GCF_014287635.1. GTDB lineage: Bacteria > Bacillota > Clostridia > Lachnospirales > Lachnospiraceae > Roseburia_B > Roseburia_B zhanii. The sequence continues at coordinate 259,621 of NZ_JACOPH010000001.1, read as the reverse complement.
AAATCTGGGTTAAAATAAATTGGGGTGTATATAAAATTTGGAAGAGAGGTATTAAAACTTACCTTCAAGTAGCATATTAACAGTTCAAGTACATCAAATGTACATCAAAATTCGACCTTTTTATCAGGAATTTTTATTTTCCATTTTTACTTGCTATTTGAACACCAGTCAAGAGAAAAACGTCGGATGCTGTATGGGGTTACAGCAACCGACGTTTTTCCTAAATCTGGGTTAAAATAAATTGGGGTGTATATAAAATTTGGAAGAGAGGTATTAAAACTTACCTTCAAGCAGTATATTAACAGCTCAAGTACATCAAATGTACATCAAAATCTGATATTTTTCTCCAGATATTTTTATTGTATCCAAAAATCATCCTGCTTATCGACAAAGTGATGCTCTTTTTTAGCATATAACCATGATTTTTTTACATGAAAGCATCTTTTTATTCCATTAAAGGCATTATGTGGTACAATAGATACAATATGCAAACATTGTTTATCGACTAAGCTACTTACGCAGGAGAATTTACTAATGAAGAAAATTTTCAGAAAATATACATCCGTGATCATCACTGCAGCAATTTGTCTTATACTAGTCATAAATGCATTTTTTACTGCGGGTTCGATCATACTACAGCAGCGAAAAACGTTCTATTCTAAGATCAACCAGATCATCAACACCCTTGAAAACAGAGCATTAGAATCTGACAACATTAACCGTACACTCGGAAACGAATATCTGACTCGTGCAAAAGCAGCGGCTTATGTCATCGAAAAAGATCCTTCCGTTGTCGATTCTGTAGAAGAACTACAGTACCTTGCAGATCTTTTAAGTGTTGACGAACTTCATATTATAGATAGTGACGGTATTTTAACAGCTTCTTCCGTTCCAAAATACATTGGTTTAGATTTCCACGATGATGAGCAGACTTCTCCTTTTCTTACTATATTAGATGGGGATAAGGATGCATATTTCATTCAGGATTCCATCCCAAATGCCGCAGAAGACAAAATCATGAAGTATGTGGGTGTTGCAAGACAGGACGAAAAAGGCATTGTTCAAGTCGGACTTTCCCCTCTCCGGATTGCTGAAAGTACCGGAAATGCTACTTATGATGAGATTTTTAACAGTTTTCCAACAGATATCGGAGAAACATTTTTTGTTCTCGACGCTTCATCAGGTGAACTTTTAGGCTGCTCCCATGGGCTTTCTGCCCATACGTCAGAAGATTCTGTACCTTTTGAGAAAGCAGAACAGGCTTCGAGAGGTTCTTTTATCAAAAATGATCAGCATAGCTGGCGTTATCTGTTATCCCAGCGATATAACGATATTTACATCTGTGCTTCTATTCCGGTCAGGATCCTGATACAGAATCTTGCACTGAATGTACTGTTTAACTTTATCTGCCTGATTGTCATTGAGATCATTATTTTACTGCTTTTAAACTACTTATTAGAGAAAAAAGTGCTTCGGGGGATTCATCAGATCCTAGCGGATCTCTCCCAGATCACGATTGGTAATTTAGATACGCAGGTTGCTGTCGGCGGCAATCCGGAATTCGAAGAATTAAGTGCAAAGATCAATACGATGGTCAGCAGTATTTCACATACTGCCGACCGGATCACAAAGATCATTGAGATCAGTCAGATTCCACTTGCAGCCTTTGAATATCAGAAAGAATCGAACTATCTGTTTGTCACTTCCGGCACAAAAAAACTGCTTCATCTGACAGACAGTCAGGCTGAACGTCTTTTCTTAGATCCGACACTGTTTTACCAGTATATCCAGCAGATCTTGAAACATCCGGCAGAAGATGAGCCTGATGTATATCCGGTTGATAATGACCATTTTATACGCATACATCTTTCTTCAGAATCGTCCGGTTATCTTGGTGTTATCACCGATGCAACAGAAAACATCAAACGGAAACGGAAGATGTTCTTTGAAAATACACACGATCCTCTGACAAATCTGTACCGTTACCAGTACTTTAAAAAGCTGATCCAGAAACAATTAACGAATATGCTGCCGGGCAGATTGTGTTCCTGTGTCATGCTTGATCTAGACAGTTTTAAAAGCATTAACGATACTTACGGACATGATACCGGTGATCTCTACCTGAAACATTTTGCTAAGATCATGCAGATGCTTCCGGCACAGCACTGTATTGTCGCCCGACGTTCCGGTGACGAATTCTGTTTCTTTACTTATGGACATACCAGTCTGGATGCATTACGAGAATGTGTAAACAGCTTCTGGGCACTTTTAAGCGAGCATCCTCTATCACTGCCGGATAAAGAGCAAAAAATTATCGGAGTGTCCGGCGGTCTTGCATGGACCTCACACTCCGATATGGATTTAGATCTCTTATTAAATTATGCTGACAAAGCACTCTATAATGCAAAAGAACAGCATAAAGGCACACTTATGGAGTACCATTAAAATACTGATCCAGCCCATTTGCGATCCCTTTTACCAGAAGATCCTGATAAGAGGGATCTGCCATTTTTGTATCTTCATCCGGATTTGTCATATATCCCATCTCAATGATCGACACCGGCACCTGACTCCAGTTGATCCCGCTCATCGAATCTGTTTCCCAGACATATTCCTTCTTCGCTCCGGTCGCACTCACCATCTGATCTAAAATAGCAGTGGAAAGCCGCTTTGAAGCATCATAGACTGCCTGACAGGACGGATAGGGATTGTTCGCTGTCGGACAAATCGTCATAATACCGTTTGCACTGCTGTTTTCTGAACCATTTGCATGAATCCGCAAAAATGCATCTGCATGATTATTATTGGCAACATCAGCCCGCTCTTTATTGCTGATATTCACATCATTCGATTCCCTGACCATCAACACTTCATATCCACGGTTTTTCAGTTCATCCCTCAGTTTTAAGGATACCTGAAGTGTCAGTTCATATTCTGCAAGACCTGATGTAGTCCCTCTTGTACCACTTGCCACTCTTGCCTTGGTTTCTGATGCACCGGGTCCGACAGGTTCTGGTGTACTGTCCCCTTTGCTCTGATGTCCTGCATCAATACAGATTACATACCCTTTACTGCCCTGCTGTGTACTTCCCCCTGCATCAGACTTCTCATCTGCCGCTATAGGCTCTGTTGTACTGTCTTCCGTTTCGGTTACTTCTGTGGCAGCGGTTTCTGTTTCTGTAAGGGCAGTATCTTCTGTTTCCGTTTCCTCTGTAACTGCCTGTTCTGTTTCTTTCGCTTCTGTAGTTTCTTCTATATGAACATCTTCCGTTTTCGTAACTGGCTGCTCCTGCTTGACTGTATCATCTGCACGCTGTCCACAGCCTGCCATACATAAGACAGCTATTGCCAATACAATACTTACTGCTGCATGACGCAGTTTTCTTTTTATCCTCATATCTGTTCCCTATTCCGCTCAATAGCTTTTCATTGATCTGATCATTGTCATCAGTTTAAATGCATAATTCGGATCTGTTGCCCAGTTACCGTTTCCCAGATCCTGTACATGTGCTGCACAGCCACGTTTGCTTGCAAGATACATAAATCTCGGATCAACACACTTACCATTTAAACTGTCTTTTGAAGCATATCCTTTTAAATGCTGTACCTGTGCACGGATACCGATCTTTACATTTTCAAAGGTTGCTCCTGCTGCCCCATCATCCGTTGCTCCAAGTCCGGCAAAATTACACTGGCTGGCACTTACCTGACCTCCAAACTGTAAATATCCGGTTTCCAGACAGTTCTGTGCAAAAATAACTTCTGCTTTTATGCCTTCTTTTTCACTCTCATCCAGCACGATCTTACAGAACTGCTTGATATTCTTTGCCCCCTTATCCTCATAAACATTAGAAGGGAAACTTCTGCCGGATGCCTTATAAAAAGCTACCATCTGATCAACCGTAACCGTTGATCTACCCATAATTGCATAAGCTGTGGAAACACCGACTGCATCGGAAAGATTACCGCTTCCTGATGTGATCAGTCCTGTATCTGCTGCATATGCCTGTACTTTATAAAAATATGTCTTACCGGAAACTGCTTTTTTATCTATGTAAGTCATCGTACTCGTTCCTTTTGCCGGTACAGTTGCTACTTTCTTATAAGTACCGAATCGAGAAGCTGCGCGATAAACTTTGTATTCTGTTGCTCCTGTGACTTTCTTCCATCTTACTTTCAGATCATCATTACTGGTTGTTTTGACAGATGAGATCTTCACCTGCTGTAGTGCCCGAAATCCTGCTGCTTTGGAATAACCGCTGGTGATCTTTGCCCCATTTAAACTGCCAACTGACACTACTTTATAGAAATATTTCTTTCCACTTTTGACTGTCATATCTGCATATTTCCGTCTGCCGGCATCTACCGTTGCGATCCGTTTAAAGCCGCCGTCTGATTTTGTACTGCGGTAGATCTCATAACTTTTTGCCCCGCCTGATTTTTTCCATGCGATCTGCATTTTTGTGGAACTGACAGAAGTGATCGAAGTGATCGTTGTCTTTGCGATCGTTCTCCCCTGTGTGATCTCACTATAACTTCCTGTTCCGGTCGTTCCTGCGATCTGCGTAACCGGACGCAGTTTATAATAATAATTTTTTCCCGGAACGACTTCATTATCTGTATAGCTTACGTTATTTTTTCCTTCGATATTGGCGATCAGTCCATAGCCGCTATTTTTATTAGAAGAACGGTAGATCTCATAACCACTGCTGCCGGCTGATGCTTTCCATGTAAGTGTGATCTTTGTCGGCGATTTCACGGAAACTTTCTCGATAGATGTCTTTGCCGGTGCTTTTGCTTTTAAGATCACTTGAACGGCTGTCATTTCTTCTCCTGTCGCACCACTTACCGGAATGATCTTATAATAGTAATTGACTGCTGTACTGACCTTAGAATCACGATAAGATAACGTTGCCGCAGATACGGTCTTTAATTTCTGATAGCCGCCCTCTCTGGCATTGCTCCTGTAGATCACATATGATCTTGCCCCGTCTACACTGTTCCAGTTCAATTCGATCTCACTGCTTGATATTGCAGCCGCAGCTGCCTGCATGGCAGTCGTCGTATCTGCATATGCTGCCTGTGAGGTTCCTGCTGTCAGAACTAAAACAAGTAACAGCAGTATTCCATTTTTTAATACTTTTCTCATTGCTTTTCTCCTATCCTGTTATCTTATGCTGTCCGCTGTATAGTCATAAATTTATATGCCTTGTCAGCTTGCAAGCATTTTTTTAATATACACCATCAATTTTGTATCATAAGATGTATCGGTCGCCCAGTTTCCTTTTCCTAGCTGCTGTACATATTCTGCACTTCCTCTGCTGATATAACGGAATCTGTCATCGATACAGTTATTCACCAATGGATTAGTCGATGCATATGCTTTTAAATGCTGCACCTGTGCACGGACTCCTGTCCGCACATCTGCAAAAGCTGCACCTCCACTACCACCATCAAGGGCACCTAACCCCCCAAAATTACATTGGGATACCTTGACCTGTCCGCCAAACTGCAGGTATGCCGTTTCATGGCAGATCTGGGCAAATAATACTTCCGGCTTTACCCCTTCTGCACTGGCTTCTTCATAAACGATCCTGCAGAAATCATCTAATGTGGCTGCTCCTTTTGTCTTGTATACAGATGATGGATATTTTTTCCCTGACGCTAAATACATTTTGCTCATCTGCTCTGGTGTCACTCCTGCACTTCCCATGATACGGTAATCTGACGGATTTGTCGATACTGTATCTGAAAATATTCCATATAAAGTCGATGCTTTTCCATTGAGAATCTGCGTTGTATATGGACGTACCCGATAATAATAAGTAGTTCCTGCCGTTACCCCTGTATCAATACAACACGTATCTGTCGTAACTGCTACCTTTGTCTGTGTCTTTACATCTGTACTACTTGTCTTATAGATTTCATAGCCAGTGACCGGCACTACACTCTGTGTCCATGTGATCTGTATATTCTGGTTCCCTGCTCCCCATTGTACACCATTTATGACTAATTTAGCAACAGCGCAGCCAGAGGCTGCGCTGCTATATACGCTGCTGTTATTATAATTGTCGATCGCTTTTACTTTGTAGTAATAAGTAACTCCTTTTGTTACAGTCTTATCAGAATATGTTGTCACCGATGCCGATGCAACTGCACCGATCTCGGTATAAGTACCATTTAGTTCTGTACTCCGGCAGATCACATATCCTGATGCTCCTGATACTGCCGACCATGAGATATCAAGCTGATTCTCTGCTATGGAAGTTACGGTAACATTCTGCGGTGCCGCTAAAAGCGTTCCTGATACCGCTGCTGAATAGCTTCCATAAATCGTTTTTCCACCATACTGGTTGATCAGCATGATCTTATAGTAATATGTCATTCCTGACTGTACACCGGTATCTGTATAACTGGTCGTATTATAATCTGAGATCGTTGTGAGCAGATCATATGCACCATTCTGCTGTGTACTGCGGTAAATACGGTAGCCATCGATATCTTTTACCTTAGTCCAGGTAACATCTAAACTACCTTGCTCATTTGCCACCACAGAAAGGATATTCGTAGTTCTTACCGGATATCCGCTTACCGCCTTACTCATACCGCTTGTTCCAGAAGCCTTATATCCTTTCATAGAAGCTTCGACGCGGTAATAATACTTCCTGGTCATTTTCAGCTTCTTATCCGTATAACTGGTTTTCCCACTGCTAACGGTTTTGATCTTTTTGTAGGTTCCTTTTGCGGAATCTGCACGGTATACCGTATAACTTTCCGCTCCACTGACCGGATTCCATGATACCCGTATTCTTGTTCCCGTGCTTCCTGCTACTGTGATCTTAGGTTTTGCTCCTGTCCATGCATTACGGATCGTTGAATACGAACCGTAACCGACTTTACCATTGACTTTATTTCTCGTCCTTACTTTATAATAGTATCTTGTTCCTGCCTTTAATCCGCGGACCTTATAAGTCGTTGTATTTGCTGATTTGATCGTTGCTATTTTCTTGTACTTACCATTTTTTGCTGTACTCTGGTAAATAACATAGCCATCAACGCCATTTTTTTTCTTCCAGCTGACCGTCTGCTTTGTAGATGATGTGCTGACGATCTTTGTGATCTTTGTTTTCGGAATGGTCTTACCGGAAACTGCTCCGCTGTAACCACTGTATCCCTTTACATCATTATTATGATTATATGATTGTACAATATAATAGTAAGTTGTATTTTCTTTTACGGTATCATCGTCATAATAATTTTCTTCACCGTCAGTAACGGTTCCGACTTTTTTATACTTTCCTGCTGCAGAAGTTGCACGTTTGATCACATATCCAGACATATTTGCATCTGCTTTCCATGAGATCCGAAGTGTATTACTGTCTGCTGACTTTACAGAAAGTGAAGATGGGACGGTTGCTGTCCTGCCAGCTGCGATCTCACTGTAATCACTATAGATCGTTGTATTATCTACCTGTCCGACTGAACGGATCTTGTAGTAATATAATTTGCCTGCAGTTACTTTTGTATCAGTATAATTTACCCTGTTGATCCCTGCAATATTTGCGATCAGATTAAAAGTGCCATCTGCTGTTGTTGCACGGTAAATCTCATAATTCGCTGCATTATTAACAGTATCCCAGCTGATCACCAGTTCCTTACTGCTGTTTGATCTTATAGCAGAGATCTCCGGCCGCTGCATTGTTGTTCCTGATACGATCGGGCTGTATTTGCCATATTTTATACCTGAAGATTTTTTTGTATAGGTACGGATCTTATAATAATACGTTGTTCCCGGTTTCAACCCGGTATCTTTCCATGTCGTTGTTGCAGCCGGTGTAACCTCTGCAACTTTAGAAAATCCATCGCCGCTTGATGTACTCCGGTAAATACAGTAACCGGTAACTCCGGTCTGTGCAGTCCATGTTAATGTCATTGTCGTACTGCTTAATGACTGTACGCTGTTAAAACCAAGTCCTTTGCTCAGTCCATAATATTCTGCGATTCCGGTTGCATCTGCAATACCTAATTTTTTCAACTGCTCCTCTGTGCTTAAATATTTCTGTGCATCACTGCTGTTCGATACAAAAGCATGTTCTACGATAAGTCCCGGAATTCCATTTTCCTTACAGCGCTTGATCACTCCATAATAATCTGCAAGTGATCCATCCGGATATTTCGTTCCATTTTCTGAATTACGGATATGGATACCGCCGCTTGCAAGTCCAAGATCTGTAAGCTTAGATAAGATCACATTTGCCAATGCACTTCCTGTTGCTCCGCAGTTTGCATTATAGTTTGAGTTCGGATAGTACACGTTTGCGCCTGATGGTACGGAACTTGTATTGGAATTATTATGCAGACTGATAAATACATCTGCTTTTTTATCTGCCGCTACCTGTGCACGGTCTGCAAGGCTTAAATAGGTATCACCGGTTCTTGTCATGTATACGGTCACACCTGCATATTCTTCTAATTCTGCCTTACAATACTGTGCGATCTTTAAGTTGACAGTCTTTTCCACGATTCCATTTGCCTGTGCACCCGGATCACTTCCACCATGTCCCGGATCTAACACAACAACAAGGCTGTTCATTCCGGTTGCATCGATAGATTCTCCTTTTGCACCGCTTCTTGTGGTTGCAGCTGTTCCTGCATTTTCTTCACAGCCTGCATTTGCCATTGCTTCTTCTAAAGTTGTTTCGGAAGATGAGTTTCCTTCACTATCTAAAGTCACGATATTCATCTCTGTTTCTGCCGCTAATGCCGCAACTTCTTCATCTGTCAAAAGGACATCATCCGGTTCGCTTTCCACGCTCTGGTTTACACCAAATGCTGCGTCGATCCCCATATCACGAAAAGCTGCTGTATAACTGCTGCCTTCGCACGTATATGTAATGTTATTTAACTGATAAACTCCTGCTTCGGTATCCTCTGCATAATCCATGGTAAACAGGACAAAATCACCGGAGATTTCTGCTGCCTTCACGGTAGAAGTTTCTTTTGTTTTCCGGTTATATACAGATAATTCTGCTGCATCTATTGTCTGTGTGCCATCACCGATCCCTAACATGATCCGCTGTGTGCCCGGTGTCTGGACCATCGGAGATTCGACAACCAGATAATTGACTTTTGCTGTGGATTCCTCTGTAACGGCTGCTTTCGTGTTTGTGCTCTGATCTTCATCAACTGCTCCGGCAGCTTCGCTCTGCTCTGCGTCGGCTGTTTCGGTAACTTCACTCTGATCTGCATCAGCCACTTCAGTATCTTCGTTCTGCTCTGTATCAGCTTTTTCGGTATCTTCGTTCTGCTCTGTATCAGCTTTTTCGGTATCTTCGTTCTGCTCTGTATCAACTGTTTCGGTACTTTCTGTCTGCTCTGTTATCTCTGTAGTCAGTGATGCTGCGAATACATCACTGTACCCTGTGGTAAGCAATACCATCCATGTCAGTACAAATGCTGCCCATCTTTTGATCTGTTTCATCTTTTCAACCCTTCCATCTGTTTATCATTATTTACGGATTACAGTTCCTGTTGTGCCTTCCATGGCTTCTTTGGACTTATCGAGTCTTGTGATCAGTGCTGTTTTGACTGCGGAATCTCCGATAAAGTCAACTGCCGCCTGTATCTTAGGAAGGATCGTACCTTCTTCAAACTGTCCCTCCTCCATATATGTACGTGCCTGTGCAACAGTTAATGCATCTAATGGCTTTTCTTCGGCTGTATTATAATTCAGACATACCTTATCTTCACCTGTTAAGATCACGAGCATATCAGCATCTAACATCTCTGCTAATTTTCCTGCAGCAAGGTCTTTTTCAATGACTGCACTTGCACCTTTTAATTTATTTGCCTGGGTCAGTACCGGTATTCCGCCACCGCCACATGCGATCACGATCTGGTCTGCATCGCTCAATGCACGGATTGCATCGATCTCTACGATATCTACCGGTTTTGGTGCTGCAACGATCCTGCGCCAGCCATGTTCTGTTTCCACAACATGATTACCTTTCTTCTCCTCCACCTCTGCTTCTTCCTTTGTCATCACTCGTCCGATAACTTTGCTTGGGTGATAAAAGGCTTCATCATACGGATCGACACATACCTGTGTCAGGATCGTGGATACTGTCTTATAAATGCCTCTGTTTAACAGTTCTGTACGGATCTCATTCTGAAGATCGTAACCGATATATCCCTGACTCATTGCAGAACATACAGACATTGGTGTTGCTGTATATTCCGGATATAATCTGCAAAACTCTGACATTGCTGTGTGGATCATCCCCACCTGCGGTCCATTGCTGTGGGTAATGACAACCTGATAATCTTCCTCGATCAGATCCGCAACTGCCTTTGCTGTCTTCCGAACGGCTACTTTCTGATCCGGTAACGTTGTTCCTAATGCTTCATGTCCTAATGCGATAACAATTTTCTTCTTTCTCATCTATTTTCCTCCTCATTGCGGCGTTCTTATTTATATCAATTCTATTTGTCTGACTCACTGTCACTGAATATGTAAATTGTACCACAATCTATTTTGTTCTACAATACTGCCGGCGGTTCATATTCTTGTAAATTTCTTAAGGTTTTTTTAAGCTGTTTCTTCTCAATAATATCACACCCAACGTAAAAAAAACGCCGCACAAAATCCGCTCTGCTACATACCCATCTGCGGTTTTGGCACTTTTGACCAAAACTGTCTGCAAAGCAGCCTTATCCTGCGTATCTGACACATTGTCTGCTGCCTGTCCTGTCTTATTTGTCTGCTGTACCGGCTTATTTGTCTGCTGCGTGGGCTTTTTCTTCTCCGGTTCTGCCACAAGTGCTGTACTCTCATGTATGATTCCGGTGCGGTCTGCTGTACTATCTACTGCCGGATGTTCTATCGTACCGTTTCCTGCTGTCACAAATACATGACAGCTTACTGTCAGTCCGCTTCCATCTGTTGTCTTTCCCTTTATGTCTGCCATGCCTTCCCGCAATGCCGTCAGCACTCCGTCGGCACTCACTGTAACGACCGATGTATCTGAAGATTCCCATGCCAATGTTCTGTTTTCGGCTGTCTGCGGTAATAGTTCTGTCTGCATGGTATAGGTACTTCCGGCAGACAGTTCTAATATGTGCTCCCCTGCTGCATCCTGCTTCATCCCCTCTGTCAAAAGGCGCAGGCTTTCCACTAAGATTCTTGGATTTTCATCTGTAAATGCCTTGATCCTTGCTGTCATACCGTCCTCTGCAAGATCATCCCAGCCATCCTCTGACTGTCTGAAGCTCTCCCCGGCCTCCACGGTATTCACAAAAGAGATCCAGTTCCCATTCTGATAAGTCTTGTCCACAAAAAAATTGATCTGGTCTTTACTCTCTTTTTCTAAAGTGATCACAACAGAAAAGGTTTCACCTTCTTTTAACAGTACACCTTGATCTAATGGAACCGTATAGTATCCGGTGTAACTGGTTGCTCCCGCGACCGGTTCTTTAAACTGTGGTGTTCCCGATGTCGGATCTTTTTCATCTGTCAGATTCTTATAAATCTGGATCTGATATGTGGCTGCCGTATCAAAAAGTGCAAAAGAAACTGCACGTAACGTTTCTGTATGTCCGTTTCCGCTGTTCTGCGTGGAAAATACATTTGCGATCGCCTTTCCACTGTCGACTCTCGTCAGTGAACTGTTTGGATTCGTTGCATTATATGCCCCTGCCGAACCATCATACTGGTAGTTGTGATCATAATTATCTGCCGCTTCAAAATCAAATACATAGGCTCTTGCCCGGTTGCTGCTCGTATTTAACGGATTGACAACGCTGTCCTCATAGGAAAGATAAAAATATCCGCCATCTCCCCAGTCCTCTCCGTAACTGTTCTTTACGATCCATGCACCATCTTCTGCGGGCTGGTAAGCCGTATTAAAATTTTCCTTTGACCATGTATCATCCCAGCCTACGATCGTTACGGAATGGTTATTCGCCTGACTGCTGTTCAATGGGAAATAATAGGAATTATTTGTGCTGTTATAATAACGGTAATTCCAGTAAAAATTAACCGCAGCCGCCCCATATTTTTTTATCATCTGTTTTACCACACGGACAGCATCTGTATCCTTAAAATTGATCCAGTACGCATTCTGTAAATGTGCCACATCCTGATAGGCAAGGTCTTCTGCATAGGTATTGCTGCCGTCTGCATCTTCAAATGGTGCCACTTTTTCATCTGCCGCCCCTACCCAGCCTGCAAGTGCAAAGGTAGAAAAGATCGTATTAGACCCCACAGACAGATAGTCTGCCAAAGACAGGTTATAATTGCCGTCCCCTTTCGTATTTCCCAGTGGGTCAGCCACCGGATGATAAAAAAAGTATGATAAATGTGCCTCGGAAAGATCTAATACCGATGCATCTGCAAGTCCCTTGCTGACTAAGGACTGCTCACCTGCCGCAAGTGTTGAAAATGCCCAGCAGGTATTATACTGCTGTGTCCGTACCGGTGTCACCAGATGGCTGCTTCTGGGATCATAAACAGCTTCCAGATCATCTTCCTGATAATTTTCCAGTGCAGTATCTTTGTTTAATAAACGATATAATTCTTTTGTCTGTTTTTCTTCATCTGCCCCATCACTGACTAAGGCTTCTATTTCTTCCCGTATCTCCGGCACTTCATATCTATCACTATATTCTGTCAGACTCTCGGGCATTTCTTCTGCCATTACCGGTTTTACAGATGCGGTAAGAAGAAGGCATACTGCTATTCCAAGATACTTTTTCATAATTCACCGCTTTCTGTTTCTGTCTTATTTACCCTCATATCTTCCTGATTCCTGTATCATTATACTTATTGATCCTCACTTCATTATATACAATGTGTCTTAAAATTGAAATAGAAGATTTTTCGTTGCTGGTCACACTGTTAGGTGTGAACAGTAACGATTTTTCCAATAAAATACGGAGCCATACGGCTCCGCATCTTCTCTTGCTATTCACGCCTGCTTTCCCAGACAGTAATGGATCTCTATTTATTTTTTACTTCCAAGTACGATCTCTAAATCCATCTCCACATATTCACCATTCTGTGCACGTTCGATCGTCACATTGACGGTATCTCCTGCGGAGAGATACTTCATCAGTTCCTGCATTTCCTCCATGGAAGTGATATTCCTGCCATCAAATTTGGTAATGATATCGCCCTGCTGCAATCCGGCATTTGCTGCGCCACTGCCTTCAATGACCTGTGCAACATAGACCCCCTGCGGCATCTGGTAAGTACCGGAAACAGTATCCGTTACATCGACCCCGGAAATTCCAAGGTATGCACTCTTTGAACCACTGACAACTTCTCTTGTGATCAGCTGCTTAATGATCGGAAGTGCACTTGCAGAAGGAATTGCATAACCCATACCTTCCACACTGGTTTCTGAATATTTCACAGAATTGATGCCAATGACTTCACCTTTGAGATTTAATAATGCACCACCGCTGTTACCCGGATTGATAGCCGCATCTGTCTGTAACAATTCATTTGTAACCGTACTTCCATCAGATTCATTCTGTACAGATACTTCTCTGCTTAATGCACTGATAACACCGGTTGTAACAGATTGTCCGTAACCTAAGGCATTACCGATTGCAATCGCCGTTTCTCCAACTTTAAGTGCAGATGAATCTCCAAACGTCGCTGTACGGATCTTGTCCTTTGTTTCATCTTCAATATCTTCTAATGCAACTGCTACGACTGCAAGGTCGCTGCTCTCATCAGTTCCTTTTACCTCTGCACTCACGGTACTGTCATCACAGAACAGAACTGTTAATGTTTCTGCGCCGGATACTACATGATTGTTTGTTGCAATATATAAATATTCATCATCCTGACTGACGATGATCCCTGAACCGCAGCCTTCACTTTCATATTCCTGTGTCCTGCCGAAAAATCCTCTGACCTGTGTTCTTGCAATCGTTGTAATTGATACGATAGACGGCATGGTCTGTGATACAATACCGGACACATCGGTAACTGCTCCGTCTGCGGCAGTCTGTTTACTGTTTTCCGGTGTAGCTGAAACATTGTCAACTGTTTCACTGCTGCCTGCAATATTTAAGTCCCCACCGGAGAGACTCTCGTCCTCCTGTGTGGTTTCTTCTGTTGCTGTGACTGTATGGAAAAATGATGTCGTTCCTGCAAATGCTGTTCCTGCCACAAGTCCAAATACAAGCGCCAATGCAACACACTTCATCAGCTTTCTGCCAAAACCGCTCTTTTCTTTCTTTGGTTTCGGTGGTTCCTCATACGGTCTGTAATAACTCTGCCCACCATATGTATTCGTATTGTCATTATCGGTCTGTCCATAAGAATAATAATCGGTCTGACTTTGGTATCCATCCTGATTTTCAAATCCTTCCATGTCCAAAACTTCCTTTCATCCTTTGATCTCTTTTCTAATTACTCTGTCAGTTTATCCTTAATTTGTGATTCTTTTGTGAAAATAGCATATAAAAAAGGTGAAAGATGCATGATCACATCCTTCACCCTCTTAAAATCTTATTATAATGGCACTTTATTCGGCTGCATTATCATCCGGCAGCATATTCTGTGTATCTGTTGTACTGGTATTGTCATCACCTGTCAATGGGTTATCTGTTCTTGATGTTGCGCTTGTCGTACATCCGGTATAATTGATGATATAATCACTGATACCTGTAACTGTATTAGAGATATCATTCTTCTCACCAAAGAGATACTCATGCAGTTCTTTTACGTTTGTTTCAAGGTCAGTAGCAACAACTAAACTTCCCTTAGAGCCATAACTTCCTGTACATAATTCAAATGGCCAGCCATGCGTATCTGCCAGTTTATAATCCATGACACTGCTTACTAATGCTAATAATTCCTTACCTGTAAAGCTTGTGGAAATATCTCCTAACATACTGTCGATCAGGCTGCTGACAGTGGAAATGCTGGATCCCTGTGCTTTTTCGATCATCTTTGTAAGTACAGTACGCTGACGCTCTGTACGTTTGAAATCATCGCCGGCTGTATAACGGATACGGCAGTATGCCAGAGCCTGTACACCATCTACTGTGTAAGTACCGCCACTGCTTAATTTTCCGGACTTATGACCGGTTACCTTATTGATCTCGTCAATATAGTTATCATTCATGATCTGCACTTCCTGGTCGGTAAGTGTCAGTTCAATACCATCTAAAAGATCGATTGCTTCGACAACTGCACCAAAGTCCACAGCTACGTAATTAACAATATCTAAGTTGAGGTTTTTATTTAATGCAGCGATCGCATTTTTAGGTCCTCCATATGCATATGCGGAATTGATCTTTGCATAGGTATCATCCTTTACATTCAGGAATGTATCACGATATACAGATATCAATTTTACCTGCTTTGTATCATTATCAATACTTGCGATCATGATTGTATCACTGTTACCGCCGTCATAGTTGCCTGTCTGACGGTTATCAAGACCAAACAGCGCAATATTGGTAAATCCTTCTAATGCCTCTGCTGTCTGTGAATCCAATTCAATATTGACCTCATCTTTGTCAATATTGCCTGTGCCGCTTTCGACTTTATTCAACTTCGAATAAACCAGCAGACCTATCAATAATGCGACAAGAACAATGATCTCCACTGCAAATAAGATAACTTTGTTCTTTTTCTTTTTTCTTCTTCTCGTATTTCTCGTATTTGTACTCATCTTAACTCCATTCTTTCAGGCATTCCCTTCTCCTGAAATATTGTATTTCGTGTTACTCATTTCTAAAAAACAATTAAAATCAATATATAACTTTTTTCCGGTTCTGTCAATCATTCCCAACATATCATCTGTTTCTGACATAGACATATTGCACAAAAATTATTAATTTTTCCATAATTTTTGACGTTTTCTGATTGATTTCAATAACCTGATACGCTTTTTTAGCATTTCTATCACTGTTCCATGGGAAAAATCAGATACATTTGCATCATGCCTGCGGTACAACAGCAGCTTATCCGGTATAAAAATACTATTTCCATGCAAAAGATCGTTTATCATTCCGATCCACTGGTCATGCATCTCAATCTCATCGGGAATCGGAAGCACATATGGCAGCAGACTGCTCTTAAATGCCATACAGCATCCCATATAACGGTTTTTCAGCAAATTGTTCAAAAATCCTGCCTTTGAACCACGATATGCAAAAAAAGATTCCATCTGCACATGCATAAGCGCAGCATCCATCACTTTCGCATCGTGAGTCACCAGTCTGCAGTCTTCCCTGCTTAAATACTGCATGACTTTTTCTACTTTATCATCCGTCCAGACATCATCCTGATCTGCCAAAAAAATATACTCTCCGCGACATTCTTTTAATGCCGCATTGATATTCTGCTTAATGCCAAGTCCGGGACCTTTGATCACTTTGACCGGGATCTCTTTTCCTTCATATTCTTTTAAGATCTCTAATGTATGGTCACTAGAACCGTCATCTGATATGATGATCTCATCTTCTTTCGACAGATTCTTCCATATAGAATCCATCTGCTCCCTGATATAACGCTCCCCATTATAGGTTGCTACCGCTGCTGATATCCTTATTCTATCCATTTTTTCATCCTTTATGGCTGGTCTGCCTGCCAAGAAACGTCTTTTCATACGTTTCTGCGATCTGCTCTTTGCTGTATGCCGTTAAGATCCTGTTCTTTGCCTTTCTGCTATATGCATTTCTTTCTTCTTTATCAAATGCTGCTGTTTTCTCGATCAATGCTGCTAAATTTCCGGTTTCTTTTGTCCAGTATAATGCCGCATCTTCTCCTACTTCCCGATTAAAACCGACATCTAACAACAGGTTGACTTCTGTGCTCGCTAATGCTTCTAACAAAGACGGGTTTGTACCTCCGACTTCATGTCCATGCAGATACCCACAGGCATTCTCCCTGATCTTCTTTAACAGTTCTTCTTCATAAACGGTCTGACAGAATACGATCCGTTTATCTGATATAAATCCGGTCGTTTCTTTTAACTTCTGATAAAATGGATTTTCCTCCACATTACTGATGATCGCAAGTTTCTTATCAGTATCTGCCTGCATAAATTCACGGATCATCGTTTCGTAATTATTTTCCGGCACAAATCTTCCGACGATCAGATAATATTCCTGTGGCTTTAAATTCCATTTTGCATACCATTTTAAAAGAGCTTCATCCTGATCTGAAAGAGTGCTCTTTTTTACATCTGCCCCATAGGCGATAAATGTCGTCTCTGGTGTATATTTCTGATAAGTATCTTTGATATACTGCTCCATATTTTTAGAATCACAGATCAGAAGATCGGCATGTTTCACCATCAGCTTTTCGGAAAATTTCCAGTATGTGCGGATCGCTTTGTTCCATTTTGCACGCATCCATTCGTGTCCGTCAGGATTGACAAACAATCTTCCGCCTCTTTTTTTCAGCAGATGCTTTAAAAATCCGGTAAACGGTCCGATCCGGCAGGCTAATACATAGACGATCGGATCATTTGAAGGATGCTTTCTCAGATAGTTCAGGCAGTAAAAAAAAGCAGAAAGATCATACCAGACTGCCTTTGCCGGCCCGATCTTAGGTACTTTCAACTGAAAACAGTGGCAGTCCTGATACTCATATTCCCTGTTTTCTTCTCCCATACATGCCACATGATAAGAGATTTCATTGCTCTTTTTATATCTGGTAAGCTGTTCCACAAAGGTTTCAAAACCGCCATATCCTGCCGGTATCCCTTTGCTTCCTATAATAAATATATCCTTCATCTTTTCCTCTATTCTTTCATTGCATAGGTGTTTCCCTGCTGCAGGCTCAGATTGCAGTTATATGCAAAATCGTCCTGTAAAAGCTGTTTTTTATACTGTTCTGCAAACTGCTCTCTTTCCATCCGCATCTTCATGCCATCTTTTGTATCTTCTCTTATTACTATGCCACTTTCTGTGCTGCCATCAGATTCTTCCGTTGCCACAATGTCCGGTACAACAAGTACCTGATAGGAAAGCTCTCTTAAACGGAAACAAAGATCTGCATCCCGATAGATCCCATGATAGTTTTTGCTAAAACCACCGGCTCGTAAAAAAGCATCTCTTTTGATCATCGCACAGGCTAATGGCAGTACACTGACACTTTTCGGGATCACTGCATGCAGGAAATATCCCTTATATTCAGCTCTCAGGCCACCGCACAGCGGAATCATACCTGCTTTTTTATCATAGGTCATTCCACATGAGGAAACTTTTCCCTTTTTCGTTAAGATCTTTGCTCCAGCGATAGCGGTGTGTTCATGCCCACAGTAACCTAACAAGGTTTCGATCAATCCCTGCGGCTTTACTTTGATGCCTTTTTTCACATATAAAATATAGTCACCTTCACAGGATCTTTCTACATCTCCATCAAATGTATCTGCATACAGATACCGGATCTGTAATTGATATTCCCTGTGTGCTGTCTGTTTCTCATAATATTCCCGTATACGGGATAATTCCCTCTTACTCTCCGATACCACAGTGACCTGATATGTTCCCTGCAAGCGGTACTGTATATGGTAAACACCAAGATTTGCTGTGACTGCTGCACTTCCGGCTTCATTTGCACGCTTCAAATGTGCCTCGATCGCACGGCACCCATTATCAAATGCATATGCTTTATCTGCACTGTTTCCTGCGGTCGATCCTTCATGTATCCTCCAGTGATAGAGGATCTTTGGGATGTGTTTTACAAGGGCTCCTGCATCGACACAGCGGAGTACAAAATCATAATCCTGTGCACCATCATATTCTTTGTTTAGCCCGCCTGCCTTCTGCAGAAGTTCTGTAGAAAACATCAGAAAATGACAGAAATAATTATTATGCCGTAAAAATTCCAAATTAAAATCCGGTTTAAAATGCGGTCTGCTGTACACACTGCCATCTCCGTTGATCTTATCCTCATCGGAATAGATCATCGCCATCTTTCGTTCCTCTGGCAGATATCTTTCATTTAAACACTTTACCATTTCGTATAAAGCATTTTCACTTAAAAGATCATCATGATCCATCAGTGCGATATATGCCCCCGATGCCATTTGAAAACCTTCATTCGTATTTTCCGATATACCGCCATTGCAAAGCAGTTTCTGATAACGGATACGCTTATCTGTTTTTGCATATTCTTCTGCGATCTGTGCGACCTGTCTGCTCTTACTTCCATCTGCAAGGCACAATTCCCAGTTCGTATAGGTCTGCGCCTGAACTGTTCCTATCAGTTTCCTTAAGTAGACCTCCGGTGTTTCATAAGCCGGTACAACAATACTGATCAATGGTGCATAAGAAAAACTGGTCTTTTTCTGCTCTTCTAATTCTTCCTTCGATGGCAGGAACTGCACATACCGGTCAGTATATGCTAACATCGGTGAATGCATTCTTTCTAATGTTTTGAAAACAAGTCCCCGAAAGCCATAACGCTTTAGAAGACTTGTTACATACTCATACTGATATCTGATATTCATCTGTTCTATTCTGAACCTTTCCCGGTGATCACGACCTGCAGCGTCTTAAAGAGGATCTTAAAATCAAGTCCGATACTCCACTGTGAGATATAATGTGTATCTAATGCAACAACTTCTTCAAAATCCTTAATGTCGCTCCTGCCGCTGACCTGCCACATACCCGTAATGCCGGGTTTAATGCCAAGCCTTGCTTTATGGTGGATCTGGTATTTTTCAAATTCTTCGACAGTAGGCGGTCTGGTTCCAACCAGACTCATATCACCTTTTAATACGTTAAAAAACTGTGGCAGCTCATCAATGGAAAACTTACGTATAAATTTACCGATCGGGAAAATTCTGGGATCATCAGCCATCTTAAACATCAGCCCCTGCATTTCGTTTTTGTCCATGAGTGCTGCTTTTTGTTCTTCTGCATTCACATTCATCGAACGGAACTTATATAATTTAAACTTCCTGCCGTTTTTCCCTACACGGATCTGCGAAAAAAATACCGGTCCCGGTGACTGTTTCTTGATCATCGGTGCAAAGATCACAAATGCAATGCCACAGGCGATCAGTCCGATCAGGCTTCCAACAATATCCATGATACGTTTTGCAAGGATCTGCCTTGGGGAAGCGATCTTCATGCTTGAAGTCAGCACCATATAGTTGCCATATTTCTCTACGACTTTATTCGGTGCCAGCGCATTCATGTGTACCAGATTAAAATGCACCGTGATTCCCATTTCTAACAGTTCGTTTGCCAATGCCTGCGAACTCTCTCTGGTATTTCCATTGATAAAGACTTCGTCTACCACATTCGTCCGCAGATATTCATAACAGTCATCTGCATTTGCAACGACCGGTACACCACAGATCTTAATCCCTTTTAAATTCTGGTCGATCACGATCACACCTGCTACGACAAAATCTTTATATTCTAAATGTGCAAATTCTTCTAATACTTCTTTCGCATATTCTTCCGTCGTAAGAAGGATCATCACCGAAAGATTCTTCTCTTTTCTGATCCTGCGCCGTATCAGCTTCTTTAAACAGACACGCTCGCCATAGACCATGACCAATGCGATCGGCAGAAATGCAAAGACAACTTTTCTTGAATAGATCTCTGTCTGCTTGACTGCTACCATGTAGATCAAAACACCGACAAATATGATCATACAATAGGTAATACAGGCATTTGCCTCCTGAAATTTGCCTCTGCGTAAAATTCCGTTATACGGTTCAAAGAAAAATACGACGCAGATATCGATCAGTATCATAACTACTGCTAAACGCTCATATGGCTCATTTGAATATGGCAGATGCCAGCCCAGACGGCACATATATGCCACGATAAAAGCCAGTTGCAGGCAAAGAATATCTGCGATTGTAAAGTCTATGTGCTTTAGCCAGCTCTTCTTTTCCCTTTTATACATAACTTCTTACCTCATTCGCTCTTAGCCTTATGCATATAGAGCCATGTTTTTGCATAGCTTTCCCGCTCTTCTTCTGTCATATGGCCAATTTTTTCATAAGGAAGCTTTGTTACCACCATATGCGGCTCCCCACATTTAAAGCATTCCACATTTCTTCTTCTCGATACCACCCGAATCCAGCCGCACTTCGGGCAAATATAGGCTTTCATAGATTCTTTATTCCCCTGATAATTCATCTCTGTGTATTCTGATCGTCTGGAGTTCCATTTCAAAATCCTGACGGTTTTTCTGTCCCATGGTCTTTAAGATCAGACCTGAAAAAAATGACTGTATCGCTGCTAACATTACAAATCCGCATACAATAAGTGTCGGAAAATGCGGTACAAGTCCGGTTTTTGAGTAAAGTACAATGATCGGTATCATAAACCCGATAGAAAGTAATGCCAATACTGCGGAAAGCACTCCAAAGAAATTCATCGGTTTATAAGTCTGATACATTCTTCCGATTGTTTTTAGTACCCTGAATCCGTCTGAAAATGTATTTAATTTCGATACACTTCCTTCCGGACGGTCACGGTATTCGATCACAACATTTTCCACCTGCATATTTTTATCTGCTGCGTGGATACTCATTTCTGTTTCGATCTCAAATCCTTTCGATAATACCGGGAAAGATTTTACAAACAGATAGCTGAATGCCCGGTAACCGGTCATCATATCTTTAATATCTGTATCAAACAGCATATTGATACTTTTTCTGACTAAGGAATTACCAAAATTATGGAATGCACGCTTATTTTCTGTAAAATAGGTAGAGGAAAGCCTGTCCCCTACAACCATGTCTGCATTCTTTTCAAATACCATATCGATCATTTCCGGTGCTGCTTCTGCCGGATAGGTATCATCCCCATCTGTCATGATGTAACATTCTGCATCAATATCACGGAACATTCTGCGGATAACATTTCCCTTTCCCTGTTTGTACTCATAGCGCACGACTGCACCAGCCTGCCTTGCGATCTCATCGGTTCCGTCTGTAGAATTATTATCATATACATAGATCACGGCTTCCGGTAAAACCCTTTTAAAATCTTCTACTACTTTTTTGATCGTCCTGCTCTCATTATAGCATGGGATCAATACTGCAATCTTATCCATATCAGGTTTCCTTCCATTTTTTCATCTTATGATATACACAGTATATCTCTATTATAATCTGTATGCCCAATGTAATCAACAGTGCATATACAACTCCATCCATCGAATATTTCTTCACACATACCACCGATGCGATCCATGAAGAAATGATCCCTCCGATACCGACTGCCAACTGGCCTTTGATCTCACGCAGTACCGTACAAACCGGAAACATACATGCATTGATACTGATCAGAAGTGTGGATATGATGATCGGCACAAATAAATATGTATAAGGCCTGATCTCCTCTTTAAATACTAAGACTAAGAACCATTCTCCTAACAGGGCAGATACGATAACCGCTAATACAGATAACACTGCAAATACGACCGCAACTTTCTTTAGGATATCTAAAAACCCTTTTTTATCGTTCTCTTTCAAGCGGTCGGCAAGCGGTGTGATCAGCGGAACGAAAATTGTCGATGCTCCGACCTGTACGATCATACTCGGTGTCGCCACAGATGAATAATACCCTAAAACTGTTGCCCCGTAATAACGCTCTAAGAAATATTTCGGCAGGGAAATGGAGAGGTTATTTGTAACGGCTACTACTACTAACGGGATCATGGCGAGCATCAGTTTTTTTACGGCTTCTTTATCTGTTTTAGCATCTGCTGCAATAAACCGTTCTGCCACTCTCCTGTCATAGAAAAATGCGACGAAGATCGTCGTAAGTGTGATACTTCCTACTGCAAATACCAGATTTTTCGTCAGATATAAGATACCGCAGAATCCGGCAAACATCAGGACACCACGGACGATATAGGAATAACAGATATAATCCATACGTCCATTCTTCTGGTCGATCCCATGGTATACATCGATCCATGCTTCGATACATTTATAGACCATATATAATAAGATAACGCTCCACTGATACAGTGTATAAGAATTAAAGAACAGTCCGATAAAGCAGATCAAAAATGCTGCTGCCATTGCTACATAACGTGAATGGATATAAGTTCTGTCCGAATATTCCCCTACCACATCTGACACCTGATACTGTCTGGTATTAAACAGTGCTAAAATTGCAAATGCTGCGGTAAATGTCATGGCAAGCGAATAATTTCCGCTATCTTCAAAACCGGATAACCGGACAACTAAGATCGTTGTCAGCCATTGGCATCCATAATAAAAGATCATGCCAAAGCTGTTATAAAATATATTTGCCAGTGTTGATTTTTTCTTCATATCTTTTCCTTTTTAAATGTCCATCGTATAATCTGCGCGATGCAGTGTCAGATTCGGATTGTAGTATGGATCGCCATTAAGTATCTCTGTTTCCCATTTTGCCTGAAACCGGTCGATCTCACTTTGGAATCTTTCTTTCTTCTCTTTGGTATCTTCTGTTCCTCTTGACTTCGATTCATAATGATACAGTTTTGCATATGGATTGAACAAGATCCCATATCCTGCTTCACGGATCTTTAAGCAGAAATCCACGTCATTTAATGCAACAACAAAAGCTTCATCAAATCCTCCGACCTGTTCATAGACTTCCTTTTGTACCATCAGACATGCTGCTGTCACACCACTCATCTCATGTTCACAGATAGAAAACGGGAAATATTTTTCATCCCGGTCAGTTAAACTCCATAAGGCGTTCGCTGCAAATCCGCCTAGTCCGATCGTGATGCCGCCATGCTGGATCGTATCATCATCATAATAAAGCATTGCACCGCTTGCTCCTGACCCCGGCAAAAGTGCTGAGATCACAAGTTCCCTTAGCGTTCCCGCATCAATAAATTCTGTGTCATTATTTAAGAATAAGAACAGATCTCCCTTTGCCCTCTTTGCTGCAAAATTATTGATTGCCGAATAATTAAATCCATCTTCCCAGACAACCACCCGTATACGGTAGTCTTCTTCAATGAACTTATTATATCCTGCAAATGTTTCCGGTTTTTCGCTGTTATTCTCTGCAATGATGACCTCATAATTCTTGTAGTCACTCTTTTTTAAAGAATCTAAACAGATTTTTAAATCTTCGATATGGTCTTTGTTCGGAATGATAATGCTGACTAACGGTTCTTCTGCTAATTCATATTCCACATGATAAAATCCCGGTACGTCAGATTCTTTTACTTTTCCACTGATATTCTCTGTTTTTAGATAGTGTTCCACACAGGCGGCATTTTCCGGTGTAATACTATGCGTAAACTGATTTTTTTCTTCCTTAGTTACGACATTAGAAAAAAGCACTTTCGGAATATGTGCAATATGTTCCGCATATCGGAATGCCTGTAGTGATAAATCATACCAGCCATTTCCTGTCAGCTTCACATCCGTTTCCTTCTGTACTAACGTACGGAGCAGGCTTCGTTTTACTACAAAGCATCGTCCTAAATATGGAAAACCCAACAGCAGATGCATACTGGCATCCGGCTTAAAAAACGGACGGTAACGCTTGCCTGCTGCATAATTATCTTCATCTGTATAGACAAGATCCACTGACTTTACATTCTTAGGTCTGATCCTGCTGACCGGTTCATTTCCCTGATGGCAGATACGTTCTGATATTTCATAGAGAAATTCCGGCAGTACACGCACATCTTTACCGCAGAATACAAAATATTCTCCTGTATGTCCCTTTAGCAGGTCAAAAATGCTCATTCCTTCTGATACTTTTACAAAGGATACCTGTTTACAGGTCTGTTTTTTCCAACAGGACTGATCGATATCCACGCCTTCTTCCGAAACGACAACAAAAGATAAACGGTCCGATAATACTGTGCCACACTGTTTTTCTAATTCTTCTTTGGATGCGGTATTTCTCCTGCACCATGTCATATATTCCGATTCTTCGCTGATCGGAATCCCAATTTTGCGGAGTGCTTTCTTTGCCGTATAGGACATTCCATAATTTTTCAGATAATATACTGCTTTTTGTAATTTATTCTTGCCTTCTGTATCAAAATCACTTAACATAGCTTCTCCTATTTCTTCTGCCAGTATCTTTCTAAGGAAAGATTCCCGTTATAAAACGGATCACCCGAAAGTATCTGCTCCTTATATTCTTTCATCAGATGTTCACGGTCTGCTGCGGATAATTCTTCATTATATTCTTCCCGTTTTAATCTGCCTAATGCATAGGGATTCAATACGATCCATCTGCCTTTGTTTCTCTGTTTGAAACACACTTCTAAGATCCTGCCAAATGTTGACCTTGTAATGCCTTCCGCAAAAAAAGCGGCAAACTCCTCTTTTCTTCCCATACAGCCGCAACCGGATACAGCGGAAATATTGTGTGCATAATAATTTCTGCCCATATATCCGGGTGCATCATAACGTTCCATCCTGTTGACTTCGATTGCAAGATTGCTCTGCGTATTTCCGATCACGATATCTGAACTTAAGATCAGATCTTTTTCATCTAACACCTGCATCCCCACAAGTCCCACATCTTTTCTTTGGGCAAACATCAAGAGTTCTTCCATAAAAGTCGGCGTGATCGGCATCATTCCGACCGACAGCAGTAACAGATATTCTCCGTCTGCCTTCTGCATCACTTCGGATAATTCACTAAAAGAAGATGCATACAACAGTTCATAGTTATCATAAGTTGTCCTTGCCTCGATCGCTGCTGCTGTACGGGCGATCTGATTTCTCGACTTACCCTTTCCATCGATCACGACTGAGATCTTCGGATGACCGATCTGATATTTCATCCGGTAATGTGTCTTACAGATCTGTGCACTGTGTACTTCCGCCGGATAACCCCTGCGTGCCTCTGCATCCCGGACAGCCCTTCTTCCTGCTGCGATCGCATAGGATTTTGAATCTAAATTCATGGACGTTGACATCTTATGGCACCGCCAGAAATATAAGATTTTTGGCACATGGCAGACTTTTTTTGCTGCATCTGTCAGCCTCATGATGATATCGTGATCCTGACTGCCGTCATATTCTTCCCGGAACAGCCCGACCTGATCTGTCAGTTCTTTCTTAAAGACACTTAAATGGCAGATATAGTTCACGCCTCTTAAATTATCCACCGAAAAATCCGGTTTAAAATGATAGGTCATGATATCTTCGATATCTTCCCCTTCAAAGGTCGCTTCATCAGTATAGACAAACTCTGCATCTTCCTGTTCGATCACTTTTGCACACTCATATAATGCAGATGGGTGCAGGATGTCATCATGGTCAAAAAGTGCAAGATAATTTCCGGTTGCCATACGGATGCAGGCATTTGTATTTTCTGCAATTCCTTCATTTTTTTCTAACTTCTTATATACGATACGGGCATCTTTTTTGACATACTCTGCTACGATCTCTCCCACATTCGTATGCATATCATCCGATGCATCACAAAGGCAGAGTTCAAAGTTCTGATATGTCTGTGCTATGACGGATTCGATCATATCTCTAAGGAATGGTTCCGGTGTATTGAATAACGGTACTAAGACACTGATCTTTATTTCTTTTTCAAAAACACGTTCCCGCTGCTTTTGTTTTTCTTCTTCGGTCGGCATGATCTTCGTCAAATATTGCCTGCCTCTTTTTTTCCTTGCATACCGGCTGTTTTCTATCGCATTTTCTGCTTTTTTATAAAATCCGGTAAAACCTGTCTGATACAGGTATCTTGCGATATGATACCCTTTTCTTGCCGGATAAAGAAGCGTCCAGACCGGTGTGCCTTTTAATTTACGGATACCGGTACGTTCCGGCTCATAGACCGGCTCTACATCATCCGGTCCATCATCATGTGTATATGCCAGAAATTTGATAAAATCTCCTGTATCTGCCGGAATCTGTTTCTTCTCCTGCTCAATCAGTTCCCTTAACCCCTTATCTTCATTTACTACCATGAATTTTCCTCTTTTCAATAACCTGTCTATGATCGTAATGATTCTGTATGGAACCGTTACCTCTTGTTACTTATCATCCAGTTCTAAGATATATCCGGCTTCATTCTCAAACAGAATCTTGACTGCTTTTTTGCCTAAAACATCTTTGCCATGCAGTTCTTCAAACTGTGTTCCCTTCATCAATACGGCATAGTGTACATCCCAGTCATAATATGCCTGTTTTAATTCTTTTTTCGTATGCCGCCATTCATAGAAATCCGGGAAATCATAACCACTGACACCTTCATACAGATATGTCTGGCCATAATCATTTTCCTCTGTCATCAAAGGTACCATCTTTTCCTCTGAAAGATTATCTGCCACATACTGGAACAGATCAAATACAGAATTATCCAGTCCCTGATGCCCTCTGGTGATAAATGACCAGTCATACTGATACAGGGTAAAAAATTCTGTGCTGTGCATTGCCCCTGTGATACGCTCTGTCGAAGTGACGATCTTGTATTCCACACCGCCATAACAGAGTATAACAAACATGGCAGCCAATGTGCAGTATGCGATCAGGGTTTCTTTTGCCTCT
Source organism: Roseburia zhanii (assembly GCF_014287635.1). Lineage (GTDB taxonomy): Bacteria > Bacillota > Clostridia > Lachnospirales > Lachnospiraceae > Roseburia_B > Roseburia_B zhanii. The sequence goes on along the minus strand of NZ_JACOPH010000001.1, from coordinate 232,133 downwards.
TGCAGCATAACAAATGCAGCCTTAGCTGTTAAAACCCAGCAGAACATCCACAATGGATAATAAGTTTTATAATAATAATAAGTCGATACATGATGTGTCAGTGTTAAAAACAGCATGACACCGGTAAAGCCGAAAAATGCTAAAAAGAATACTACATCCGGTGTAAATCTGCGTTTTTTCAAGGTATAAGCTAACATAAATAATACCGGAAAGATCACCCAGAAGAAATCCATATACAATTCTGTATAAATTCCTCCTGCATTGCCCAATGCTCCGCTGATACTTGTACCGGATGAGATAAAGAACCCATACAGACAGTAATAGAGTCCCATAACTGTCGGAAGTAAAAAGACTTTTAAAGCTAACAGTACATTTTTAACGGTAAAGATCTTGCCTTCTCTTTTCGCCACGATCATCAGATATACAAATGCTGCAACAAATGTCACCGGTGCAAACATCATATAACTTGTCATAACACCAAAGCAGCCTAACATCAGCATGAAAATAGAATATTTTCTTTCTACACAGGCTTCTTCATACAGACGCAGTGTGATCGCAACAAATCCTACCATCATACTTCCTACAGCCCAGTAGCCGAAAGAATAATAGTAACTGAAAAACGGATATCCCATAAAATAGCAGACCGTTAAGAATATTGCAAACACTTTTGAACCTTTTGTCTTTGCAAATCTGCGGATCATCGCTGCAAAGAACAAGGTTTCTAACCATAAGAAGAAACAATCTCCTAAAATATATCCTTTATACCAGTCTGCGATCCGCACAAACGGCTGTATCATTTCCACAAACATCGCATTCTGCAGATGTAAAAAGTACATATTTGTGACTTTCTGGGATCGTACGATCGCTGTTGCTTCTTTTAAATGCAGTCCTGCGTCACTGTTGTAATAGCAGTACAAGAGCTGTGGTGAAAAGATCTTTAAGCTGATCGCCGCCACTGCCACCGTCGTTAATATCAACACGATAAAATCATATTTTTCCCAGATATATTCCTGCCTCATGCCTTCTTTTTTGATCCGCCAGCCTACAAGGACTGCGATCAGAAGATAGATGACTGCCATGGAATAGATATTGATCGGTATATGCAAAGGACTTATCAATCCGGCTGCCACACTTCCCATACTGATCGTGATCAGAAAAGACAGTACCGACCATGTGAATCCGCTCATTGGTTTATGTGATTTACGAAACCGGTAAATATTCACTACACAGGCAATCAATGCTGCCAGATAAAAAACTGTTCCAAAAACTGTTCCGTGTAACATAGATCTTCTCCTTATAAACTATTTTAATATGATCTGGTTCGGTGCTGTGGAAAAACTATAGATCACTGCTCCGCCACTCGCCATCAGATAAGATGTCTTTGGTGTTGTAAACCGTCCGCTGGTATCCTGCATCAGCCAGTCCGGTGCGTCAAAAAATGCCGCTTTTGCCCCGATCGACTGATAAAAATCATCCTTTAAGCCGCCATTTCCATGGTGTCCCATCTGGATATAATCTGCTTTTAGTTCATCTTTATATTTTTTCAGAAGATACTTGCTCATGGATTTTCCGACATCTGCACAAAAGAGCATGGATTCTTCTTTTGCTGTGATCTTAAACATCATAGAGCCATCATTTAAAAGATCGTTCGATAACTCATCTACATAATCATCATATGCATTAAAGATATCAAACGTAAGCCCTGCCACTTCAAAGGTATCTCCTGCATGTACATACGAAAGCTGTTTAATATCTAACTGCAGCCATTGTTCATACACTTCTGTTTCATCCCATGGTGCATTTTCAAGGCATAATTCCGGTGAAGCCATATCGACTGCATAGACTTTATCTATTTTTAATTTTTTCGGATCTTTATAGATTTCCGTAAAAGCTCCTGCATGATCTCTGTGCGGGTGTGTGATGATCCATGCATCTACATGATTGCCAAGTGCTTTTAATAATGCCCTGACATAATCAGCATCCGTCGTCCAGCCACCGTCTACAACGATCAGATGTCCTGCATTATCCTGCATCGTATAAAACATCAGCTGGTTGCCTTCCGGTGAACCATACTGGCTGATCAGCCATTCCCCGTCATAGGCCTGTTTTGTGAGATTCCTGCGGTATACATAATAAGCGGCATTTGCACCTATTTTTTCATAACCTAAAGTACCTAAGGTATCCACTAATGCATCATCTGCCGGATATGCCAGATAGTTGCAGTCTTCCATTGCCGCATACCACGAAATTGCTTCCCAGTTCTTCGTATCCCTGCTCATCAGTCTGAAAAGAGCTGCTGCATTTTCACTTTCTGCCTTATTTCCTTTGATAACCTCGTTGCCATAAGGCATTAAGATATCTGCATCATACTGCCGGATCGTTGTGATCAGATCATTGACAGTGACCAGCTTTTTGTGGCTGATCCCATTCTGTGTGGCATCTGCTTCTATGATGTCACAGATATCGATACTGTCCTGTGGCAGCTTATAATGATTCTGTTTTCTGTCAAAAATATTTCCGTTATAGACATTTGTTCCAGTCAGCACGACCACGACTAACATCATAAACAATAACAGATACCGTCTGCTTTTTTTCTCTGTCTGCATCAGGATCAGCACCGCCGTATAAGCAGTCACGATTGTTGTCGGGAGCAGCCAGAACATTCTCCAGTACACTTCCTGACCGATACACACATTCATAATGATCTTTGCCGTAACCGGGCAGAAACAGACAATAAAAAATAATAATGTATATCCCAAAAACAGATATTTTTTGTCTTTATCTTTTTTGTATACGATAAGATAGATCAGGCTGGCAAAAAACAAAGCCATCTGCATCCCTGTTCCATTATAGGAATCGTACATAGACATAACAATTTGTATGATCTCTTTCACTATATACCCCCTACCGAATCATCAGATATATTCCTGCACAAAGCAGATTAGGCACACAGCAGAGTCCTGTATATACCAGGATCCGAAAACTTCTGTTTTTAAAGGCAAATAAAATGCCAAGCAGTCCGAGCATGACCGCTCCTAACATGATCCCCATGGAAGATACCATACAGCAGGCGCACATCAAAAGAAATAAAAGTACCCAGTCTGCCCGTTTTCCTTCCATCAGAAAGAGCCTGACCGCAAGATACAAGATCAATGGCAGTAATATACCGGCTAAGACCGCTTTCCCCTGCCAGAGCCGGATCAAAAGAAACAAACCGCTTGTCCGTTCACTATATGCCGCAAAAACATGAAGTCCCGCTAACACTGTCAGAAAATATCCTGTTTTTTCTATATCATTTGCAAATAGCGCCCGTCCGATCAAGGCATAGACAGCATATGCCAATACTAAAAATACGATCATAAATACCATATGCGCCATAATTGCCGGATGCGTATCTGTGATACGGCTCAATACTGCATTCCACGCATGAAATGGGGATAGCAGATATCGCGGCGGCAGTTTGCTATACGCTGTTCCGGTATACGGATTGTAAGCAAATATCGTATTCGTTGCAACTGAAGTCGTTGCCGATGCCACAAAAAATGCATCGTCTGCATTCGAATACTGATAACGGATATATACGGCGATCTGTCCCATAAGTAACAGCAGTACCGCCCAGATACAAGGCGTAAACTTCCGTATCCCACCGATGGTATCATTTATCACAAGTACGATCCGTTTCCGGTTTAAGATCAGAGAAATAACCGCAGCCACACCTAAAATGCCCAGATACAGTCCGGTCAGAAGTGTCAGTGACTGGCGCATAAATATCAGCGGCAAGGCCATGATCTCAAATATTCCAAACATGATGATATATCCGGCTGCCATCTGTAATAACAGATTCTCTTTTTCTTCTTCGATAAATCTTGTATAAAGAAGTCCTAATAAAAACGGCAGCAGTCCTAAAAAGACTGCGATCAATATCAGACTTTTTACCATAATCTTACCTTTCGCTTTTAAATGCCCAGAATTTGTTGATCAGAAAGTTGAGCGGTACACTGACAAGCAGATTGATGATCGGTGCCACAAATTCTGAAATTCCTAACATTTTCACCCATAATACCATTAAAAAGCTGTTCAAAAACAATCCTGTAAAGGAGTATGACACATAAGTCTTTAACAGTGCCTTTAATACAGAACGGTTTTCTCCCTCTCCTACTGCAAATACAAATTTATTGTTCCAGAAAAACGACCACAGTACGCTTAACACAAATCCAATACCGGTAGCGATCAGATAATCGTACGCTTTCCACAGATGATTTTTTTGCAAAAAAAGCAATGCACCCGCATAGATCACATAATTGACTACAGTATTGCTGACACCGACCAGCCCGAATTTCACAAACTGCATAAATCCATCTATGACATCTTCTGTCAATTCTTTATGCAAAGCAGTATACAAAAGCCGTAAACATCCTACGACGATCTTCTCAATCAGTTTCCACAGACATGATCCTATTTTCTTCATCGATACCCTTTTTCCTCTTATGTGTATTACTCTCTTTTGTAATGTAGATCGGACGATCTTTTACTTCTAAATATGTCTTTGCGAGATATGAACCCAATATGCCGATGCACAAAAGCTGTATACCGCCTAAAAACATCGTGATACATACCATGGACGGCCAGCCAAAAGCCGAACCGCCATATAAAAGCTGGCGTACGATAATGAAAATGATCGCTACTGCGGCAACAAAACACATCAGCACGCCTAACAACGCTGCGATCGATAATGGCATCGTAGAAAATGCCACAATTCCATCGATCGAATATAAAAACAGTTTCCAGAATGACCATTTCGTTTCTCCTGCAACCCGTTCCACATTTTCAAATTCCAGCCACTTAGTCCGAAATCCTACCCAGCCGAACAATCCTTTCGAAAAACGGTTATATTCTTTCATTTCTAAGATCGCATCTACAAACTGCCGGTTCATCAAACGGAAATCTCTTGCTCCGTCCACAATATCTGCCTGTGAGATCTTCCGCATCAGCCGGTAAAACATTCTTGCAAAGAATGAGCGGATCGGCGGCTCTCCTTTTCGGTCTACCCTTCTGCTTGCCACGCAGTCATATCCTTCTTCTGTGATTGCCTGATACATCTTAGGCAGCAGGGAAGGTGGGTCTTGCAGATCTGCATCCATGATCGCAGTCAGTTCCCCGGTTGCATGTTCTAATCCTGCGTAAATAGCAGCTTCTTTTCCGAAGTTTCTTGAAAATGATACATATTTTATACGTTTATCTTGTTCTGCCAGTTTCTTTATGATTTTTAATGTACCGTCTTTTGAGCCGTCATTCACAAATAGTAATTCCAACTCTACCCCCGGCATAGATGGCATAACTTTACAGATCTCCTCATAGAAGAAATGCAATGCCGCTTCCTCATTATAGCACGGAACAATTACTGTCAGTTTCATCTGTATCTCCATTTCGTAGTAACATAGATTAACCCTTATAAATCATTTTATTATACCGTCAAATCTCCTATATGTCAAATAAGCACCCTTGCAACAGCAAGGATGCTTATGGCTCTGTTAAGAATCTGTATAGTTTTTATTTACTGGTGTAAGATTTATATGAAAATCTCTTTTGTCTTCTCCACCTATCCCCAAAAACCGTTATATTAGTAAACAACATTTTTAAAATAAAAGGGGGATTCCACTATGAATTTAAGCAGTACACTCGACTATGTCATTGCCATTTCAGGCTTTTTAATCATCATAACAAGTTTTGCATGGAACATCTATGATGTCTTTCTGCGTAAATCCATTCATCATCTTGCAGAGATCAGACACGAGGAGCATATTGCTCAGTCTTCCGATTCTGCCATCCGGTAACCAACTCCGGATTCCGTAAAAATGTATTTTGGTTCCGCCGGATCATCACCGATCTTCCGGCGGATATTTGTCATATTCACCCGGAGGATCTTATTATTTTCCGATACATACGGTCCCCAGATCTTTTCTAACAGCATCTGATATGTAACAACTTTACCGGAGTTCATTGTCAGATATTCCATGATACGGTATTCTACCGGTGTCAGGTGTATCTGTTTTCCATCTACTATGACTAATCTCCGTTCATAATCAACTTTCAGGCCATCATATTCATATACATTCTTAGAACCGTATTTCCTGCGGTAACGCAGTGCACAGCGAATCCTTGCCATCAGTTCTTCGGAACCAAATGGTTTGGTGATATAATCATCAGCACCTGCATCTAATGCACTTACCTTATCTTTTTCTTTTCCTTTTGATGATACTACGATCATCGGGCAGTCAGAAACCGACCGGACTTTCTTAATAATATCCATTCCATCCATATCCGGCAGGATCAGATCTAATAATACCAGATCCGGACAGCCGTTTGTGATCTGTGTGATCCCATCTTTTCCGCTTTGTGCCGCAAAAAATTTATATCCCTTTTGAATAAACATTCTCTTTAAATAATACTGTACCTCTTTTTCCTCATCGATTGATAAAATTCTGAATTTTGTTCCAATTTCCATTCTCTTAAACCTCCTGTTTTGTAATATTTTCCATTTGCAAAACGGGATTTCTTTTTACCATCGATCCAGTGGATAAAGACGACTACCCGAAAAAAAGAGATTCGTTTTTCACTAAAATAAAACAGGCACTCCCAAAATGCCATAAATAAAAACAGGACTATGATACTTATGGCAGATATAAGCGTTGCCGTACATACCGTTTCGGCTGCTTTCGGATTGACCCTGCGGACCACTGCATCTGCCTGAAAATCATCTATCTTCTGAAGACTGCAGACCGGCAGCAGCCAGTCATCCCCGGTATCTTCTGTCTGTGTCATACCTTCCTGCTGCATACTGTGCAGACAAGGTTTAAATGAAACCGTATCGATGTTCTTTATCGTCCCTAAAATGCCTATCAGAAAAAAGAATGCGATCATTGCACATATGATTTTTCTATAACGATTTCTTTGCACCTTACGTTTCACCACCTTTTCTGATTTTTCCTAGAGACATTATAACAGATAATTTCTATATCAACACTCTCTTTTTATATTTTTCATATTTTTTAGCACTTTCTTAACTATGCTGTGCAAAGAGATTTCCCTGAAAGCATAAATATTCCGCTAAAAAAACAGCACTTTTTCAATATTCTTTTTCTCAACTGCTATATTCTATGCAGAAGGGAGGCACATATTATGGAATTCATCGTAAAATTTTTGCTGATCATCTTTATTGCAGTTGTCGGCGGTCTTCCATGTCTGTATATGGCTATCAGTATGCCGGCTGTTCTCATTTGGAAAGTTTACCGTAAAGTGAAATATCATATTTCCATCTGGGACTGATCAAACAGACATCTCAGATTCCCGAGGTGTACCTTATATCTGTGTTATGGCATGGTTATAAGGATAAAGCGCAGAAGCATTTTGCTTCTGCGCCCTTTTTATTTTGTAACAATTCAGTTTTCTGTTCCGGCTTCGGTCGGCTGAATTTCTGTACCGATGCTCTCTGTCCCTGTTTCCGTCGGCTGAGTTTCTGTTCCGGTGCTCTCTGTCCCTGTTTCCGTCGGCTGAGTTTCTGTTCCAGTGCTCTCTGTTCCTGTTTCCGTCGGCTGAGTTTCTGTTCCGGTGCTCTCTGTTCCTGTTTCCGTCGGCTGAGTTTCTGTTCCGGTACTCTCTGTTCCTGTTTCCGTCGGCTGAGTTTCTGTTCCGGTACTCTCTGTTCCTGTTTCCGTCGGCTGACTCTCCGTTTGCTGTACTTCTGTCGTTGTTTCTGTAGATGCCGGTTCCGTTGATTCCGTTGTTTCAGAAGTTTCCGTAGTCGGAGTCACATCACTGGCCGTGGTAGTATTAGCAGTATCATTTGGCTGGAAAGTGATTGACAGCACATTCGAATAATCACTGCATCTTCCATCTGGATAAACTGCACGTACCCTGAACTGATAAGTTTCTCCTGTCGCAAATGGGTATTTCTTTTGGTCAGTATCTTTACATTTCTTCATTGTATAAGTAAGTGCTGCCAGCGTTTTCTGCCATACAAATGATCCATCCGATCCGCTCTTTGTATAGATACGGTAATCTGTCAGATTCTGCCACTGTGTCCAGTTCAGTAGAATCTTATCACCTACGATCGTCGCTGTCAGATTGATACGTGCTAATTTATTTGTCGGCTCTGAAAACTTACCATATCCATTTACGCCATTCGTTGTAACAAACGCCCTTACTTTATAATAGTAAGTAGTTCCTGATAATGTCTGTGCATCTTTGTAAGTTGTCTTGCTGCTTCCTGCTGTACCGATCAGACTGTATTCTCCATCAAGTGCTGTTGCACGGTAGATTTCATAACCGGCAACTCCGGTTAATTTTTTCCATGCAACTGTGATCTCATTACCATTCACGCTGCATTTATCTGTATTGACTGTCACCTGTCCACATGTAACCGTAACGGACACTGCATCTGAAAGTGATCCGTACAGGCGAGTCCTCTTATTCGCATCCGAAGAATCCGGTGCATCTTTATACATCCGGATCTGATACTGATACGTGCTGCCTGTCGTCAGATTCTTATCCGTATACGTTACTGTTGAATTACCGGCAATCGTATCTAACAGACTTCCATCACGATAGATCTCATATCCATCTCCTGCACTCTGTTTTTCCCAGCTGATCTTCACAGATGTTGTTGACATAGACTCCACATCTGTAATAACCGCTTTTGTCCGCTTTGACTCCATTCTGGTAAACTTACTGCGTTTCAATCCACTGATCTTCGTCCATTTTTTCAGATTTGTATATTTCACAAGCGGATCGGTAAATTTGAACGAATCCTTTGTATCAATATACTGGAATACATTCCAGATCAGACGTTTTACATGCCAATTGTCACATAAGCCCCAATAATAACCAACCTTTGTTTCTTCCGGATGATCAAATTCACGGCCATAGATAAATGCCTCGACCATACTGTTTGCTTCACAAAGATAATAAGCATATGCATAGGCTGCCGCCTGCACAGCTTCTCCTTTTGTCGTATTAAAGGACTGCTCGGAAAACATGACAGTACATTTTTTACCAAAATTTTTCTTTGCATACTTCGTCAGCACATTCAGATTTTTAAAGTTGATGATCTTCGCACTTGTAGAATTTGTTGCCCAGGAATCATCCCAGAATACCGGATCTGCCATTCCCTGCGGATATGCATGAAAAGCGATCTGGAAATCAATTTTTCCCTGCTCTTTTAATTTTGCATAGAACTTATCCACAACCGCCTTCGATGTAAAATAGCGGTTTCCGCTTCCATCCACATCCCTGTTCCAGTTGTTATCCAGACTGATATAGACTTTGGCATTTTTACTCACACTTCTGACTGCATTGTAACAGATCCGAAAAGCACGCGCATAATTTTTCATATAAATATTTAAGCTCTTATTACCACCAAAATTCCAAATGCACGCACTATTGACCTCATTTCCTAAGATCCATCCACAGACTAGATTATCCTTCGTTCCGTATCTGCCTGCCAAATAGGTCATGACTGCTTCAAATGTCCGGCAGCCTGCTTTTGAAGTTGTATTAAACGACGAAAACTTCGTATAGGAATATCCTCCATACTGCATGGACTTCGTTCCCGAAGATGCTGCATCCTTTGGCAGGAGCAGAATTACCGTCACACGGACTCCTGCTGCATTGTAAGCCTTGACCTGTTCATCGTTCCGCTGTAACTGGTCGGCATCCAGATAATAGGTCTTTCCTCTATACTTATATGCGACCTTGTTGACTGCATTGTCATTTAACAATGAATTTAATGTCCAGTTGACAACCGCATGTTTTGTTCCTACTTCTAAAGCATCCGATAACTCTTCTACCTGAAGTCCTTTTTTAGAAGTGGCTGTCGGTCCTTTCCCTTTATAACCGGCAAGCACTTCCGGATTCGTGATATATCTCGCATCACTGACTACCTGATATTTACTTCCAGACTTATATGCCACAACAAATTTCTGATATAACATGGAACTTTTATAGTTGATCTTAAATTTAATCGTTCCTTTTTTTGTTTTGGCAGATGCAAGCGGTGTTGCACTTTTCTTACCACTTTCTGAATTATATGCATTCAGCTTAAGAAGATATAACTTCTTCCCCATTGCACTTGTCTTTTTCTTTACCTTTGCTTTGACTGTCAGTTTTTTCCCACTGGAATTTAACTTACAGGAAGTCATGGTAACATTCTGTTCTGCTGCCTCTGCCTGTAATGGTACAGCAAATATCACAGCCATCGAAAGTATCATTCCGATCGCTGCAATTGCAAGTCTTATCCTATGCGCAATTCTTTTCTGCATGATTTATCCTCTCTTACTTTGTTACCGGATGATCATTTTAGCAGCATCCGTTTTACCTTTGTACTACTCAAATAACTTTTTCTGATAAATCCCCTGCTCAACAAGTCCATGAATGGCATCCATGACACTCTGCTTATCTTCCTGATATGTAACACCAAACCACTTGTCCTGTGTTTCTAATACTTTTACGGCTGCCTTCTTTTCCTGTAAAAGTTTATCAATGATCTTCGGCAACAGGTATTCTGCTTTCAGGTCCCCCGGCTTGATCCCTGCTAAAAACCGCTGAAATCCACTCTCTAATTCTTCGAAAAAGTCCGGATATAATCCCCACATATTCATCGATACATGTTTATCTTCCTGAATTTCGAAAATATCTCCGGATTCTGTCTGACCACACAATCTGCCATCCCGATACTGGATCTCATAAGTTTCCGTTACCTTTATCAGATTTTCTTCTGCATCGACTTCACAAAGACCTCTTGTTACTCCCCCATTTTCACTCAAGGTATTCTTTAAAATAAAGCCTGCCATACAGATATCATATCCGTCTGTCTTTTTTCCTGCATCCGCTACCAGATAATCGTGCAGCTTGACAAATGCTTCTTTGCCATAATAATCATCTGCATTGATAACGGCAAATGGATGCTCTACTAACTCTTTTGCAGCTAGTACAGCCTGTCCTGTGCCCCATGGCTTTGTACGCTCCGCTGGTCTTTCATAGCCTTCCGGCAGATCATCTAACTCCTGAAAAGCGTACTTAACCGGAATGACTTTCTCGATCCGGTTGCCGATGATCTCCTTAAAATCTTTCTCCAGATCATGGCGGATAATAAATACGACCTCATCAAATCCGGCTTCGATTGCATCATAGATGGAATAATCCATAATAATCTCACCGCTCGGTCCAACCGGTGTAAGCTGTTTGATACCACCGCCAAACCGGCTGCCAATGCCTGCCGCCATAATTACTAATGTTGTTTTCACCATAGAATCTCCTATTCCTTTGTAGATATTTTATAACCGTTTCGTACATACATGTACTATTATAATGATTTATTATAACAGATTTTCAGCAGGTTGGAAGGTATAAAATTATAACATTATTTTTAATTTTTAAATGCAAATGGGGTTTTTTTTATGCTGTTGTATGCAATTTGTATTTTATATTCTGACTGGTTCTTTGCTATATTTGTCAAAATACTCTTTTGCTGTTTGTTCGGATATATTTAATTTCGTCCGCAGACGGTGAAATATCTGCTCCTTAGAAAGACCACATTCTAAGCCCATACTGACAATTTCGGATGCGATCCCTTTTTCAATGCCTAACCGTGTTCCTTCCTCAATTCCCTCTGCCAACCAGATCTCACGTTCACTTTTCAAATGCTTTTCTTCATCATATTCAAAGATACTCATCTCTATCGCCTCCGCCCGGTTTTTTCTCAAAAAATCTGCTAAGATTCCCTGCCTGATACAGCTATCTACCGCTGATTCCACTGCTTCTGCCAGCGGCATTTCTTTTGCATATTCTCTGACTACCTCTACATATTGTGCGTATTCATTTAGTGTCTGACATGCTTCTAACAATTTTTGATTGTGACCATAGTTGATATTGTAGACAGTTACAGTCAGTTCTAATTCCACTTCCTCTAACTGTTTCTCATAAGCATCCGATAACCGCAGGGTCTGTTTCTCCGGCTGTTCATCTGTTCCGTTATAAAATACTACAAACTTCGGTGTCGGCAGTTTAATCTGTCTTGAACTGTATATATCCTGATCTTTCATCTGTCCCTGTAACACCTTACTTACATAGATCAGATCCCGAAGCGGCATATTCTGATTCACTGTTGACTGATGTTCATAAATACTTAATGTAAAGTCAAATACAAACGAAACATCATTCTTGTAATTCATATACACCGCATCCTGAAGTGTCGTGATCATAAGTCCATCCACATCCTCATATGCTGTTCCATTCACTGCATTATACAGGCTAAGCAGTTTTTCCCTGTCTTGAAACAGCATCCGGAATACGGTATCTTTGTAGTTACGATTCACCTTGTTCTCTGTCATCTGTTGTCCTCCTTATGTTGCAGGAGCATTCTTTAAACCCCTGCTTTTTTCTGTTATTGGATTAAAAGCATGAGTTTTCTGAATTTTTAGATATTAAGAGATTGTTGATATGATTTTAGAAAATATGCTTTGCCTAATTGTAGCATAAAGGATTGTTGTATGCAATTTATATTTTTATATTCTGACCGGCTCTTTGCTATATTTGTCAAAATATTCTTTTGCTGTTTGTTCGGATATATTTAATTTCGTCTGCAGACGGTGAAGTATCTGCTCCTTAGAAAGACCACATTCTAAACCCATACTGACAATTTCGGATGCGATTCCCTCTGCCAACCAGATCTCACGTTCACTTTTCAAATGCTTTTCTTCATCATATTCAAAGATACTCATCTCTATCGCCTCCGCCCGGTTTTTTCTCAAAAAATCTGCTAAAATCCCCTGCCTGATACAGCTATCTACCGCTGATTCCACTGCTTCTGCCAGTGGCATCTCTTTTACATATTCTCTGACTGCCGCTACATATTGTGCATACTCTTTTAGTGTCTGACATGCTTCTAACAATTTTTGATTATGACCATAGTTGATATTGTAGACAGTTACAGTCAGTTCTAATTCCACTTCCTCTAACTGTTTCTTGTAAGCATCCGATAACCGCAAGGTCTGTTTCTCCGGCTGTTCATCTGTTCCGTTATAAAATACTACAAACTTCGGTGTCGGCAGTTTAATCTGTCTTGAACTGTATATATCCTGATCTTTCATCTGTCCCTGTAACACCTTACTTACATAGATCAGATCCCGAAGCGGCATATTCTGATTCACCGTCGACTGATGTTCATAAATACTTAATGTAAAATCAAATACGAATGAAACATCATTCTTGTAATTCATATACACCGCATCCTGAAGTGTCGTGATCACAAGTCCATCCACATCCTCATATACAGTTCCATTCACCGCATTATACAGGCTAAGCAGATTTTCCCTGTCTTGAAACAGCATCCGGAATACGGTATCTTTGTAGTTACGATTCACCTTGTTCTCTGCCATCTGTTGTCCTCCTTATGTTGCAGGAGTATCCCTAAAACTCCTGCCTTTTTTCTGTTATTGGATTAAAAGCATGAGTTTTCTGAAGTTTTAGATATTAAGAGATTATTGATATGATTTTAGAAAATATGCTTTGCCTGATTGTAGCATAAAGGATTGTTGTATGCAATTTAATTTTATCCTAAATCTGTTACTCATATAATTCCGCTAGACGTTTTCCCTTATCAAACAGGTTATTATATTCAAAAATCTGATAGTCATCTAACAATTTCTGACATGGATTGTCCTCACCTATCAAATGCCGCTGATTTTCTTTATCCAGATATCCAAAATAATTAACTGCAGGAACTTCTTTTTCAAGTTCTAATAAATATCGATTATACACTGGCATATCCATTCCTATTGCCTCTAATAGATAACTGCCAAGATAATTTGTACTTGTATATGCTTTTTCTTCTATATCCAATGGATAATTAGACCAGAGCATATATGGAGTCATATATTTGTTCATTAAAAATCAGAGAAATTCTCATTCGTGATTTCAGTTCCGTATGCCATCTCATAAAATCCATCTTCTAATTTCGGCTGGTGATCTCCAAAAAGCAGGATCACTGTCTTTTCATCCACTTTGGAAAAGTAATCCAGTAAATATTTCAATGCCACATCAGATTCTTTCATAAGGCTTAAATACTGCTCCGTCTGTGGATATATACCGGGGCAGTCTGTTAATGACACGGTACTTTCGTATTTATCATAGTCATAGCCGCCATGATTCTGCATCGTCACATTGAAAATGAATAATTTTTCTCCTGGTTCTTTTTCTTCATACATTTTAATCAGACTTTTATAATCTGATTTGTCAGATGCATATTTTCTTATTTTTTTGATCTTCACATCATCTTTGCCATAATATGCATCAAATCCATATATATCATATACATTCACACGATTATAATTATCTTTACGATATGGGTGAAATGCTATTGTACGATACCCTTGCTGTTTAAACTGAGAAACAATCGAAGAATCACCTTTATTCACATACATTTGATATGCTACTGCACCAGAAGGAATACTGACAACGGAATTTCCTGTAAGAAACTCAAATTCAGAATTTGCTGTACCGCCTCCATATACAGATACATATACATACCCTCTTTTAATATTACCTGATTCATTATAAAAATTTTCTAACACATCATCGGATGTATTAAAATCCCCCAATACCGACAGATCTGAAAAAGATTCATTCATAACTACAATAACATTTTCCGGAAGTCCGACTGCCTTATCTTCTTTTTGAGGAACACTTTCTGCCATCTGCCTGACATACTCTAGCGAATATCCCTCCGGCTCTTTCACTTTTAAATAGCAGATACTCTGCATTGTACATGCCATATATCCATTCGTCTGATATGTCAGATTGAAACGGAAAAAATCAAGCCCTGCTGAACCTGCCTTTTCAAACAGATTTCCTGCAAACATCCCCCTGTATCGAACAATATATACAGACACATGTAAATACTCCATATGTTATACGGTATTTCCAATTTAAAAATCGAAATTCCATATTAAGTATCCACAGATTGCAAAGAAGCATTAACAGCCCCATTAAAACCATATTAACAGTCAATATATATTCATACTCGCCTGCTACGGATGCTGCTGTCTTAAATGATTTCAGATCCATGAGCATGATCGGCTGTTCACGAAACTGTACGACAAATGCATTCGCCACAGCAAACAGATATGTAAACGAATTTAAAAATATTACAGTAAATCGTACTCTGTTTGTCAATGCAAATACTACCGCATATAAGAGATACCAGATCATAAGATTCAGCAATACCAACCCAACCTTATTATGCAGGATTGTAAAAAAATTACCAGCAACCATCTCAAACATAAAAAAACTGATTACCGGCATAATACACAATGTCAAAACTGCTAAAATTTCTGAAGCTTTCTGATATTTGATCTTTCCTGACCACATAATTACCGTACAGATCAGACCAGCTAATAAAACATAGGCACATAATGGTGCTGCCTGATACACTGAAATAGTCCTACCTGTATAATCTTCCGTAACAAGCATCTGTGATTTTATTGCAATCAGTAACAGAAGAAGTCCCCCAGCGGTAACACAGGAGACTTCTGATTTTCTTTTGTGAAACATGAGCGTACCTCTTACTTTTCTACAAATTTCTCCATTATTGCATTTCATATACATTCTGATATTTGCATATTTTGGGGTAGAAAAGAATATTCCTACCTTTTCAGACTCAACGTCGCATACAGATGTAAATCTTTTGACCATAGACGGTGTAAAACCACTCTTTAGGGAAAATCATACTTTTATCCAGCTTAGTTCTTTCTTGCTCATTTCCAATATAACTTATGGTAGTTATTCACTTAATATATGAAAATTATAAATCGAATAAAACGGCTTTAAACCTATTGAATTCCAAACACCCTGTACGATAAAATTATCAAATTGCGTACTGGTGATAAAACTCTTTCCATTCTCATTTGCATAATTCACAATATACGAAATCATGGCACGGTATGCACCTAATTTTCGATGTTTATTTTCTACAGCAGATAATACTCCTTCTACAGCGTGCTCTTTTTCTGCTATTGTCACAAAACCAATAGGACTTCCTTCATATTCGGCAATAATCACATTTTTATCATTACATTCATTTAAACTGCTTTCAATCCAATTTTCATATATTTTACCAGCTTTCTCCTCTGTAACATAGGATAAATGATACTGTCCCTGATAAGATTCAAATGATTTATATGTCATATCCATTAAAGTATTTTTATGTTTTTCAATATAGCTTGAATTTCCAAAGAATACTTTTAATCCATCTTTGAGCTGATTACTTACACTTTTTCCAGAAATAATCTCCTCTACAGTACCACCACAGAAAATCCCACCTTGAAAAACTACATTATATGCCTTTATAATATCAACAATATGAGAAGGTATTCTAAAATTATAATACCCTTTATTTTTCTCTATTCTTTCCTTCAATTTTTTTAACAATTCAATAATACAGTTCATCTGTTTTTCATTATGCATTGTATCTACATTTGCACATAAAAAACGAACTACATAGAACTCACCCTTATACAAATTAGATAACGGAATATTTTTAGTTACCATGCATCCTACTAATAAATCATCTGTTTCTTCATAAATTGTAAGTTTTTCTTTCTCTTTTCTTATAAGATTTCCAATTTCCGCATAATCCCTTTTTAAAAACCCTTCTGCCAAAGTAAAATTGTCATCAATAAAAGATACCATCGCCATTTTCCTCCCTAACGCCTTACCATAACCAACGCAGTTCCTGTAATCACTTTTTCTTCATGCTGATTAAAACATTCTGTTTTTAAAGTAACTCTCGCTTTTTCCTCATTGATCGAATCAGCTTCAATACGCACCTTTATAGTATCACCATATCGTACAGGTTTTACAAACTGCAAATCCTGTTTCATATAAATTGTTCCTTCTCCCGGGAAATCATTTCCGATTACCCCTGAAATAAAACTAGCAACTAACATTCCATGTGCAATCTTTCCTTTAAACATGGTATTATTTGCATACTCTGCATCTAAATGAACAGGGTTAAAATCTCCTGAAAGCTCAGCGAACTTTCTCCCCATATCTTCATCAATATAAAATTCTTTTTCTACATAATCAGTAACTTTTATATCCCGAATACTATATGAACCCATACATTAACCTTCTCTTTCTTCTTCATTCAACGGATTGATACATTCTCTAATCACATACTGCGGTGCTTTATTCATACTTATATAGATTCTTCCTATATACTCACCAATCATACCTAATACCATCAATATTAGTCCACCCATCAAGAAAATAGCCGCTATTGTCGAACTCCATCCGACAGGAACATTTATATTTATAATTTTATTTATTATCGTATAAATAACAAACAAAAAACCTCCTATAGCCGATACAAAACCTAATAAAGTGGCTATTCTCAATGGTTTGATAGAAAATGCGGTAAATCCATTTAACCATAACCCTAGGAGTTTTTTCATAGTATAACCAGACGTTCCAATCTCTCTAGACCTATGTTGTACAGACACATTTCCAATATTTCCAGTTGTTCTTAATACCAGCCCCGGCAAATATGGATATGGATTTTCATATTCAAGAATTTTCTCAATAACGAATCTTCTTGCAACAAAATAACTAGAAAGATATAGATCTTTTGGCTTTCCTAACAAATGCTCTGCCATCATGCTATTTATCTTACTTCCAAAATTTCGAAATGAAGAATGTTCTTTTGTTTCATACTCTGCATAAACCACATCATAACCTTCTTCTAATTTTGATAACATTTTTTCAACTTCATCAGCCGGTGTCTGCCCATCATCATCAAGACAGCATACAACATCTGTATCATCACTCAAATAGGAAAATCCTGCCATAATTGCAGCATGTTGACCAAAATTTTTTGCCATATTCACCGCAGTCACCCCATGATGTGTTTCTGCAATGCTTTTTATCACCTGAAATGTATTATCTGGTGAATAATCATTTACCAATAGAATCTCATACTCAAGATGCATTTTTGATACTGCATCTTCGATTTCCTGCACAACACCATTAATTGTTTTTTCTGATCTGTAACACGGAATTACAAAACCAATTTTTTTCATTCTTCTACCTCATACTGAAATAATCAGACTCTGTAAAATGCTTTCACATGTTTTACAACTGTATGAATATCTTCTTCTGTTAAATTATAATACATTGGCAAACGCATAATCCTTTCGCTTTCCTTTGTTGTATAACAGTCTTCTCCATAAAACCGACCATATTTCTTTCCGGCTGGTGCATTATGTAACGGAATATAGTGAAATACTGCCATAACTCCATTCTCTTTTAAATAACTGATCAATGCACTTCTTTCACTCAGATCCTTTGTTTTTACATAAAACATATGTGCATTATGAACACAATCTTCAGGCACAACTGGTAAATCTATCAATCCACGTTCCTCTAATGGTTTCAACATTTCATAATATAAATCCCATGAATAGCGTCTATTTTCATTTATCATTTCTGCTTCTGATAATTGTGCCCATAAATACGCTGCATTCAATTCACTCGGTAAATATGAAGATCCTGCCTCTACCCATGTATATTTATCAATCTGACCTCTAAAAAATTTACTGCGGTTTGTTCCCTTTTCCCGAATGATCTCTGCATCTTCTGCATTTTTTTCATCTTTGATCAGCAATGCTCCGCCTTCTCCCATGGAATAATTCTTTGTTTCATGAAAGCTGTAGCAGCCATAATCACCAATCGTTCCTAATGCCTTTCCTTTATATGTACTCATAATTCCCTGTGCTGCATCCTCTATTACATAAAGATGATGACGTTTGGCAATATCCATTATCGTATCCATTTCACAAGATACTCCAGCATAATGTACCGGCACAATTGCTTTTGTCTTTTCTGTAATCGCACCTTCAATCAGCGATTCATCGATATTCATTGTATCAGGACGAATATCAACGAAAACAGCTGTTGCTCCTCTCAGCACAAATGCATCTGCGGTTGAAACAAATGTATAAGATGGCATGATCACCTCATCTCCCGGTTGTATATTACAAAGCAATGCTGCCATTTCTGTAGCATGTGTACAGGAAGTAGTAAGAAGCGCTTTGCTTGTTTTTGTCTTATTCTCTAACCACTCTGAGCACTTCTTTGTAAATACACCATCCCCGCATATCTTATGATTTGCAATCGCTTCTTCAATACATTCTTTTTCTTTACCAATACATGGTGGTACATTAAAATTAATCACTTTTTCTTCCTTCCTACTTAAATCAATTAAGATTTTGAAAATGGTAAATATTGAATCCATGATCCCTAATCGGATTCTTATATTGCTGAAAACTGCATTTTTCATCAGTTACTATAACTAAATCCTCTCCCATAACAGTATCATAAGTAAATACATATAATTCATTATTATACCAGACATACATCTTATTATCTCTATAATAAATTCGATTTTGCTTATCTGACACTTCCTTATTTGAAATAACAGCACCATTTCCACAATATGCTGAGAACTGTGTCCAATATGAATCATAAAATGCCATAGAATTTATGGTTTTAAACATATCCTCTGATACAAATTCTGTATTTCCAAACCATTTAAACATATCCGTTTTCAAACAATTTTCCATCTGTTCTAAACGATTAAAATTTCTATTTTGTTCCTGCGAAAAAACACCATTTGAAAATTGTATTCCAGTCAATATCACACAAATACATACCGCCGCCATAACTATCTTCCAATTATCTTTTAAAAGAAACCAAACTATATAACAGATTATCAAAACTGCAAAATAATAAGAAAAGTATGTTACCGGTAAAGCAACAAATCCATTTTCCCCAACTCCTCCTTGATACATTTCTGACACTGCTATAGGAAGCGAAGGAAGAATCATGCATATGATACTGCTAATAATAACTCCAATATGTTTTTTCCATATCATTTCAGTTTTGTTCAATTTTCTTTTTCCAAATAAATTAAACAAAACATATATAAATGAAATTACCAGAATACCAACTCTAAACATTTCTGCAACTGAAAAATTCCAGAATATTTTTAGTAAAAAACGATATTTATCGCTTCCCCAAATGAAAAATCCAGGAATAGCAGCTTTAAAAAGATGTCCAATAATTGCTATAGAGCCTTTTATATCAGATATACCTAATTGATTTCCAGCATAATTTGATACATATATTTTCGAGCACAATATATATGTCACCAAATATAAACAACTAGTAAAAAAAGGTATGCTTAAATAGACAACAATTTTTTTAAACTCTTGTTTTATGTTCATTCGATATAATAAAATAAACAAATAAAGAGGCGTTAACGCAATAAATGCTTCATAACACATCTCTGCTACAAATAATAATATCATTGAAATAAATATTTTAGAGATGTTTTTATTATCTATATAATCTAAAAAGAAGATATATGAAAGTAATAAAAATGCGAACGGGAAATTAAATAATGTACAAAAAGCATTAGGTGCTGTATTTTCAAATGATATCGGCAAAAATGCCACTAAAAAAACTCCCAAAAATATACTAAAATATTTGTCTTTCATTAATTTGTTAACAAGATAAGAAAATAAAAATACATCTAAAAAAATTGAAATAATTTGTACAACTCTAAAGCATTCATTGCCAGAAAACAAAAAACCTAAATAAGATGGAAGTGCTACTACAATAGCTAATGCTCTCCCCTTACTTAACTGCTCCTGCATAAAACTTTTTAGAAAGAATCCAAAACCATTCATAGCGTTAAATCTAGTAGTCAATTCATCCCCGCACATAATTCCCTGATTAAACAATGGTACCATTATCATACAACATAACAGAATACCTATCATCAATAGTTTTTTGTCCTTTATCATCAATTGATCTCCTTATCATAATTACCTATCAAGAAATATATTTTTCCTTTTACATTTGTTACTACCCTTTGTTCCATTTTTTTCATACATATAGGGATAACCATACCCACTATATAATAAACAGGCCATAATCCAACAAAGGTATGCGGAAATGCATTCATAGATTCTGTATTTCCTAAAACATGACAAACTATATAATCTACAAGTTTAAATGAAAGGAAATGCAATGCCATAATATCTAAACTCATTCTACCTGCCAGCGAAAAGATTTTTTCCAACAAAGAACTTTGACATAGAAGTTTTCCAAGACACAAACAAAACCAAATTCCACATAATGTGACTGGATAAAATAATACTTTATTTATTATCATAAAATTAATCAATTCAATAATTCCAATATTACTTTCAATTACAAACACTAATATAGCAAAGCTAATAACTAATCCAAAAACATTGACAATTTTCTTCAAAATTTCTTTATACAAAGCAAAATAATGTCCTAATGCAATAACCGGAACCATCAGATAAGATATTTGGAGATTATATAATAGTCCATATTTTTGATCTACTGTAAATAATCCTGCTATTCCAATTAGAAGATAGCACAAAACCCGTCCTCCATGTTTAAAATAAAGAGAAAAATTTCTAGTCAAATAATTTATTGCTGCATAAAAGCATATAGCAAAAAATAGGACTGGTAAAAACCAAAAAGCAGACAGGAATTCTGCTATGCTATTAAACGTCAATACATTTGTAAATGTGATAAGCCACATACCTCCTGTATACTTATCACCTTGCAATATTCCCATATCAATAAACAGATTACGACATAACATATAGAGAACTGAATAGATAATAAATGGTCTATATAATCCTCTCAATTTTTTTGCAACGAATTTCCAATAATCGTCTACAACATCTTTATACAAATATCCAGTACAAAAGAAAAAAATTGCCAAATGATATAAATATACAAATGCACCAATATGAATTGTATTAGAACCTAGCTGAATATCCCAGCTTGCATGTCCTATGACAATAGAAAATATACCTATTCCCTTTATAACATCTATATATGAATCTCTTTGCACTTTTTCGATATTTTCTGTCATATCATCTTCACTTTCTTTTTATCTGTTGATATAAATTCAATGCAATATTATAAAATGACCAAAATACACAGGTTGCATACAAATTGTGGTGTTTTAGCAGATGCACCGATACCCGTCTATAAAATCTGACAAACCAATTTTCCCATGTGATAAATTCTTTAATTTCAAAATTTTCCCATATATTGGGATACATTACATATACCTGCTCCATATATTTTTTTAGAAGTTCGTATCTTCTTTTGAATTTTTCCATTCGAATCGGATAAAAAGCTAATGATAAAATCTGATGCAGATATACAGATCCTTTTATCTGTTCCTGCTTCTCTTCATCTAATTCCTTTATCCTTTCTTCACACATTTTTGCTGTTTCTAAAATAACAAAACGTTTTTCATTAAATGCACTATTTTGTATTGATCCTGTACGCTGATAATAATTATAATATGGCTTCTCTACAATAGCTATTTTTTTTGCTCTTCCTAATATAATTGGCGTAACAGCAACATCTTCATTATTTTTTCCTACCGGAAATGTTAAACCTGAATACAAACTACGTCTAACTATTTTGTTCCATGAAGCCGGCATCATTGACATATCAATAACCTTTGCAAAATTCCCTGTTCGTGCTGGTACAGCACATGACCATACTCTATTTAATGAATCATCATCATATACTAATTTAATATCACAAACAGCTATATCTGCATCTTCTTTTTCAATTGCCAATAACATATCTTGATACATTGATGGTTCAATATAATCATCGGAATCTAAAAAAATAACAAAGTCTCCGTTTGCTCTTTCTAAACCATAATTTTTCACATCGGAAAGTCCACCATTAGCTTTGTCAAATTGTTTCAGAAATTGCGGATATTTCTTGCAATAATCCTGTATGATCTTAGGTGACTCATCTGTTGATCCATCATTGATAATCAAAACCTCAACCGGCTCTTCCACTTGTGAAACCGCTTCAACTACAGAATCTAAACATTTTCTTAAATATGCTGATGTATTATAAACCGGAATAATAACTGATAACTTTATACCATTATAACCCAAAACGTATTCTCTCCCTCTCTCTTCTTTCTAGTACTTTTTTCTTGATTTCATCCGAAATAGTGAAATTCTGCATTGCAAAATCCTGCAAACGTACAATTTCATTAAATTCCTGCTCATGTGATGTGGATAATGTTAAGCCCTGTGTCTGCATTCTATGATAATTTAATGACTGTTTAAAATACGCAATCTTACCCCTTTTCAGAATATTCATATATGTATACCAATCACCTGCTAATTTATATTGCTTCGCTCCCTCTAGAATATCATAATAGTCATCGTTTCGGATCACAGCACTTGAAACATTTGCAATAGTATTATTTATGCACATTGTTTCAGCCACTTCATCACATCCATCTTTCACATAATCATCATCCCACTTCCCTGTTTGAAACAGATCGATCCAAACTCTCAGATCTCCCATTAAAAGTATATTGTTTTCATCTATAGTAAGTGACTCACAATAAGAAATAACTACCTTATCATCCTCAAATCCCTTCATGACAGTTTCCAAAAATCTGCAATCGCAACTATCATCTGCCTCAGCAATCCACACAAACTTTCCTTTTGCATATTCAAATGCTTTCTGCCATTGTGAAAAAACACTTCCAGAATTTACTTCATTCTTAATTAAAGTTATTTTAATATCTGTCTTATTTTCTTTGATACGATGTTCAATCAAATCTATACTTCCGTCTGTAGAGCAATCATCTAATATGATCAATTCACTCACTGGATATGTCTGAAATAAAATTGAATCTATTCGTTCATCTAAAAATCTCTCATAATTATAATTTGGTATAACAGCTGTTACTTTTTTTATAGGATTTATAACTTTAGGATATTTATCTTTTGACATATAAATATCCACTCTTCCGTTAACAGCTTTTTGAACCTGTGGGCGAACTTTTTCACGTATTTTATTTTTTATTTTTTCAGGAATTGGTAATCTTCTAAAAAGACTCCTTGTAAAATTCAACATATCTTACTCCTTTTAAATTTCTTTTTTTCCTCTATTAATAAAAAATCCTCTTCTATTTGCTGAATACTGTTGCAGGCTTTTACGATGTTGCTGAAGTTCTTCCTCTTTCTGCTGAAGTTCGACCTCTTTCTGTCGGAGTTCTTCCTCTTTCTGCTGCACTACCTTTTCATAATCTTCGCAAACTTGCCGTATATGCCCCTGTTCATAAAGTAAGGTATTCATCAGTTCCACATATGATTCATCGTCAAAATCATACTTAATAACATTCATGCTTATATGCAGCCTTGTATCACAATCAGTATGATCGAATCTTATTTCCGGTATGTCTTTCACAAAATATAACTTATTTCCAACAGCCACTCCATTATGTGTATAACTGCACTCATTCCATTCACCTAATTCATTGCATACTTCTATTTTTATTATTTCAAGTACACAATTACAATTCAATGGATAAATCAGGGTTTTCTTACTGTTTTTCAAAATTTCAAAATCCACTTCTATACTTCTTCTGCTTGGATCTATTTGGCATGAAATACTTTTCTCATAAGTGAATACTCCATTTCTATCATATTGTACTTCCATCTGATAATACGAAGTAGAATCTAACGAAACAATTCTTTCAAAATTTCCCTGTAAGTACTCTGTGCTTAAGGATAAAGCAAACATATATTGATATACATTCCCATGGGGGCGGCAGATAAGTGCTTTAAATACTTCTTTCGGAACATCTTGATATGTGTTCTTAATCTCTGTTTCTCCTACGCGAATAATACTTGCACGTTCTTCCACAATCGCCCATCCATCCTTTTGTACCATATTCTTAAATGATTCCTCGGTAAAAAAACGAAGATGTGTATTGTCCAACAACCCTGTAGGATTATAGTTAAAGCGATCATTAAATAGATCAATAATAATTGAATTATGTGCCGCATTAGGCACTGAAGTTAATATTTTTCCATCTGGTTTTATTACTTTTTTACATCTTTTTAACACTTCCCATGGATTAAGCAAATGTTCTAACACATCAGCAAAAATAACAAAATCATATTTTTCGTTCAATTCTAACCAGTAATATTTTTCAATATCACCTTTTTCCTTCCCTAATAAAGCATTATTTGCGTATTCTGCCGCTTCCTCTCCTGACTCTTGATCGATCTCGACAATATCAACCAAACATTCTTTTTCTTCTTTCAGATAGCGCGTCAATCGTCCATTTGCCGGACCAAATTCTAATACTCTTGTTCCTTTTGTTACTCTTGAAGCAATCCAGTTTAATGGATTGGCATCATATAATTCTAAATCAAAATCATATTTTCCCATCATTTCCTCCATTCATGTGGAATAATGCACACACCTTCACCAATATAATCAGCTGTCACTGTAAATTCCTTGATCTTAGCCCTATACTGAATCGGTACTGTGGCTGTTTTATCAAATAGAGCAACATCAAAATAATATCGTCCACCTAGTGTTCTGATACCATGTGTATAACATAACTTATAACAATTCCGACCATATTTCCATGGAATTTTCTCATTGTCCAACATAGTATTTACTCCACAGATATACTCGTCATCAATTCTTTTTAATGCAACTCCTAATACAGGATGTGCTACTTTTTCATCAAATACATCATAATATACTTCAACAATCATTTTTTCAAAAAGATCAAATTCCTCACAAGGCTCTCCTTTTTCATTTACAATACGGATACCTGCAATTTCTCCCACAGCTTCCTCTGATCCTTTTCTAAACTCCGCAATCCCCTCTATGATATCCTCTGAATTATTTTCATCTTTATTTTCTGGCAGACATTCCTCATCCATATCACACATTTTAAGATAGTCCAAGTACTGATCGCAAACTCGATTTGTATCTCCGTAGGTCTGAACTTTTCCATCTAACAGCCATAATCCCTTTGTACATAATCTGCGAATCGCATTTATGTCATGCGATACAAATAACACTGTTACTCCACTATCCATCATTGATTTCATTTTATCCATACATTTCATCTGGAATCGTAGATCACCTACACTCAATGCTTCATCTACAATCAATATATCCGGTTCAACATTTATAGCAACTGCAAATGCCAGTCTGGCAAACATCCCAGATGAATATGTTTTTACAGGCTGATATATAAAATCTCCTATATCTGCAAAATCAATAATGCTCTGGATCTTTCCTTCCATTTCCTCATGTGAAAATCCCATCATAGTTCCGTTTAAATATATATTTTTAATTCCCGTAAATTCCGGATTAAAACCTGTTCCCAACTCTAAAAGTGCTGCAATTTTTCCTCGGATACTAATTGTTCCTGATGTAGGTGTCAACACACCTGTAACTAATTTTAGCAGTGTAGACTTTCCTGCTCCATTTGTTCCAACAATTCCAACTACGTCTCCTTGTTTTATTTCCAGACTAATGTGATCTAATACGCATTTTTCTTTACTATACTTGCTCCGGGAAAAACTAAAGGTCTCTTTTACTCTGTCAAATGGCTTTTCATATAATCTATAACATTTTGTTAAATTACTGATTGTTATTGCATTATTATCCATTGTTTTTCCTTTCAATTTTACCATCTATTTTATAAAACATCCGCAAAATGTGGACGCATCTTTTTAAACACAATATTTCCAATACATAACATTCCCAGTGTCACACACCAGAAATAAGCTGTTAACACCGGTTGTTCAAAAAACCACTGTTTATTAATAAAACTGTCACGATATCCTTCTATGATATAGAATACCGGATTCAATTTTACAATCCACTGATAATTGTCTGGTATGATAACATATGACCAAATAATAGGCGTTGCCCATAATCCAATCTGTAACACAATATTTACAATCTGACCCAAATCACGAAAAAATAATATAATAGATGATGTGATTTTTCCTAATGCATACACTAAGATAACCGCACAAATCAAATAATATAATACCTGCACTACATAAATCGTAATTTCTTCTCGATTTGCAATGGCAATCACAAATAATAATCCGATAAAAACTAGATGGATAAATAATGTTGATAATATTTTTACAATTGGCAGTAATTCAATATCAAACACTACTTTTTTGACAAGATAAGAATATTCTATGAGACAATTAGTAACTGCATTTAATGCATCTGAAAAAAAGAACCATGGCACCATTCCTGTAGCAAACCAAAAAATGTAACTTACATTCTGAATAGGAGGCGTTGATTTTAATCCAAACTGAAATACGCACCAATACATTACTATTGTAATGACAGGCTGCACAAAAGCCCAAAAAATTCCAAATGCCGATCCTGCATACTTTGTAGAAAAATCATTCACGGCAAGATCCCATATCATCTCTTTATTACGCTTAATTACCCTTATCACACTTGTACCTCTTTCAACTATAATAGAAAATTATAACATTCCTATCCTGCAATTACAAGACTATCTTCCCCTTAGCCAGCTTTGAAAGGTAAATTTATTTATAGCCTGCCAATTTGGGAAATTCACATTACTCCTCCGAATTTTGGATTGGTTCAGAAGCTATACTGCATATGTTACAGGTTTATTTATTTTTCTGCCTCTCCGATCGCTTTTTGGTAAGCATTCTTCGTCTGTCTGTCAAATTCATCCCAATATTCTTTTAACTTTTCATCTTTTCTGCTTCTGATCCGATACAAGGTTCTCCTGTAATGATAAAGCAGCCATAATTGCCACTTTTTAGCATGCAGATAGTGACTGCAATAATACAGTTCACTCTGGCAGATACATTGATACATAAACGGCTGTATTTGCATAATTGTTGCCCCATGTCTGTGTATGACTACACTGTCCGGATAGTAAAGCGTCTGAAACCCTTTCTCCTCCATATGAATTCCAAGAATCGGTTCTTCATCATAAAGAATTGTCCCTTCATCAAGTGGGGTTACTGCTTCTGCACATACCCTGCTCATCATAAAGCAACAACCAGATACATAATAGACCACTGAAGGCTTGTCTATCTTCTGATCCAGACAATAATATCTGCGATACTTCCTTCGGAAAACCTTTTTTGCAACAGTAAATACCTGAAAAATTTCCCTCATTTCTGTTTTCATTGCACAACGGCTCACTTGTATATTACCATCTGTATTTAACACCTTAGGTCCGACAATTCCGACTTTTCTGCTTTTAAACGCTACTAACATATTTGAAATGCTCTCTGATGTAAATACAATATCATTGTTTGTGAGCAATATAAACTCACAGTTATCTACTAATGCCTGCCGGATACCTATATTATTTCCTGCTGCATACCCTCTGTTTTCTGCTGCCTGTAGAAAAGAAACGGTTTCTCTATGTTTGGCAAGATAGTTCTGACATATTTCCGGCATCAGAATAGGGGACGCATTATCCACAAGATAAATATGATATGGTATTTCACCGATCGTATCTTTAATACTCTCCATACAACGGATACTGATCTCCCATGTCTGATAATTTAATATGATAATTCCTAACATGTTACAACTTCTTTCTGTAATACTTTTTCTGAAGGATGGCAGAAACTCTCCATGGGATCAGTCCTACGATCAATGGCTTTATCACATAGATCATTCCTTTTGGCATTAGTCCTAATGATGAAAATCCCTGATATTTCATTTTTGCCTCATTCCATCTGTAACGGTACTTGCGACGTTTATATTGATTATCATCTCTGCGGATATAATAAAGGATGTCTTCTACATTGCTCCCATAACAGCCATTTGCATAAAGCCTTAAAAGCATATCATAATCTTCCATCCGCACTCTCTTTTTTGTTGTATCATAGCCATGTACTTTTTGTAATGCCTCTTTACGAAACATACAGGAGGCATGTACAAATGGAACAGAAAAAAGAAAATCCTTCGCCTTAGGAGTTTTACAAAACCAATAAGTTTCCTGATCATCCCCTATATCCTGAATGAAGAATTGACCTCTGCCACCTACAAAATCACACTCCCCATGCTCATCTAAATATTCCTTTTCAATCTCTAATCTCCTCGGATCAGAAATATCATCTGCATCCATCACTGCTATATAGTTTCCGCTTGCCTGTCTGATACAGCAGTTTCTGGCATAGCCTGCTTTTCTGTTTTCTTTATTGTGGATCAGTTGTATTCTGCTGTCCGTTGCTGCGATCTTCTGTAGTTTTTCCCAGGTATCATCTGTCGATCCATCATCACAAATGATAAATTCAAAATCCAAAAATGTCTGACTGCAGATTGATTCTATTGCTGTTCTTAAAATTTCCTCGCTCTGTGCATTATACACTGACATGATCACGCTGACCTGTGGCATCTTTTTCTCCTCACATCTGCTAATTCTTTCCGATCGTTAAATAGATCTGTTTCATTTTCTCATGTACATATTCTATACTAAACTGCTGTATCTTCCTTTTGGAATTTACGATCAGTTTTTCTCTGACAGAAGACTCCCGTTCTAACTCCATGACTGCCTGTGCATAGCCTTTTATACCCATCGGTTCTACCAGCATTCCTTCTGTTCCATCTGATATCAGATCGACGTTACCGCGTATCCTGCTGCTGACACTTGGAAGTCCTGCTGCCATTGCCTCCATAAGCGCCACCGGAAGCCCTTCCTGCAGCGATGGAAAAACAAATGCATCTGCCGCATGGAGCAGTTCTTTGATATCCTCCCGATAACCGGCTAAAACCACTCTTGTTTTCAGATCGAGCTGATCGATCAGCTGTCTGTCACTATCTTCTTTTTCCCCTAGTCCAACAATGAGATATTTCACTTTTTTATCCGGTATCTCTGCCATTGCACGAATGACCGTTTCCTGATTTTTTCGTTTTGAAAGCTGTCCCACACTCATAATGACAAAATCATCTTCTGTAAATCCAAATGTATTTCTTACTGACTGCCGATCTGCCTCACTCGTTTCATACTTATGAATATCGATACCGATTCCCGGAACATAATAAACTTCTTTTGCATAAAACTTTTTCGCCCTCTGATAATCTTCCTGATTGATCGTGATCAACACATCCGTATACCTTGAAAGCATTTTCTCCACCGGATAAAACATCACCCAGTTTTTCTTCGGTGCACCGGCATAAAAGTGAAACCCATGTGCCACATAGATCACTTTTGTCCCGTGTTTACGCATTTTTTTAGCTGCAAGTCTTGCCACTACGCCACCGATCGGTGACTGCGTATGTATCAGGTCATATCGTTCCTGTTCACACAGTTTTTTCATCTTCTGATAGGAACTGCATATGTCCTTTATATGTGTGATGCTTCTTGGAATTTCGATATGAAATGTCCTGATACCTGCGGCTTCTAATTCGTTCCGGAACCGGCTGACTCTTTCTTTGCTCGTGATACTTCCAAACTCAAAATTGGCTGCTACATGTACTTCATAGCCGAGTTCCTGCAAAATATGGATATTATCCATATTAAACAGATCGATCATGGAGGCAACGGATGCTGTCATAAGGGCTTTCTTCTGTTTCATTCTATGCTCCTTCTGTTCTTTGTACTGATTCCTGCAGACTGTAGATCTGATAACGGTTATTTTCGTACCGGCTCAATTCTTTATCATATATACAGCTTCCAAATGCCTTATTGGCAAGCTGCCCGATCTTTCCGGGTATTTTTCCTGCTAAATATACAAACGGAGTCAATACGGCTGTCAGATGTATCTGCTTATCTGCCGCTTCTGCGATCTTTTTTACCATCTCTGAGGTGACTGTATATTCAGCATTCTGCGGATAGAATACTCCACCGGATCCATTTTCTATGATCTCCCGCAGAAATTCACACAGATTCCCGATATAGAGCATACTGCGTTCATTTTTTACCTTTGGAAATACCGGAAGTTTTTTTGCCATCTTCGCAAGGACCGGATAATTTCCTTTGCTGTTTTTTCCATAGACCATAGGAAGTCTTAGTACTGCTGTCTGGAATATTTCATCACTCATCTTCTGGATCGCAAGGTCTGCCTGCAGCTTACTGTCACCATAAAAATTAGCCGGAGCCGGTATCGTATCCTTTGTGATGACTTTATGCTTTCCAAGCGGGGCACTCTCTCCATATATGATCATACTGCTCGGGTAGATAAACAGTTTTACTCCGGCACTTTTTGCCATATCTGCCGCTTCTACTGCCATTTTATAATTGACATCGTAATACTCTTTTTTGACATCTTCTGTAACATTTCCTACATCTGCATGTGCTTTTCCTGCTACATGAAGTACTGCATCATAATCACTAAAATCCGTATTACGCCATGTTCCATCACTCGCCGATACACTTGTGACCTCTAATTCCGGTGCATAGGTTTTTGCATAAGAGGCAAAGGAAGTGCCGATATAACTGTGTTTTCCAATGATTAATGCTTTTTTCATATCCTGCTCCTTCCGGTCCTCTTAGTCTATCTTCATCATTTTGATCATACAGTTCTTTTTACAGAAACAGATCCCATAACCATATATGGTCTGGTATCCTTCTATTTTTAATTTCTCTCCATACTGCTGTCTTTTGATCTGTTCTATGGCATTCTTACATTTTTCTTCCATCTGTTCATATCTGTCTGTTTTTTTGATTTCTATGATATATGCTGCCTGATCTAATTCGAATGGAACGATCTGAATATCCGGTCTTCCATTACCAGCTTCCTTGTTTGAACGCACAATATAGTCTGGTATATTGCTTAACAGTCCAAGCAGGTAACCATGATAAAAACTTTCTAAATTATCATAATAACTGATACTCTCCATTAACTGACGGCGTAAAATTGCTGCCATCTTTTCACAATTTCCTGTCAGCAATGCCTGATAAAGCGGTTCTTTATCTGCATGTTCTATCTGTTCCCGAAACCATTCCTGAATGGTATTCCGGTAAATATAACGTATTTCTTCATTTGGAATTGACATTTTAAGGTATATCGTATCTATTTCAAACCGTTGTTCTTCTGCTTTTAAATAGCCGGTAAAAAAAAGAAAATTCCACAAATTGTCCTGATTTTTATAAATATCTTCATAGGTGATATCTTCATGGACCGGTCTTTCAATACTTCCACCCTTTATTAACTCTTCAATTTCCTGTTTCACTTCTGCAGTAGAGCGTTCCACAAGTTCTCTTACTATATGATTTGAAGAAGTATTAGACCAATATGGTTTTGGGAATGCTTCAGGATCTAAAACTGCTGTTTCTACATAGTTAATAACACTCCATGGATTATATACGTTTGTCTGTCCAAAAAGATATCCATTATACCACTTTTTTACTTCATGAAACTTCTCCTCTATGCCATATGCATATAATATTTCTTTCGTTTCTGTTTCTGTAAACCCAAAATATTCTGCATAATCTTTATTTAAAACAGAAACGATCTTCAGATTATTTAAGCCCGTAAATATACTTTCTTTGCTGATCCTAAGACAGCCAGTGATCACCGCAAATTCTAAATGATCGTTTGTCTTTAATGCGGATTCAAACAATGAACGGATAAAATCGATCATCTTCGTATAAAAACCGCAAAAATATGCATTTTCCAAAGGGACATCATATTCATCGATCAGAATGATCGTTCTTTCCCCATGATATACTGATAAACATTCTGACAAAAATTCAAGAGCCTTGGCATTATCCACCGCTTCTCCCTGCTGATCCATTAGTAACTGATACCGCTTCTTATTGGATTCTGACAATGCCTCTCCTGTCAGAACATAGCGATGTCTTTCATACTCCTTTGCAATTTCATCAAGCAGACTTCTATATGCCATTTCAAAATCCGGCTGTTTTGCTGATTTTAAAGATAAATGGATAACCGGATATTTCCCCTGATATTCCATATAAGATGCATCTGTTCTATCAATCGCCTTTCCTTTAAAATAGCGGCTGTTATCTATTCTATTTCCATTCCGGTCCCACTCACATTCAAAAAAAGTCTTTAACATATTTAAGGTGAGCGTCTTTCCGAAACGTCTTGGACGCATAAACAGTGTGACCTTTGTACCCGCATCTATCAATTCTTTGATCAAAAGAGTTTTGTCTGCATAATAATAATTTTTATCCAGCATTTCTTTATAATTTTCGATTCCTATCGGGATTCTCTTTTTTTCTGCCACTGCATACACCTCTTTATTTTTTCTTCATCTCCCCGGTTCCGCCTTCTACCACGCCATCTGCCTTTAATACTGACGTAAATGTACCCAAAATGCATCTGGTATCGAACCAGAATCCCATTTTTCTTACATATTCACCATCTAATGCCGCTTTTACCGGAATCTCAAGTTCATCCCTGCCATTGATCTGTGCCCAGCCGGTCAGTCCGGGGATCACGTCATTTGCTCCGTATTTATCCCGCTCTGCAACCAGATCATCCTGATTCCACAGTGCCGGTCTTGGACCGACAAAGCTCATGTCACCCTTTAAGATATTAAACAGCTGGGGCAGTTCATCTAATGATGATCTCCGCAGGAAACGTCCTACTTTTGTAATGTACTGATCCGGATCTTTTAACATATGTGTCGGCATATCCTTCGGGGTGTCGATCCGCATGGTACGGAATTTGTAGATTGAAAAATAAGTCTTATGGATCCCTACCCGCTTCTGTTTAAAAAGAACAGGTCCTCTGCTGTCAATCTTGATCGCAATGCATAGTACGATCAGGATCGGGGATAATATAATACAGGCGCACAGACTTAGGATAAAGTCTAATGCGCGCTTTACTTTTGTATAAATCAACTGATGTTTTGTCATGGAATCATTCTCCTTCCTTTGGATGATATGCCGGTATATCTCCACGGTACGAAAAAATTCTGTTCCTTCTGTTCTATTATATGAAGTCTGACAGAATTATTCAAGATACTGCTAGGAAACATTTTGCCATAAGCATATACACGTTACAGTTCACACAGCAGACAGACATTTACTGTCTGGCTGCGTAAGAAAGTGATTCAGGTGGTGATTTTTGCTTCGCAAAGCGAACTTTCATGCAAAAATCACACGTTACTGCTCACGGAGTGAACAGTAACATATACATAAGCAGCCATACCGGCTGGTAAAATGGATATTCTACATTTCCAAAGAACCCTGCCACGATAAAAAACAGGATTACACCTAATGTAAGCAGGTGTCCCGATGGAATATTCTTCTTATATTTCCTGCACTTTTCAACAGCTGTTTTTACTGCAGCCACAAACATCATCACATAGGCTGCTGCCGCAAAAATACCGTACCGGAACATGACTTGCAGGATCTGGTTTTCTGCCCCTCTCGGTTTGTTCCAGACAGAAAGATTGACAGCTTTATGTCCAAACAGATTCATTTCCCTGATATACGCCTTTATCGTCAGGAACCATTCATTCAGAGAATGATATCTGACGTTCTGGTATGCTTCGATACCTGACTGTGCAAGAATACCTATGACAGCAGGATCTTTCAGTGTTTCAAACTGCTCTTTTTCATAGGTAGTCATGGTTTTTAAGATCCATGGGATATGTTTTACGGCAAGATAATAGACTACCACAGCCACACCTGCATAAAGCAGGTAAAAAATCATATTCTTTTTATCTGATCTTGATAAACTTCTGATTGCCTTTCCCACATAAAAGAGCAGCAGGACGGTACAGCAGAAACTGACGAATACTGCAATCTCTTTTCCACTGAGTAATACCTGTAATCCTGCGATTCCCAGTCCACAGATATAGCCGGCTAATTTCTTTCCATATTCCCTGATGCGCAGGCACTCATAGATCTCTATACTAAAGATCAGGACTAAAAATGCTGAAAATATTCCAAAATCAGATGCACTTGTCATATAGCCATTGTATAAAAGTCCATCATACTTTAACCGGAAGATCATATTGTAAAGCATACCGATCACCGCAAATAGTTCGATCCCATGCAAAAAATCCCATATGATCTCATCAGGATCTTTCATCTGCCGCCAGACGTATACGAAAAATCCCATCACAAGCAGCATGATCCAGCCGGTAAATTTAAACCGCTTACTGACAACAAAGTCCGATACACAGGTAAGCAGCCAGAATACATACCACCAGTATACCTTTTCAGGCTGACCCTTAACGGCTTTTAATCTGCCCTCTCTTGACAGGAAGGTGATCAGCAATAGTACGATCACCGCCACGAATGTATGATAACGGTAATATGCCTTTCCCGAATACAGATTGCAGTTATACATGACTATCATATAAGCTGTCAGAAAGCAGAACAGACAGCTGCGTATCCTGCGAACTTCTTTTTTCTTCTTTGAAGTCAGGGCAAGCCCATTTCCGGTCAGTTCATAACCATACTGTAAAAATCCATCCAGCTTCTGACAGGCAGTTAAAACGTAACGTTTTTGTCCGCACTTTTTCTGCAACAGTATGCCTGCTGCAAATGCTGCTACAAAAATGAGCCCAAAGAGCAGTATGCCCTGCCGTTTCTGTGGGATATTCTCCATTAAGACCATTTTTTTGATCTGAAACTGCAAGCCTTCTCCACCTATGATCTGGATAGAAAACCGCCGGAACGGTACTTCCGGCTGCAGTGCGATCCAGTTTTCCCCGTTCTTTAGTGTGATGATCTGCTGTCCGCTAAACTGACCGTTTTCATCATATTCTTTCAATACCCAGTCCACCTGTGGTACATTCAATTTATCTAATTTCAGGTATATGCATTTCCAGTCTACGGCATTATTCCATTTTCCATATTTTTTGACTGCATCATTACTTATGATCGTATACTGTTCTGTTTCTTCATCATACCGCCACGTACTGCTCATTGATGTTAATGTCTTATTCCGTACTTCATACACCTGCCCTGCAGCCAGTATCCTGTTTTTATCCATGGTATCTGACAACAGGAGATTTGTTATGATATAACTAAATAATGCCGTAAACAGTATCAGTCTGATATATTTTATTTTAATTTTCTTTTTTCCCACCATCAAAATATACTCCCATGATCAGGTACATACCATACCAGCATATCCAGCCAAATGGCAGTTCCAGGTTCTCCATCACTAAAAGCCATATGCAGCATAACATATCTGCTAAAATGAAAAAGGCATATTTACGGTCATCGTACATATTTTCCCAGAAATATCTGACTGCATAGATCAGATTATACAGTATCATCATGACATATGGTACTAATGCAAAGATACCATAACGGTACATGATCGCAATATATCCATTATGGGGCTTATGTCCGCTTCCCCAGAACGTCGCATTGTAATAATGTCCAAACAGGTTCATATCACGTAAATAGGCTTTCCAGTACAGTGTTCTGCCTGATGTCAGCGTTTCTAAGGATACACTTGTCTTTAATTTGTATAGGATACGGTTATTATTTCCCGGCTCTGCTGCGCTTACATTTAACAGAAATGGATGATCTGTAGCAGTATCCATATAAAAATCATTTGAAAACTTGATCTCTGTATGAAGCATTCTCGGAATATGATAAATACTATAATTGTTTACCGTAAATCCAATGAAAAATACCAGTAATAACATCGGTATCCCAAAAAATCTTATCTTTTTCCGGTTGATCCATAGTTTTAACGAAAAAATAAGTGCTGCTAATGCTGCTGCCAAAAGGCTTGTGATACTCTGCGTTTTCCATAACATATTTGCACAGATCCCAAGCATACAGACAGAAAACAGATCATGTTTGATATTTGGTTTCTCTGTATAATCAAACTTCATTTCCGCTAAAAATGCGATCCATACAAACAGGATATATAAGCCAAAGATTCCGGGACTATACCAGGATCCCATGTAGCGGTAACCCGGCAGTACCGGACGGAAAAGCCAACAGAATAACAGATTAGGGAGGAAACTCCAGCGGATTCCCCTTATAAAATCTTTTAACAGCCATTCCCTATGCTCCATATTTCCCCACATGAAGAATAAGAAGCCCATCACAAATATCATCAGATATCCCATGTACGCAAATCGTTTTTCCACGATCAGATCAGAGAGCATACTGATGATCCATAATAGAAACCACGATGTCACAAATTTATTGTTCCAATTTAATATGTGCAGTTTTTTCTCCCAGCATAAAAGTGCGGTCAGGATCAACAGCACCACACAGATAAGGGCTAAATACCGATATCCCTTGTTGGTATAACGCTGAAAGATAAAACAGATCTGTGTGATCAGGAATATGCTGCAAAATAATCCACTCCTGATCTGTGCTTTTTGTTTTTGGGAATATCTCTGATGCAGGATCTCTCCATTCCCTCCTGCATACATAAATAGCTTCTGCAATCCCTCTACCGGTGCATACCATGGGATCTTGCGAAATCTTTTCTTAAAACAAATGTATAAAATCCCCGTAAGCAGCATAAATCCTGCCCAAAGTGGCAGCAGATATATGATAAACTTCGATTTTGAAAACAGGGATTCTTTTTCCCGAAACTGTAACTTATCGATACGAAAGGCTGCCCCCGCCTGCCCTTCAATCACAATATCCATTCTGTAAAACTGATCTGCCGGAGTTTTGATATAGTTATCGCCTTCCGCAAGTACCGTATCAATGGAACCTGTAACTACATCATTTACATCATAAAACTCTAATCTTGTTAAAAGCTCTCCACCATTCATCGCTGACAGCCTGATACACAGATCATGCCAGCCGCCTGTTTTATCAAGCAGATAAACATTCTTTACTGCTGTATCCGTATCCACCACGAGTGCCTGTGTTGTTTCATCATAGTGTATCGTGTCATTCCAGCAGGATTTCCTGCCGTTCTCCTCTACATCATACACTTTCCCTGCGTCATAAAAACGATCTGCACAGAAAGCTCCACTCAGGATCATAAGAGAACCGGCAATCCCAAACAATAAGCCTGTTAAGATCCAGATAATTTTCCAGTAAATTTTATCAATCAACAATCCCAATATGATATTTCCTCCAGTAGTATTCTGATCTCACCTCATCAGCAGCTTCCCTTTACGGCTTTGCTATAAGTCCCAAAAATCCGCATTTTACTCTTTTTATCACCGGATACTGCCCGAACCTTGTAATAATAAGTTCTGCCTGCTTTTACTTTTTTATCAGTATATTGATATTTCTTACCTGTTTCTGCTATCTTCTTGTATTTTCCATTGACAGAGGATGCCCGGTAGATTTCATACCCTGAAGCTCCCTTCACCTTTTTCCAGCTTAATTTTATACTTTTCGATGTTTTTGAAACCTTCAGCACCACTTTCTTTAAGCCGGCTGTTCTGATACTTTTCTTGCTTCCGCGGATATATGCAAGATTATTCACATTGCCTTTATAGCGATTGCTTCCAACCTCTCCTTTTACACCAATTTCAATAGAAACCGGCCAGTTTGCACCGGAAATGGCATTATCTTCTATTCTCACCTGTCCGGCAGTCACCTGGATACCATTTTGGTTCTTTACTGCTTTGATCTGATTATTCAATAATTTTACCTGATATTTTGTCGGTGTTTTAATATATATAACATGATTTTTGCACTTTGAAATATTATTATTGCTGATGCTTACCGCATTCTTCAAACTGCTGATATTAATCCCCTGTAGTTTGATCCCCTTGATCGTATTGTTATCTATTGCCTTTACAGTCGATTTATCATAGATATATATTCCGCGTCCATTCGCATTCGTAATTTTATTCCCACTGATCGCTTTCTTACATTTTGCATTTGTACTAAGCTGGATTCCGCAGGTTCCTGACTGATTCAGCACATTGTCTTTAATTGTTCCTACTGATGCAGAATTCACGCAGACTGCATTTGATCCGGCATTAGTTACACAGTTACCTGCAACCAGTCCGGCATCTGACTTTCCTGTTATGAGAATTCCATTCAATCCCGTTTTATCAATCGTATTTCCGGTAACCTGAATTCCTTTTGAAGCATTATCTACAGATATTCCATAATAACTTCCACTCCCTGTCGTTCCTGTAATTTTATTATTACCGACGGAAGAATTGTACACATCGTTCAGAACGATTCCATGCCCCGGTGTATTGATCTCATTATTTAATACAGAAACTCCACTGATGTAATAATTTCCTGCTGCGGTCTTCTCTCCGGTTCCCTGTGTAGCAGCCTTTAAATCCAGACCTTCAACCGAAATGCCTGTTGGTGGGTAGGTATCCGTATTTTTAACACTGATCACATTATTAGTGATCACCGTTTTTGCATTCAGTTCATTTCCTTTTGTGGCCGCTGCATTAAATGCACCATTTGCATTTGAGCGCATTGCATATACTGCAATTCCTCTTCCACATTCTGTCATTCTGTTATTGCTAATGGTACAATCCGTATAATTATAACATTCAATTGCAACGCTTTTAACGTTCTCAAAGGTATTTTCTTTGATCACTACATGATCTGTTGATCGTTTGCTGTATGCTGTATGTGATCCAACTCCACGAAGTACATGATTAAAGATATTATTCGATATTACAACATTTTTCATATCCAGAGCTTCATATTTGTATCCGCTAAAATGTCCCTGGACCAGAAGGTCTAGCTGAATAACTTCATTTGCTAAAAGAGCTTCTTTTTTTTCATTCGAGGCTGTCTGATCGGAAAATGTGCATCCACTGACTTCAAACCCATTGATAGCGGCAACTTCGACCACATGGCTGTCTTTCACATTCTTTAAAGATGCATTTTTGATCACTACGTTTTCCGCATGTGCAGCTTTCATGATCGGACTTGTGATCCCAAAACCATCCCATGTTCCTCCATCAACCGTGATATTTTTATAATGATATCCGGATACTGTATCTCCGTCCCCTCCAATATCT
Source organism: Roseburia zhanii (assembly GCF_014287635.1). Lineage (GTDB taxonomy): Bacteria > Bacillota > Clostridia > Lachnospirales > Lachnospiraceae > Roseburia_B > Roseburia_B zhanii. The sequence goes on along the minus strand of NZ_JACOPH010000001.1, from coordinate 192,281 downwards.
CCAATTTTAAACATATTTCCACTGTAATTCTTATGTTGGAAAGTCACTCCCTGCAAAGAAAGATACGTATTACTATATGCATGGATGCAGGTGCTTAATGCATATGTTCCAGGCTCTACGATCACTTTATATTTCAGATTTTCTGCAGCATACAGCTTTGCTTCATCTAATGCATTTTGAAGTGCCTTGCACATCGGATCATTTTCCATACTGCTTTTTGAGATTTTAACAACATGGTATCCTGCCTGTGTATTTCCCTCAACTGCATCCACGTAACTGATATCCGCATATGTGGTCTGTGGTTTTGTATAAACAATTCCCACGCTGCATACAACAAATAATATCACCATCCATATTTTTTTTCCCATTTTGCAGCCTCTCTTTCTATTCTTCTACTTCTCTTTTTTAATTATCTTTTTTGCCTTTTGGGCGATCTTTTTGACTGTTTCCTCCTGATGCGTTTTTTCTCCGATACTCAATGCTACTGCGTATACTTTTCTGCAGAAATGCATTGTTCTTCCTTCTTTTTTCATCCATTCGTTTTGCACATCATCCGGAATTCCTTTTTCTTTCAACAGCTTCTGATACTGTTCCACCTGCTTTTTATACTTATTCCGTTCATTGAGCATCCCCCTGTTCTGATGCAGCCATTTTTCTAATGTAAAATGCATCAGTTCATTCTGCCATATCCGTGCCTCTTCTTCTGTATATGACACTTTTTTCACCTGTTCGATCGGCAGATCACATTCTTTCATTTCATCAACAAATGCTTTAATATCTGCTGTAAGGTTCTCTCTTGTCTGCAGATAGGTCTTTTTATTTTCCGGTGGATTATTAAAATCATAATCGAAATTTCCGGCTTTAAAATCTTCATCTGCCACATAATGCAGCCATTCTGCATATGGTGCCCATCTGGTGGAATTACCCACATCATTCATATTTACAACAGATAATACCGGCACCTGCATAGCAAGGCATGGTAATGAAACATGTAAACGTCTGGTGATCACAAATTTCGCATTCTGATACTGGGTCAGAAGATCTTCGACTGTCTTCATTCTTTCTTCAAATGTTGCATCTGATTTTCTATAATCACAATGATGGGATAAAACACGGATTTCTAATCCTGTATCTTTCAAAAGTTCTCTTGCCTTACTCTCTAAAGCAGGATTCAGGTCTACGAGGCATACATATTGACCTGCATCCGGTGTTTTCTTTTGCTGCGGAAGGGTCAGTGTAATACAGCCGCTAAAATAACATTCAAATCCTCTTTCATTAAAAAAATCAAGGCTTGTCTTATCCCGGACTCCGATTGGTCCGTTTTCTCTAAAGAATTTTCCCCCTACACCTTGCAGCCATTCATCATAAATTGGTGATGCTTTTCTATAGATCGTATAGTTATTCATATGCATACTGACTAGTTTTGGCACAATACATTCTGCCGGCGGCCAATTCCACTTCTGCCACATCCACCATGCACTCATGATCACTGCAACAGGTTCATTGTTCTCAGAATGAAATGAATCCGTATTTTCTCTTTCAACTATATAATCTACAGATGGCAGATGCTGCATAGATGCATAGGTCTGGATGTCATCTCCTAAATTCATTGTTGTTTTATGCAAAATCACTCCAAATTTCATATTCATTCTCCTCTTTTTATAAAATTACTCTCTATCATTCTCCGATACATATCCGCAAGTCCCACTTCCGCTTTCCAGCCTAGTGTCTGTGTTTTCTCATTATTAAGTATGATACGCATTTCTGGATTGTATCCAAAGCCTGAAATATCTTCCGGTATCTCGATCCGGACTTTTATCCCGCTTTCCGGATAAATACTGCATACAAGTTCTGCCATTTCCCGGATCGATACTGCTGTTTCCATATTAGTGACATTGTACGCTTCACTCTTGATTCCGTTTGTAAGAATATAAAAGATCGCATTGACTGCATCTCTGGTATAACAATAGGTACGCACTGTATTCCCCTGTGTATGAAGGATAATATCCTTCTTTTCCGCTACGCACCTTGCAAATTCCGCAAACACTCTCCCATCATCATAACTTACTGCTGCTCCAAATGTCTGAGACAGTCTTGCTATCTTCACAGGAACATCATATTCCTTTGCATAAGATACGCATAAGCACTCTGCCATACGCTTTCCTTCTGAATAGCTGCTTCTGACGCTCAGCGGATCAATATATCCATAATCACTTTCAGAAATTGTCTTTTTCGTTCCATCCGGTGTTCCATAAACTTCTAATGATGAAAGATATACCATTCCCTCTACCTGTGCATATTTTGCATATTCTAAGATATTTCTCGTTCCCTTAATTGCTGTCAGGATTGTTTCTACCGGATGATCCACAAAATACTTAGAACTTGTAGCACTTGCTCCGTGAATGATATAATCCACTTTTTCTTTACAGGAAATCTGCTCATTAATATCACCGCAATATAATGATACCATGCCTTCCCTGATCTCATCTTCGAATACTTTTTTTGCTTTCTGCTCATTACGCACCATTGCTATTACATGTATATCACTTTTACAGATTTTGTTCATCATTGAAAGCGCATACACTGCCTGTGTGCCGATCAACCCGGTTGCTCCTGTCACAAATACTGTCTTTCCTGAGAATTTCTCTGCAAGTTTTCTGTCAGCTCCAAGGATTTCCATATCCTCTTTTAAGATCTGATCCTCCTGATTCATACATCTCCTCCTGCTATTTCCGATGTCGGGTGATCTGGTTCATCCTTGTTTCAATACGATTTGTCAGACCTAGCCCAAATGCCTGTTCATTTTCTTTATACTGCAGCAATGCCCGGAACATATATACATCTTCCGGTGTTGTCACTTTAATATTACCTCTGTTTCCCATTACCATGTGTGCTTCAATTCCCTGGTTTCTTATGATCGTACATGCATCTACCATATTCTCATATCCATTTGCACTTGCCCGAACTTTATCGTGCGCCGCAATGATATCCTTTAAGTAAAAACTCTGTGGTGCCTGTGCTGCAAAAGTTTCTTTCCTGTAAGGGACACTGTCTACTTTTTCCCCATTTTTACTGATCATGATCGTTTCAAAGCAGGGAGTACAGGTAATTCCATTTCCATACTTTTGTACACTTTCTATATTATTACTGATCACTTCATATGAAACAAATGGACGTACCCCATCATGTAACAATACGATTGAATCTTGTGGATTCTCCATTTCAGCTCTTTTTAAGGCATTATAAATGGAATCCTGTGCTGTTTCCCCACCTGAAATGATATCTGCTACTTTTTTCAAATGGTATTCGTCCACTAATTCCCTGACATATGGTATATAGTCTGAAAGAACTGAAACATAAATTTTATCTATCTGATCATGATATTGAAATAATTGTAATGTATGGATCAGGATTGGTTTTCCGTTTATCTCCAAAAACTGTTTTGGGATTCCGGCGCCCATACGAACTCCGCTTCCTCCGGCAAATATGATCGCAATATTCAATATTATTCAACCTCCTCTACAATTCCAAGTTCATGGTTTCTTCTATAACCTTCCGGAAGAAAATCTAATGTTTTTCTGTGTGCATTATCTTTTTCCCGTCTGGTGATGTCTTCCTGGATCTCTTTTGGGATATTTCCCAGTATCAGCCAGTCGATCACACGATCTGATGCATTAGAATCAATATGATCAAAATGATATCTGACATACTCTTCTACTTTCTCAAACTCATAATCTTCTTCTCTGAATGCTTTTAGCAATTCATCAAAAGTACTGCATACTTTTCCCGGTGCACTCTCCTCATATGGGCGGTGAAAACCTCTTGAAAATGCATATTGTATTTTATCAAAGGCAAAAAACATCATTGGTTTCTTCATAAGCGAATATTCAAAAATATTCGAAGAGTAATCCGTGATCAAAAGATCTGTAATATAGAACAGATCATTGATATTTGGATATTTACCTACGTCCTTAAATTTATCTTTATACTCTTCCGGAATAGGAACACTGTCTGCAACCCAGGGATGCATCTTAAACAAAACCACCCAGTCTTTTCCACAAGCCTCATATAAGCCTTTAAAATCGATCAGATCATATGGATACATGGCCGTCTTCTTGCCTCTGCCACGATAAGTAGGTGCAAACAGCATTACTTTTTTGCCTTTGCAAAATTCATATTTTTTATATAATTCCTCTGTCTTTTTTGCACGATATCCTGCATTTAAGTACTCATCCATTCTCGGCATCCCTGTCGGAAGAACTAATTCATCATTCATTCCCCATACCTCGGAAAAGAAATGGGCAATATTTTTGGATCCGGCGATTCCATAATCATACTGTCTGTGACATGATACTGCATCCGGACATCCCTGATGCCCCCATCTGCTGTATCCTGATGATTTAAAACCAGCTCCTGCATGCCATAACTGAAGCACTTTTGTATCTGATGTCAACTGAAGCCAGTCTAAGCATGGAGCATGATCATCTAATACCACTGTTCCACTCTTTGCCAGTTTTTCCATTAACTGTATCCAGCTTTTGATACTTTGCGATCCTGCTGCCGCTTCTCTGGCAGAAAACAGGATCTGATAATCATTATCTAATCCGCGTTCCTTCATTCGTTCTGATACAGCTTTCAGATTTGATGCGATCACTTTATTCTGCTCCGTCATAAATAAGATCGTATGATTGCGTTTTGCCCGATTCAGTCTTACAAATCCTGCATACATCTTACGAAGTACATTACGTTTCGCCAGCCATGTGGATTTAATATCCTGAATCGGATGTATTTTATCCCTGAAGTGGTTCGTCTTTGGAAACTGCATCACTGTCTGTACTGCTGCCAGGATCTGCATTCGCAATGGAAGTGTATCGCTTCCTTCCTCTACATAAAAATTAACTGCATAAACTTTCTTTCCATTATTATAAAAGAAATTTCGCGAACAATTTCCCATATCCCGGACGATTTTCGGATCAATTTCACAATCTGCCATCTTAACATCATTCTGACACACATAAATCCGATAATTTCCTGACGGGACACAAACATTTTCTCCACTATTTGTCATATTCAAACGTAAGTGATACCTGTTTCCCTCATGTCTAATCAACTGCATACGTGCCGGTGAATCATACATATCATCAACAATATAAAAATCTAATGGACTGTTCTTATCCGCATCAGCCGCATATGTAATCTCTACATCCATATGCAGAAAGATCCGTTCCCACTCTATCAACCGCACAACTGCCTGTATCTTCTTTTCTTCTATCAAACTCTTCATTACCATGGCTTCTTATTCCTTTTCCATATTTTCTAACATATTTTCATACATTGTAGAAACTTCATCAATATCTCCAAATGCCTTGATCCTCCCCTGATCTAAGATCATTGCCTTATTACAGATTCTCTGTACTTGTTGCAAAGAATGTGACACAAATAATACTGTCGTACCGCCTTCCATCATCTCCATGATCTTTTTTTCACTCTTTTTACGGAATTTTCCATCGCCAACCGATAGCACCTCATCTAAGATCAATATCTCCGGTTCCGAGATCGTTGCGATTGCAAATCCCAACTTTGCACGCATACCGGAAGAATAATTTTTGATCGGTACGTTGATAAATTTCTTTAAACCGGAAAATTTTACGATCTCGTCATATTTTTCCTCCAGATATTTCTTACTGTAACCTAACATTGCTCCATACAGGAAAATGTTTTCTTTTCCGGTATACTGCTTATCAAAACCTGCCCCCAGTTCCAAAAGCGGTACAACAGTTCCTTTTCTGGTCACTTTTCCCTCTGTCGGTTTAAATACACCTGCGATCACTTTTAACAGTGTACTTTTTCCTGCTCCATTTAATCCAAGAATCCCGAGTCGGTCACCTTTTTCTAATTTAAAGCTGACATCTTTTAAAGCCCAGAATTCATTATATTTCAAATTACGTTTTAACAGGCGAATGATATATTCCTTGAAATCATCTACTTTTTCTTCACTTAAATTAAATTTAATTCCAACATTTTCAACTATCAGTGTTTCTTTTCCCATAAATCTTCCTTTCTAAATTGCCAAAATAAATTTATCCTGCATCTTGTAGAAGAAATATGTGCCTATAATAGATAAACCGACTCCGTAGACGGTTGCTGTAATCAGATAGGACATATACATTGACTCTCCCATCATTGCATATCTGAAATTCATAATGATACAGTATAATGGATTGTATTTTAAGATCCAGTCATATCCACTCTTTATCAAACGTTCCGGATAATAGAAAATCGCACTTGTATACATAATGATCATTAAAAGCACTTCCCAGAGATATTCCATATCCCTGAAAAATACAGTTACAGTTGAAAGTATCATTCCACTTCCGTAAGTGAGTACGAATAACTGTATAAATGGAATAAGTGCACGCAGCATACGCACATCCGGGGATACCTTACAGTACATACAAAGTGGTATCAGTACCAGCAGCGAAATTCCTGTGATCGTATAATTGTACAATATACTTGATAACGGATATAAGTACTTTGGCACATAAACTTTTTTGATCATTGATGCATTATTCCGAATAGATTTTGCCGCTGACTTTGTAGACGCTGAATAAAAAGAATATAGCAACCGTCCACATAAGATATAGAGTGGAAAATTTTCTTTTTTATTCCCAAACAATGTTCCAAATACGATCGTCAATACGATTGTTGTCATAAGCGGCTCTAAAAAGGACCAGATAATACCAAGATATGACCTCCGGTATTTTAATTTGATCCCTTTTTTTACAAGTTCCCATAACAATCCTCTTCGTTTCCAGAATGTCTTCAAATGTTCCATATGTTTTACCCTTGCTTTCTTTTTTCTTTTATGCAGTCTGTGATCAATCCTGCTACTCTCTTTGCTGCATCTCCGTCTTCAACCGAACCTTTATGTTTTAGAAATGCAGCCGCTTTTTTTTGATAGTCTTCTTCATTAAAAGAAGCAATATCTGCCGCTAACTCTGCATTATCTGCAGCAATCGGAAAAGGTGTATCTTCTAACGGATAATACAGCCCGCGCATCTTCTCATATCTCTGATGATCAGGTGCGTAGATAAATGCCGGTTTTCCGGTCAGCAGAAAGTCAAATACTGCACTCGAATAATCTGTGACCACTGCATCTGCTGCTGCTAAAAGTTCCTGAATATCGGGATATTCCGTCACATCTACACAATATGGTTCCTGTGGTATCAGTTTTTTTGCATATGCTTTCATTCTCGGATGCATACGCACTAAGATGATCCATTCATCCGAAAACCTTTGCTCTAAACTTTGTTTTAATCTATTATAATCTATCTGATGTTCCCATTCCATGGCATCATCCCGAAATGTCGGAACATAGAGAAGTATTTTCTTATTCTTTTTACTAATATAAGTTTCTACTGCATTTCGTGCAGCTATCCACCTGTTATGAAAAAATATATCATTTCTCGGATGGCCGTACATGCAGATCTGTGTATCCTTTACATTCCAGAATGCCCGTTTGTAAATGTCTGCTTCGAATGTACTGTTTGCGATCCAGTAATCAGTATAATCTGAATTTTTTTCTGCAAGAACCATCCAGTTCCTATCCTGTGTCAGATTTCCACAATCATTTTCAATCTTCTTGATCCCAAAGGAACCGTGCCACATCTGGATATAAGTCTGTTCCGGTTTCTTTAACAATCCCTGATTCAGGTAATGTACCAGCTGGTAATTCTGTACCCAGATACCGGCAGTCGCATATTCTTTCATGGCATCTTTAGAACCATATTCTACTAACCGTACCCGATCCGGGAATTTAGTTTTCTGTGTACCGGCATTCTGTACGATCCAGACAATGTCTAAGTCATCTGTCTGTTTTAACAGTTCCTGCGTTACATACTTTCCATTGCAGCCGTAGCCTTTCCCCATATAATTGTCAAATACCACCTTCTGTGGCACAACCGGAAGTTCTTCTAACTCTTGATGGTACATACTTGTATATTTCTTTTTTACACAAAAAGGAGTTTTTTTCAGCCGGTAGACTTTTTCTTCTCCTTCAATCGTATATGCAATAAATCTTTTTGCAAATTTCCGTATTTTCCGAATATAAGGGTTCAACTCTTTCACTCCTTATTCCTGATACATCATATAAATATCATGTCTTGGATAACGTTCTTCTTCAGGCGGCAGTTTCTCATAGTCCCCATATAATCTTGCTAAATAATCATGGGTATCACCCGGAACCAGAAATGTTTTCCCCTCAAAAGGGCTTTCTTTTAACGGCATCAGATAACTGCGTGGCATAACTTCTGTTTTATAACCCGCAACTCCGAACAGGCTGCATATATGTTTACTGTCTTTATCACTCCATGAAGTAAAGATCTTCTTGGTCATCCGCATATAAAGATCAAACATAAAATCCGGTGTGACTGCAAGAATGACCTTTGAAATATTTCTGATCTTCTTTCCCTTATTCTTGACCGGATTGCGGTATTCTGACAGATAATAGATCAGCGCAGATATCATCTGCACCTTGCGTAAAAATCCATTTTCCGGTACGCCGTCGATCGGATGGATATCGATCTTTGCTGTATTTTCATAGCCATGTGCAATATGCTTCGTATCGTACAGATAGCCGATCGGTGCTTCCGGTATGATATGGTTTTCTACCGGAGAATATACAAATTCACCTAAACGGTTGTCCTGCTTTTGCATACAGGCTTCTAATTTTTCAAAATCAGACCGCATCATCGCAATATCCACATCGTCATCCCATGGGATAAATCCCTGATGCCGGTATGCGCCTAATGCACTTCCTCCTACTAAAAAAAATGTCAGTCCATGTTCATTTGTAAATGTTTGAAGTGCAGCTAACATTTCTATCAGACGATGCTGCAATCCCTCTAGTTCTTTCATCTGTTTATCCTCTTATGATACCGCATGAAATTATAGCATATGCCCTATTATGCGTCAATTTTAGAGCAGTTACCTACTTCCGCAGAAATTTTCCATAAAAATAGGTACGGATCTTAACCGGAATGATCGACATGACGACTTGTCCGCCTGCGGAGATTAAAAAATCTGCTGTACTGGAAAATCCGATCTTATGGATCTTATAACGTGCCGAAAAGCCGAGCAGTGCATAGGAAAAACTGCCGCGGCGTTCATACATTCCTGCATTTGTACGCATATAGACTAATGTTTTTTGTATATTATAACCTGTCATTCCCTGATGGAGCATCCTTGCCCACAGGTAATAATCTTCGAAATATCTACATTCTAAATAACCGCCCGCTGCTTCTACTGAGGACTTCCGAAACATAACTGTCGGATGGTTAAATGGATTTCTGCGTTTTGCAAATGCCTTGATCTGACGATCTGTCTGTGGCACCTGCCGCTTTGCCTTAGGATGTTCTATATCGGTTGTAAATTCTTCGATATTCCCTCCGACAATATCTGCTTTCTGTTCTTCAAAAGCCTGAAGCTGCCATTTGCAGCGGTCTTTCACACTGATATCGTCACTGTCCATCCTTGCGATCAGATCATGTTTACAATAGGAAAGTCCCTCTCTTAATGCATTTCCCAAACCTTGGTTTTCCGGCAGGCGGATGATCTGGAATAACGCCGGATATTGTGTTGTAATTTCATTAATCACCTGATCAAGTGCTTCATTTAACGGTCCATCGCAGACGATCACAAAATCATCTGTACAGACGCTCTGTGCAAGCATACTGTGAATGCTCTCCTTGAAATATGCTGCCTGCTCTTTTGCATATACAGACATCAATATTGAATAGGATTCCATACTATCCACACTTAACCTTCCTTTTTCAATGCCGTTTTCTGCTCATCATCCACGCCTTCTGACTTTTCTTTCTGGAATAAGATCTTCACTGTCAGAATGATCAGCTTGATATCGAGCCAGATTGAATAATTTGTAATATAGGTCAGGTCTAACTTTAGTTTGTCATATGGAACCGTATTGTACTGTCCATAAACCTGTGCATAACCGGTCAGTCCTGCTTTTACTTTTAAGCGGAATGGGAACTCCGGTATCTCTTTTGTATATTCTTCTGTGATCTCTTTCCGTTCCGGTCTTGGTCCTACAAATGCCATGTCACCTTTTAATATGTTAAATAGCTGTGGCAGTTCATCAAAATGCAGCCTGCGGATGACTTTTCCAACCGGAGTGATCCGGTCATCATGTTCTTTTGCAAGGCGTGCTCCATGCTGTTCGGAATCTACGATCATACTTCTGAATTTTAAAATATCAAACTCTCTGCCGCCCATAGTCTGGCGTTTCTGTTTATAAAATACCGGACCATGGTCATATAATTTAATCGCTAGTGCAATGATCAGCATAAACGGTGATGCAAGAATGATCCCAACGAAAGAGATCACGATATCCATTGCCCTCTTGACAAACATCTGCCGGTAAGTCAGCCCATTGTTGCGGAATAAAAGCAACGGCGAATCAAACAGATCGATGCTTTCTGAATTACGGATCATGATATCTGAGATTTTCGGGATTCCGTAACAGCGGATATCTTTTTCAAAGCAGTATTTAATGAATACATTTCTGTCCTGTACCGGAATATCACCTACTAAAACAGCATCATACTGTAAGATGCGTTCTAAGATATTATCCATGCCTGCACTAAGCGGCATTTTTTCTTTGACATGGTATTTATCTTTTCTGGACTCTAATTTGCTGATGATTGCATCCGGACTGATATTTCCATAGATCAGCAGCATCTCATGCGGCGGATAAATGATCGCATAGATCCATCTCATAAACAGTGCCCAGCATAAAACAATGATAAAATCGACTGCACATAATAAAAACATCGGTTCACTGTTTTCAAACAGTTTCCAGTCACCATTGATGAGTTCTAACTGTAAATAGGTCACGCCATTAACACAGATGATCGTAAGCATCTGGGAATACATGATATCCCATGTCTTTAAATAACCTACTTTCAGTGCCCCGAATGCCCGTGAAAATACAATGATAAATATTCCATATAATGCTATGATCGCCCAGTTTCCGCGTTCCCAGTATTTTACCGGCATCATATCCTTATAATGACCATACCATAGCCAGCCATATATCCCGGTCTGTAACAGCACGATAAACAGCTTCGACCAGAACATGATCATACGCTTTGTTTTTAAAGATGATGATATTTTCATAGAATCCCTCTATTTGTTCAACATTTTCTTAATTCTGTACTTTGTATCAATTTTCGGTGCTAAAATTTCTGCTGCCGCCAAACTGATCGCATCTACCCTGCATTCTAATTTTAAAATGCGTTCTCCCTCCGGAAATGCTGTGATCAGCATATATGGATCATCGGTATCATACAGATACATGTGCTCTTTAAACTTGTGAGCCGGTCCATAAAATTCCAGCGTCTTTTCTTTCGATGTTGTTTTATCCTTCCAGCAGAGTGTTTTTACTTCTACTGTACACGCCTGACTGCCCGGATCGATCCTGACAGCTGCCACATCCTGATCTACCGGAATCTCTAAACAATAATATCCGTCTAAGGATTTACTGTGATAGTTGATGCAGTCTGCCTCATTCGTACCACTGCCACGGTCAAAATATACCTGCAGCATCCGCTTCCGTTCCATATCGTCCACGACATTTAATACGCTGCTGACATGATATGCCGGCTTGCCGTATTCCCGATATAACTGCCGCATCGGCACATGTCCGTCTAATACATATCTCTGGAAAGCTTCTTCCATCTCTGCATAGAGCACTTTCTCTTCTTCTGTGATCCCTGCCCGTTCATAAAGTCCGAAAGATAAGAGTTCTTTCCGCTTTGCTGTCGTATCTGCGTAATAATGAATCGCCCGGTATACAATATAATTCACCGGTATCGGGAAATGGAACGACCATTCATAATCAATGACTGTCCATCTGCCTTCTTCATCCACTAAAATATTCGGCATGATCATATCGATATCACCGACCGGTACAGCAGAAAGTCCTTCGGGAAGTGTGATACTGCCAAAGACTTTTTCAAATTCTTCTGTCATCTGAAATGCCTGTATCTCTTTGCAGGAACGTATCTCCCCAATCACTTCAAACATCCGCTCTACAGCTGCCTGCGGTTCTCCCTTATCTAACAAGGTATCTAATTCTTCTTCTAAGGTATGTCCCATTAAAAACGCAAGTTCCATACCGTCACTCTGCTGCATACAGGTATTCATCGAAAAACGGCTGTCTGCATACAGACGGGTAAGTGCTTCTTCTGTCTTTTTCAGATTTAAGATCTGTCCATCGGCTTCTTTTGTATCCGGTACTTTCCACAGATGCATCCTGCCATCTTCGCTTCTTGTGATATAGGTTCTGATATTATGGATCGTGCCTCTGTCATTAGAAAACTTCACAAAGGCAATCCGCTCATTCTGTTGATTGACAACCGCTTCTGCTTCTTTTTTCCCGCAGACTGCTAAGTATGCATTCGAAAACTCCTTGAATTTTCCTCTTGCGATCGCTGCATCTGCCGCTTTTGCCTCATCAAATAATACTAACCTGTCACTGTCAAAATTGCCGATCTGATCGATCAGTTCTCCCTGTTTCGGCAGGTAGTCATCGGAATAGATGCTCATTGCAAATATGTGATCCGGAAATGGATAATATGTCTGCTGCCACGTAAATCCGGCTTCCTTTACCGCAGCTTCTAATTCCTCTTTTGTGCATCCTAAGGACTGGCTGGTATTTTCTATGCCTGCAAAATATTCATTGGAATGTACTTCCCTGACACCGGAAAGATATTTCAGCCCATATGCATTTTCTGCCGCAAAGATAAGTTTTCCATGCTCATTTAACTGTGCATAAAATACCGGGATTGCTGCAAGTGATGCAGTTCCTATACAGACTGCATAATCATAACTCCCCTCACACGCAGTATGCTCTGTCAGATCCTCTGCACAGTCTACATGATCTGACATTTCCATCAGTTTTTTTGCAGTCACATCTCCTGCATGTCCGATGTAAAGCACTTTATCTTCTGCATGGATCGGAAGCCATGCCACAATATTCGCCCTTAAATACGATGTATGATATATATCCGGCATAATCGGCACCTCACTTACTCTACAGTAATCTCACTATTCATGTCATAATATCCTACGGTATTCTTCGTGGATACAACGGTCAGATTACAAACATCATATAATCTGTGATATACCGTAAATTCTCCATGCGGATATCCGGTACATCCTAATGACAACAGATATTCTCCTCCCTGCAGATCCATCTTCTGTTTAAAAGAAATGATCTGGACATCGCCTGCCTTCTTCGGGGTGATCTCTATTTTCTCAAACATGGTATTCGTACCACATAATTCGATACCCAAAAGATTTTTAAAAGAAAATGCAAAAATAGGTTCTGCAATGTCTTCATGGAATAACACTTTCATCTTAACGGTCATTTCAGAACCTTTTTCAATGACATTACTGTACCGTCCTGTATTATCCACAAAGGCGAAATCAACAATCTCTGCCTTTTTACTTCCATATTCTAATACTTCCGGGTTGATCGGCAGCGTACTTCTCCAAAGTGTTTCTCCGCCATCATGTTCCCAGAGTGTCTTGCCATTTTCTTCGTCATCATCATCTAACTGGTTGACTAAGACTCTCTTATACATATCAACGGCTTCTTTTGGTGTTCCCTCAAAGAGTTTATGTCCTTTGTTTAAGAGGATCGCCCGGTCACAGTATTTCGTAATGCTGCTTAGATCATGGCTTACAAATAAAATGGTCTTTCCCATTTTCTTAAATTCTTCAAATTTATGATAACATTTCGACTGAAAGAACACATCTCCAACCGAAAGTGCTTCGTCCACAATTAAGATCTCCGGATCGATATTGATCGCAACAGCAAAAGCTAACCGCACAAACATACCCGAAGAATAGGTCTTGACCGGCTGGTTGACAAAATCCCCGATATCTGCAAAATCCAAGATATCCTGGAGACGTTCATCGATCTCTTCTTTTGTAAAGCCGATCATCGTACCATTCAGATATACATTTTCAATACCGGTATATTCCATATTAAATCCTGCACCTAACTCTAATAATGCAGAGATTCTTCCATCGACAGTCACTTCTCCATCTGTAGGATTTAATACACCGGTAATGATCTTTAATATTGTAGATTTACCGGAACCGTTTGTTCCGATAATTCCTACTGTTTCTCCTTTTTTTATCTCGAAATCGAGTTTATCTAAAGCAAAGTGTTCCCGATAGCATTGTTTTTTGGTTAGATTCAACGCATCTTTTAACCGGTCACGCTGACGGTCATACAGTCTGTAAACTTTGCTGACCTTATCCACTTTGATTGCAATATCACTCATAGGTTTAAACCTTTCTGTAAAGTTATCACTTTTTCTACAATACATCTGCGAAGTGCATCCGCAGTTTCTTAAATACATGGGTTCCAAGAACCACAAATACAATGGTTACTACCCAGAAATAAATGGTCAGTTCCCATCTCTCGAAAAATGCCACTTTTCCAATAAAGGCATCACGGTATCCCTGCACAATATAATACAGTGGATTTAGTTTTAACAGATTCTTAAGCACCGGACTAATGTCCATGGTGTCAATATTCCACATGATCGGTGTCACCCAGACACCTACCTGCAAAACAATATTGATGACCTGATTCAAGTCACGGAAAAATACGACAACCGCACTTGTCAGATAGGAAATACCCATGACTAATACAAACAGACAGATGGAATAGTAAAGTACCTGCAAGGTATAAACATCAGGATAATATCCATACAGTGTGTAAAGCAGTACTGCAAATGCTAAAAAGAACAGATGCACAAAGACTGCGGAAACGATCTTGACGATCGGTAATATGTCTATTTTAAATACGACTTTTTTTACCAGATAGGAATAATCTAAAAGTGCCCTTGTACCTCCGCTCAATGCGTCACTAAAGAAAAACCATGGCACCATGCCGGCGATCAGCCAGAGCACGTATGGCACTTCAGTTCCGGCAGCGTCACGGATCGCTGCCGGTTTCATTCCTTTTTCAAATACGAACCAGTATACTAAAATTGTGATCACAGGCTGCACAAATGCCCAGATGATACCCAAATAAGAGCCTGCGAATTTGGTTTTAAAATCATTGACAGAAAGGCGGGCAATCAGCTTTCTGCTTTCATATACTCCCGCCATTGACAATCCCTGATTCTTTTTCTTTGATGCTGTCATAAAACTTCCTCTTATTTCGCCTTTGCGGCAACATATTCCTTGATACCGCCCCAGACTTTATCCTTGTCAGATAATGTCAGATCTGCTTCTGTCATTCCTTCCGGCATCGGCCATTCCACAGCGATTTCCGGATCTTTCCAGAGTAAGCCGCCTTCATCATTTGGATGATAGAAATCGGTTACTTTATAACAGAACTCTGCGTAATCACTTAATACTACAAAACCATGTGCAAATCCCTTCGGGATAAAGAACTGTTTTTTATTCTCAGCTGAAAGTGTTACACCAAACCATTTTCCAAATGTTTCAGAACCTTCTCTTAAATCTACTGCTACGTCAAATACTTCACCGTTTACAACACGTACTAACTTATCCTGCGGATAGTTGATCTGGAAATGAAGTCCACGGAGCACACCTTTTTTGGATGCTGACTGGTTATCCTGTACAAATTCACAGTCAATGCCTGCTTCCTTGAAATCATTGTAATTATAGGTTTCCATAAAATATCCACGTTCATCGCCAAATACGGATGGTTCAATCACTTTTAACCCTGCAATACCGTTACAATCCTCTGTTACTTTAATCTTTCCCATGATCTGTCACTCTCTTTCTAATCCTTAAAGTCCTTCTGCTACATCGATCAGATACTGACCGTACTCTGTCTTAAGAAGCGGCTGTGCTAATTTGATCAGCTGCTCTTTATCGATAAATCCACGTTTGAATGCAATCTCCTCGATACAGGAAATGTATAATCCCTGACGTTTCTGGAATGCTGATACAAAGTCTGCTGCTGCAAGGAGCATATCGTGGTTACCTGTATCTAACCATGCAAATCCACGTCCTAATGTTTCTACGGATAATGTACCGCGGTTTAAGTATTCATTATTGACACTTGTAATCTCGATCTCTCCTCTGGCAGATGGTTTTACATTTTTTGCGATCTCTACTACATCGTTATCATAGAAATATAAGCCCGGTACAGCATAGTTTGACTTCGGCTCTGCTGGTTTTTCTTCGATGGATAATGCTTTTCCGTTCTGATCAAATTCTACAACGCCATATTCTCTAGGATCTTTTACATAATAACCAAAGATGGTTGCTCCTGCTTCGCTTTCGATTCTCTCGGCTGCACGTTTTAATACTTTTGAAAAACTCTGTCCATAGAAGATATTATCTCCTAATACCAGTGCAACGGCATCTTTGCCAATGAATTTTTCACCGATGATGAATGCATCTGCAAGTCCTCTCGGCTGGTCCTGTACTGCATATTCAAACTGCATTCCAAGCTGTTCACCGGAACCTAATAATTCTTTGAATACCGGAAGATCTCTTGGTGTAGAAATGATCAGCACCTCACGGATGCCTGCTAACATCAATGTTGAAAGTGGATAGTAGATCATCGGCTTATCATATACCGGCATGATCTGTTTACTGATTGCTTTTGTAAGTGGATAAAGACGTGTTCCTGAACCGCCTGCTAAAATAATTCCCTTCATCGTATAACTCCTCTCTTGCCGCAAGAAAGAAGGCTTACTGCATTTTTGTCAAATCCGTAACCCTTCTTTCTGCAAGTTTTTATTTATTTTTGTACATATCTTCGTAATATTTCTGGTAATCACCGCTGGTTACATTTTCCATCCATTCTTCATGTTCAAAGAACCATGCGATTGTCTTTCTGATTCCTTCTTTAAACATCGTTTCCGGTTCCCAGCCAATCTCAGCTTTAATCTTGTCCGGTGCGATCGCATATCTTCTGTCATGTCCCTTACGGTCTTCTACATATGTGATCAGATCTTTGCTGACTAATTTTCTTCTCTCATCATCTTCCGGAAGCATCTCTAAGAGTGTTTCGATGATGATATTGATGATCTCGATGTTCTGTTTCTCATTATGTCCACCGATATTATAAGTCTGTCCTAAACGTCCTTTTTCCTGAACCATATCGATTCCCTTTGCATGGTCATCTACATATAACCAGTCACGGACGTTTTTACCATCACCATAAACCGGAAGTTTCTTTCCATGAAGTGCATTGTTGATGATAAGCGGGATCAGTTTCTCCGGGAACTGGTAAGGTCCATAGTTATTAGAACAGTTCGTAATGTTTGCCGGGAAATGATAAGTATCAATATATGCTTTTACAAGGAAATCGGAAGATGCCTTGCTTGCAGAATACGGGCTGTGTGGATCGTATGGTGTTGTTTCATAGAAATAACCGCCATCTTCCTCTAAGGAACCGTATACTTCATCTGTAGATACATGAAGGAATTTCTTTCCGTCTTTGAATGTACCATCCGGTAATTCCCATGCTGCTTTTGCACAGTTTAACATGACTGCTGTACCAAGTACGTTTGTCTTAACAAAAACTTCCGGATTCTTGATACTTCTGTCTACATGGCTTTCTGCTGCGAAATGTACCACGCGGTCGATATCATTTTCTTCAAAGATCTTCATAATCGCTTCTTTATCTGTGATATCTGCTTTTATGAAGGTATAGTTATCACGGTCTTCAATATCCTTTAAGTTTTCGAGATTACCGGCATATGTCAATACATCAACATTGATGATACGGATCTCGTTGTCATATTTGCGGAACATATAATGGATATAGTTTGATCCGATAAAACCTGCTCCTCCGGTTACTAAGTAAGTTCTCATAAATGAGGCTCCTCCTTTGATTTTCTGTTTTAAGAGCATAGTCGTCCCTGCTCTCTTTTCAATAGTTATAATATTATAGCACCATACGGCAAAAAAGACAAGGTTGTTACTTCCGTACAAACAGTTTCAGGTAGACACCTGCTGCAAAATTACGGAATTTACGGATTGCAACACTTCTTTTGATATCTGCATCCGACAGGTTTAATTCGTCTTTAAATTTATTGAGCAGATGGATATGTTCTTTGACATATGCATCTGATTTATCACCTACCATGACTTCTCCGGTATTCGAATCATTGCGCACCCTGAAATAATTCAGCGGTTCATGGATGATATATACATTTCCCCTGCACGCAAGTTCTACCCAGAAATCATAATCTAAAATATAGGTATACCATGTATCGAAACCGCCCACTTCTTCTAATGCACTCCTGCGGAATGTATTTGCAACCGGTGAGCCGAAGTAATTCTTTACAAAAAAGCCTTTCCTTGCGATCATTTTTCCATCGGTTAAGCCTGAGGTCTTATATCGTTTATAAAATCCCTTTGGCTTTCCGTTTAAATCAAATAACTGTGTATCACTTTCTGCAAGGACTGCTTTTGGATGTTCGATCAATGCCCTGACTTCTTTTTCGATTGCATCTTTCCTTAACATATCATCTGCACAGATCAGTTTGATAAATTCTCCCTTACATTCATGCAGGCATTTATTCCAGTTGCCGGACATTCCAAGGTTCTTTTCATTTTTGCAAAGCCTGATCCTGTCATCTTTGATACTTTCGATCACTTCTATGGTATTATCCTTTGACTTATCATCACAGATGACAAGTTCTAGGTTTTTCCATGTCTGCTTTAAGATCGAATCAATAGTTTCTTTGATATATGCGGCATTGTTATATGCCGGTATACACACACTTACAAGTGGTTCCATAGATACTCCTTTTATTTATCTGACATCCTTCATATATACATCTAACGCATCATGCCAGTCTGCCATCTGAAATGCATCTCCTGCTACAAGTCTTAGCATATAATTATCTAATACAGAAAATGCCGGACGTTTTGTCGGGGAATTGTATTCTTCTGTTGTTACATATTTCACAGTGGTTGATTTTCCTGCCTTTTTAAAGATCTCTACCGCAAAATCTGCCCAGCTGCACTGTCCTTCACAGGTTGCATGATAGGTTCCATAGTTTTCTGTCGGTTCTAAGAAGTGGATCATCTTTGCTAATTCCACCGCACTTGTCGGAGAACCATACTGGTCAGATACTACTGTGATCGTATCATGTGTTTCTGCAAGTTTTAACATGGTCTTTACAAAATTCTTTCCATCTCCATATAACCATGCGGTACGGAAGATAAAATGCTTCGGTGCAAATTCTTTTACAAAATTCTCGCCTTCTAATTTTGTCTTTCCATATGCACTGATCGGTCCTGTCGGATCAAATTCGTTTAATGGTTTTTCAGATGTGCCCGGAAATACATAATCTGTAGAGACATGGATCATCTTTGCACCGGCTTTTGCTGCTGCAATACTTAAGTTTCTAGGTCCAAGTGCATTGATCTTATAAGCAAGATCCCACTGTGTTTCACAGGCATCTACATTTGTATGTGCTGCACAGTTGATGATCACATCCGGTTTTGTCTTTTCTACTAAAGAAACGACTGCCTCCACATCTGTGATATCTAATGGAGTTACGCCTTCACCCTCAACAACATCTGTATTGATAAATTCCACATCATCTGCTGCGTATTCTTTGTTGATGGCTCTTCCTAACTGTCCGTTACATCCGGTTACTAATATTTTCTTCATAATACGACTTCCTTTCTATATCCTTAATCTATTTTTGTAATTACAACATGCGGTTTAAAAGGAATAACCCTCTGACTACCCAATTATCCAAACTGCTCTGTCTGTACCAGTTTTTATTAAACAGAATGGTAAATCTGTCCGGAAACTTTTCTGCTTTTAAAATATCATCTACCAGCTTATCTTTTTCCGGTATTGTGTGATAAAAATGTTTAAAATCTGATAACTGCTTCTTCAAATCTCCATGACGCTTTTTCAGATCTCTTGCTTTTGCACGTATCATGCCGATCGCAGAACCGCTTGCTCCTACTTCATTACCGCTGTGCTGTCTGTAATAAATATAAGACTGTTCATCATAATACATACTGCCAAGGTAGGTAGCTGCCATATAACACCACCAGTCATGGTGGATCACATCTTCCGGCAGACGCTCCTTAATGATATCTGCCAGTTTGCGGTTCATCAGTGTTGTACATCCTGAACAGATACTTTCAATGACGGCATTGCCAAATCCGGGGGTTACATGCGGATTCTGCTGGTCTTCTAAGATCTCTAAATTCGCATCTACCAGCGTTTTTGCTCCACAATAAAGTGCCGGTCCGTTAAGGGTCTGTAAATGTTCTACTGCCTTTTCAATCTTCTCCGGTAACCAGTAATCATCCTGATCGCAGAATCCTATGTATGCGGCATCCTGATTGCTTTTTTTCAAAAGTTCAAAAAAGCTTTTGTTGACACCAATATTCTCGCCCTGATATGCCCGTATATTCTGATGCATTTCCTCATACTCTTTTAAGATCAGAAACGTATCATCACTTGAACCATCATCTCGGATCAAAATATCTACATCAGGATAGCTCTGCGCTAATATGGAATCGATCTGTTCCCTGATATACTCCTCACCATTGTAAGTTGACATTAAAATCTGCACTTTTTTCGTATCGCTATTCGCGTCGCCACATATATCACTACTCATCTTTACTCTTAACTTCTGCTCCTTTTCTTATATTTTCTTCTAATAATGCAATTGTCTGTGTCAGTCTTTTTAACTGTTCTGCCTGTTTGGATACTTTTACTGTTAATGTAAAAACCAGCAGAAGTGTAAAGCAGAACCCAAAGAAAAACATCATATTCAC
Organism: Roseburia zhanii; assembly: GCF_014287635.1. Lineage (GTDB taxonomy): Bacteria > Bacillota > Clostridia > Lachnospirales > Lachnospiraceae > Roseburia_B > Roseburia_B zhanii. The sequence goes on along the minus strand of NZ_JACOPH010000001.1, from coordinate 171,440 downwards.
CGGCAATTCGATTCCAAGCAATGACACCAGATAATTCATAATTCCCGGAAAAATATCTAAGATCAAAACAATAACTCCTACTGCCAGCCATGAAAGGGCAAATTTTAAGTCAAGTGCTTCTTTACGCACCATATTTGCAATCCCCGCCAGTGCCAGCACGATCACAACTGCTACGATAATCTGTATTTTCAAACTCATATTCCTACCTCCGAAATGCTGCGATCAAAATTGCCAGAGATACTTTTATCATATAATAGACGGATTTTCTCGGAGAGATCGAAGATACTCCTTCTTCTCTTGCATTCATCTGTACCGGAAGTTCCTCTACTTTTTTACCATTTTTTAAAATGGTAACTACGCTTTCCGGTTCCGGATAATCTTTCGGATAATTCTTTGCATAAAATCCGATCACATCTCTGCCTACCATCCGCATACCGGAAGTAGGATCTGTAATCTTTTTGCCTGTTACAAGCCGGATCAGACCTGTAAAATAACGGATACCGAATCTCCTAAGACCGCTTGACTGGAATCCTTCTTTTTTGATATAACGTGATCCGATCACCATATCTAAATGCTCATTGATAAGCTTGTCCGCCATTTCATCTAAATATCTTGCATTGTGCTGTCCGTCACCATCGAACTGGACTGCAATATCATAACCGTTTTGCCATGCATACAGATAACCAGTCTGCACACCACCGCCAATTCCTAAATTAACCGGCAGATTCACTACATGGAATCCATTTTTTTCACATACTGCTAATGTCTGGTCTGTGGAGCAGTCATTGATGATCACATAATCAAAATCCGGTGCATTTGAAAGTATGTCCTGTACGGTTTTTTCAATTCCGCCTTCTTCATTATAGGCGGGAATGATGACTAATTTTTTCATAGTACCCTCTCTAATGACAGTAATATACCATAAACTGCCACGCATTGCAGACATACGGCAATATACATATATTTTCTGTCCATATCTTTCCTCTGTATCAAATTTCTATTGTAAAACAACAGCAGGAACACCGGAAGCAGTGGAAGGAAATACCTTCCCTGTACACCTGCGATCGCCGTTGAATTTTTCGGTGTCCAGCTCATAAACATTGACACAAATACCATGCCTGCGGAAAGTACCATGCAGACTGCATAAGAAACTTTCTGCACGGTTGTCACTTCAAACTGGCTGCCATCTTTTTCTTTTACCTGCTGGATCGATAAGATCATCATAAATAACATTCCATAGATCACGATCCTTGATACAAATACATTTAACCAGCTAAGCTGCATACCAAGCATGGTTTCAATAAAACCATCACCCGATAAAAACAATGTTCTTGTCAGAAGGCAGATAAAATTCATTGGATCTTCTAAAAGTCCTGCTGCCCCATAGGCTTCCCCTTCTAAATAAGAAGTTGCCGCCTGCTCTGCCGTAGGACTTGCTACATATAAGACATAACTTAAGGTACTCGATAAAAATGCCACAACTGCTATGGCTGCCATACTGCCTGTAAAGATCCACTTCTGTTTTTTATCTTTAAACCGGTCTGCCGGGATCATGATCGTAAGCAGACATAACGGCATATAAGTTCCACCTTTTGACATTGCCATAATGATCATAAAGATAACATATAAGACCACATGATAACGCTGTATCTTCTCTTTCCGGTATAAAAGCCCAAACAGGACTGCCAGATATAAAAAGACGACTTCGATCACTACAGAATCATAGGAATAGGAACAGCACTGCTGGATCGTCATCGGCAGTATTGCTATGATAAATGCTGCCGCCTTTCCACAAGGCATCAGCCGGATAAACCAGTACATTGTAAACAGATAGAATAAGATTGAACAGAGTCTTCCAAGAACGATCACCAATATACCGTTTAACCCTAAAAGCCTTCCGATCACAATTCCGATAATTCCCGGCAGATAGGTAACTGCCGGAGCCTGCGTATCAGAATAATGTACTTCTTTTGTTCCTTCTATCCTGCCACTTTTTCCGATATTTTCTTTTAATGTATCATATTCGCTTAAGGAAGGTGTTGACTTAAACAGTTTTAAAGCCTGATAATCTTCTTTATCCATCAAAACTCTTCCCGCCTCTGTGTCTTTTCCCATCAGCTGGTTTGCATAGGTATAAGCCGCTTTAAAATGCACTTCTTCATCCGGTACAGACATTGGCGGCAATAGCAATAAATAGATTACCGCAAGAACTGCTCCCGAAAAAAGAAATACATTTTCCGTTTTTTTACGGAAGACTGCAAGCAGAAAATATGTTCCAACAAGCAGCAGATAGATAAGTCCTGCACCAAATACCGACCACTTTTTCCAGTACATGAACTGATGATCTGCTGTTTTGAGATTGATTGTTTCTGATACTGCCTCCCCATTGATCGTAAGTGCGGTATTCTTTTTCTGTTTTTTACTGCACCCGATCGCAAGTCCTGTTTCTTCATTGATATTTTCCGCATCGATCACCAGTGTAAAATGACTGTTCGCAAAGCCCGTCTGCATTCCCGGAAGGGAAGCAAAAAGATTCTGTCCGTCATCTAACGCATATACAGCATAATCTGCATTCATAACGGATGCACCACTCTCATCAAGGACATCTAAATGCAGCACTCCAAGATCGGTATTTTTCTCATTAGACACCAGATTCCCTACTACATCTTCATTCAGTGAGATCGTCGTTCCAACACTCAAAAGTTCATCGGAGGAATAAAAAAACTGCTGTTCAATATGATCTCCACTCATCACCTTGTAATCACATCCGGCATCTGCCTCTACCTGTGTCACTGTTCTAGGCAGAACCATACGTGTCAATATTGTAGTTCTATATACAAGAACGGCAGCAATGACAAATATAACTGTCATTACTGCTAATTCTATCTGGTTTTTCCTGCTCAATCTATGCATATGCTTTAGGAATCCTCCTACTCACCGAGTCCGTCTTCAATACTCTTTACCAAAGATGCCAGTGCTTCCTTCTCATCTTCACCGTCACAGTTTAATTCAATCTCATCTCCCGATTTGATGCAGGCTCCGAGTACACTTAACACACTTTTGGCATTTGCGATATTTCCCCTGTAACCAAATGTGATCTTCGACTTAAAATTCATTGCCTCTTTGCACAAAATCCCTGCCGGTCTTAAATGCAGACCTGTCGGATTCTTAATAATAACTTTTTGACTAACCATTGACTTTTCCTCCAAATATCAAAGCATGATCTTTGTGATCAGCTCTGCCAGTTTTTTTGCTTCTTCTTCTATGGCTTTCTGGTCTTTTCCCTCAATCATAACCCTTACCATCGGTTCTGTTCCTGATGGACGGATCAATACTCGTCCTTCACCATTGAACTTCTTTTCCAATTCTCCGATTGCTTCTGCGATCTCTGTGTATTCCATGTAATGCTCTTTTTTATGGTTCGGTACCTTTGCATTGACAAGTGCCTGTGGCAGCACTTCCATAATCTTTGCAAGTTCCGATAATTTTTCTTTGGTATCTACCATGACTTTTAGCAGATGTAATGCACTGAGCAGACCATCCCCTGTCGTATTATCATCTAAAAAGATCACATGACCGGACTGCTCACCGCCAAGATTGTAACCGTTTTCTAACATATTTTCAAGCACATAACGGTCACCGACTTTTGTCTTTTCTAAATGCAGACCTTCCCGTTCTCCCATTAGCGTAAAACCAAGATTCGACATTACTGTTACGACGATCGTATCTTTGTTCAGTTTGCCCTGTTTTTTCATATGATTGCCGATCACAGCCATGATCTGGTCTCCATCAACGATATTGCCAAGTTCATCGACTGCTAACATACGGTCTGCATCTCCATCAAATGCAATTCCGATATCTGCCTTTTCGTAAACAACTCTTGCCTGTAATTCTTCCATATGTGTGGAACCACAGTTCGCATTGATATTCGTACCATCCGGATTCGTATGGATTGCTACTAACTCGGCTCCTAAATCTTCTAACGTGCGTACGGATGTATAATAAGCAGCTCCTTCGGCACAATCTACCACGATCTTCATGCCGGAAAGATCTACCGGTACACGCTTTTCCATAAAGCGGATATATTCATCACGGATATCAAAACGGTATTCTACTTTTCCCACACCGGAGCCGATCGGGATCGGCACATCCCGCATATCATTTTTGATCAATGCTTCGATCTCATCTTCTAACTGGTCTGATAACTTATAGCCTTCCCCATTGAAAAATTTAATCCCGTTAAATTCCATCGGGTTGTGTGATGCTGAGATCACAACGCCTGCATCTACTTTATGCTTTCTGGTCAGATATGCGATCGCAGGTGTCGGAACAACTCCGGCATAGATCGCATTTGCCCCAACAGAGCAGATACCAGCCATCAGAGCATTCGCTAACATACCTCCTGAAATTCTTGTATCACAGCCGACAATGATTGTCGGCTGATGAGCCTGTTCTTTTGTCAGGACATATGCACCTGCCTGCCCTAGTTTCATAGCAAGCTCGATCGTAAGTTCTGTACCTGCGACTCCGCGTACACCGTCCGTACCAAACATTCTTCCCATTTCCTAATCCTCCGATGTTTTAGATGTCTGCGTCTTATTTGCTGTCGCAGACGTCTGTGTTGTAGTATTGCTTTTATCAGTCTTTGAACTTTCAGAATCGGATTCTTCTGATTTTGAAGAATCTTCTTTTTCTGTTGTACTTTCTGTTTTACCCTCTGTTTTTATATCCGTCTTATTAGAAGCTGACAATCCTGTACTCTGTGTATTCTGGCTATCCGCCGGAACAATATCTACAGTAACTGTTGCTTTTTTGGAAAGCTTAAACTTACTGTCAAGATTTAATTCTAAGTTTACAGTATGCTCCCCGTCTGTCATTCCGCTGACATCAATACTTCCTGTTAAAGCAGCTGCATCTAACGCATCTAATTCTGTAGAAAGTCCTTCCAGTTCAACCTTTACGGTATCTTTTAGAAATTTCACATCATACCGGCTGCCTAAATTGCTGACAGTGATATTTGCGGTTGGCACTTCAAATTCACGTTTCTCATGCTTTTCGATCTTCACCACAACAGAGATCTTTGCCTGCGAACTGTCTACTAATGTTGCACCTTCCGGCAGATAAGAAGATACATCCACTTCTTTTTCAATATTTCCGGTTGCATCTGTCAGATCTAAAACTGCCTCCGGTATCGTGATACTGTTGATCATATTCAGAACCGAAGAAGTTCCTTTTACTAAAACTGTCTGTGGTTTATATTCTACACCGACATATTCATAGCCTTCCGGCAGTGCTCCCGTCGTCTGGAAATTCAGCGTTACTTCTTTTGTATCTAAGATCTGTACCGAAACCATGACATTTTGTATGTTAAAAGTCAGATCTGTCGTGTTGACCTCATTTCCTTCTTTATCATACAAAACAGGTATCACACTGTCTGTGATATCCTGTGTCATTCCATCCACATTTACCGTTGCAACTGCTTTGTCGATCGTCCCCACTACCGAAGCCGGTCCCGATACTCTGATGAGTGTCGGTGAGGCACTGATCTCACCAAGTGCGTGCCGGCTCGACACATCTCCTTCTGTTGCTACAGAGATCACATATGGCTTGGAAACTAAATCTTCTACTGAAAGTTCCAGATAATACATCTTGCTCGCCACAGTTACGTTGCCGCCATAGCGCTGTGGTGACACTTCGATCGGTACCCGGCGCATATCTTCTATCATTTCTAAATCTGCAACCGCTTTAAAATCTGTATTGCTCATGCGCTCTAAATACGAACGTTTGCCACTCACTTTAAACGTTACGGTGTTACTATTGTTCTCAATCTCATAATATTTGCCGATCCCTGTCAGATAATCACCGTTCTCAATGCTGACAGTCGTTGTAAAGGTTCTCGTTGTATTCGGATCATCTATATTCACAACTGCAAGCCATAGTACGCCGGAAAATATTACTGCAAGTATCTTCAGACCGAAATTATTCGTGATCCGCTTGACTATCTTTTTTAGCATTTTTCAGCCTCCTTTTCAGTAAGCCCTTCCGTTTATTATCCGGTTCAAACTTCTGCAACACTTTCAAATACTTTCTCAGACTCTCCTGATCTAATCCCCTCGACAGTCTGCCGCCCATAGCAACAGAAATGCCACCGGTTTCTTCCGATACTACGATGGTCAGAGAATCACTGACTTCACTGATCCCGACTGCTGCCCTGTGTCTTGTTCCTAGTTCTTTGCTCAGTTCCATGTTATCAGACAGCGGCAGATAACAGGTTGCTGCTGCCACTCTGTCCCCCCGGACAATGATCGCACCATCATGCAGCGGCGTATTCTTTTCAAAAATATTAATAAGAAGCTGGTTTGTCAAAATCGCATCTACCGGTATTCCGGTTCTTTCATATTCAGAAAGTACCACAGAATCTTCCATTACGATCAATGCTCCTGTTTTCACTTTACCCATTTCCACGCAGGCTTTAACTAATTCATTGATCGTTTTTTCGCTGATCTTTTCGGTTTCATTTTTTCCAAATTCCAGGGAAGTAAGCCCTATAAAAAAGTTCTTACGTCCTAACTGTTCTAACGCTCTCCGAAGTTCCGGCTGGAAGATCACAACAAGTGCGATCACACCGACGTTTAATGTCTTTTCCGCTAACCACAAGATTGTATTCATCTGAAATACAGCGGCAAGGAATACAAATACCAAAATGACCATCAGACCCTTAAACAGCATCCATGCCCGTGTGTTTTTGATCCATACTAAGATAGTGTAAAACAAGAACGCTATGATGATGATCTCAACAATATCGACTACGGTTATTACCGGCAGATCCATCCATGTAAGATATTTATTTTTAAATGTAACAAACATCGAAAGCATATGCTCCACGCATTCCACTTCCTTCCTATCATTTTCTATTTATCATCCATCAAAATGCGAACTATCACATCTTTTATAAAAGATCTTCTTCAATATCCATATCTTCTGCTAATTGCTTCCGTGTAATACGCTCATGATCCTTCGCATTGAACTTTTTCACACGTTTTTCTTTTTCTGCCACATAAATCTTTGGCACTGCTTTTACATAATAATAATACTCATCATCTTCAAACTGTACACGTTCTGTCCTCGTATAGTCTAAATTAAAAAAGAGAAACTCAAGGATCAGTGCAACAGCAAGTGAGATCAAAGAACCTGCCACAAGCCCTGTGATCCTGCCGGAGATCCCCAGCAGAACATATCCGGTAAATAATACTATAAAGTTCACAAGTCCGCCCACAATGATTGCCACCGTCCATGCATGGTCGATGGAAAGCCTGCGGATAAATAATACGATCAGTGTTACAAGTAAAAATGTAAGAAGTACTAAATACATCTCTTTATTTCCAATCAGCTGGTTTAAGATTGCTGTAAATTTCGACGTGACTGCCGCATCTTCCCCACTGCTTCCCAACGCTGATGCATTTTCTTTTATTCCTGATAAAAAAAACCAGACGATCGTTCCACAGATCACGGAAACTACAGAATATGTTTTTCCTAAGAGTCCTGCCGTCATCGGCATGACAGCTCCGATATTAAAATGCATACAGACCGGTGTCAGTAATGTATAAAATCCGGTTTTTGGTGCAAAACGGAAATACATAAAAGCAAGTAGCATAAACAGTGCCGCACCCATCACTGCTGCCTCCAATGCCAGTGCATATAAATGTACCAATACTACTGCTGCCGCAAGCAATATCATAATGTTTACCGGAAGAATGGAACACAATAATGATAATACCAGTGTTACCGGTATATTATTTATTTTACTCATATAACCAATATTTCCATTTATCAGTCCAAACACGCATACCGCTAACAAAAATTTTATCAACGGCCTGATATATATATCATATCTTCCATAAAAACTTTTCAGTTTTTCCTTGATCTCTAACAACCCTGTCAACTTCTATTCCTCCTGCCACTTTACCATTTTGCCAAACGTATCAGACAGATCATGCCTGTTCTTCTTCACGATATATTTTATTTACCTTCCTCAAATGCAGGTAATATTTCTTCACTGCCTGCCGTCCCTTACTGTAACGTATATTATAGACAATATATGTGATCAAAAAGTAAACTGCCATAAAAACTGCATACGCTAATACGCTTTCAATCAATATCTGTTTCAGATCAATGGAATTGATCTGCTCCACTAACTGCTCCATGCTATACACAATCCCAAGTGCAAGCAGCATAAAAAAAGACAGGGTTCCTGTTACAAAACTCTTTAGCATCTCTTTTGCAATATAATCTTTCCGGAAATACGAGATCATCGGCTTGCATTTACTTCCTTCGTTCTGGTCAAACATCGCCATTCTCGCCATCTCACAGACACGTTCTTCGTTCAGCATATCTCCCGGCACTCTCCTTGTCTAAATACATACAGCTATTTGATACTCTCATAATTATAAGTGCATACTTATTTATAGTATACCATACCAGAAACTAATTGCAAAGTTTTTTGTTTTATAGGAATTTTTGAAATTTTTATTAAGATCATAAAAGAGCCCCCATTGCCACAACGTATTCTGCCAGATATCAAAAAAGACAGCTCCACGCTGTCTTTTTATCAGGTCTTATCCAAAAAACGCATCCGATCCTTATCTCTCTGGCGGACACCTTTATCTTCTTTAGGTGGCATCTCGTACATTTTCTTAAGATTGCTTGCCATCTTATTCTTACATGCGTCACAGAACCTTCCGGTACGGATCATTGCACCGCAATTCTCACATTCAATCCCTACCGGTGAATTATCTGTAAACGTCAACCGTTCTTCACGCACCCACTGTTTAATCTGTTTTACGGAAACATCATTATCATCTGAAATCTCCTGCATGGTAGCTGTTTCATGCTCTCTGATATAATCCTTCACCCGTTCAAACTTATCTTCTAATTTCTTTCTGCATGCAGGACATATCGGCGGTCCTTGCAAATAATTAAACAGTCTTCCGCAATTTCTGCAACTTCTGACATCCATTCTACGCTCCTCCTAGTAACCTCTACCCATACTCACGCAACAGGTGTATACCCCTTTACTGCCTGCTTCTATCAGTGCTGCTGCAGCAGCATCTAACGTACTCCCTGTCGTATATATGTCATCTACGATTAAAATATACTGTAATTGTACACTACTTTTCGTTGTTTTAAAAGCCTTTTTCAGATTATTTTTTCTTTCTGTCTGATTCAACATCTTTTGGGGCATGGTATCACGAACCCTTGTCAACAGGTCTGTATACACCGGCAATCCTAAGATTTTTCCTAACTCTTCTGCTATGATCTCTGCCTGATTATATCCTCTTTTTCTCTTTCTGTTCTTATGAAGCGGAACCGGTACGACCGCCTGTATCTGCCTTTTCCTGATCCATGTACCATACCGTTCTGCCATCTCTTTTGCATATGCCCTGCCATATTCCCGTTTATTCTGATACTTAAAACGGTAAATAGATTCCGGCACCGGTTTTTCATATACCCAGACTGCTTTCCCCTGTATAAAATGATGTTTATACTTCGCACAATCCATACAGAATTCCGTGCGTTTGTCTGAAAGCGGTTTCCCGCACCACATACAGACAGTATCTCCTGTCAGATGGATTTTTTTCCGACAGGAAGGGCAGATTGGCTCACTTTTCTCTGTCACTTTGTCACAGAATGGACAGCGGGGCGGATAGAGCATATCTAAAGCCCACTCGTCTGCATATGCCATGATGGCACATAGACGTTCCCATGATTTTTTTAGAATTGTCATATATCTTCCTTTAAATTTTACCGCTCGTAATGCGGTATTTATACATTATCAAAAGAGATTTACGGCAGAATCTGCGGATATTCATCAAAGATCTTCAAAAAATTCAGATAAAAGATATACTCAGATTATCATACTATCGTGGAAAAAGAAAGTATTTCCTCTCGTTAGGGGATTGACTTTGTTCCATGCAGTCATTATAATTTATCTATCATTTAGTACTTTAATTCATTAAATTTACGGGAGGATTATCCAATTATGAAAAAGATGAAAAAAATACTTTCTTCCATTCTCATCGCATCCATGGCAATGAGTCTTGCAGCTTGCGGAAGTTCATCTGATGAAGGGGTATACCACATTGGTATCTGCCAGCAGTTAGAGCACGAAGCGTTAGACGCTGCTACAAAAGGTTTTCAGGATGCATTGATCGAAAAGTTAGGAAAAGACAAAGTGCAGTTCGATCTTCAGAATGCACAGGGTGAAGCTACAAATTGTGCTTCGATCGCAACCAGTTTCGTTGCAGATGATGTTGATCTGATCATGGCAAATGCTACTTCAGCTTTACAGGCATGTGCAGCAGCTACATCTGAAATCCCTATCGTAGCAACTTCAGTAACTGATTATGCAACTGCATTGAACATTTCCGACTGGAACGGTTCTACCGGAACCAACATCACCGGAACCTCTGATCTTGCACCGTTAGACCAGCAGGTAGATATGCTTGCAGAACTTGTACCGGATGTAAAACAGGTTGGTATCTTATATTGTTCTGCTGAAGCAAACTCCGTATATCAGGCAACTGAAGTCGGAAAATATTTAGATAAAAAAGGCATTGCATGGAAAGAATATACAGCAGCCGATTCTAATGAGATCCAGTCCGTTGTGACAAATGCTATCGCAGACTGTGACTGTATCTATGTACCGACTGATAATACAATGGCAGCAAATACCGAGATCATCAAAAACGTTACTGTACCTGCCGGTATTCCTGTAATTACCGGAGAAGAAGGTATCTGTGCAGGTGGACTTGCCACTTTATCCATCAGCTATTATGACCTTGGTTACAAAACCGGTGAGATGGCTTACGAAATCTTAGTAAATAATGCTGATCCTTCCACTATGGATATTGAATATGCATCTGCAACTGATAAGAAATACAATCCTACGATCGCAGGTGAACTGAATATCACAGTTCCTGATGATTACATTGCGATCGAAGGTTACTAAGATGCAGCTTTAAACAAAACATCATTAAAGAGGGTAATTGACGAACTTGTTTGATTACTCTCTTTTTCCTATTTTTATACACACAAATATATGGAGGTATTTTTTCTATGTTAAACATTTTTTCCCTTTTCAGGGCAATGCCCGGTTCTGTCGCACAGGGACTGATCTGGGGCATCATGGCACTTGGTGTATATCTCACCTATAAGATATTGAATTTTGCCGATCTGACAGTTGACGGTTCTCTTGCAACCGGTGGTGCGGTAGCTGTCATGTTGATCTTAAATGGCTGCCCGCCTGCTGCTGCTTTAGCAGTTTCTTTTGCTGCAGGTGTCTTAGCCGGACTCATCACAGCATTTTTACATACGGCACTTGGTATTTCCGACATTCTTGCCGGTATCCTGACACAGATTGCCCTTTATTCGATCAACTTAAATATCATGGGTAAATCCAATCAGGCGATCAGCGTAGATAACTTTAACTTAATCGTATCTCTCCGCTACATCCCGTTATCCATTATCATTACGATCATTTTCCTGATCGTGATCATCGGTATCATGTACTGGTACTTTGGAACAGAGCAGGGATTTACGATCCGCGCAACAGGCTGTAACCCGAATATGGCAAAAGCGCAGGGTATCAATACCAACGTTGCAAAAGTATTGGCACTTGCCATTTCTAACGGACTCGTTGCTTTAGCCGGTGGACTTTATGCACAGTATCAGGGTAACGCTGATGTTAATATGGGACGTGGTGCGATCGTTATCGGTCTTGCAGCCGTTATCATCGGAGAAGTCCTTGGAGAAGCGATTTTTAGAAAACACCTGAATTTCATTGCCCGTTTAGTATTTGTTGTGATCGGTGCGATCATCTACTATCTGGTCATCTGCTTCGTACTCTGGCTGAAACTGCCACAGGAAAACTTAAAACTGTTCTCTGCGATCGTCGTTGCTATTTTCCTTGCCGTACCATATCTCAAAGGGAAGTCCAAAAACAGCTTTAAGAAATCTGCCAAAAATGGAGGTGCTGCATCATGTTAGTTTTAAATCAGGTTCATAAGACTTTTAATATTGGAACGATCAATGAAAAACCCGCATTACGTGGTGTATCCCTTACGTTAAACGACGGTGATTTTGTTACTGTAATCGGTGGAAATGGTGCTGGAAAATCTACCATGCTCAATGCTGTTGCCGGTGTCTGGCCGATCGATCAGGGTTCTATCAGTATTGACGGCATAGATGTCACCGGTCTGCCGGAATATAAGCGTGCAAAATATCTCGGCCGTGTCTTTCAGGATCCGATGACCGGCACTGCTGCTACCATGGAGATTCAGGAAAACCTCGCCCTTGCTGCAAGACGTGGACAGAAGCGTGGTCTGAAATGGGGTATTACAAAAGCAGAACGTGAAAAATACCATGAGATCTTAAAAGAATTAGATCTTGGTTTGGAAGAGCGTATGTCTTCTAAAGTCGGACTTCTCTCCGGTGGTCAAAGACAGGCTTTAACGCTTCTAATGGCTGCCTTGCAGAAACCAAAGGTACTTTTATTAGACGAACATACCGCTGCACTTGATCCTAAGACTGCTGCAAAGGTATTAGAGTTATCCGATAAGATCATTGCTGAAAACCATCTGACTGCTATGATGGTCACACATAATATGCGTGATGCCATTGCTCATGGAAACCGTCTGATCATGATGAATGAAGGACAAGTAGCCTTAGATATCTCCGGTGATGAAAAGAAATCACTGACCGTAGAAGACTTGCTTATGAAATTTGAACAGGCTAGTGGAGAAACATTTGATGATGATAAAGCGCTGTTATCAAAATAGGCTTTGATCTTAAACTGCACTTGTGGTCAGAATAGCAATGTTTTGGATAAAAAAATACAGCTATGTATATGAAATAACATACATAGCTGTATTTTTTTATCCAAAAGCATCATGCCCTAATGCATTTTTGTCTTAACATATTCACAGATAGCATCGTTATCTTCGATCAGACGGCATCCTACGGTATAACATCCCTCATCATTTGTCGACCGGATCACGATACCCTCTAATGGTTTACCCTGTAACAAACTAAAATCATCGATTGTTACTTTCATTGCCTTGCCCGGTGCTGTTGCAAATGCAGGATCGGTTACTGTAAATGCACATCCTCCGGCACTGATATTCAACATTGTTCCGCGATACGCTGTTGCATCTGGGCCAAGTATGATCTGACAGCTGTTCTGGATCGATAACCTTGGATATTTTCTTCTGTTTACAACCTTTGGATTACCGGAAACTGACAGTACATATACATTCTGTTCTTTATGTATTCTGATATTATCCCAACTGTACATCTCATTATCTACAATTGCCTGTAATTTATATATCTGGTGTTTATCTCCCGATTCAAAGAAATCCTTTGCTGATTCCGCATCGATCAGAATATTCCCATCATGCACCTTAATGACTCTTGTCTTAAACTCTGCATTTTTTCTATCTTCTCCACTTGCGATCACGCAGATACTCATTCCGGCTTTGATATCGTCTGCTCCCATAAATCCACCGGCACCAAGTTCTTCGATCAGTTTACCGACAACCTGTTCAATATGAAGGACATTTTTAGATGTTTCTTCATATTTGCCTAACATGCTCTTCGTTGTTGTTTCAGAGTTCTTCACACCGTCTGTAACAGTTTCCATGATATTTCTGACCTGCTGCATATTATCCACCATATTCTGGTTAGATACTTCCACCTGACTGATTGCAGAATCAATAACCTGAATCTGACTGCCTAATTCTCTTGAATCTGCTGCGATTGTTGTCACACTTTCATTGACTGCTGTCATACTTGAAAGTGTTTCCTGGATCAGCTTCAAGATCTCTGTCACGGACTCTGTCATACGTTCTGATGTATGTTCTAAATGCCCTAATGCTTCTAAGATACTTCCTGAAGAAGACTGCGTTCCCATACTTAAATTCCGGATCTCATCTGCAACAACTGCAAATCCTTTTCCGGCTTCACCGGCTCTCGCTGCTTCGATCGATGCATTGAGTGCTAACAGATTTGTCTGTGAAGTGATATTCTCAATTGTTCCTGTTTCCTGTTTTACCATATCAAACTGCTGACGGAACTCCCCTAAAATATGCTCTATTTCTGAAGACAACTGTTCCATCATATTGGTCGATTCCATAACTTCAGCCAGATCTTTTGTACTGGTATCTGCATGTTGTACAGATGCTTCGATGATTTCTTTGATCCGCTTGGTCAGTTCTACAACGTTGCTGACCTGTCTTGCAATATCTTCTGTCATATCCAAAGAAGAATCGATCCTACCGCCTAAAACATCGTTATTCTGGGAAACTTCCTGCATACTGTCAACGACTGCTCCTGCTCCCTCTTTATTTTCATCTGCTAATTCCCTGACAACTGTTACGCCATCTACTACGGAATTACTGGCTGTTTTTACCTGCTGGATGGTTGTGATCACCCGGTCTAAATTATCTTTTACAGAATTGAGCATTGCGGCATCTGATTTAGTCAGATGATTGGAAGAAAGGATAAAACCGACATAACATAAAATAATCGCTGCCAGCTGAATCTCATAATTGGTCACATCCGATGGCGCATTCATTCCACCGAGGTAATTCTTGATAATGAAGATCAAAAGTACAATGACACTTTCTACACCGCATCGTACCATGAACTTTGTATCTTTAAACAAGATCAACATACTTGCGATCGGCATAATGTAAGTAAATGCAAGCTGTGAAGTTGTTGTCATCAATACAAATGCATAAAAGATACCATAGCCAATGACGAGTACTTCCCGATAATACTTGGTTGCTCTGCCTTTGACCTTAAGCACTAATAATCCCACTATAAATGGTATCCAGCATACTAATACAAAAACAATGTAATACTGCACTGTCCGTAAACCTTTTACAATCTCCAATGCATAGGCGGCTGACAATACAATACCTAATATTGCCCAGATTGCCATTGCTTTCCTGTTTGCACTCTCTGCAAAATACTCTTCATTATACTCCATTTTCTACACTCTCCTCGTTTGTCATTTTGAATACGCTGCTGCTTAAACTTTTTCGTTTTTCACCTGGCTGCCCTTACTTTAACCGCTTCGAATTTCTTAATTCTTTACTGCTTTTTATTTTATCGTTTCTTGTGAGGATTTGCAACCTTGAGTTGGGGTGTTTTATGGAGGGGTTTAAATGGTTTCTTAGATTTGAACCTGCGGTCTCCGCTCCGCTCCGGTCGGTCCAGAGCCGAGGTCCACCGGACCTCGTGGATCCTCTGCACCGAACGGGTGTGTTGGTTCTAGCTGATATCTATGTTTAGATTCTTGCATCATCGATTAAAAAAGTAAGGATGGATACCTTTGGTATCCACCCTTACTTTTTTAATCGATGCGACAGGATTTGAACCTGCGACCTCTGCGTCCCGAATTTTAAAAAAACATATCGCTTTGATGCGGTCTAATCTCAAAGTACTGATTTTATGGCATTTTGTGCTTGTGTTTTTTCTACTTAATTACTTCTAAGATGCAAAAAACAAAAAAATGTTAGTCAAATATTAGTCAAATCCTGCCCTATAATTTAGAAGCACCGAATACCATTAGCGCGATTCGATGTTTCTAAAATACAATCCTGTTCTGCCGTGATCAGTTTATCTCATCATATCCGCATATGTCAAATAAAAAAGCACCGTCTGCCGTTCATGGCTCGATGCTTTCAACAAATATGTTTTATAGAGTGACCATATTATAACATGGTCTGAAGCAGAATAAAAGCACCAGTTACCATCATTCACAGTTCTAAGTGTTCCAATGCCCTGTTATGCAGCCGGTGTATATGCGTCATAGCATAAAGCATATGATCCGCTATCTGCTCCCATGTCATGCCGTCTATATACCTATAAGACAGTAGCGCTTGATCTCTTTCTTCCGGCATACTAAAGATGCTGGATATTACATGATCGCATACTTTGGTTTTATCCTCTATGACCTTCTGATACTCTGCTTTGTATGTGTCAAGTTCTTTTATCTGATCGGTCAGTTCCTGTACAACCTGCGGACTATGACACCATTGTAAAGACCGGTCATAGTCTGCCTTAAATTCTTCCACAATCGAAATATAGACCTTGTACCGTTCAATGCAAGATAATGATGCCTGATAAGATTGTAAGTACACTTTCTTTTCTTCTGCTGTCATGTGGTCATTCCTTTTCTGTGTGCATCTGAAACACCTGACGGGGCATCTGATACAGACACCCCGCACACATTTCATTCTTATTCTGCCGGCTGCTCCTGATAATAGATAGCATTTTGCTTATTCTCAAGTACAAATGCATCGTAACAGATACGCCCCTCAACCAGTGATCCGCTGATCCCCGGCGGGTCCTGATGCACCCGGTAATCTTCCAGCTTTGTCGGTGCTACCGTTGCCGATGGATGGCAGAGAATAAAGCCGCAGTGCTCCGGCAGTCTGACCGCTGGTACTTTGATAACTAAAGCACCGTCTAAGTTCGACACAACGCCCTGCTTGCGTAAATTGCTGTCAACATCCGTTTCCATCACAATATCCTTTGATTTCTTCATCAGACGGTATACGTCGGGGTTTACGATCAATACCCTGTCTTCTTCCGGTACTTCCGCATTATCAAGGGCATTTGTTGCCTTTGTGATCTCGTCGTAGATGTTATCAGCAGTCAGTGCAACCGCTTTTGGCTTTGTCCCTGCTCCGGCTGCGATCACTCCGTATACATATGTGTCTACTTCCGGTATGACAACCTCTCTCTGCTGTCTTGCAAGTGCCGTTGATGCTGCCACCTGCTGCGCTGTTTCGTCTGTATCCAGCTTATCGATGGCAAATGTAAAAGATCTGTCTTTTCTAAGCGTAAACTCCTCTGTAGTGGCGTTTAGGCTCTCCACAGTACCAAATCTTGAACCTTCTACACCGCTGCCGGTTCCGGCTCTGTCATAATCGTTCATTGATCCGGTGCTGACCTTGTACACCTTTACTGTATGTGCACCGGTCCAGTCGAAATCCTGATTCGTTACAAGTGCCTTTTTACTCTCTTTTTTGAAAATTTCATCTACGTATGGTAGAAATCTAGTTACTAAGTTAATAGCCATAATTAAATCCTTTCTACGGTGCTAATCCCATGGCTTCCCTGATCGGGTCTGTTCTCTCTCCGGTACCGCCTACCGGGTGATATTCTGCCTTGAGATGCCCGTTCTCTCCTGTTTTATATGTATTCGTTAATATTTCAATGCTCTTATTGATCGACTCCTCGTCTGAACAGTTGATTGCATCCGCTAATGATTCCGGCAATCCCTTACTTTTAAGTCTGTCAAGAACATTCATGCGCATTTCTCTAGCCTTGATGTTCTTTTCCATATCTGCTATAACCGCATCCTGTTCACGTTTCATCTTTTCACGTTCTTCTTTCAACCGACTGCTTACGATCTGGTTTACTTCTTCCTGCGTGAATGTTTTTCCGGTGTTTTCGCCCCCGTTGGCTCCGTTTCTTCCTTCCATCTGCTTACTCCTTATAAATCAATACAACCGCTGCCATAATGTCACTAAGACCGATTACCTTAAGATCGACATACTCCCGCCCTGCTGTCAGCATTTCCAGCAGATCACCGGCTGTCTGTTCTACATATCCGTAACCGCAGTATCTTACTTTTATTTTCATGTTCCTATTCCCTTCTTTAACGTCCCGGTGGACTATTTGCAAATAAAAAGCGCGGAAAATACAAACCGGTTCAATCGGTTCATACTTCCCGCGCCATATATCTAGGCTTCCAGCGTCGGCATGATGGAGGATATACACGCCGCTGGGGTACTTTAATATTTTATTTGCATAAGCTGATTATATCATATACTGCGGTTCGATGCTATAGTAAATCTTAGTCACGTATTCCGGTTTGTATCCGGTTTGTATTCCAACAAATCACCAGAGATTTTGACCTATAGATTGCCTGTACTTAGTACCTATTGTGTTTGATACTTTCCTTATAGTTTTTTCTTTGTATCCTCTTTGTATAAAGGCTTTTACAATGCCCTAACACCTTAGGAAATCTTAGGCTCTAAGCCGCATAGAATGTAAGTATTTGTAAGTGTTCCAATGCCGGACATTTGCCTTAATCTGCCCGAACGAAACGTTCTGTCAGCGTTCGCTTTGCGTTCGCTTTGTGTGCACCCTTTGCACCCTTTTTTGTGTGCACACATTGCACCCTTTTTTGTGTGCATCTGAAACGTTTCATTTCAAAAAGCCCCATACCGGTCACTGTTATACTGTGCCATGCATGGGACTTGTGGGTGAGGGTTGTATCATTCAGAGCCTAACCGCCCTATGGTTATGTATATCTTCTTGTGCTGTCCGTTTTCGGACTTCTGAACCTTTGCGCCTTTAATCGCTGGTGAAAGGATCTGTAAAAGCCTTTCGGCTTCCTGCTGCTTATCATAGGATATCCTGATCTTGATCATTTTTCTACTTCCCTATAATCCTTATTAGTAACCAATGATAAATACAAATCTGTATATCTTTTTGTCAATTCAAAAAGTACATTTGATAAGATCATAATATTTGGCGTGTCTGCCTGTGTATAGCCTTGGCATACTTCCAGAATCTGATTAGCATCAAAAAATTTTTCCATTAAATCCATATATTCTTTTTTACTCATATTTTCCCCTTTCCAATACACACTATATTCTTGTTATATCCCGTTCTTCTCTTAAAACATCATTGACAATATGAAGGATCACATGGCAATTCATATATGTAAAACCTTTATTTACTAAAATATCATGTATTTCTTGTGCATATTCTTCTACAACAGATGCTGGTAAATCTGGACTACCATCTGCCACTTTAAATGTATTGTCATTGCTCTTTAAATACTGAAATACTTTACTATTTTTTACTTGCATATCTTCCTCTTTCTGCCGGTATCTGCTATAATACAGCCGTAACCGGTCTTTGAATGGGTTTTCGGGTTACTTGCCCTGTGATGGTGTTGCCGCACCATTCGGGGCGTTTTTCTTCATCAGATCGTCCATCAGCTTATTCTTATCCGCTTCGCTCTTATTCTTCCGTACCGGTGTTTCTGGGAGGTTCACAATATAAGAAGTTGCTTCTATCCTGTCCTTAATACGGTCGTCTATTTTCAAATCGTCAATCTTCAGGTTGCTTGTGTATATCGTCACCCTGTGGTTTGCGTACCGCTCATTGATAAGCCGGTAAAGCACCGTATCCGTCCATTCCCTAGACAACTGTACGCCTATGTCATCGATCACCAGTACAACCGCATTCTGTACCGTCTGTAAGGTATCATCACTTTTATAACTCTTTTTGGTCAGTTCCAACAGATCTAGCACATTGATAAACTTAATATTTAAGGTGTACTTGTCCGCTATCTCGTTTATGATACAGCATGACAACATTGTCTTTCCGCTCCCTTTGGTGCCGGAACAGATATATACACCCATTCCCTTCTCTTTCATGGCCGGGAAACTTAGCAGATACCGGTTTAAAATATCTTTTGCTTTTGTGGTATCTTCACTGTAAACATTCCACTTAAAGTCGTGAGTTTTCAATCCTATGTATTCAAATGGGATCATAGCCCTTGATTTACGGAAATCTCCCTGCTCTGCTGAAACACGTTCAGCTTTCAAAGCGTAACAGTAACCTTTTTCATCTTCAAAAAATCTCATACCGTCCAGTTCGTAATATAAGCACTGATCCAGTGTGTCATTGCTTAGATTATTAAAGCTGCTCCTGCGGAGTTTCTGCCGTATATATGCCCTGCGCTCTGCGATCTCGTCCGGTGTCATGGAAATTGCCCTGTATGCCTGTCCGTTGATAAGCGGGCGGTATCTTGATAAAAATTCAATCGTTCGTTCACTGTAGCTGCCGTCTAAATTTATCATATCCCACCGCCTTACTGGAATGGATCATCTGGTTGCGTTGGGCGTGGAGTTCCCAGCATCTTTCTAAGATACTGTTGGTTTTCCTCATAATTACGCTGCCACTGTGCCCTCTGCTGCTCTGCGTCCATTTCCTGCCGATCCTGTGGTTTACTGTAATTTGCATCTAAATAGTCCACGTAGCCACTGTTAAAAAATGTACTGCCATTCTGTGGCTTTCGCCAATCATCTTTTAACAGTCCGTCCTTGTAACGGTCTATCGCTCTGCTGATCTCGTCATAGCCAATATCATACAGTTTCTTTTTCTTTGCATCGCTTACCTGCCCTTTACCTTTCTTATTCGGGTACAGTTTCCAGATCCTTTCAAAAAATTCATTGATTTCTGATCTGCTGGCTTTCGGTGCATTGTCAGATGCACAGTTAGTATTTATATTACTATTCTCTTTATCTTTCTCTATCTCTTTCTCTTCGTCACATGGTGTAACATCACTGTCACAATGTGACGCTTTGAGTTTTTTTCTTAATCTCCGCATTCTTTCAGCACTGTAACACTCGCTACCAGTCAATGACTGTGCCTCTGGCAGAAAACAATTATCCTCTGCGTCTATTGTCACCATGTTATTATTGACGAGATAAGTAACCGTTTTTCTTATGATCTCTACTGATTCGTTAAATTCTTCCGCCAATTCTTCCTCTAAGCTGTCATAAACACCTTGAAAAAAGATATATCCATCATTATCTAGGCTTAATAACATCATCCGAAGATAGACTATTTGCATATCTTTACCGTTTGCCTGTCGGCTCATCTTCTTCTGCTCTAGCTGGTTAAAGTATGTTTTTTTTAAGCGCAGCCAAAAGTAACGCTTTGTCGATTCTCCCATGCTATGCTCCTCTCTATTTTAAATCGTCATTTATTGCCGCGCCTTTATTTAGATATTCCTGAAACAACCGCCAATTCACAAGGTATTTACTGCCTGCTCTTACATAAGAAATCTGCTTGTTAATACACATTTTCCGTATAAAATCGTATGATATACCGGAACGCTGGCTTGCTTCTTTGATTGATACCATTTCAACACCGGTTCGCCTGCTCTGATGATCGTTATTTGCTTCAACCCATGTGCTAAGCTGCCGCACTTTATTCTCTAGTGCATTTATTTTCGTTTGCATCTCCATTCGCCAATTTACATCTTGTTGTATCATAAGCATTGACATAAAGTTGCTCATATCCTGCTCTGTGAACTTCTTTTCTTGTGCGTCCATGCTCTTACGCTCCTTTCTTCTCTTTGACTTCGATCTGCTCCAGTGCGTCAATGATGCGCTGGGTAACGTATTTCTCCATATAGGTCGGGATCGTGTACGATTCGTTGATTTCTTCAATGATAACCTGCGCTTTCTCTGCTCTGGTCATGCTTACGCTCCTTTCTATCTCTCTTACTACATCGCCGCCATGATCTTGTGCTTAGTCGATAAGTTCCGCTGGATCTACTTCTAATGCTTTAGAAATAAGGCCTAATTTCTTCATCTGTACACCTCTAGCACCTCTTAAGATCTGTTGAATAGATGTACTTGTACAGCCAATAGCTACTGCTAAATCGCTAGGATTCATACATTTTCTAGCCATCGCAATTTGAAGTTTTTTTGTGTTGATTTCCATGTTGCCACTTCCTTTCTGCTTTTTTATTGACACAAGCGTTTTCTTGTGATAAGGTGAGTATATAACAAGTTATTTCTTGTGTCAATACTCAAAAACAATTTTTTTCTTGTTTGTTATCTTTTCATATGTTATATTTTTTTTGAGGTGATAACATGAGTATTGGTGAAACCATAAAACGTATTAGATTAGAAAAGGGATTGACGCAAAAGCAATTAGGGAAACGGCTTAATGGAATATCTCAACAACAAATAGGACAATGGGAAACTGGTAAATCGAACCCTAAAATAGAAACCATACAAAAAATAGCAGATGCACTAGATACTGATGTCATGGCATTCTTAGACCTAGACACAGAAAAATATGAAATCAAATACGGATCAGGTATGACCTACAAAGGCGAAAAACTTGAACCATACGAGGGATATTATATAGATCTAACTGACAAGGCGAAACTCATAGATGATTATGAAACTTTGAATAAACTAGGAAAAAAAGAAGCCTTAAAACGAGTTGAAGAACTAACCGAAATCCCCCGGTACACCGAACCAGACAAATAGAGTTGCACCAGTGCAACCTACAGGTTCTAAAGTGGATGGCTCTGCGGAGCTGGCAAAGGGTATTACTATTATTAAGCCCCTTTGAACCTGCTGATGTGTCCAAAGTTGGACTGATCGGACCCGATCGGGTATCGTTTGGGTACTCGATTGGATTATACCGTCGTGAAATCCGACGGAATCCAACCAATCCAAAAATGGATTCGCTGAAGCCAAAAATGGCTTCGGCTAATAAATCAATTTGAATTGACACCCTAAGTTGAACTTAGGCAGTCCTGGCACATTGACAATATAATACATTTAATCGGGGAACCGAAGGGGCGATCTTGTCAGCTGCCGGAATACATATGAAGGGAGCTGGTGCCAATGGTTACATATAGCGATCTATTCACGTTTGTAATTATGCTCTGCGCTGTAATCACTCTTGTTTTACACATTAAAAGCAGAAAAAAATAGCGCCCTCGGTCTGGTAAACTAAGGCGCTATCTTATAGCAATTACTTACCGGCGGCTAGGCTTTATCTAGCTTTCGGTTCTCTTGTTAAGTGTATTATATGCCAATTTTAGCATTTTTACAATAGGCAAATCCTAAACAGACAGTAAAAACCGCCCTACGGTAATAGGACGGCTCTTACATATACCCGAATAGGGGTAATACAAATACAAAATTATAAGCATTTGTATTATATCCTATTCGGGGCAGCTTTGGCAAGGTCATAGCTGTTATTTTTGTACCCATTTTTAGCAATTTTTCAACAGAAAGGAAGTAATACAATGGCAAGTATAAGAAAACGAGGTAACAGTTACCAGATAACCGTTAGTAATGGGCGGGATATTTACGACAATCAGATCTTAGAACGTGTTACATGGAAACCGGACCCGGACAAGACAGAAAAGCAGAACCAAAAGGCACTAGAACGCTTTGCTATGGAGTTCGAGGATAAAGTGAAGAACGGAAAAGTTCCAAAAGGTGAAAAAATGACCTATAAGGAATATGCTAAATTATGGTTAGCAGAATATGCTAATAAACAAATGGAGCAGACCTCTATTGAACGATGTGAAAGTTCCTTAAATGGTATCATTATACCGGCTATAGGTCATTTAAAACTCACCGAAATCCAACCATTACACATAACAAGACTATATAATGATCTACAAGAACATGGATATACACGAAATGGAATAGAAAAGCACTATAGTACAACAACCATCAGGCGCATTCATCAGATCATCAGCAGCAGCCTAAACACTGCCGTATACTGGCAACTGATAGAAAGTAACCCATGCGCAAGAGTAAAGCCGCCTAAGGTAGAGAAAACTACAGATGTGCGTCATTTCACGCTCGAACAAACACAAGCCTTTCTTGATCAGCTAGATAAACCTTACAGCGTTGCACACTGGGGACGTACAAAAGCAAACGGAGAAGAAAGCACAAAACTCTACGAAACTAAATTTATAGACTTACAGTACAAGGTATTATTCTATCTTGCTATATTTGGCGGTTTCCGTCGTGGTGAACTTATAGCCCTAATATGGGATGATATAGATTTTAATAATAATAGCATCACTATATCCAAATCATCAGCACGAACCAAAGACGGAATAATAACAAAAGCACCTAAAACTTTCTCATCTAACAGAACCGTAACGCTCCCACTTGAAACCATGAAGCTATTAAAAAAGCATAAAGCAGAACAACAAAGGTATAAACTGTCACTAGGAACATACTGGAAGGGCACAGGGCATATATTTACACAATCAGACGGAAAACAAATGGATATATCCACACCAAACAAAGTGTTTCAAAAAATTATCAAGATCTATAACAATACACATGAGGATAAGCTGCCAATGATAACCTTGCATGGTCTGCGTCACACATCCGCAACACTATTGATTGCTCAAAATATCGATATAAAAACAGTATCACACCGACTAGGGCACTCTGAGATCTCAACCACATTAGACATATACGCCCATGCATTAGAAAAGCAAGACATAAACGCCGCCAATTCACTTAGTGAATTATTCCAGAAGAAAGCATAATTTTAAAACGTTAGTCAAATGTTAGTCAAAACCTAAAAAAAGCACTCCATACATGGAATGCTTTTTTGCTTGAAACCCTTGATTTTAAGGCGTTTTCTTTAATCGATGCGACAGGATTTGAACCTGCGACCTCTGCGTCCCGAACGCAGCGCTCTACCAAACTGAGCCACGCATCGTCATATAGGACACGTTTCTTAAACGTGCCTAATCATACTAACATATTTTTTTTTATTTGTAAAGTAGTTATGTGAATTTTATTATCGTTTTTTCTTACATCCTAAATCTGATCATTGTAAGATCATCTGCACACAGCCGTACATTCCGGCATCATTACCTAATGTTGCAAGTGCAAATTCTGCATTCCGGCATACCAAAAATGCTGCTTTTTTATAATATTTTTGAATACGCTCAGTAAGGATTGTGCCCGCTTTCGATACACCTCCGCCAATGACAATGATCTCCGGATCAACTACACATGCCATATCAGATAACTGTTTTCCTAAGATCATTGTCATTTCCTCAACCACTTCATCTGCTACCTGATCCTTTGCCTTTGCTGCGTCAAAAATATCTTTTGCTGTCAGTGGATCATAATTTCTCAATACAGTCTGTTTGTCTGTTGCCTGTAATTTCCTTTTTGCGAGACGAACCGCTCCGGTAGCTGATGCATATTGTTCCAGGCAGCCATATCTGCCACAGCCGCATTGTTCTGTTTCTTCTGTGTTTACAGTCATATGTCCGATCTCTCCTCCTGCTCCATGACTGCCGGCTACGATCTTGCCATCCACAATGATACCGCCGCCAACGCCGGTGCCAAGAGTCACCATGATCATATTCTTTCTGCCTTTTCCGCCACCCTGCCACATTTCGCCAAGCGCAGCTACATTTGCATCATTTCCTACTTTGATATATAAGCCGGTCTTTTCCGTCATTTCTTTGACAACATCAAAAACACCCCATCCTAAATTGACACATTTCTGAACTACACCTTCTGCTGTCACCGGTCCCGGAACACCGATTCCTACTCCCTGTACGTCCTCTTTGGAAATTCCTTTTTCAGCCATTTTCCCCATGACAGAATCCGTAACATCTGAAAGGATATTTTCCCCATGATTATCTGTTCTTGTCGGAATCTCCCATTTTTCAATGATCACACCGGTTGTTTCAAACAATCCGATCTTGCAGGTCGTTCCACCGATATCTACACCAAATCCATATTTTTTCATATCCCGTTTCTCCTCATCTCTTAATATTCTGCTACTTTAAAATTACCTTTAGTATAGAAAAAAAATCCTGTATCTGTCAATCTAATTATAGATCATTCTTCATCCCCTAATGCATCCTGTCTGATCTTCTGATACTTGTCTGCCTCTATATATGGCAGAAAATCTACCGGTGCAAGCCCTTCATGGCATTTTTCCATAAAGGTATGCCAGATTGCTCCCGGATAAGTAGAACCTGACAGCCCCGGCAATTCTTCCGGCATATCATAACCTACCCAGATACTGGTTGTATAATACCTCGTATATCCGGCAAACCAGCCATCTTTATTATCATTTGTCGTGCCGGTTTTTCCGGCAGACGGCATATCTGTCACACCAAGTCCTGCTCCTGTCCCTTCTGTAACAGCCGTTGTTAACATATCTGTGACCATACGTGCAGCTGTGCTTTTATAGACACAGGTTTCTTCCTGATCCGTCGAAATGATCTCATTGCCGTCAGCATCTGTGATCTTCATAATACAGGTTGGTGTTCTGTAATTACCGTCATTTTCCAAAGTGGCATATGCCGCCGTCATTTCCATCGGGGAAACTCCGTTTGTAAACCCGCCTAATGCTGATGTAAGCTGTTCATCTTCAGGTACGATCTTTGCAAAACCCATTTCTTTCAGATAGGAAAGCCCGACTTTCGGAGTCAGTTCCTTAAACAGATTCCATGCAACAGTATTTTTCGATGCAGCAAGTGCCGTTCTTAAAGAAATCTCTCCGTCATACCGTTTATTTGCATTTGCCGGTCCATCTTCTATACGCTCATCTTCGACCATGGAATCGGGTGTGTATCCCCGCTCTAATGCCGGTGCATACACGATCAGCGGTTTGATACAGCTTCCCGGCTGCCGGTAGCTCTGGTAGGCACGATTTAAAGTATATCCGTCAAAATCCTGACTTCTGCCCCCGACAACCGCCTGCACGTATCCGGTATCATTGTCGATGCAGACACCTGCCGCCTGTAATTTGAACACGCCTTCATCGTTCACATCGGTAAATCCTGCTAATGCTTCATCGATCGACTGCTGTAATACTTTCTGTTTTTCTAAATCTATAGATGTATAGATCCGGTAACCGGCTGTAAACAATGTTTTCTGACACGTCTCATACAATTCATCATAAGCACTCTGATAAGTTTCCTTTTCTTCTGTGCTGTCAAATTCATTTTGAAAAACAAATCCCTCCTGCTCCATTAAAAGCCGGATCGCACAATAGTATGTATATGTTTCGACATAATTATTTTTTTCATGCTCTGGACGGTCTAATGCTATCGTTTCTGCTTTTGCCATCAGATAAGCACTTTCTGCGATCTTGCCATCCTCATACATATTCTTAAGAATACGATCCCGTCTTGCAACCGTATTATCTGCATGTACTAACGGATCATAGATCGTCGGATTGTTTGGGATTGCACACAAAAATGCAACCTGTGACAGATCTAATTCGGACACATCTTTATTAAAATAGCCGATGCTCGCTGACTGTATGCCATAATAACCGTTCCCAAAATAAATATTATTCAAATAAAATTCCAAGATCTTATTTTTACTGTATTTCTTCTCTAATTCTGTAGCAACAAACATCTCCTCGACTTTTCGCTGCCATGTCTTATCCTGTGTCAGAAAGATATTTCTCGCCAACTGCTGTGTAATGGTACTTGCCCCCTGTGTGACTTCTCCATTTTCAATGATCGCTTTTACCGCACGCAGGATCGCCTTATAATCAATTCCGTTGTGCTGGTAAAATTTTTTATCCTCAATACTAATGATCGCTGCACAGACATCTACCGGAATTTCTTCATAAGAAAGATAATACACATCTTTTTCCCCTTTTAAGGTTGAGATCGTATTGCCATTTTTATCATAAACCACGCTTGTCTGGACGGCTTTAAACGTATCTTCTGTCGAATCCCTGACAAATTCCACCGCCTCTGTCTTCATATTCTGTACTTCTCTGGCATATCCACCATAGTAATAGTAAAACAATCCTCCTGCTAATATCAGCATCAGCAGAAACTGTAATTTTACAATAAACCAGAACAAACGGTACTTTTTCTTTTTTCGTTTTCTAAAACTCATAGTGCTCCTTCATCCAGTATGATCTTATTGCAGGACACGTTCATCCGCTCTAACACCTCAAGTTCCCTCTTTTGACAGGTAAACAATATGATCTGTTCCTGCCGCTTTAATAACCATGTTAATGTATCGGCAAGCCGTTTATCATCATACATACTAAATGTTTCATCTAACAGGACCGGCATCGGTTCTTCCTGTATCAGAATACTTCCAACTGCCATACGCATGGCAAGGTATGCCTGTTCTAAAGTTCCCCTGCTCAACTGGCCAACCGGTATCTTCTTGCCGTTTTCCCAGACAAATAATTTTAAATCTTCCTCTAAAATAATGCTGTCATATTTTCCACTTGTGATCTGTGAGATGTTCTTAGAAACAGCTTCGTGAAGTCCGTCACTGACATCTTCATAAATCTGCGCTGAAATCCTCTGGATCGTTTGGATCGCAAGTTCTAAGGCTTTTACATCCTGGGCCAACTCTCTTTCTTCCTTCGATGGTTCTGCCAATTCGAGCAGCTGTTCTTCTATATTATAATAACGGTTTTCTTTCTCTTTCCACTGTTCCTGCATAAAATGCAGTTCATCTGCTAATTCTTCCGGTATTTCATCCGTATCCTTCCCTACTGTCTTGTTACTGTAGCGGATTCCTGCGATATAGCATATTCCTAATGCTAACAGCATACACAAAATCCCGATCCACCGGGCAATCCCACCCGTCAGAAAAAAACCGCCGCCTGCAAACAACAGCAATATCCCGATCAGAAGTCCCCAGCGTATTTCTACTCTATGGACAGTTTCCCATTCAGATGCATGTTCCTCTTTTCTGTTATCATCTGCTGCGAGTTTCTCTGCATTGTTGCGGTTTTTATGCAGTATGATATCTTTTTTTAATATTTCTGCCTCCATAGACAGACGTTCTGCGGCTTCCATACGGGCTGCGGCACTCTTTTTCTGCTCCTTTTCAACTGCTTTTTTCTTTTTTGACAGGTCCTCTAATGCTGCCTGTATGCGTACACTGCCATCACCGGAATTTGAAACATCCGACATATAATTTTCCAATGCTCCTGCTAAAGATTCATCTGCCAAAAATCCTGCCTGCCGGATGCAGTAGGTATTCTGGTAATTTTCTCTTGTCAGCCCTCCTAAGAGCATTGAAAGATCGCCAAATTCTACGGATAACTCTTCATTATCTTCTAAATTCCTAAGTTTTGCCGATTTTTCCTTATGGTAAAAATTCCGCTCCAGGAAAAAACGTTTTCCATCAATCTGCATGATCATATTTCCGACATAAAAAGACGCACTGTTCCACGGTTCATATGCTCCGTAAAGATCATCCCTGCCTGCTCTGCCGCGGCTTTTCTCTATTCCAAACAACATTCCTGTCAAAAAATTATGTATTGTCGTCTTGCCGGATTCATTCGCTCCATAGACAATATTTAGTCCCGGTTCAAACTCGATCGTCTTTTCATGGAACTTTCCAAAATTTTTAATTTGTATTTTTTCAATCCACATATTATTCTTTCTTTATAAATGACGCATTGTCCGGCACAGGGCATCTACACCATAGTACAATGCTTTCTTTGTGACTGCATCCGGCTCTTTTGCCTGCATGGCAGTAATAAACCGTCCAACCATCTGATTGTCAAAAGTTTCCTTTAATTTATCAAAATCATAATCTAAAACCGTATCTTCCACAACACTTGCTACATGTTCTAACTCTAAAATTTTTGCTGTATCGATTTCAAGTTCCGGACTTTTTCTGCCGGAAAGTATAAATTTATAGATCTGAAACGGCTCTGCATAGGATAAGATCTCTGATAATTTTTCTAATAATTCATGGTTTGTCATGTTCGGATGTACGGCTACCGGAAGATGCACATATTCACATTTCCGGATCGGATAAAAACGTACCACTCCGCCACGCTTACTGATCTCACCTTCCCAATATCCATGCTGTCCGGTATCATTGACATCGATCGGCTGTAGGGCACCCGCCATGACGATACGGTTCTCTGCTAACATTTCCGGCTGATGGATATGTCCACATGCCACATAATCAAAACCGGCATCGCATAATTTCTGCACTGAAAACGGAATATGCTTTGCATCGCCTCCATGTGCTAAGAGAATATTTATCTTATCTGCTTCTAAATCCCCGATCTTATCATAAACCGGCTCTCTGATCTCTCTCTGCCAGTAACTTGCCCCATAAATACAAACATTTTCTTTTGGAAAAACAATCTTCTCTATTTCCTGGTTTCCTATGAAATATACATTATCTTCCCACCGGAATGTACGGTAATACGAATGTGGATGCACATAATCATGGTTGCCGGCGATCAGCACAACCTTTGTATGCGGTATCCTGCTAAACAGATAATTGACTTCTTTGATCTCCCGAAGCAATGGCTGTCTGTGAAACAGATCTCCTGCGATCAGCAGAAAATCCACCTGTTCTTCCCCTGCATGTTCGATCACTTCTGCAAATGTGTCCCATAAGTCCTGTTTCCGCTTACTGCTCCATGGCTTGCCTTCGTCCGGTACTGCTCCTAAATGTACATCTGCTATATGTATAAAACGCATCTGCGTCCTCCTGCCTTAAAATCTATCTAATCATTCTACACTTTTTAGGCGGAGAACGCAACTGCTGCACCTGTTACTGTTCCATCTGTCTTCCTAAAAATCCTGCTGCCGTAACTGCTAACTGATGCTCGGTATCTCCCATCGGGTAGTCCTCTTTTTTATTTGAGATCACAACCGCACCTATCGCATCTCCCTGACAGATGATCGTCGCTACTGCCTGCGACGAAAGTTCCCCTGTATCATCTAAGGTGATCTTCACAAAAGAACTGTCTTCTTTATTTGCCACGAAATCTTCCCTGCTCTCAATGATATCTTCCATCTGTTTGCTTAACGGCTTTCCGTCAAATTCTTTTTTTCCATTTCCTGCGACTGCCACTACATGATCACGGTCTGTAATGCACACAAGATTTCCGGTTGTCTGTGCAAGGCTCTCTGCATACTGTCCGGCAAACTGGCTGAGTTCTCCGATCGGAGAATATTTTTTCAAAATGATCTCACCCTGCCGGTCGGTAAATATTTCTAACGGGTCGCCTTCCCGTATCCGTAACGTCCTACGGATCTCTTTGGGAACGACCACCCTTCCTAAATCATCCCATCCTGTCAAGCAAAGTCAAAAAAATAAATTTCCGTCCCCGGAAACACGCATAAATACTGAATTCTTTGAATTTCCGAGAGCGAAAACTACGGCTCCCCCCCATTGTGATATAATAAGTCAAATTCCGTCAAGTTGCATAATTTTCAAGTGGAAAAGCCAGCACATTGCTGGCTCTGCCATTTATCCAGATTCAAACAAGTCATTGAATTTCCAGAGGATTTCAATGTGTTCTCCGTCTGTAATATATACTTTTTCAATCGCATCGTAAAGCACTTTCTTCAATGCTTCCTCATCCAGAGAACCAGCTTTAGAAGTAGTCGCCTGCTCCTTTTTCCGTTCATTCTCTGCCCGGATGCAAGATTCATACTCAGCTTCCATAGCAGCGATACTTGCTTTCAATTCTGCCTGTCGGCTGTCCCGTTCCACTCTGCCAGAAAGAAATTCTTCACGGCTGATACTTCCTGCCTTGTAGTCCATGTAGCTTTGCATCCGCTGTGCGTCACTCTGTTTCAGTTCCGCATTTAGCACCTTTAACCGTGACCGAATCCGTGTGCTGTCTTTTTCAATGTCCTTTTTCTTTTTACTGCTTTCCACCTTCAGCACAGAAAGCTCTGCTTTCAATGATTCCAGAAGAACTGCTTCAAGCTCTGTTCGATCCCAGCGGACAGCTTTACACGCAGTTTCCAGCTCTGACCAATACGGTGTTGCACAATAGAAATGGTCATCCAAGCCGAACGTCCGCTGCAGTTTTCGACCACAATGGGCACAGTAGAGAGGAAAGCTCTCCGTATTCTCTTTCTTTTTATAGGGGCGAACCTTCCGCAACGCATTTCCTGCCGCTTCAAATTCTTCCTTACTCACAATCGCTTCGTGAGCATTTTCATGAATATACCATTCTTCCTGTGGTACACGTCTGCCAGCCTTATCACGAATCCTGCGGCTTTCTCTGGTGTGATTCACCATACAGCCGGTATATTTCAGATTCCTAATCATGTCAATGATTCTCTGATGTGTCCACATGGGCTTGCGGTTATCGGATGCTTTTCTCTGAATGTTTTTATACATCAAAGGAGTTGGAACACCTTCCGCATTTAATTCTCTAGCAACCTGACTGGTTGATTTGCCGCCGATCACATCCAGAAAAATTCTGCGAACAACCGGGGCTGTTTCCGGGTCAATCACCATTTTGTGTTTTTCTTCGACTTTATAGCCATACAGACAGCAGGAAACGTAACCACCTTGTCTCTGCTTTACCCTCATTCCGGTTTTCACCTTTTTGGAAAGATCTTTGCTGTAATAATCGTAAATCAGATTCTGAAATGCGACATCCATACCAGGTGTACTTCCAGAATATTTATTGCTGTCGTAGTGGTCATTGATAGAAATCATCCGAACACCCAAAAACGGGAAGATATGCTCCAGATAATCACCAACCTCCAGATAGTCTCGACCAAAACGAGAAAGGTCTTTTACCACTACGGTACTGATTTCTCCTTCCCGGATCAGATCAATCATTCTCTGAAAATCCGGTCTGGAAAAGTTTGTGCCTGAAAAGCCATCGTCACAAAACTCAATCCGTGGAAGTGAAGCAAGAGATGGATCGCTGTCCAGATACCGCAAGATCAGCTGTCTTTGAGTGACAATACTGTTACTGTCATCCTTCGCCTGATAGGTTCGCTTATCCACATCTTCCTGCGAAAGTCTAAGATATATCGCCACACAGTTCATCATCCTATGCCACTTCCTTCCTGAGTGCTTCAATGGATTCCATAACCGCCTTAAATTCATCCATATAGCGGAATGTAATGCTGACTGAATTATCATCATGCAGCTGCATGGATTCAATCATGGCATCTGCCAGTTCCTGTGTCATTTCTGTCGCTTTGGAATATTTCTTTACAAGAGAAGCCAGTTCTTTCTCTGCCTGTGTCTGCTTGGTACTCTCTTTCTTCGCAGCTGTCAGCTCTGATAACTGTTTTTCCAGTTTTTCAATCTCCCGAACAAG
Organism: Roseburia zhanii; assembly: GCF_014287635.1. Lineage (GTDB taxonomy): Bacteria > Bacillota > Clostridia > Lachnospirales > Lachnospiraceae > Roseburia_B > Roseburia_B zhanii. Next base: position 138,716 of record NZ_JACOPH010000001.1, on the reverse strand, counting down.
AATCTCACGAGTACTTGCATAATCATCCTGCGTCAGAATCCCTTCCCGGAAGTCCTGATACAGACCGCTGAACAAGGTTTTCTTTTTTACCAGCTCCGCTTTTACGGTACGGACTTCCTTTGCATGGCTATTGTCAGACAACATCGCTTTCTTTGCTTTCAAGAGCTGTTTCAGCGTTGCATCCATGTCTACAAACAATGCCAGCTGTGTTTTGATGCTCTCAAGAACTACTGCATCCAAATCCGCTTTCCGAATCCGTTTTATCTTGCAAGCTCTGTCTCCATGTTCCTGAAATGTCGGGCATTTGAATGTAAAATACACTTTGTCTTTCTTGGTGCTGAAAGAGCGAAACAGTTTTATCACTGCACCACAATCTGCACAAGTGAATTTCTTTCCATAGATATTGACTGCTTTAGGCAGATGATCGTACTTTCCATAGGCTGCTTTTGATTTCTGAGCTGCTTCCTCATTGATTTTCTGAACTGCATCAAACAAAGTCTGCTCAATAATCGGTTCATGCGTATTCTCAGCCACAATCCAGTCTTTTTCCTCTGCCCGATGGACTGGAAGTCCGGCATATAAACACTGAGCCGTTTTTCTCTGTGCCAGATGCCCAAGATAAGTAATATCCTTCAGAATGTCTGTTACGATATGCTTATTCCATAGAATCTTTCTGGCTTTCTGATTATTGTTCGTTACAATGCCACGGTCAGCTTTATACTGTCCCGGAGAAGGAATCTGAAGATCATTGAGCTTTTTGTTGATTCCCATATAGCTCATTCCATCCCTACGCCACTCATAAATCATGCGGACAACCGGAGCTGTCTCTGGGTTGACGATCAGCTGATTTTTGTTTTCCGCTGACTTCATATAACCGTATTTTTCCCAGTTTCCAATATACTCGCCATGCTCCATCTTATTCCGCAGTGCCGTAGAAACCTTGTGTGAAATATCCTTGGCATAATAGTCATTGACAATGTTGGAGAGTGATACAGACAGCTGTGCAGTCGATTCTGCCGTTTCTGTATCGAAATTATCGACAACAGCAATAAAACGAATGCCAAAGAACGGGCAGATTTTTTCAAGAAACTCGCCTGTCTCAATGTAGTTTCGACCGAGACGGGAAAGGTCTTTTACAACAATGCAGTTGATTTTTCCACTTTTGGCATCCTCCAGCAGACTTTTCCAGCCTGGACGGTCAAAATCGGTTCCTGTAAATCCGTTATCTGTGTAGGTCTTTTCATATTGAAGATACGGGCGGCTCTCGATATAGTTCTGAATCAAAGCAATCTGATTATCAATGGAATCGGAATCACTCAGATTATCTTCACGGGAAAGTCTGGCATAAATGGCAGTCTTGTAAACCGTCATTTCAAACGAAACCTCTGTGCTTGGAATCTCATTGTTCAGAATTTCATCTGCCCGGTTCTTTCGTGATACTCGTGCCATTTATTCCACCTCCTTCGATGCAATATGATAATCGTCCAGAAACTCTGCGATTGCCTGGAACTGATCCGAATGACTGAGTGTTACCAATACTTCCTTCTCAGTTGTAATCTCAACCTTTTCGATGAAGTACACAACCACCCGGCGTGTCAGTTCCTGAATATTTTTATATTGATGAAACTGTGACAACCAGCTCTGCTGACCAGTCAATCCATTTTTCACTTGATTGCGATTACCAACCAATCTGGCAATCGTTTCTTTTGCTTCACTGATATTCTTATCAAATTCCGCCTTGAAAATCCGGTAATCTTCAAGAGAAATCACTTCGTTCTTGAAATCCTCATAAATCATGGCTTTCATCTGATTGTTGTGAGCAATTACTTCTTCCTGTCGTGTAATACCGGATGCAATCCGCTCCAGTTCCCGACGTTCCCAGGATACATCATTCAGCTGCTTTAATGCCCGTTCCATGTCCAGTGCCATAGCAACCTGTGACTGAATCACAGCAAGTACCGCATCGTACACAAGCTGTTCCTTGATTCTCAGCTTGCAGCCGGAATCCTGGCAGACATAATAAACATATTCTCTGCCAGAGATTACCGACCGTTTTCTTGCCATGGTACTGTGGCACTCAGCACAGAAAATCTTTCCGGCAAACAGAGCGACTGTATCACCTTCCTTTGTGCTTCGTGTATCCTCGTGCAGCAGCTTTTGAACCAGGTCAAAGGTTCCCGGAGGAATGATTGCTTCGTGAGCATTTTCCGTCCGCATCCATTCTTCCTTATCTTTGAGCTTACGGGTTTTAACCTTATAATTCGGAGAAGTTGATTTACCCTGTACCAATGTTCCGATATACATTTCATCCTGCAAAATCCGATAGACCGCCACATGGCTCCATTCTGACTTTGCCTGCTGTTTGAAACTGGTTTTCAGTTTTGCACCGCATAACTGCTTATATTCCAGTGGAGAAGGTACACCTTCTTCATTCAGCCGTTTTGCAATCTGTCCCAGACTGCTTCCGTCCACCTTCATCTGAAAGATACGCTGAACCACCGCTGCGGCAGTCTTATCAATCTCCAGTCGGTGCTTATCATCCGCAGACCGCTGATAGCCATATACCACATGCGTACCAACAAATTCACCATTTCTCCGCTTAATCTCCAGATTAGAACGGACTTTAATGGAAATGTCTCTCGCATAGGAATCGTTGATCAGATTCTTGAATGGAAGAATGATTTCATTTCCTGCCTGCTCTTTCTGAGCAGAATCATAGTTATCATTGATAGCGATGAAGCGAACACCCAGATGCGGGAAAATCTTTTCCAGATAACGACCACTCTCAATGTAATCTCGTCCAAAACGGCTGAGATCTTTTACAATGATGCAGTTGATTTCTCTCTGCTTGATTTTATCCATCATTTTCTGGAAATCCGGTCTGTCAAAGTTCGTACCGGTAAATCCGTCATCGCAGAACTCCTGAACAAACGTAATCTCAGGATGTTTCTTCAAAAATTCTTCAATCAGTTTTCGCTGATTGGCAATACTGTTACTTTCAGTTTTCCCTCCTGTTGTGGAGAGATCACCATCTTCCTTTGAAAGCCGCAGGTAGATGGCAGCAAGATAATTGTTATCCAAAATTGTTTGCATAATGTGCCACTCCTTTTTGATCTTCGCCAGAAGCCAAAACAAACCGGAGTTTCACTGATTTTGTCCAAGACCATACTACCATAGTCCTCAGCATAACTCCAGTTTGCCGCCGCACTTTTTCTGTGCCAATTTGTTCCAGTGTTACTGTTCACTCCGTGACCAGTAACTCGTGATTTTTGCATGAAAGTTCGCTTTGCGAAGCAAAAATCACCACCTGAATCACTTTCTTACGCAGCCAGACAGTAAATGTCTGGCTGCTGTGTGCACAGTAACATTCCAGTTCAGAGACAGCTTACATGGAAGCAACCATGTTAATGAAGTTGTCAGTGATCGTGTTCTGCGTATTTGCAAACGCCACACGGACAACGGTACTTCCTACCTTAAACTGATACGGATTTTTGATCTGCTGAACAAAAGACTTGATTCTTTCCTCTGTCGGCAGAGAACTGTCAATCTTCACATCACGAATATCAACCAGATGGTCGATAGGTGTATGCTTTTTTTCGCCTGTCATCTGCAATCACCACCTTCACTTTTATACTTTCCATTTTTTACCGCTGTTATTCAGGAAATCTCATCGGTAAAAGAATAGACAGATTCCGCTTATTACAGAATCTGCCCATGGTTCGCACCGCAGATGTGGCTGATGTCTCCACCGACAACAGGAATGTACCTGATGAATGACTTGTTCAGTTGTCAGGATTCAGCAGCTTCCTTTCGTTAGCTGCAAGTAAATTGTAGCGGTTTATCAGCATTCTTTTTATGTGGTAATATTGATGATTACCCACCGTGTCATTGATGGTTTTGGGACATGATTTTCTTTTTTGGTAATTGCACTTGACATTTTGGCAATTCGTGAATATAATAAAATCAGGCTGATAAGTAAAACCCGACGAAAAGGAGGAAATATCATGGGCAAGGCATTAGGAGAACGAATATCTGAGATGCTTCAGAAACGGGGCATTCAGCAAAAAGAACTGGCTGAACGAATCGGTATCACAGAAGCCGCTATGTCACGTTATATTGCCGGAACAAGAGAACCAAAACCAGACGTAATTGCTAATATGGCAACTGCGTTACACACAACCTCAGATTATCTTCTGGGAATTGAGAACGATGCGTTCAACTATCACCAAGTTCGCCGTATGATTGCAAGAAATGCTTCTTCTATGACGGATCAGGAAAAGAAAGCTCTGATTGATGCACTGTTCGGGGAGGAGTAAGTATTGTCGATCAAAATATCGAATCAAAGATACGAAGAAATCAAGCGTATCGTCGTTAGAATGTTTGTAAAATATGGAGTATCCTGCGTACCTATTAACGGTTTTGAAATTGCACATAAAATGGGAATCAAGGTTATTCCATACTCAGCTATCGCCCCAAGTAAACGCTGGCTTCTGATTAAGAAAAGCGAAGATGGCTTTTCTGTAGAAAGAACAAATGGGCAGTGGTACATATTCTACAACGATGAAAAAGACTATGGACGTGTAAATCACACCATTATGCACGAAATCGGTCATATTGTCCTGGATCATACAGAGGACAGTGAACTGGCAGAAAAAGAAGTGAAATTCTTTGCCAAATACGCACTTGCACCACCTGTTCTGATTCATAAGCTCAAACTGGATAATCCAGAAAGCATCTCAAAAATATTCGAGATAAGTTACGAAGCTGCTTGTTATGCTTATGATTATTACCAGAAATGGCGGAGACGTTATTATGGCAGTTACACCGATTACGAGCATCGCCTTCTTTGTCTCTTTGACCAAGCAAGTTAGGGTGGTGGTTGCATTGAATGAAAATAAAACGTATTAAAAAGCTGTTGGCGCAGCAATCTAATACGTTTCATAAGCGGATATGCTATTCGCATTCCTTGATCAAAATGAGTATAGCATATCCTTTCCGTAGCTGCAATTCGCAAATTATACAAAAGTGAATTGCTTGACATCGTATTCCTCCAGATAGAGGAGAAAGGATATTTTAGAATGAATAACTTATTTTATGATGGTTTCAATTCTAAACTTATTGAAACCGCTTTTTTCGATGGGATTTTTGAAATCCCTATTTTGAAAGCACCTTTAGAAATTGTGCTTCCAACTGTTGCTGTTCCTTTTTCAAAACGAAATGTAATTTCAAATCCTGCAAACGAAATGCTTGTATTCTATGAGCATGATCCTCATTTTCGGGATTTTGTTAGCATTCCGCAGAATTACATTGATGAACTGAAAAATGTTCAAATTATTTCCACACCTGACTGCTCTCTCTATCGTGATATGCCACTTTGGGAGCAACTTGCAAATATTGGTGTAAGTCGTTCCGTTGGATATTATTTACAAGAGCAAGGAAAATATGTTATTCCTAATGTTCGATGGGGCGATGAACGAACATATAACCGACAGCTTTTTGATTTTGCTCCCGCATTTGCTGGTATACCAAAGAACAGCATTGTTTCTATCGGAACATATGGTTGCAGCCGGACACAAGAAGATAAATATTATCTTGAAGCTGGACTTGATGCTATGTTATCCGAATTGACTCCTAAAGTTGTTATCGTATACGGTTTATACAATCCAAAGATTTTTGGATAATATGAACGCTACACCCACTTTCATCACCTTCCAGATTGGATTTCCTATAAGCGAAAGAAGGTGGCATAATATGGGGACAAGTAAAAGCGGACGATACATAAACACCAAAGGTAGCGGCACAAGTGTCAGTGACTTTGCTCTCATACATTCCAGTGAAGGCAAATATACAAAACCTACCCGTAAGAACGACAAATTGCGACTCGTTAGTGGCGGACATGGACAAGCAGGCTTGAATCAGCTCGACAAGTATGGCATTAAATATAATATTGTCAAAACATATCCTAATGGCGTGCGAGTTGGTAATATTCCTAACCATAAAACAAAAGCAAAAACTCACGACACTGGACAATCTTGGTTTCCAAAATCTTGGACAACAAAAGATATTCGTCGTGCAGGCGAACACGTTGCCGGATTAAAAGCTAACCGCCATGCTCCTAATGGCAAAAAATTGTATGGATTTTATAAAGGTGTTCGAGTTATTGTCATTAAAACAAACGGAAAAATAGGAACTGTCTTTCCAGATAATATTCAGCCTACAAGGAGGGGTAAGTAATGATAAAAGAAAATATAGCTGACATTATTAAAGAGCGAATCCGCATTTCAGATGAAACACAGGATAACTGGGACTATGGCATCGAACAGTGTTGGAAAAAATATGTTGATATTTTATCTGCTGATATTGAAAAAAGCACAGATTTTTTTCTACATGACTGTACTAATGAAGAATTTTATTGGCTGTCAGAAGCATTTGAAGAAATAGCCGATAATACCCAAAGCCAAGAGCTTATTTCTGCCTGGCGTTCTCGACTTGCCGCTGTTACCTCCCAAAATTACTGTCAGGAGAATTTTATCTCAACAGAGATGCGTCAACAGGTTGATTATCCTGAATATGTTAGAAGCATCGAACAAGAGATAAACTATGCAGAGGGAAGAATTGACAAATAATTTTATAAAGGGATAATTAAACAAAAGAGGAAGTGCCAAGAGCAATTAAACTTTCGGCACTTCCTCTTTTATTTTTTATAATTGCTGGTCGATTTCTATGCGCCGACCAAGCATCATCCGAATCTGCTTTTTCAGTTTATCCGTCTGCATGTCACGCCCCAGGAACATATAGTCCAGCGAAATGTCAAAAAACATTGCCATCTCAATAAGTAAATCTATGGATGCACCGGAATAACCCGTCTCAATCTTTCCAAGATTGCTGACACTGATATTCAGCTTATCGGCAAGCTGGTCCTGTGTCATATTCTTCTGCTTTCTAAGGCTTTTTATCCGTTTTCCGGTTTCTTTCAAATCGTAGTACATAATCTTTCCTCCGTAATCTTGAAATTTGTGAATAAAGTTTCAAGATTCGGATGGCGGAGAACAGCAACGGAACTTATTTCCGAATGTAGAAAAAACGCACCTGTTTCTGCTGTTTGCTGCAAAAACAAGTGCGTCTGCAAAATGTCGTAAAATCAAATAAACCTTCGTCAGATATGGTTAAGCAGGCATTTGTAGTTGCCTTGTCACCATATCTGGCGAAGGTGTTACAGAATCTTTTCATCAAATTTAAAAAGGATATTTCTTTCATCTGCAAACCACTTGTATTTTGTGATAGAATTGATTTATAAATCGGGATTTAGTGGAGGATACTATAATGAATTTTACAATCAGACCATATAAACAAGGTGAAGAAAAATATTCTTTGGACAGCCAGCCCTCTTACTGACGCCATTCGGCATTATGAAAAGTTGAGCTTTAAGGCAACTGAGTCTGTAGAAAATACTACATGGGATACGAGTGGAAAGCCGCTTGATGAAATTAAACTGGAATTGCTTCTCTGACACCTTCCAGTTTAATGAATTAAGATAGATGGCAATTGATGGAGTAAGAAGTTGTATGAAAATTCGAGAAGTGAATGAAAATAAAAAGAAATTTATATCATTACTGTTATTAGCGGATGAACAAGAGAGTATGGTTGATCGCTATCTTGAAAAAGGTACTATGTATGTGCTTGAAGACAGTAATGTAAAGGCTGAATGTGTTGTCACTGAAGAAGGTAATGGAGTACTTGAAATCAAGAATATCGCAGTTGAACCAAAGAATCAGGGAAAGGGCTATGGCAAAGCACTTATTGATTTCCTCGCCAGTAAATATGCAGATGGATATTCTGTTTTACAAGTAGGAACAGGTGATAGTCCATTAACAATACCATTTTATGAAAAATGTGGTTTTGCCCGTTCTCACAGTATTCCGAATTTCTTTACTGATAATTATGACCACCCAATTTATGAAGACGGTATCCAGTTAATAGATATGGTATATTTACAAAGACGTATATGACTTTTATATGAAAGGAAATCCTATGAGTAGTGCAATAAAAAAGGCTTTGGAAAATTTGGAAGAAATAGTGCCGGCTGGTGCTGATGATTCTTATTATCAGGGAGAGGAATTAGCTGAAAAAAGATGTCAGGAAGTAGCTGCATTTCCTGGGATTGATACATTACATAAGTTGTATGCAGTGTTAAGGAAAACATGGTCGGCAGAGACGGCATATCCGTCATGTCAGGCAGAATGGGTTTCGACCGATCCCTCCTACGGGCAATGTGCTATTACAGCAATGCTTGTTTATGATATGTTTGGAGGAAGTATTCATCGTATCAGAGTGAACGGAGGAGGAACACATTATTTCAATAAAATTGATGGATGTTATGTCGATCTTACCCGTGAGCAATTCGATTTATACGATATTCCGATAGCATACGAACCTAATGAACAAATGAAAAGAGAGTATTGTGGAAAGAACCCGAACACCAAAGAGCGATACCATCAGTTACAGAAAAATATTATTCGTTATTTGAAGAACGAATGAAACACCCTCCAGTTTGCAAATCTATCGCTAAATAAAAAGTGCGACACTGTTGCACGAATTTATAATGCAATGTGAATCATATTGAAAAAAGTGCCGGAAGTAAGTTCGTTTACCTCCGGCATTTTTACATTCCTGCACTTTCTATATCATCCCGGCTTCCACAGCCAATCTATTTGTCAGCACTGCATATTCTTCCTCAAGCAGTCGCTTCTTTGCCGTCTGCAGCTCACTTCTTGCAATTTCGCTATGTCCCTGCTTATGAATCACATGAATCAGCCAATAATAAATATCAGCATTATATGGAACAATCGCCAATGCTTTCGCAGCATACCGGTGAACGCAGTGATAATCCCGATCCTGATGAATCGTTTTCAGCAACTCTGCCTTTTCCTCTGCTGTGTTCGCATTCAGAGCCTTTCTCCATTTACGCTCAAAAAGCTGGACATCCGTAAAAACATTCAGTTTCAAACCAATCCTTTCAGATTTCTTCCCGGAACTTCCATGATAAGAGCGTTCCATTTCTGATTGTCCGTGTGGCGTAAAACAACATTCCAGTCATTCCACGGATACTCCGGTTCTGTACCGTATTGTTGCTTGCACCAGCTAAATACTTCTTGTCGTGTCATTCATCCCATCAGTCCTATATCATTACTTCTTATCTGTCAATATCCATTTTCCTTTTCTATTAGACCCCTCACGGACAATCTTGCCTTCCTGCTGCATTTTTGCCATAGTACGTTTCACTGTTGCCGCTGAAACAGCAAGTATCTCTCCAAGTGCTTTGTAGGTAAGCTCAGGAGATTTACGAATTACTTCTTCTAATCGAGTTTCGAGGTCAATTTTGGGGTCAACGGGATCATGATTGAGGTCATTGAGGTCACGATTGAGATCATTGACCCCATTCTGACCTCGATAAAGATTGATTCGGAACGCAACTTCCATGTCGATAAATTCCGGCTCACGCAAACCATATTCTTTCATAGCCTGCATAAGTTTCGGAATACCGCTGCCCCATGCTTCAACAAGATTCATATATGCAAAAGCATTAGCGAGCGAACGATTCCTGATTTTTGAAAATCCTTCTTTCATCAAATCAATCGTCACACCAGGAAGCAGACCACCCGGAGACGTAATTTCCAGTCGGTCATCATAAATTGCCACCTGAATATTTGAAGCCTGAATGTAACTGCAATTCATAACCGCATTTACAATCAACTCACGGATACTATCCGGCGGCAGCTCATAAATATCCTGACGATACACGCCTTCCAACCGGCAACCCATGCGGATATTTCGCAGAACAAATTTTACCGCTTCGTCTACTTGGTCCCAAAGTGGTCCTTCGTAATTCCGGCGATCTAAAAATACTGCACGGGTTGTTCCTTTGAACACGCCGCACTGTATCACGGAACGTAAGCCGCCTTGCCCTGTCAGATAAACATACGCATTGGTTGGATAGATATTTCCATCTTCACTTTTTTTTAAAATGCCCCAACTGATCAGAACATTTTTTGTCACGTCCTTTACAGCTGCTCTCTGGAGATCAGACTTGCCGTTCGCAATGGCAACCTCCTTCATTTGCCTGCAAAGCGTGTCAATATCTTCATCTGTCACCTTCAAATCTCTGCGAATCACAGAATCAAAAGCATGTCCATCGCATTCATAGTACAATTCTCTGGACATCTCACGATCAGCTGGACGAGTAGTGCCAGACACACGGATATACACACCATTTTCCAAACCATCCGCTTTAATATAATATGGTTTCTGTCGTCCGGCTCTAATTTCGGCAACAATTACTGGTTTTTCATTTATGTTCTGCAAATACACATCTGGGATAATTGTTGGTTCACAGCTATCTGAAATCGCATTGGTAATTGCGTCGATTTCCTGAAAAACAACATCTTCCGAAATTCCAACTACTTCTCTGGTTTTATCATCAATACCAAATACAATCTGCCCACCTTTGCCATTGGCAAAAGCAACAACAGTTTTCATGTATTTGATACTCTTATCCGGGCGTTGCACCTTGAACTCTACGTTCTGGGATTCCCCGGCAAGAATTTCTTCTATGGTCATATTGCCACCTCCCATATTTAATTTGCCCGTATATCTTCAAAGTAACACATAGGCATTATCCTCATAACATTTTATCACAGGCTATCCTCTTTGAACAGATAACCGTTATATTCAAAAAGAGAACTGCCGATAAGTACGAGGTTTGTCTCTGTCCACCGTCATGCGGTTTGGCATCAACGGATACAGAGCCACAACTTCGCCCTTGCCGTTTCAGATAATCTGTGCATAGGCATTGCCCCACAGAATATTGCTCCAATTATCCTAAGTATAGCCATACTTTTTTGACTGTATTCAAGGTACTCATATTTACCTTTTGAGAATCCCATGATATGATGATTTCAAGCAAATTTACTTTGGACAAAATCAGCGAAAACCATTGATTTATCTGGGTTTCTTGGCTTTAGCTTATTATAACAGGATAGTCTATTCTTCGCACGATTCCTGTTGCTTTCATAAATTTTTCCTCCAAATGCATATTATAAAAAGAGTGACTTTCCACTCTTTTTGCTATAAATTAGCTTTGGAGTTAGTATGTGGAAAACTCATAAAAATATTCCTGTTTTTTGTTTTTCGCTAATAAACTATGGATTTAACAGCCAATCAGCAATATCTACTATCTTAATACCCTCGTACTGATACTCATCATGCCTTGTTCGTGCGATTATCATTTTCGGATGAGCATCCCGAATCTGAAGCAACGGAAATACTTCTTTCCCCGAATGTCATAACGTTTAATATCATAAAATACAAATGCATTACATAAATATTTAATATATCTGCCGATCGTTACATGATTCGTTACCGTATCATTTGCAGTCAATAACTGACTTACTTTATTCGGCGAAGTCAGATTACTGATATAATTTATCCGGTTTTTTTCTGTTCTATAAGCATAAGAACCAGCCACTTTCAAAAATCAAAAATTTTTCATTTTCTGAAAGTGTCCTCACTCAGATCAGACCGTACTTCCATTTCCAAAATCTCCTCCATCGGTATCACTGTACCATCTTCCATGACGATCGTATGTGTATACACGTCCATTTTTTTCACGATACCGGAATGGGAAATGTATGCCCCGCCGGATTTTTTCGCATCAGGTATAAAATAAGTGATCACAACATCCCATTTTTTATCCAGATTCTCTCTGATCAACTGAAGCTGTTCATTTAATTTTGCAACGGCATCTTCGGTCAAGATTTGCCTTTCTTCTGTCAGACGGGCAGTTTCCATGACCGCTTCTTCGTGTCCGGTCAGTGCCGCAAATGCCGAAAACTGTGCCGCACGGTCATGTAAAGACATACGGGGATGCGTTTTTGAAACCGGATGCGGTAAATTTATGATATCATCATATTTATGAAATTCTTTTTTCTCATCCATGACTCTGCTCCTCTATGCCTTATGACCGCCAATCTGCTCATTCCGGTCTTTCGCTGTTGCTCCTTCTAACAGATTCATTCCTTTTAAAATAGCATTCTTTCCATATTTCTTTTTGATATCTAACATTGCTTTCTGTATATTTTTTTCCCGCTCTAAAGCTTCATCTTCTTTTTTCCGGGTGCGTTCTAACTCTTTATAATCCGTAAAAAGATCCATCTGCTCATAGGCATCGTGCTGTTTTGCGAACCGTTCATCGATCAGCTTATTCGCCGTAATTGTAATCCTCCGGATCAAAAGATTTTTATCCACGATTCTGTCATATAATTCCATCACTGCATCCATGATCATTTGTGTTGACGATGTCTGTCTTTTCAGATTTGTCGTTCCATGGGCATGTTTTGGGATCTGCCTTCCATAATGGTCAGTTGTTACAACACCTTTATACATTTTTCTACGCTTTGGATCGGATAGATTTTCAATATCATAGCCAATCGTAAGCACGATCTGGTCTGTCACGAGTCCTTTATCCACTAAATCTAATACCACCTGATCTGTCATTTCTTTTACGATCAGCCTTGCCCCTTCAAAATCATATGGGCAATGGAGCACCTGACCGGAACTGACACTGTTTGTTTCCGGCTGATAAGCTTTCACCTGCTCTATGGTACATGGTTCGTACCCCCATGCATGGTCTATGAGCAGTTCTGCATTGACGCCAAACAGATGATAGAGCAGATCTTCATTATAAAATTCATTGGATTTTCCGATCGAACACCTTGCAATATCCCCCATCGTATACAATCCGTTTTGCTCTAACTTCTTTGCATATCCTCTGCCGACACGCCAGAAATCTGTAAGCGGTCTGTGATCCCACAAAAGCCTGCGGTAAGACATGTCATCTAACTTTGCAATACGGACTCCGTTGCTGTCCGGTTCAATATGTTTTGCTACAATATCCATTGCGATCTTGCAAAGATACAGATTTGTCCCGATCCCTGCTGTCGCTGTGATCCCTGTCGTCTGCAAAACGTCCTGTATCATCTTCATCACAAGTTCTCTCGCTGTCAGATGATATAATGTAAGATACTGTGTCACATCCATAAACACTTCATCGATCGAATAAATATGGATATCTTCCGGTGCAATATATTTCAGATAGATATTGTAGATTTTCGTACTGTATTCCATGTAGTATGCCATGCGGGGCGGTGCAACGATATAATCGATGGCTAATGACGGATCGGCTGTCAACTGTACTGCATCATCTGATGATCCGGAAAATTCCTGCTTTCCTAATTTTGACCTTCGGGCATTGTTTGCTGCCTTTACTTTCTGCACTACTTCAAACAGCCGTGGTCTGCCCGGTATTCCATAACTTTTTAAAGATGGCGTTACGGCAAGGCAGATTGTTTTTTCCGTACGGCTCTTATCGGCAACCACCAGATTTGTCGTCAACGGATCACGCCCACGCTCCCTGCACTCAACAGAAGCGTAGAAAGATTTCAGATCGATTGCAATATAAGTTCTATCTTCTGACATCTGACCACACTCCTTTCTGCTTACTTCTACTCTCTGTTCTTAAGCACTTCCGCAGGAACGATCTTATTTAATCTGCCTACTAATGCTTTGTTGATCACAAAATATAACAGCAAAATTGCTGCATACAATACTGCCCAGAGCCATGGTTTAAATGCAATATTGATCCCACAATTTACGTTCGATACCATAAACGGATATGCCTGATCCATGATCGCTTTTGACAGCGGCAGACAGATTGCTGCACTGACAGCGATCATGAAAAAGTTTCCATCAAGATATAGTTTTCTTACTTCTTTTTTATGAAAACCAAATACTTTGATCAGTGAAATAGAAAATGATGACCGGTCTATCATTACTTTCATCATCAGATACATCACAACCGTAAAGATCAGTGCTGATATGACAACGATCATAATGACCATGCTTCTCATCAGATCTGAAAAAATTCCTGCGGATGCTTCAATATCGGATTTTGTCACAATGCTGTATAATCTTGCAGAATCTACAGAAAGTGCATGATCTGAAAATACAACATTATATTCGTCTTTACTGGCTCCAAAGAGTTCTCTTGCGTCTTCAATATCCATAAATACATAGAATGCCGGTGTATATTGTACAATATTTTCTACCGTAAATGCATAATCAATCTGTGCATCTTCATCATGCAGGATCAGTTCATCTCCTGTTTTGATTTTATATTTCTGTGCAAGGGCAGAAGATACAGCTACTTTATTTTTACTTCCTTTTACGACCTTCGCATCAAAATATTTAGAATCCTCCTCTAATCCTAACACATTGATGTCCCAATTATAACCTAAAATTTCTTTTTTAAGCGTTTTCACATACGCAGCTTCTCCGCCTTCCGGTGGATTTTCGGTCGGATATTTATAGGTATACATATATTCATACTTCGTATCTTTGACATTGTCTATCTGTACATTACTGCATAATACGGCTGTATTCAAGCTTAACATCAGGCAGATCAGTGAAATGAACATACCGATGATAACTGTAATCCCTGTACGCATTTCCCGAAGCATCTGTCTGATGCGGAATCTGGAGATAAATCCCATCGAACCAAGATTAACATTACTTCCTTTCGGCTGTTTTACCTCATTTTTGATCAGGGAAAGTGCTGTCTTTGACAACTTTTTACGGATCACAAAATAATTAACTATGATTGCTGTAACCGGCGGCATAATGATTCCATAGATGATTAAGATCGGTGGGATCAATACCTCTATCTGCGGAACGGAATAATAAGCATACGCATCTGCCATCTGTGTCGGGATTCCCCATGGGCTGATACCGATACCAAACCCGATCAGTCCTGCAACCGTTGTCACGCATACCGGAAGTGTCAGATAGTGTAACATCAGATCTTTTCTTTTGACTCCTAACGCATATAAAGCACCGATCACACTGCTTTCTCTTTCAATGCCATGCACCACAAAAACAGAGATCACATAAGCAAACAGCATCATTAAAAGAACTCCGAAAAAATATCCGCACTGTACATTGATCTGCTGATCGTCTGCTGCTGCCCCGATCCTCGGATTTTCCTCTGCTGTTATAAACTGTGTCAGATCAGAAAGCCCGGTATCATATTCATCCAGAAAATCATCACTTCCACTCTTTAATTCTTCAATTCCATCTGACAGTTCCTCTGCTCCATCACCTGCTTCTGAAACTGCATCGGTATATTCTTTGATACCATCTTTAAACTGTCTGATCTGTTTTAGATCACTTTTTACCCCTCTGATACTAAGTGCAGCTACACCGCCTTCTTTATCTGCAATATGATCTAATTCTTTTTCAAAATTTTCTTCCGTAAGTTCAACGGAAAATCCATATCCTTTTAATGCCGAAGAAGCCTGTATCAAATAAGCAGTAAATAATTTTTCTGCAGCATCATTTAATACCTTATTATTATCTGTGATCTCATCTAAACCATCTGACAGTTCCTCTGCCCCATCATTCAGATCTTCTACTCCATTTTTAAAATCATCTAAGACCGCACCTGTCCGCTTCCAGTATTCCTGAAAATAAGTATCCTTGATCTTATCTGTATCTACTTTCATATCCTCTAATACATCTTTGACGGCTTCATTATCCGTATCACCTGTCAGCCTGTAAGCATACAGATAATTTTCAGTTTTCTCACTCTTTCCGGTAGCATGAAGCATATCATATGCCTTTTGCGTCACAAACACTGTTCCGAAATTCTTACTGTCAGCAACCGAATCGGAAATCTCCTTTAATGGTACATTATAATCCGGTGTAGTTCCGGTTCCGGTAATCGTAAACATATGTCCTGCGATCGTAAGGGAATCTCCGGTCTGTATCTGGTTTTCTTCTGCAAAACGTTTTTCGACGACGATCTCATCATCTGTTTCTGCCACATGACCGGTGTCACATTCTATCAGATCGATCTGTCTGCGGTTTGCAAATACACGCACGATCTGCCCCTGATCTACAGCATAGTCCTCATAAAACATTGCTTCAACCAAAGCACCTGCTTCTTTGATCTTTTCTATCCCCGCCTTTGTCAATGGCACAAAAACCTCAAACTGTCCTTGTTCGATCTTATTTGCATCATCGTGTTTCTGTCCGTTATCGATGATCGTCACACCTGCACCGATCAAAGATACAATGATATACATTCCGATCACGATCAAAAATGCCAGTGCAAGATAACGGAACAGATTTTCTTTCAAATCCCTCAGGACTCTTTTTCTTAAGATCTTCTGCATATTATAAATCCTCCAATTCTGCTGCCGGTACTCTCACTTCATTTTCATATTCCTTACTGATCTGTCCGTCCTTTAAAAAAATGACTTTATGTACCATATTTTTTATGGAATTGTTATGGGTAACGATCAGCATTGTCGTTCCATACTTTGCATTGATCTCCTCTAAAAGCACTAAGATATCTCTTGAAGTTTTTGAATCCAATGCTCCGGTCGGTTCATCGCAGAGCAGCAGCTTTGGATTTTTCACTAATGCCCTTGCGATCGCACATCTTTGCTGCTGCCCACCGGAAAGCTGTGCCGGAAATTTATTCTGATGCTCACTTAAACCTAAGGTTTCGATCAGTTCGTCCATCGAAAGCGGGGCATCCGTCAGATATTCGCACACCTGTATATTTTCCCTGACCGTAAGATTCGGCACTAAATTATAAAACTGAAAAATAAATCCTAAATTATCCCGTCTGTAGTCTGCTAACTGGTCACTATTCATGCCAAAAATCTCCGTCTGATCTACCTTGATCGAACCTGAATCCATCGTATCAAGACCACCGATACAGTTTAATAAGGTAGATTTACCGGAACCGGATGTTCCCTGTATGACACACATCTGCCCTTTTTCGACACCTGTGTTCACGCCTTTTAACACCTGTACATAACTTCCACCTTCACCATAACTTTTTTTCACATCTGCTATTTCTAAATACATCAAACTTCCTCCTTTTGCCCAATGGCAATTATTCTGCATTTTTATAGTTGCAATATATGTTCATGTGTTTACATAACAGCGTTATGTAAATGTTTTTTATAAGGTCTTTCATTTTTCAGAAAGACCTGTTCTTACTTTTTATAAATGATTCCACGGCTTCACCAGACCATACCAGCCTGCTACTAAATATTTCATGGCTTTATCTGCAAATGCAAGTGCCTCTTCTTCATTGTCAATATGTGTTACCATAAAAATAAACATATCGATCTGTGAATGTGACATCCAGTGTACGACTTTCCGGTCTACCATAGGCACTCCATATGCCTTACACATAGCTTCACAGGCAAATACATTATGTGCATCCATCAGATCTACGAATTGATCCGGTATGGATTCCATGGAAGATCCCTGTGATTTTGTTAAGATCAACAATACCTCATCCCGATACTGATACAACTCATGTACAATACTCACCGCGGATTCAAAATCACTGCCCTCATCATGTTCTGTGGCTTTTCCGGTATTCATCTCCTCTGCTTCAAAGGAGAGATGTTCCTTTAAGACAACCTCCAAACGTTTTAACATATTGCCAACGACATTGCAGAACAGATCATCTTTATCTTTGAAAAAGAAATACAATGCTCCTGTAGTCACTCCTGCCTGTTTGCATATATTCCGGAGCGATGCTTTCATAAAGCCTTTTTGCATAAATTCTTCTTTTGCACACAAAAGCAGCTGATTTTTCGTTTCACCATCCTGCAATTTCTTTCCTGCCATTACTTTCTCCTTTTATTTGATAAAGGTGTAACATAACACTGTTATGTTACACCTTACTGCGGTTTTTGTCAATGTTAGATTTGGTATTTCCTTCTACTGTCCATAAATTGCCCAAAGATTCTTAATCTGTCCGGATAAAGTATCAAACGTCCACTGTTTTTTACTGTTGCTCCTGTGGTTTGGATCATTGACAAAATATCCTTTGCTGTCATATCCCCTAAGCAAAATATAATGTCCGGTATCTGTAAAATCGCCGGGTGCCATACTGCATACAACCAGACCTCCACAATCTAATACCGCATCGATCGTACTCTCATTTAAAGAAATCTCCTCCCCATACAGACCTAAACCGGTTGCACCATCTGTCCAGAATGTCCAGCTTGTCCCCTCATCGGTATGATATCCGTTATCCTGTGCATACTCTGCCATTTTTTTTGGATTCATGGAAGTATCACCCGTATGATACAGATATGCCATCGTCATACAAGTAGGACCACATCCTGAAAGTGCTATCATCGCATCTCCATAAGCATCATATCCCCAACGCTTGTCCCACTGCATCAAAAGTGGCACTTTTCCTTTTTTAACATCTTTTGAAATATCAATGGTGGCTTTCTGGTAAGTTTCCCTATTTGGATAATCTTTTACGAAATCATAAGTTTCTTCATTCTTTTTCACAAGTTCGATCAGTTCTTTCGGATATTCATCTGACTTCTTTAAACGTTCTATCTTTGCTTTTTTTCCAAACAAATCTCCAATGTCATAATGAACTGCTGTATAACACAGACCAGCTAAAAGCACAATACTAAGAAATGTACGGATCAGAAGCATTTTCTGCTTTCTCCTGCGTTTCTGCCTGCGGATCATTCGTGAATCATTTCTACGCTCCTTGGCATATCTATGATTGACATACTGTCTGTTTCTCTGCCTATATGCATCATTTCGTTCTATGGATATCATCTGTACTTCTCTGTTTCCTGCCATAAAAAAACGCCTCCTGTTCCTAAAAACCATTATACAGGAAAGGCGCTTTTTGTTCTTTTATACTTTTCGTTGATTTGTTTAAGATTCTATGAATTTTTCTTTTTCTTCTCACGCAGGTCGCGGAAAAAGGTGCTGAGCATCATCGAACATTCTTCTTCTAACAATCCCCTTTCTATTTCTACCTGATGGTTAAACTCAGCCATCTGCAGCAGATTTAAGACCGAACCTGCACATCCGGCTTTTGGGTTCATCGCTGCGATCACCACTTTTTTCATTCGTGACTGTACAATGGCTCCGGCACACATCTGACAGGGTTCTAAGGTCACATACATCGTGCAGTCCTCTAACCGCCAGTCCCCGCACTTTTTGCTTGCTTTTTTGATCGCCGTCAATTCTGCATGTGCAAGTGTATTTTTATCTGTGTTTCTTCTATTATAACCTCTCGCAATGATCTTGCCATCTCTGACAATGACACAGCCAATTGGCACTTCTTCTAATGCATATGCTTTTTTTGCTTCTTTTATCGCAGCCCTCATATATTTTTCTTCTGTATTAAGCATATCTTTTCCCTTTCCAATCCTGTGGCAATATAGTATGATACAAGGAGTACCTTTTACACTCATTTGATACACGAATTGCTCCGTTGCTACGCAACTCCCACAATTCTACACACATGAGGAAGTAGCGATTTCCAAAGGAAATCGCTACTTCCTCATGTGTGAGCGGATCAACAAGTCAGAACTCTTGACCCTTGTATCATATTATAACAAATTTTAAGAAATCAAGAAAGGCAATTCCATGAAACTTACATACGAAACTGAACGCCTGCTATTAAAAATATTAAGACCAACACCGGAAAATGCGATGGCGGTTCTTGATTTTTACAATCGAAACCAGCTTCTGTTTGAACGCTATGAAGCAAAACGACCGGAGAATTTCTATACCGCAGAATACCAGAATGCCGTACTTTCCTGTGAATACAACCTTACCTTACGTCTGCAAAGCCTGCGTTTCTGGATCTATGAAAAAGATCAGCCGGATATCATTATCGGAACTGTCTGTTTTTATAACATCACCCATTCGATCTATGACTGCTGTAAGACTGGCTACAAATTCGATCAGAATTATCAGGGCAGAGGTTACGCAAAAGAAGCGATGCAGTTTGGAATTGCCATGATGTTTGAACAATTACACCTGCATCGCATAGAGGCCTATGTTATGAAAGACAATGCACCCTCCATACACCTTTTAATGGCTTTAAATTTTGAATATGAGGGCACCTGCCGGAAAGTTATCCGCATCTGTGACACATGGGAAGACCATATGCTATTTTCCCTTCTTAAATAATGCGGTACCAGTAACCGAAGTTCCCGGTTTTGTATTCAGCCATTTTTGCAGTCCGAAACTCCGGAAAACCAAACATGGATGCCATGATCCGTTCCTGATTTGCAAACACACCCGGAACCCCGATAAAATATGCCTTTTTTCCGTTCTCCTGCATTTCTCCTAAGATAATATGTCTGTAATTAAAAAATCCATGCAGCAGAAAACTGTTATTTCCGATATACCAGTATTTCTTCGGCAATTCCTGCAGATCGTGTAACTGCATACGGATACATTCGATCTCCTGCCCTTCAAATGGATAGAAAACCGTTTCTTTTAACCTTAACTTCTGAAAAATCCTCTCCCAGCTGCTATCTTCTAAAAATTCTTCCATCGGAAGTTCTGTTGCCTGTATATTTCTATTACCTGACCTGTTTTGTCCCATCCTCATCCGGTTGTTCATCATCTGACTTGTATTGCTCTTAGTTTCTGCCGCTGTCACCTTTTGATCCTGAGTGGATCCTTCTGTGCCGCTTTCCCCTCTTGTGACTTCCTGCTCCGCTTCATCCTGCTCTTTTTCAGATAGTTCGCGTTCGTCCGCAGACTGATTGTTTCCACGCTGTCCACTTACATTCTGCCCATTTTCAGACGGAATATCTGCAGCTTCTTCTATTTCATTACTTTCTGCCTCCGCCGGTGCGGTTTTCCTTTTTTCTATCACCTGAAACCGTTGTCTTGTGACTGTCCCTTCTTTCCACTGGCTTGCAAGATAAATTTCTTCTCCGCATGGGATAAATATTCCTTCTAAATCTAAAACAGTAATACCAAACTCCACTAACTCTTTTGTATCAAATGCATAGCGGACATCTCCCCTGCCTTTTGACAAAGCGAGCTCCCCGACTAAAATTCCGTGCATAACATTTTCTTTTCTGGTAAATAAATAAACTGTAGTTTCCCGCTGTTCTAAATTTATATTTTGGATATGTACTTCCATCCTGCATACATTTCCCCGGATCTCCATCTTGGCAAATCCGGCATTTTCCTGTCTTTCATCATTTTCATATCTATAAATATAACTGATAAAACGCTGTAACCCTGCCATGATTCCTCTGATTTTACTGTTTTGTTGTATTCTATGCATGAATCTTATAAATATTCTTAAAAATTTTCTAAAAAAAAGATTGACAAAAGTAACATCACATAGTATATTCATATCAGAAACAGTAATCATTACTATTTTCAATAAGAGGAGGCCACACTAATGCTTAAATATAGCAGACAGCGTGAATCCATTAAAAGTTATCTGGATACACACCGTACACACCCAACTGCAGAAACGGTCTATCTGGATATCAAGCAGGAATTTCCGAATATCAGTCTTGGTACTGTTTACAGGAATTTGAATCTTTTAGCGGAGATGGGTGAGATCCTGCGCATTTCCCCCGGAAATGGTCCCGACCGCTACGATGGCAATGCCGCACCACATTATCATTTTATCTGTACCAGATGCGGCAGGGTACTAGACATTGATCTAGACCATCAATCCCAGTTAGACGAACTCGCCGGAGAACACTTTGATGGTAAGATTGTCAGTCACATTACACATTTTTTCGGACTCTGTCCGGAATGTAAACTAAATAACTAAATTTATTTAAGAAAAGGAGATTATCATTATGGCAAAATATGTATGTTCAGTATGCGGATATGTTCACGAAGGAGATCAGCCACCAGAGGCCTGTCCAATCTGTAAGGCACCTGCTGAAAAATTCACCAAACAGGAAGGTGAGAAAACATGGGCTGCAGAGCACGTTGTAGGTGTTGCAAAAGGTGTCAGCGAAGATATCGTTGCTGATTTAAGAGCAAACTTTGAAGGAGAATGTTCAGAAGTTGGTATGTACCTTGCAATGGCAAGAGTAGCTCACAGAGAAGGCTATCCAGAAGTTGGTCTTTACTATGAAAAAGCTGCTTGGGAAGAAGCAGAACATGCTGCAAAATTTGCAGAATTACTTGGTGAAGTTGTAACAGACAGCACGAAGAAAAATCTTCAGATGCGTGTAGACGCTGAAAACGGTGCAACTGCTGGAAAATTTGATCTGGCAAAACGTGCAAAAGCTGCTGATCTCGATGCGATCCATGATACTGTACATGAGATGGCTAAAGACGAAGCCAGACATGGTAAGGCATTTGAAGGACTCTTAAAGAGATATTTTGGCTAAGAAATACAAGGATTTTTGAAGTATGAGAGGATAGGTTTTATAGCCTGTCCTCTTTTTTCAAGTGGAAGAAAAGTGTACTTTTCTTTTTCTACAATCTTTATTTTCCCTATAAAGTGTACTTTCTGCAAAGTGTACTTTTTTACACCCCTATTCTACCGCTTTTATCCGCTGTTTACAAGCGTTTCTTTTCATCAACCTGTCAGCAATTCCTTAACGACTTTACACAACTATCAGCAATTTTTAAGAAGTAGTTGAATAATCGGAACAACTTTTTATTATGTTATGCGGCGGCTGCCCCTTGCGCTCTCTGCCCCTGTTCAGACGGACTTTTTTTATTTTATTACAAAAATTTGATAAAATATATATAAGAAAAAGAAATACAAAAAGCAGCAATCCACAGGCGGCAAATGGCTTTAAAACGCCTGCTGCCGCTTATCAATTATAACAAGAGGAAAGGAAAGCAAATGTCCGTACCAAATCAGAATTTTATTGTGATTCACAGGGAATATCCCAAAAAGGATTTTTTACAGATAAAAAATGAAAACTGGCAGAACGTCTTAATGCAGACAAAAGAAGATTATGCCGCTCTTGCCCTATATCTGTATCTTGCTTCTAACATGAATAATTACAGATTAGAATTATCCCCACAGGCTATTCAAAACGCTATCGGTATGCCACGAAGCACATATTATAAAAAATTGAAGATTTTAAAAAACAATGGATATATAATAGAAAGACAGGGGAATCTATTAGAGTTTTACGAAACACCGCAAGAGCAAAGTGTGAGAAGCGGTCTCCCAGAGAAACAGCAAAATCTCTCCGCTGTACAGCAAAATCCACAGCAGAGACAAGACAGTTTACCGCAGAAACAAAATCTTCCCCAACATAATATAGAAATAGATAATATATATACAGATAATATAGATAATACACATAATACAGATATAACCAGCAACAGCAGGAAAATGAACGCATTTATTTTTTAAGGAGCGCACAGCATGGAAAATGGTATTTCAGACAGCAAAAGATTATCCCTCATATATTTGCAGGAATTATTTTTGCAGAAAACAGACGAAACGCATTTTTTGAAAATGCCGCAGATACTTGCATTTCTGGAAAAGAAAGATATTTTTATAGACCGCAGAACCGTATATACATATTTTAAATTGTTAAACTATACAGGTTTTGACATTGTTTCTGTCAGAGAAAAAGGAGATTGCAAATATCATCACCCACAAAGAATTTTTGATATAACAGAATTGAAGTTTTTGATTGATTCTATCGCCGCTTCTAAGTTTTTAACAGAAAAGAAGTCAAAAGAATTGATTGATAAAGTAAAATCTTTGGCAAGCGATTATGACAACGCCGCTTTAAACCGCAGCGTTTTACTAGGGAATCGGGTAAAAAGCATAAACAACACTGTATTAGAAAACCTTGATTCTATCTATGCGGCAATAGCGGACAACAGCAAAATCACATTTCAATATATGCGCTGGAATCCGCAGCATAAACTGGAATATCAGAAAGGCGGCAAGCTGTACAGCGTCAGCCCCTATGCAGTATCTTTAAATGCAGATAACTATTATCTGATTGCCTATGACAATGCAGCGGAGCTTTTGAAGCACTATCGTATTGACAAGATGAAAAATATTAACCTGCTGCATGAAGCAAGAGAGGGAAAGAAAATTTTCAAATCGTTTAACCCTGTTGATTATACCTTAAAAACTTTTGGTATGTATGGCGGCAGAGAGGAAACGGTTAGTATAGAATGTTCTAACTCCCTTGTAGGCGTTTTCATTGACAGATTCGGCTATGCCGCACATTTAAGACCAGATTTTGACAATGCCGATAAAACGATTGTAAGAATCTCCGTCAATGTAAGCCCTCAATTTTACGCATGGTTATTTGCTCTTGGCACAGGCGTAAAAATTCTTTCCCCAGATTCCGTAATAAATGAGTTTATCGCTATGACCGATTCTGTATTGAAAAATTATCGAAATTAACCGACTTTTTCGTTTTTTCCGTAATTTCAAAATAATATCTGTACCGCTATTCCCTTTCTGAAATTCAAAAATACTTTTGGAGAGGGAATAGACCTAACGACAAGGGAAACGGAGATTCGCATTTCTGGATTCCCAGAATATAGCCCCGCCCCTCTGCCGATTCGTCCTAGTTCATGCGGCTTCTGGCTCTGTCAAATTGACTGTTTCTGCCGCTGCTTTAGGTGCGGCTGCCGCTATCATTTCTCTATGGTTTGGATAATAGGCAAGAAACCATTCCCTCACATATTTGTAAACTGTACCGTTTTCATAACCATAGTTTTCATAGTGTAAAATAGTTTTCTCAAAATTAACGAGGTTTGCGCTGTCCATAACAGAGATAAACTTTCTCATGTACTTGTATGTAAGACCTTTATAGCCGCTCTCACGCCCTCCTGCTCTTGTGCTCCTAAGGACAACTCTCATAGTAGGATTATCCATTTTCGCTAATTGCAGACTTGTGTATTCCTCTGAATTGATGTCTGCTGCCGCTTCAATAAAACTTCTTGTTACAATAATGCTGTTTGTAATAAAATCAATCTTCATTCCTTGCATGGTTAGAGTCTCCTTTAAACGTTATATTTTTAAGCTGCTTCTTTTGTAGCTGTTTCTTTGGAAAGTTCTTCTAATTCTGTCGTGTAAATATTCTTGTACTTATCAAGAAACCACTTCTTCACTGTCGCATACTTTCCCTTTTTTCCCTCCTGCAATTTCAGAATTTTTTCAAACAATTCCTGTTCTTCCTTGTCTCTGTTAGCTGTAATAAAGCGTTTCATTTCCTCAATGCTTAAACCTTTGTATGTAACTTTGTTTTCCTTTTTCTCAATGGGCTTTATCGTAATCTTAAAATCTGGAAAATCTTTTCTCAATGCAAGCATAGTCTTGTATGCATCAGAATCAATAACGCCTGCTGCCTTGCTGAATCTTTTTGTGATGATAATTTCTCTTGTTACAAAGTTGATTGCATATCCTTTTGTGTTGTTCATAGTTGTTATTCTCCTTTTGTTTTCGTTCTGTTTTCTATGTGTTTATTTTACAATATTAGATGTACAAAAATTTTGACTTTGATTGAATTTCTTCCTATTATAATGTTTTTTAATTTGTACCAAAATAAACCTATTGAAATTTGTACCAAAATTATTGACAAAAGTGGGAGAAAGTGGTAAGATAATAGTATCAAAAAAGAGGTTCGTTTAAACTGGTACAAAAGGAGATTAAAAGAGCATGAAAGAAGAATATGGATATTGTAGAATCTCAACCCCCAAGCAGAATATAAGCAGACAGGAGCGGAACATTTTAGAGGTTTATCCTGCTGCCCATATTGTTAAAGAAGTCTACACAGGCACTAAGACAACAGGCAGAAAGGAATGGAACAAACTCCATAAATTAGTAAAGCAAGAAGCGGTAGCAGGAAAAGAGATAACAATTATCTTTGATTCTGTTTCCAGAATGTCAAGAAATGCAGACGAGGGCTTTCAACTTTACGAAGAATTATTCAATATGGGAATCAGCCTTGTATTCTTGAAAGAGCCGCATATCAACACAGACACTTATAAAAAAGCCTTAGAAAGCAATATACAAATGACTGGTACTAATGTAGACTTCATTTTAGAGGGAATCAACAAATACTTATTATCGCTTGCAAAGGAACAAATCAGAATCGCTTTTGAACAAGCGGAGAAAGAGGTTTTAGACCTACATCAGAGGACTTCCGAGGGAATCAAAACCGCAAAACTCAACGGAAAGCAGATAGGCAGAATCAAGGGCAACAAATACACCACCAAAAAAGAGACTGCCGCTAAAGAAATCATTCTGAAAAACAGCAAGGATTTTAACGGTACAAACACCGATTCCGAAGTTATAAAGATTGCAGGAATTTCCAGAAATTCCTACTACAAATACAAAGCAGAATTAAAGGCAGCAGCAGGAAATTAAAATCCTGCTGCCTATTCTTAATTTTGTGGCAATTCATTGATTACGTCACTTGCATCTTTAAAATTCTTATAACACTGACTGCACATATTTGTTTTCTTTATACTTTTTGCATTTTCAGAACCTTTTTTAAACTCCCTATGACAAACTTTACATTCAATATTATCCGAAGAATTATTTGACTTCATTTCTTTGAAGTGTTCTTTACATAAATACATATCTTCATAAGGCTTTCCGTCAAAAAAATACGCCCCACCATCAGCGGCATTTTTACAAATTGAACATTTATATTCTGAATAGTCTCCTTGTATGTAGCCATTTTTATGTCTAGCACTGCTTACGCCTACAATCAAGAAAATTATAGCAAATACAATCAATAAAAATATTCCCATAATCATTATTTCTGCAAATTTGCTGCTATTGTTTTTTTCATTCATAATGGTTTCTTTCCTTTCCCTTGTTTAGGACATTCCGCATTAACAGGAATCTGCCATTGACCGCCCCTTTTCTCTGGTTTCACCACAAGATAAATTTTGCCTTGCCTACACCATTTTGAAATAGTGGCTTGTGTATAACCCCACTTTTCAGCGGCTTCTTTTGTACCCATGTACTCCATGCGCTTCACTCTCCCTTTGTTTTATTGTATCTTCCAATTACATTTTAGAGTTTATAACTCTATCTGTCAAGAATCATGCAGCAATCACTTATACTATTTTCGAGGTGGTAGCAACATGAAATACAACGAAAGAATAAGGGAAATCAGAGAAGATAATTCCCTAACACAGCAGAAAATTGCCGACCTGCTGCACATAGGACAACGAACCTATGCAGACTATGAGAGCGGCAAGACAAGAATCCCTGTTGATAACCTCTTGATTCTTGCCCGATTTTACAATGTGTCTATGGACTACATCACAGGCGCAAGCAACGTAAAAACAGAATACCCCAAAGCATAGGCAGCCGCATTTCCTTACTATAATGCTGCTGCCTATTGTTTTAACGCTTCTTAACTTC
Source organism: Roseburia zhanii (assembly GCF_014287635.1). Classification (GTDB taxonomy): domain Bacteria; phylum Bacillota; class Clostridia; order Lachnospirales; family Lachnospiraceae; genus Roseburia_B; species Roseburia_B zhanii. Next base: position 111,442 of record NZ_JACOPH010000001.1, on the reverse strand, counting down.
TTCTGCTATATAAGAATCTAAACGGTTGATACCTCTTTGTAATTCCTCTTGTAAGGCTTTTAAATAGTATTTTGTACAGTTGGCAAGGTATTTGGCTTCTTCCTGCTTTTCGTCGCTGTATGCGGCTTCTGCTGCCCTTAAAAGACGCAATAGTGATTCTTGATTGTACTCCACTTCTAATAAATCTCTCATAATTGAATACAGTTCTTCCATTTTGTTTTCCTCTCTTTCATGGACTTGTTTTGACTGTATACAATTACATCTTTTCGAGGTTTTTCAATAATTCGTCAATTCCCTTTTCAGAGATAGCAACATAATATTTATGCGTTACTTGGCTGTTGCTATGCCCCATTTGATTACACAATAGATATTCCGGCGTATTCAGTGCGGCTAAATTTGTTCCGTAGGTATGCCGCAGATAATGATATTTAAACAATATATTATGTTCTCCCTGTAACGTTCTCGAATGATACTTCATGGAATTTACGGTTTGTATTTTCCCATTCGGCAGAGAATTAACCAATTCAAGAGAAGAAATCATTTCCCCATTCAAATCCTGAATAAATGTCTGATTCTGCTGCCGCTGTAAAGCTAATTCTTTTTTGTCCTGCTCCTGCTGCCGCTTTAACATTTTGAAGTATTCTTTTAATTTGCTGCACATATAAATTGTTCTTTTGGCGTTTCTGGTTTTCAGAGACACTAATTTTATCAATCCGTTTTGATACTGCATTTGTCTGTCTATTGTAATAACACCGTTCTTTATATCCACATTAGACCATTTTAAACCGTAGCACTCATTGATACGCAATCCGCAATATTTCCCCAACATATAAGCTGTTTCTGCATTTGTACCTTTGAAATAGCTATCTAGCCGCTCAATCTCTTTATCGTCAAAAGAAACAATGTCTAAATCGTCATCAATCTTTAATTTAGGCATGTGGATTTTTGTATCTTTGTTTACGCACAATCTGTTGTAGGAATCCACATCAATATAATTTCTGGAATATGCCTGTCCGAAAATCAGATAAAACATTTTCAAAAAGGATTCTGTATAGGAATAGGCTCTATTGTCCGTATAATACAGTTCTTCCAAATAATCCTGTATTTCTGCCGCTGTTATTTCATCAATGTATCTTTTCCCAAATCTGGCGCACAGATGATTGTTCCATAAGGAATCCTGCTTTTTGATAGTTGTATAGGCTTTTCCGCTCCTGCCTTTTTCGCAGTATTCTTGATATACTTCTGTTACAGTCTTTCTTATAATCGTTTTTTGCGGCGGCAGCAGAGCTTTTGACTTCTCTTGTGCGATTGCGTTTTCTCTTGCCTTTGCCGCCTGTTTTGCGGTTTTAAAAGGATTCCCCGATTCATTTTTTAATTTCTTTGCTTCTTTCCTCTTTCCGTTGATAACAATAGCGTAACGATAACCCCAGTAACCATTTTCCAACTGATAAACTCCTGCAAATCCTGTTTCTGACATAAATAAAACCTCCTGCTAAGTGTACTTTTGTTGTACTTTCTTGCAGGAAGTTCTTTGATAGTTCTTATAAATTTGTACCGAAAAGTGTACCTTTGTTTTCCTATTATTCCTTGTAAATAAAGAGTTTCTAAAGCTGCTGATCTGGATGCCATCCACGATACCGTGCATGAAATGGCGAAAGATGAAGCCAGACATGGTAAGGCATTTGAAGGACTCTTAAAGAGATATTTTGGAGAATAATCCTACTCTATCCTATGATTCACAAAAGCCGCCGGAGATCTGATACTCTCCGGCGACTTTCATGATATTAAATCTCCCACTCTCCATACCGTACATTTTCCTGATCGCTCTTATGTGCCCCGATCATTTTTTCCATCCAGATCATATCATACCATGTATGAAACTTATATCCGCTGTTATGAAATGTTCCTACCAGTTCAAATCCTATTTTTTTATGAAAATAATAACTGTCTTTCCCCAAATGTGGATCTTCCTGACTTGGAAATGCGATGCAGGCATTCATATTTAAGATGCCCATACTCTTTAAAGATTCCTCTAAGGCGGTATAAAGCACTCTGCCGATTCCTTTTCCCCTTGCATCTTTTCTTAAATAGATCGTCGTTTCGACAGACCAGTTATAAGCCTCCCGTCCTTTAAATTCACCGGCATAGGCATAACCCAAGATCCGACCATCTTCCACTGCCTTAATATAAGGAAACTTCGATGAAACATGATGTATACGTTCTTTAAATTCTTCCAAAGAAGGAATTTTATATTCAAAAGAGATTGCGGTATCCTTCACATACGGTGCATAAATTTCAAGCAATTCTTCTGCATCCGCTATCGTAACTTTCTCAATCTGCATATTTACTGCTGCCTTTTTCTGTTTTATGTATTTCTGCCGGGTTTACATGAACCATGATATGTTTCACTTTCGGGAACTTTTCTTCCATACGATTGTGCACGTCCTCTGCGATCTGATGTGCTCTCTGCAAGGTAAAACTGCCATCGACAGAAATTTCTACATCCACATACCACTTATTGCCAAACATACGCGTCTGTAGCAGATCGATCCCTAACACATCCTTATGTTCCATGACACAGGCGGCTAACTTCCGTTCTGTTTCTTCGTCACAGGAATGATCGACCATTTTATCTACGGCATCTTTAAAAATATCATAACCGGCTTTTATGATAAATACAAAAATCACTAAACTTGCAATGGAATCCATGATCGGATAGCCAAGCCTTGCACCTGCGATACCGATCAATGCACCTACTGAAGAAAATGCATCTGACCGGTGATGCCATGCATCAGCCATTAAAGCACTCGAATCGATCCGTTTCGCATAAAACCTTGTATACCAGAACATGGCTTCTTTGCTTAAAATGGAGAGTACAGCCGCTGCCAGCGCCAGAACTCCCGGAACTTCCAGTGTTTCGTAATTTCCCTGCAAGATATTTCTCCAGGCTCCTGCTCCAATGCCCAGCCCGGTAATAAAGAGCACCATTGCTAATACAAGTGCTGCCACACACTCTAATCGTTCATGGCCATAAGGATGTTCTTTGTCCGATTCCTTTGATGATACTTTGATCCCGATGATCACAATGATGGTACTAAACACATCGGATGCCGAATGGATCGCATCACTGATCATCGCACTTGAATGTGCAATGATTCCTGCAAGCAGTTTCAATACCGAAAGGATCACATTTCCAATGATCGAGACAAAAGACACCCGGTTGGCTATCTTTGTAAAATCATTTTTTCCACTTGTGTTAATAGATATTTGTTTATTTTCTTTCACTCTGCGCTCCTCCAGACTGCATCTTTCTACAGATGCTTTTCATATTTACCATTGATACTCATGCCGTCTTTTGCAACCACAAATGCATTTTCATCTATCATTCTTAAATCTTTCCGAAGATGTGCACACTCATATTTTGATAATACTGCGATCACCATATAAGTCCGGCTCTCTGTATACCCACCTTTTGCCTCCCACCATGTTGCATCTCTTTTGAACTCTTTCACAATATAATCTAAGATCTCTTTCGGCTCTTTTTTGGTAAAGATCACCACTTCCGTATTGATATTCTGTGTATGTGTTTTATCAGACATCAACGTACTGACTGCTGAATAAATGATACTGTAAACTGCGGTCTGCACACCAAACAGGATTGCACAGACTCCATAAACGACTGCATTTACCAGAAGCGAAACCTTGCCAACGCTGAATCCTTTGTATTTTTTTGTAAAATACATTCCGACAATATCCATACCTCCGCTCGAACCTCCGGCTTGTAAAGAAATGCCGATTCCACATCCACCAAATATTCCTCCGATGATAGCCGCTGTTAACGTATCACCTACCACCGGTACTGAAGGAATTGGCAGAATACTTAAAAATATCGTCTGGCTTACAACACATATAAGCGTTCTCGTAAAAAAACTTTTCCCGATCGTCATATAAGCTAAAAAAAACAAGGGGATATTCAATATGAGGTTGATCATACCTGCAATATCCGTAGTTCCTGAAAACAGATGAACATACTGTACAAGTAAGGTACGGATAACCTGACTGATTCCCATCAGCCCACCATTATACAGGTCAGCCGGTACGATAAAAAAATTGATTCCCATGGAAAAAACCAGCATTCCTGCTATTGCTGTTAAATTCCGCTCTGATGTTTTACGATCCAGTATCTTTCTGCCCATAGGCATTTCCCTTCTTTCTTCTTATAGTATATGTAACTGTTTGAATACATCAAAATCAATCCGTTATAACAAAATTTCTTACTGTTTACAGTATACCCACGAATCTTCATATATACAACAAAAAAATACAAGAAAAAGGGGAGGAACTTTATATGATGATGTTGCAGTTGCCTACCAGACATTACGCCGTGTTGCATTTGCACATATTGTTGAAACAGACGAAACTGCCCAACAGACGTTAGAGGATGAGGCAGCATCCTTGAAAAAAACAATATCTGACACATGCAGTGCATATGAAACACTTCTGACCACAGACGAATCCAAAAACAATTTTCAAAATTTTAAATCCGACTATGCTGATCATCTTGCTTCTGATCAGTATTTTAGTATTTGCTTTTGTTGTATTTATCGGTTGGAAGTGGGTATGCAGCAGCGTACAGATTCCATTGTCAAATACATCAACGAAAATATCCTGCCGGATTATGAGGGTTTTGTAGGCGCAGGCAGACCGTTTTATCAATCTGTAATATGATATCAAAAACAGAACGGTCAGATCTCTTATCCTGCAAGCAGGAATAGGAGTTCTGACCTTTTTGACTCACCCACGCACATATTTATTTTATGATATATGTAAATACCATGATTGCTGCACCTAATACCACTAATACAATTCCGGTTGCCCGGTTTAATACTTCCGGTGCTGCCTTATTCGCAAAGACTGCTGCAATCCTTGCCCACAACAGTGTAAACATTACGCACAAGAACAGGATCAGCATATCCGGTGCACCACCGATCGCAAAATGAGATACAGAACCTGTGAATGCAGTAAATGTCATAATAAAGACACTTGTCCCTACCGCAGTCTTTAATTCATAACCCAGCACACTCGTTAAGATCAAAAGCATCATCATTCCACCACCTGCACCAACGAATCCACAGATGAATCCGATCAAAATACCACAGAGAATGGACTGTATCAACCGTTTCTGTGCCGAAACCTGCTGCATTGCCTGTTTTGTGGTCATTACCGGACGTACAATAAATTTGATTCCTAATAAAAATGTCATACATACAGAAAATCCACCCATGGTACGTGCCGGCACCAGACTAGAAATATAACTTCCGACAACTGTAAATACCAGAACGCTCACCATCATCACAATGCCGTTCTTAACATCCAGATTCTTATTCTTTCCATAGGTATAGGCTGATATGGCACTTGCCAGTACATCGGACGCAAGAGCAATTCCTACCGCTGCATATGGCTCCATTCCCAGAAAGGTAACGAGCATCGGCGTAATTACGGCTGCTGCACTCATTCCCGCAAATCCGGTACCAAGACCTGCTCCCATACCAGCAAAAAAACATATGCTGACCTGAAATAGTAATTCCATATTGATTCCTCCTTGCTGTGATCCATAACGCTTATTATAGTACAGCATGGAGATGGATTTCAAGGAGAAACGAAAGGAAATACATATTCTATGGATGTGATCTAAAAACAGATCCGTTCTATACTCTCTTTGAGGACGCTTTAAATCCGCTTTACTTTACTATACTTTGAATAATATACCTTACCATCAATGGTTTGATATCCTCGAACTTTTATATAATAGGTTTTTCTCTTTTTCAGATTTTTCAACGTCACTGTCAATTTTTTGTTTCTAATGTAACTTCTGCTAACAATAACGGCGTATATTGCTTTTTTGCTTCTAGACAATAGAATGTATCATTATTTATTGCAGACCGTCGACTAAGATTTCAGTTTTACATATCCTGATATGTAAATAATCTCTTATTTTCCAAGGCTGACTGCACCTGTCTGGCGGATCTGCATCGGATATACGTTTTCTCTGCCAACATAAGTCGCAATATAATCCACATAATCCTGTGTCTTTGCCTTTGGTACGACTGCAAGGATAACACCTGCAAAACCACCGCCATGTACACGACAGCAGCCATCGCCTAATTTGCCTAAATACAATTCTGTAAGTGCTAAGGTCAGTGCAACTTTCTGATCCTTTTCATTAGACTTAGACATACAGTTCTGTAACCATTTCCATGAAGAATTACCGGACGCTGTCACCATCTGAAGAACCGTCTTTGCATCGCCTTTTTTTAATGCTTCTGCTGTAGCTTCTACTCTGCGGTTCTCCTCATAGAAATGAAGTGCACGCAGGATCGCACGGTCATTGTTTAATTCTTTTTCGATTCTTGGAAGGTCCTTTAAGAATGTATCTAAAGAACTTTCGCAAAGTCTTTTTACGCCTAATGCTTTTGCAACATCGAACATCTCTCTTGGAACTGCGGAATACTCATCACTTAAATCGCCATGTCCTTTTCCGGTATTGACAATAACCATGTCATAGCCTAATTTATCAAAAGATGCCTCGATCTTTTCATATTTGATATCGTTCGCAAAATCTAACAGGATCGCACCGCCTGCTGCACATGCCATCTGGTCCATCAGTCCCGAAGATTTCATCCAGAAATTATTTTCTGCATACTGTCCGATCCTTGCACAATCTCCGATTCCGATCTGATTGTCATTAAATAAAGAATTAACGATCACACAGAACATCATTTCAAATGATGCAGAAGAACTTACACCTGCTGCTGCAATGACTTCTGTTGTCATGTATGCGTCAAAACCTTCTACTTTATAGCCAAATTTGCCGATTGCCTCTACCATTCCTGCGATCAGTGCTTTTGTTCCTGATTTTTTCTCTACAGAAGATGCCTTTGCAATCTCTACTTCAATTTTATCATAGCCTTCACTTAAAATACGGATCGTTCCTGTTCCATTCGCTGCTGCTGCTCCGATCGTATCTAAACTGATACTTGCAGCCACGATCTTACCACCGTTGTGGTCTGTATGATTACCTACGACTTCCGTTCTTCCCGGTGATGTAAAAAACTCCACCTCTGCATCTGAAAAATTTTCTGCAAAACATTTTGCGATGTGTGCAAATCTTTCCCCACTCTTTACGCTTTCACCATATACTCGCTCTAATACTTCTTTTGCCGGCATATTTGACATACCCATTCTCCTTTCTGTTCGTTTCATTTGCTATGTTTTATTCTACATCGGCTTGTTTTTTTGTACCATAAATAAATAAGGAAGAATTAGCATTATCTTGCGGTTTTCGGTCAGGTTCGTTATAATAGGCGAGGGAGGATATTATGCAGATTCAAACAGACGAACACTTAAAAGAACAAAAATTTCATGGTTCCTATGACTTTCCATTATTGATCAGCAAGGAACGGATCACCGCTTATGAATCGGATTCTTTTTTCTGGCACTGGCATCCGGAAATCGAGATCACCGTGGTAACTTCCGGTGAAATGCTCTACCATGTCAATAACTGTCATCTGCACTTAAAAAAAGGGGATGCCCTATTTGGAAATACAGCCACCTTACACTCCGGTTCGATGTATGAACACTCTGACTGCGAATATACCTCGATCACATTTGATGCAAAACTGCTTTACGGTTCAGAGAGCAGTATTCTCTATCATACTTATATGAAACCGATCTTACAGAATTATGCGTTTCCCTGCCTGCATTTTGACGGCAGCAAACCTTGGCATACGCAGGCTCTCATCCGTCTGAATTCTCTGATCGATGCCTATGAAAGTGAAGATACCGCATGGGAATTTGAAGTACTTGAACACCTGTTAGCTTTCTGGAAACTGCTTTATCTTCATGCGGATACAGAAACGGCTCTTTCCATGGCTGACCAGCGTACATACGAAAGGATCCGCAATATCCTCACTTATATTGAAGCCAACTATGACTCTAAATTAACCTTAGAAGATATTGCGGATCATATTCATCTGTGTAAATCCGAATGCTGCCGGATGTTCAAACGCTATATGCGGCAGTCTTTATTTGATTTTATCCTTGCTTACCGCATCGAAAAGAGCCTGCCCTACTTATCCGATAACAGCTATTCGATACAGGCAGTATCTGAAAAAGCCGGTTTTTCGGATGCAAACTACTTTTCAAGGGTATTTAAACAGTTGAAAGGCTGCTCCCCTAGTGCTTTCCGGAAAGAGATCTTACACTAGCTTTTAGATACTGCAACAATCTTTACATCGTGTGCATCTAATACAAGCTGCTTTTCTGCGGGCTGTTCACTGATGATCTCTGTTCCTTTCCATGGAAGATCAACGGTTTTTGTTTCATTGGTATGATTTAATAAGAAAATAAATCTCTCTTTTTCATTTTCCCTGCTTGCTGCTTCCACGCCTTCTGGTATATCCATGACAGGCAGGATTCCTTTTACATCGCATAATTCTTTTAGGAATACCCTATAAAATGCCTCATCGGTTGCTGTTGCAACATAATATGCCTTGCCATCTCCTAATTTATGTTCTGTGATCACCGGTGATCCCTGATAAAAATCACTTCCATAACCGGATGCGTCGATCTGCCTGGCTCCTTCTAAATGCAACAGGTCACAGAGTAAAAATGCCGGATATTCTTTTCCCTTATAGATAAAGCTGTTCTTCGCATTGCGTGGCAGTGCATCCTGTTCTTCTACCCAGATGCCTAAGATGTCACGCAGTTTTCCCGGATATCCTCCGGTAATGACAAGATCATTTTCCTGCACGATCCCACTAAAAAAGCTTGTAACAAATGTTCCACCACGTTTTACAAACTGGCGGATATTTTCATCTTCGCCTTCTCTTACCATATACAGAAGCGGTGCGATCACCACCTCATATCCACTAAAATCGTCCTGTGGGGCAATGATATCCACATCATAATTCATATTGCGCAATGCTTCATAATACCTTGTAAATTCTGTGATATATTTTAGATCACGACTCGGACCTGCGGAATATTCTAATGCCCACCAGTTATCCCATGTCATCATCAGGGCTATCTTTGTCTTTGTCCTTGCACCTAATGTCCTGCTGCCTAATTTTTCTAATTCCTCTCCTAAAGCAGAAATTTCCCGGAATACTCTGGTATTCTCATTGCCAACATGATCGATGACTGCACCATGATATTTTTCACAGGCACCGATACTGCGCCGCATCTGGAAAAACATAACCGTATCTGCTCCATGTGCCACCGCCTGATAACTCCAAAGCCGCATCACACCCGGACGTTTCAGGGCATTGTACTGATGCCAGTTTGTAACACTCGGTGTCTGCTCCATAAGTGCAAACGGTTCTCCATGTGAAATACCACGCATCAGATCATGCGACATTGCGATCCTTGCATAAGAATCATCGATCTGCGGGTAATTATCCCATGAGATAAAATCCATATATTTTGCCCATTTCTGATAATCAAGCCCTTTAAAAAATCCCATTAAATTCGTCGTAATGGATGCTTCCGGCTGTACACGTTTGATCGCATCATATTCCAGACGGTAACAGTCTAAAATGGAATCTGAATTAAATCTTCTATAGTCCAGCGAAATTCCCTGAAACATCGTAAAATCTTCTGCAAAATGTTCACTCAGTGCATTCGGTACTACCACTTCGTCCCAGTCATAAAAAGTATGTCCCCAGAATGCTGTATCCCACACCTGATTCAATTTATCAATCGTCTGATATTTCTCTTTCAGCCATCCACGAAATGCCTTTTCGCAATTCTCACAATAACATTCCCCGCCAAACTCATTTGCAATATGCCATACAACGATATTGTCATATTCTTTGTATCTCTCTGCTAATTTTTCTGCTAAACGAGGGGCATATGTCCGGTAAGTCGGGCTGTTCGGACAGGAATTATGTCTGCCGCCAAATTTACGTTTCCGTCCTTCAAAATCTACACGAAGGATATCCGGATGCCGCTTTGCCATCCATGCCGGATGTGCTCCTGTCGAGGTTGCCATGCATACTTTCATACCATTTTTACGCACTAATTCCATGATACGGTCAAGTCTGTCAAAATCATAAGTATCTTCGGACGGCTGGATCGCTGCCCAGGAAAATACGTTCAGTGTCAGGATATCAATTCCAGCGAGTTTAAACAGACGCATATCTTCTTCCCACGTTGCCTCATCCCACTGTTCCGGATTGTAATCACCGCCATATGCGATCTTCTTTAATTTGTCGTATGGTAACATCGCAATTTCTCCCCTTTATCTCTTTGCATGTTTATTTTTGTACATTTCCTGTTCTGCATTCTTGATTGTTACACCGATGGATTCATTTTCCTGACGGAACGCTCCACCAACTGCCAGTCTGCAGACAAATTCTTTTGGTAAATTTGACAATACATTATTCTTATCTTCCCGCAGACGTACTACAAGATCCTCTACTTCTTCCGGTGTCGTATCTTTTAAGATCATGACAAATTCATCCCCACCGACACGGCAGCACTCTGCACCTGCGATCTCATAAGCATGGATCAGATCTGCCGCATTCATGATCACTTCATCACCCTGGTCATGTCCACAGCGGTCATTCATCAGTTTTAAGTTATCGATATCCATATAGATGACACCGATGTTCTTCTCGCTCTCTAACTGTGGAAGAAGTTCCCAGTAATAACGCTTATTATACAACTGTGTCATGCTGTCATGGTTACTGTTCCATGTCGCATTGACCAGATTCACCGATGATATTAAAATATCATTTTCCATCGTCTTTAAAGACTCACATAAACGCTCTAATTCATCTCCGGTTTCTATGCTCAACTGCTGCAACGGCGATGTCTGGCTGTCTTCTTTTAGATTTTTCGCATAACCGACTGCGGCTGAGGTCATTCGGTTGATTGGTGCAATAATGCTTCTGTTCATATACGAGATTAACAGAATACCAAAGATCAACACTACACCTGTTACGATCATTACAAGCCAGACCAGATATTGTTCCTGCTCTTTTTTAATGCTGTCCAGCGAAATTCCTGCCACCACATATGCAACCGGGATATTATATGATGATTTGATCGGCACATAGATATCTGTATGTGTACCATATTCTAAAGATTTATCCATTGTAAAATTCATCAATGCATCTTTTACGGATTCCTGCTTTGTATCATAGGCACGCAGATCACCTAAAAATGCACCATCATCTGACAAATCTGTATCGAATATGTAGTAACAGCCGTTTTCCTTAAAACTAACGACACTCAACTTCATAATATCTTTGTTCGTATTCCGGTAATCAATCAGCTTGTTCCAGATTTCATAATAATTGGTATCCCGTTTTCTTGTTTCTAAATAATCTTCTACCCTATCACCATCGATCGTCAGGGTACAGGTATTGATAACCGTTTTTGCCAGTTCTGATGTATATGTATTATTCAATGTTACAAACCTTGTATAATTAAAGGTAATACAAAAAATATCTATTGCAAATACAATAAATAAAACGGATAGGATTATTTTATTTTTCAGTGGTCGTTTCAGTTTCTGTTCATTATTATTCTGCAATGCCCTGTCCTCTATCTAGTATACTCTCTCATCAATATATTGTGCTGCATTGGTATAATCATAGACACTTTCCCTGGTATAGTACTTTTTATCAACAGCAATACCTGCCTCTAAATCCATGATCACCTGTTCTACATTACCTGCCAGTAATGGGTTACATTCGATCGATGCATGTAACTTTCCAGCCATCATCTTCTGAAATGCTTCTCCTAATGCATCAAAAGAGATCATGATGATCCTGCCGTTTGGTCCATAAGACGCACCTGCCTGTTCTAACGCTTTCATGGCTCCAAAGATCATATTATCATTTTCTGAAATGATCACATCGATCTTGTCTGCATCTGTTTTCCCTAAGATTTCCTCCATGACGCTCTGTCCTTCGCCCTGTGTAAAGTTCGCACATTCACTGGCAACAACTTTCCAGTTATCATGGGCAGCAATCCCTTCTGCGATTCCTTCTGCCCTGCCGATTGCAGCTGTCGCACCTTCTGTACCTTCTAATACGACGATATTGAGAGGATCCTTACTCCTGCCATTTTCAGTAAGATAATTTTCCAGCCATTTAATTGCCTTTTTTCCTTCTTCATGGAAATCCGAACCGATCCATGTGACGTATTTACTCTCATCTACTTTAATCTGCCGGTCTGCTACAATGACCGGTATCCCTGACTGATTCGCTTTTTCAATGGCATCGTCCCATCCGGTTTCTACGATCGGCTGTACAATAATGTAATCGACTTTCTGCTGGATCAGATCATACATTGCCTTAATCTGTCTGTCCGGACTTGAGTTGCCATCCACATAGATCAGATTGTATCCCCGTTCTTCCACAAATGTATTCAGATAATCTTCTGTATTCGCATCCCGCCAGTCGGACTCTTTTCCTGTCTGGATCAGTCCGATCTGGATCAGCCCATCCTCGAATTCCGGAGCTTCTCCACGAACGATCTGCGGTTCGTTCTCTTCCGTTTGTATATTGCACCCAGATAACCCAAGAAGCATAGCCCCTATACACATACCTGCTAATAATCTTCTCTTCATCCTGATTCCTTCCTGCCATATCACTTTACTGTCTGCGTTAATTCCAATACTTCTATATAATATCAATATTCCTATACAATTTTTCTTAGACTATGAAGTGAGTGTCAATAAGTATAAATTGCTTATTTGTGCAAGCACAAACGCAATTTGTAATTTTGACACTTACATTAATATTATACTCTGCAAAAACATATAATTCAAATAGAATTGATACTTTTTATCATATCCGATTGTACCACAAATAGTACCATTTTCCTATGCAGTAAAAAAATTCAGTTATTCGTTTCCGAACAACTGAATTTTCTCTCAATATCTATTTTTTTCTGACATTACCAGCGGTAATCAATATGCTGTCCTACCTGCTGTTCTGCTTCCGTCTGTACATTGTCACTTCTGCCTGCGAAATCATAATCTTTGATCTTTTGTATCAATTCTTCGATCGAACTTGCAGTGATCATAATAGTATCTTCATCTTCGGTATCATCTGTCTGTTTCGATTCCTTCAGCTTTTCTTCTTTTTCTTTCTTCTCGGCTTTTTTCTCAGCCGCTTTCTTTGCTTCTTTCTTCTCAGCTGCCTTTTTCTCTATACGTGCTTTCTGAGCAGCAGATGATTTCTCTAGTACTGCAAAAAATGATGCTGTTCCTCCATCATTGATCTTCATGCCATAGCCTTTGACATTACTGCTCTGACCGGATGCCTCGATCTGCGATTTCAACTGTGATAAACCAGATGCCGCATTGCGGATGATTCCTTCATACTGCTTTCTGTAGTTTTCATCGGCTGCCATACGCTCTACTTTTTCTTCATCGATCAAAACTACCATCTTACCTGCATTTGCATAAGAAGCTGCATTTGCCTGTGCATTTGCTTTCTGATCTTTGCTTACTAAGATGAAATCCATATTGGAATATTTCTTCTTAAGCTTCTCATAATAAGCGGCGGCTTCTTTTGAGAGCTTTGCATCGCCTATCGTCTTGCCATAATCTGCTGTTTTCTTTGCCTCTGTGGACTTCGTCTTGTCTGTTTTGGCTTTGCTTGATGCTGTTGCTTCATAAGCATTTTTTAATACCGTACTGTTGTCTACTTTCATCTCCGGACTCCTTTCCATGCTTTTGTTCTGTCACGCAGCAAATCCGTTTGCTTATCCGTGCCTTATTTTGTACTCTTTTAACGCTTGCTTCATATATTATATCGGCATTTTAGCGTGCCAGTTTAGTTGACATTTTTTAATCTGAACACTTATCCCATACGAGCCTGCCGGTCTTTACTGCTTCCTCGTATCGGGATATTTTATAAGAAAGTTTTTTCATCGTTGCTTCGATCTTATCTCTCTGCTCTTATAAAACTTCCATCTGATTATTTAATAATTCTAATCTCGCCGGAATCGTTTCATCTCCTTTTTGATACAACTGGAGATATTCGATCATTGCTTCTATCGGAAGTCCTGCACTCCGCATACAGAGTGCAAGCTCTACCCATTGCAGATCGCTTTCCTGATAATCACGTATACCGCCGGCAGTCCTTGTCACCTCCGGAATCATCTTGATTCTTTCATAGTATCGTAATGTATCTGGTGTAATATCATATTTTTCCGCAACTTCCTTGATCGTCATTGTACTCTATCTTCCTTACCTGTTTGATAGTATCAGTGTACAACCAGAAGTCCACTCTAAGTCAAGTATTTTTTATGTACAGGACTATACCAGCACTATGCTTGTTACTGTTCACACCTAACAGTGTGACCAGTAACCTATGCTTTCTTCTGCTGCTCCATTGTAAAAAAGATCAGATATGCCACAGATGAATAGAATAATGTTAATACACACATTGCCAGATTCGGCCCGATCGTACTCAGATCTTCAATTTTGCCCATTGCGCAGACGAATTGAAACAGACTTGACACCAGACCGGCCGGCAATACGATTTTTCTTAAAACAACAATGACTTCCTGCCATTTATATCTGCCGCTTAATAAAACGATACCGATACATAATAATGTCGGTGTCAGCAGAGATGGCACATCTAAATACCAGCCTAATTTCACAGTACAAGTGATACACATAAATCCAACTGCCAGCAGAACGATGAAAATACCTGCTGCATACTGCTTTTTAAATAATTTTTTACGCTCCTGATTCTCCTGTAAAAGATTCATAATATTTTCCTCCGCTTTTTTCGTATAGTCTTCCGAAGGCAATTTTTCACCGGAAATAAGTTCATTTACACTGATCTCAAGCACCTCACATAAAGATGCTAAAATACCTGTATCCGGAACGCTGTTTCCATTTTCCCACTTGGATATGGTCTTATCACTCACACCGATCTGCTCGGCTAATTCCTTCTGCGTCCATCCTTTTTCTTTTCTTGATCTTTGAATAAATTCACCTATCCTGTTCTGATTCATAGCAATTCCCTCCGTTTTGTTAAGATGTACGCTTAAAATCTTTCGTTTTAAAAAATTCTAAGCGTACAAAAAAGCTGCAGCTCATGATTTCAGTGTATACAGCCTGACGGGAAAAAGCAATCTATGAGATGGCGAATGTACTCTCTGATGTAGAGAATATGTCCTGTTTACCGGTTCTCTTATTGTTCCCGTATATCTACGATGCCCATATCAAGTGTACTCTGAGCAAATCCATATGGCATACCATCTGTACACAGATTCAGATACATATTTTTAAGATCCGGCTCATTTAAGATCCAAGCCATATTCACCGTCACGCTCTCCCCCGGTTTTATGGACGCAATATAATTGTTGCCATTTTCAGTATCACAGGTTGTACTACAATATTCCATTTCCTGCATTCCTGCCACACTATCACCAGTGATGCGCTCATACCCTTTGCTAATATCACCTGTATCTGTCATATAAATCTGATACCTTCCATTTTCATGGTGTAAAAGCATAATGCTTCCATAATATAACATATCCTTGATCTCTGTGTCTGAATGATTTGTATAGGTAACCGTAGCATAGATTAACTTCTGTCTGACACTCTCTGTTTTGACAACTTCATCTAATGTATTAACTCCATCTCCTGACTTAATATAAGAAAGATGGTTTTTTACAAATTTTCCATCAGCACCGACTGCATCTTTCCACTCATTTGGACAATCTTTTTCTGATAACAGACTAAGATCATCTGCGATCTGAATGGAATCTACACATACAGACATCTGCTCTCCCTCCTGCCTTTCAGGAAATGTGATCTGTGTTCCGACATCATATACTTTTACCTTATCATCCTCTATTTCTGTAAGTGGTTCATCTTCGGCACTTTCTTCTACATTCTTCTCATTAGAAATCACATCTGCCCACGTATAGGCACCCTGTGTTTCAAATGTTGTATCTAATTCTGTGATCTTGATATTTTCGGCAACCTTGATCGCATCATCTTTGGATACATCATCTCCAATATATACCATGATCACACGAAATTCTTCCGGGCATAGCAGATAGATCCTCTGTGTAAACGAACCACTGTTGACTGTATCCTGATATTTTAAATACACACCTTCATATTTTCCAAATTTTCTCTTTTCACTTTCCACAACACCGGTATCTACCATAAGTTCATCAACATTATCTTCATCCATGACCACTGCTGAAAACGAAAATCCTCCCTGATACGGTGTTTCTGCCAAAGTCAGATGATCTTCATCCTGCCATTCCATTCCATTTGGGATATAATCTGTCGAAATTCGGATATCATGCAGCGTTTCCGGCATATATCCCTGACTGTCATCAGCTGTTTCTATTCCTGTTGCAATACTGTATTTTCCCTGCTGTTCGATATACATATGATATATCCGGACACCTGCATAAGCTGCTGTTGAAACTGCGGTCACACAGACGATCACTATCGCAGCAACTTTACTCAATGTCCATACTTTTTTCTTTGGTCTTTTCATCTGAACAATGTTATCTGCAGTATTTAATTGTTTTTCTACTTCACTCTGGACTAATGTATGGATAAAATCCGGTGTTTCTGGAACATGATATTTCATTTCATCTAATCTCATATATATGCCTCCCTTTTCTGCAGTTCTTCTTTCATTTCCCTGCGTGCCCTTGCAAGCCGTTTCTGTACTGCTCCCTCTGAAATATGCAGGATCTGTGCAATCTCTTTAATACTGAAATCTTCCATATAATATAAAACAACCGGTATCTGTAATTTTTCTTTTAGTGCATGTATCGTGTCATACAATTCACTGTAATCTGTTGTTTCTTCTGTCTGATTTAAACAGTTCTTCCTTCGATCCTTCAGCAGTTCCTGCCTGTTCTCTTTCCTCAAAATGTTATAACATTCATTGATCAATATCCGTATCAGCCATGTTTTGGCATAGGCATCTTTTTTCAATGTCGGAAGCTTCACAAAAGCTTTTACAATAGTTTCCTGAATCGCATCTGCACAGTCATGATCACTGTACAGTATTGTCTTAGCCGTAGCATAAAATTGACGCTCCGATGCAAGGATCAACGTCCCTAATTCTTCTTTTGTCATAGACCACTACCTCTTTCTTTGCCGGCCAGCAATGATTAATTACATAGATTAGACGATGTCACTCCAAAAATATCCCCTCTTTTAAAAATTTTTCAAAAAAAATAACGTACGACTCCTGCCGGTATATTTTGTTCTGCCATATACCTGTTAGAATCGTACGTAATTTCTTATCTCAAATAAAACATACGGAATAATCTTCTGCTAATCAAAAACCGTATCAGGTTCAACTGCAAAGGTTTGATTGTTTCTTCTGTTGCACAGACCTTATCTGCAAGACACACGATCCATGCCTCTCTGCATACCGGCGGCACCGGTGTCAATGGAAACATATGTCTTAAGATGATATTTTTCTGACGTTCATTTAACTCATAATCTTCATTTGCATTTTCTAACGCCCGTGATGGATGAAAAAAGCCATGCCACTTATGGGAATCATCTTTTTCATGCCAGTCATATAAAAAATAATCATGCAGTAATGCGCCAACGATCAACGAACGCCTGTCCACCGTGATCTTAAAAAGTTCTGCGATCACAAGGCTCATAACTGCTACCCGCACGCAATGCTCATACACACTGATATCGCCATGCTGGATGCACTGTTTCATACATTCCATCCGTCCGGTCTTTTCTAATTCCTTCATGACCACATCTACTTCATCTTTCTGCGGCTGCATGACATCATATTCTACTGTTTTATTTTTCATTCATGCTCCTTACCGCACATAATGTACATAATCTGCTTTACGGGCTGCTGCTTCTTTGACTTTTCCATCTGCATATCCGATCACGCAATGTCCGATACCTTCATAATCCCCTTCAATGCCAAGGGATTTTAAAATTGCTTTTCCTTCTTCGGAATCAAATTCTTCTTTTGCACGATGTATCCAGCAGCTTCCAAGTCCTTCTGCATGTGCTGCTAACATTAAATTGCCCATAACCAGACTGCCATCATACAGATGCGTCGGTATGGAACGGTCTGCTAACACGACTAATACAACCGGTGCACCATAAAATGGATCTGCCTGACTTCCCATGATCTTACGGTTCATCTCTGACAACTGATCTCTTAATTTTTTATCTGTAACGGCTAAAATGATCGGTGCCTGTCTGTTCATTCCGCTTGCTGCATAGGTTCCTGCTTCTATGATCCGCTCTAATACATCTTCCGGCACCATATCCGGCTTGTAACGTTTTACGCTTCTTCTCGTTTTGATTGCCTCAATTACTGCATTCATCGTTTTTACCTCCTGCATAAAGATAAATCTTACGCTTTCGTATTTCATAGTTACGCATCGACCTTAATTCCGGTGTCATTATAATACGAAATTTTTTTATCCGCAAGAGTTACCATTCCAAAAGCATATCTTTTTATGTTATACTAATTATATCTATACACCGCCTGACAGGCATCGACAATCTATCATTTTAAGGAGGGTATCCATGAAAAAAAGAACCCGGGCATTTATTTCACTTGCTATGACGGTATGTCTTACATTATCAAATTCCATGCTTGCCACAGCATCTGAAACAAATGACACAAACAACAAAACTTTACTGACACAGGAAGATCTTGATTCTGCCCTGCATGAGGAGGGGCTCACAAGATCTTTTGAACGTGCCTCGGTACACGATCCATCTATTGTCACCACAACCGATAAAGATGGAAAAACACTCTATTATGTCTTTGGAACACATATGGCTGTTGCGAAAAGTTATGATCTGACGAACTGGGAACAGGTATATGACGGTTATAAAAAAGACTCACCTCTGTTTGGAACGATAAATGAAAAAGGGGAAACCGTTCCAATCTCCTTTGACACAGCCTTTGAAAACAATGCTTATACAGGAACCGTAACGACAAACATCGATGGTTCTTTATCCCAGACTGAATTTGGCTACTACAATGCCAAAGCATGGCACACCGCATTAGATAACTATCATGTAGATGGAAACTTATGGGCACCAGACGTTATTTATAACAAAAAAATGCAAAAATGGACGATGTACATGAGTTTAAATGGTTCTCAGTCAAACTCTGTGATCGTACTTTTAACAGCAGATGATATCGAAGGACCATATGTCTATCAGGGGCCTGTCGTTTACAGTGGTTTCTATAATTCCTCAGAAGCACTATCCTATATGAATACGGATCTGGAATTAGTCTACGGAACCTTAAATTCGCTGCCTGAAAAATATAACTTAGCAGACCGCAATGCATGGGGAAACTACTGGCCTCACGCCATCGATCCCTGCGTCTACTATGACGAAAACGGTAACCTGCGAATGACTTATGGTTCATGGTCTGGCGGTATTTATGAACTGATGCTGGATGAAACGACCGGACTAAGAGATTATTCCGTTACCTATGAAGATGTGCAGTCAGGGCAGAACATCACCAGCGACAAGTATTTTGGAACTCATCTTGCCGGCGGCTATTATGTGTCCGGAGAAGCTTCTTATATTAAATTTATCAATGGCCGGTATTATCTTTTTGTTACAAATGGCGATTTAGGTGCAGATGGCAATTACCAGATGCGTGTATTTTCTTCTGACAATCCAGATGGACCTTTTTTAGATACCAAAGGTGAGAGTGCCATTTATGATTCCTATAAGATCAATTACAATTCCAACTATGGACATATCTATTCCGGTACAGACAATGGTGCAGAAGGTTCTACTGCAGGTGCCAGACTGATGACCAATTATAAGTGGAATTTCATGGATGCCGGTGAAGTATCACAGGGACACAATTCCGTTCTTGTCAATGATGATGGTGCCTTTGTCATTTACCATACCCGTTTTGATAACGGAGTTGACGGACATGAACTTCGTGTGCACCAGCTTTATACCGTAGGCAATGGTTCCCTTGTAGCTGCACCATGCGAATACGATGCACTTTTAAAAGATAAAGCTTCTTATACAAAAGAAGAAACAGGCGGTTCTTACGATGTTATTTTTGGAAAATATGATACTAACCCACACTGGGTTGGCGGGAAAAAATCAGATGGCGGTTCTCTGATGTACGCGGGTACCACCGACTGTGAAACTCCAATACAGCTTACACTTGCACCAGATGGAACAGTCATGTCAGACGATGCCAGACTCGGCAGCTGGTCACTTGCAGATGATGGAAAATATGCGACTGTTACCATAAACGATGCCATAGATGATGAACATCTTGCCGGAACCTACCAGTGCATTTTTATCGAACAGAATACGAGTGGCAAACAGACGACCTGCTTTACCGGTATCAACGAAGCCTCCGGTATCAGTATCTGGGGCTGTGCAAATGAGATCAGTGATACAAGGGCGGTCGCACTTACAGACTTAAACCTGCTCAATACGATCCCTGAAAGAACATCTTCGAAACTATCTTTACCGACTTCCGGTATTTCCGGTTCGACGATCACATGGTCTTCGAATGCTCCAGCGATCATCAGCAGCACCGGTGTTGTCAAAAAAGCTGCTCAGGATACCAAAGTAACTTTAACAGCTACGATCAGCAAAGGTGATGTCTATTTTGTGGAAAAATTCTCTGTTATCGTTACCGCGCAGGATATTTCCATGGGAAATATGACCGTCAAGCTGCCTTCTGCCGATTTTACCTGCGAAATGGATAACCCATTTTATGGACAGACCATCAATCAGTTATATATACACTATACGATTACGTTAGATAAAGCCTCTAAATTAGACGGACTTGCAGATATTCTCCGTTTTTACAATAGTCGAGCCAAAGAAAAGGGCGAGTCCCTCTCCCTGCTGTCAGCACCTTATCTCACATACCAGACAAGTGATGGTGCTTCGATCGATTTTCATAAACCATCGGATACGCAGTCAGCAGGCTTGTCAGCTGATACTCCGGTCACCTGCGAGATTTTGATCGACCGTAAGACAAACAACATTACCTTTACCACAAATGGAACAAAAGTGGTCTTTTATGAAGAAGACATTACACAAAAAGGGATTACTACAGCTACACTTTTAGACAGCATTTCTAAAAACTGTGACACCTTTAGCTGGGGATCTGCAACTAATACAGAAATCGGTACGTTAGAAGATGTGATCATCACTGATACTGCGCCTGTCAACCAGACATTTACAGAAGACAGTTATCAGATCACCCCGGACTTTGAACCGGTCGTTATGGCAAATGCCTTTGACGGAGAAGATATCTCATTAGCAGAATTAGAATATACGGTCAGTTATGAAGGAGAAAGCATTGATTCCTATGCCGGACTGTTTGCTTTTTATCCGACAGATGTATCCGGACGCATCAGTTTCCATACGATGCCTTATATCTGTTATAACGATGGTAGTTCTAACTGGATCGATATAAAACCTTCCACTGCTTCTGACACGATTACAGGTAACAGCACGTATACCTACAAATATATCCTGACAAAAGACAAATTACGTCTGTATGTCAATAACGAACGTGTCTTTACCAGTGAGAACAGCAGCGGTGCCACTTATGAAAATCTGCTCAATTACATGTCCAAATGTGCTTATCTGAGCATGGGTGTAAATGCAGACACCTCATTCTGGTACAATAATTCCAAGGTCACCGCTGAAATATCGAACCTGCATTTTGGCATCAATGCTGTGTCAAAAGTACATCCGCCTTACGTCACCATACCGGTAAAAGATGATAATGGCAGCGATACAAAGCCTGATCCACCAACAAATCCAGATGCAGATAAAAACAACCAGCCGGGAAAAGATCCTAATACAGATTCCGGCAACAGTAACAGCAATACCAATAGCAACACCAGCACGAATAATACCGGCAATAATAACAATACTCCAAACAATATTTCCGACAGTAAAAACCAATCGGACACCCCTGCCGGCAGTCAGAAGGTTTCCGTTAAAAAAGTAACGCTGAAATCTGTGAAAAATAAAAAAGGCAGGAAAGCGCTTGTAAACTGGAAAAAGGTATCAAATGCTTCCGGCTATGCGATCCAGTATTCTACAAGCAAGAAATTTAAAAAGCCTATTACTGTAAAAGTAAAGAAAGCTAAGACTACATCCACAACATTAAAGAAGTTGAAAAAAGGCAAGACCTATTATGTTCGGGTACGTGCTTATAAAACCGTAAGTGGTACGACCTATTATGGTAAATACAGTAGTGTTAAAAAAGTCCGCATTAAAAAATAGGGTTTAGGTATTTTCGATGTATACAAAAAGGAGTTGTTGCACTAAGTAACGATTTTTTATCGTTCAAGTGACAACTCCTTTTATATTAATCTGCTCACCCTAATCTGCCCTATGATTTCCAAGCTGCCAAAAAGTGACTGCTCCGGCTGCCGCAACATTGAGTGAATCTACTCCATGTGACATCGGGATCATAACTGTATAATCACAGTCTGCGATCGTATCAGATGAAAGTCCATCGCCCTCTGTGCCTAGTATGACTGCCAGTTTCTTTTCACTATTTAACTGTGGATCATCGATGCCTACGCTGTCTTCTTTTAATGCCATTGCAACAGTCTTAAATCCCAGTTGCTCTAATTCGTAAATTGTCTGTCTAGGCCATATCCCATCATCCTTTGGCAACACCATCCATGGTATCTGAAATACGGTTCCCATACTGACACGGCTTGCACGCCGGTAAAGAGGATCACTGCAACCACCTGTCAGGATCACTGCATCCATGCCAAGTGCCGCTGCACATCGGAACAATGCCCCTACATTTGTCGGGTTGACCACTTCTTCTAAGATTGCTATACGTTTTGCTCCCTGACAGACTTCTTCCACTGTCGGCAGCGTTTTTCGGCGCATTGCGCACCAGAGTCCTCTTGTCAGATGATAGCCCGTAAGTTTCGATAACACTTCGTCTTCTGCAACATAGACCGGAATATCTCCCATACGCTTGAAAATTCCCTCTGCCTGTGTAAGCTGACCTCTCTCTGCCAAAAAAGATACTGCTTCATATCCGCCATCTAATGCTCTTTCAATCACCTTTGGGCTCTCAGCGATAAACAATCCCTGTTTTGGTTCGTAAATCGTTGCAAGCTGCTTCTCGGAAAGTTCTGTGTAGATTGTGAGTTCCGGAATATTTAAGTTTGTTATGTCTATAATCTGCATGGTGGTCCTTTCTGTGGTTCGTTCATTGCTGTAGGGGTTTTATTGTATTTTAGCATAATATTTATTGTGGCGGCTATGGATTGGGAATTATTAGTACCAAATTAGTATCAAAAAAGGACTTCCAATAACGGAAGCCCTTGATTTTAAGCTATTTTCGATTACTCGATGATTGTAGCAACACGTCCTGATCCTACAGTACGTCCACCTTCACGATATCAGACCGGTGTATTGCGGTGTACAAATGGTGATTTTTCGTGTAATTTGTGTGGGAAAATCCAGATTTTCCGTTGTGTCCGTGTGGTTTTTGGGGATTTTGTTATCATGGTGTTATCACTCCCTTGGCCTGGGCTTCCAAATAATCCTCATATAATCCCATATAATTTATAATAACCTTTCCGCTTGCCTGTGCTAATTTAGGAGGAACCGCATTTCCTATTTGCAAACTCATTTCGCCCATGTTTCCCTGAAATTCAAATTTATCATCAAAAGATTGTAATCTTGCTGCTTCACGTATAGACAATCCTCTATTTTGTGTTGGGTGACAATAACGCCCTTTTGAAATAATTGTGCAGCCAGAAGTAATTGTAGGTGCTGGCTTGTCTGGATCTATAATTCCATATGTGTCTGTGTACGATACATTTTCCTTTTTATGACATTCAAGTTGTAATTCTTCCGAAATCATTTCACGATTTCCTCCATGAAGTCGGATTTCTTGCAACCGTTCAATATTTGTTTCCGATAAACTACGTGCTTTATGATTTTTTATTATACTATCATCATAACTTTCCCCAGCCCCTAGTATTGGCAAATCAAATATCGCTTTTCGAACAGTTACCCATTTTCTATACCCTTTCTTTTTTTCTTTAGAATGAGTCGGCTTCGGTAATATTTTTTGTTTTTCTTTATCTAATCCTAAATTATCATATACATCATTACGTATTCCATGCAACACCAATCGTTTTCGTATTTGTGGCACACCAAAATCCGCAGCATTTAACGTGGCATACTCAACATGATAATTTTCTTCTAGTTCTTTTACTACATTTTTAAATATTTCTTTACCAACCCCAGTAGACATTCCTGGAACATTCTCCATTAAAATAAAGGAAGGTTCCAATTCATTTATTATTCTAATATATTCATATACTAATTCATTCTTTTCATCATTGGCATCTCTTTTTCCTAAACTTGAAAAACCCTGACATGGCGGACAACCCGCAAGTAAAAAGTTATCACGCCTATTTATTCCAGTTAATTCAGTTATTTTTTCTCCAGTAACTTTTTTTATATCTTCTTTCAATACTTTAGTGCGTTTCAAATTACATTTATATGTTTTCAAAGCTTTTTCATCAATATCTACACCCAAGCATAATCTGAATCCACTTTTCTTCAATCCTGTCGATAGTCCACCCGCTCCGCAAAACAGATCAATCGCTTTGAATTTCATAAATGTTACCACCTCTATACTTATTTCTTATATATTTCATTTACAATTTCTTCCACCCTTTTCTTATTTGAGCTATCTTCCATGCTCCATTTATATGCCAGCTTTTGTATAAGATCATTTATATGCTCTTCGTTTCCATAATCTGCTTCTGAAATGGTCGCAAATATCTTTTTCGCATTGTCATTCGTAATATCTACTTTTTCGTTCACTATACTTGGATATTGCTGCTTTACATATTGAGATTCCAGTAAAATTTTTTCTGGTATAGATTTACTTGGCAAGTAAAATACACTATCTGTATAATATTTAAGATACTCTTTATATGCAGCAATCTCCTGATCTTCTCGCTTTCCACCATTTCCACCATCAACATATGCTTGAATATCCACTCCGTATGCTTTTTTCACACATTCTTTCATATATGAAACATCTTTTTCTTGTTTCACAGTCAATTCCTCTGCATTATAAACGTAATCCGTTTGCATATCACCATCTAATACCAAAAATACTCTTTCTTTAAAGAAATCATGTGTAACAAATGTTGGCAAATATTTTGTAAGTAATGTTTTTTCACCACCCGGATTAAATTCCACATCAAAATATTGAGTTTTATCCATTCTTTTCAATACTTGCTCTACAATATTTTTTGCTGCAAAATCTTCACAAAATATTATTTTCTTATCAGATACACAATCTTCCAAATCATAAAATGCTTCTCTGTAATCAACATTTTCTTTCACTTCAAATCTTCCCTGCGAATTTGTAATATACAATTTAATCGCTTCTGATGGCATATCTCTAATCAATATAGGCGAATGCGAAGATATAACTACCTGTAATTTTTTTCTCTTTGTTACTTCTAGTAAATACTCTTTGAGTTTTTCCTGTGCTCCCGGATGAATTGAGACTTCTGGCTCATCCAAAAGAATCAAACTATATTCTTGCGCTTCTTCAATCTTTTTTACCAACTGAATTACAGCAACTTCTCCACTTCCAGCATTAGCTTCCGAATATCTTGATGATAGTTTTGTTTTTACATAAATTGATGTACCTGGATTTTTAAACAATGAATGTTCAGCAACTTTAATACTCACATACTCTTTACCCAGAATAGAACTGATTTTCTTTTTCATTTCATCATTGAGTTCTTTAACAACACCTACTTTTTCATCTGGAGCCCCTGGGAAACGCATTGCTTCTCCATTAAACAGTCTATTCAAATACTTCGAACGTTTTCTTAGCAAATCCTTTTTACCCGAAATGTCTCCTTTGGCAAAATGGAATATTTTATCAAATGCACTTACTTCTGCTCTAAAGTCTAAATATACAACTTCTTTCTTTACAGGATCATTTCTTGTCTGTGCAGTCATCCCATCCTTTTTTATTGGTTTTGAGGTTTCCCAATAATCGGGATCTTCTTCTTTTGTTTTAGATCCTCTTCTCATTCGAGTTTTCATTACTTCTTTTATTTCTGATTGTTTATCTTCCCGATAGCCATAGAAAAATCTATTTTTTCCCTCTCCACCAGTTTCTTCTATAGGATCTACTTCTGTAGAAAACCAAAAATCTGCACATGTTTTCCAATAAGGCGCACCATATAAAGCATGTAAAGTTGAACTTTTTCCTGATCCATTCTTCCCTACCAATATTGTTATTGGAAATTCCAGATTAATTTTTGTTCCTGGAACTAAATTCTTATAATAAGGGAATACTATGTACTCAATATACTTCTTAAATGCACCATTTTCTTTCATATTTTTTATAGTATCAATTTCTTTGTCCATATTTTTTCCTTCGTAATTATCTATTTTCATTTTTCAATTCTATTTTAACCGTTTCACATATTCATAAATCCGTTTCAGCATTCCATCTTTATCTTCTCCTAATTCTCCACGGATTTTGTCACCAAATCCCATATACGTATTGAATCCAAGCATATATACAGCCATTGCCATAGACAGCTCGTCGTTTTCATCACCATACAATGATGCCACTTTTCTCAATTCATCAATAACCGTATCGTGTGGTACTTCTACACCGCCTTCTTCATTTACAACAGAATTAATCACCTCTGGCAACGCCATACACATCTTATAAAATGCATCTTCTTCACCAGTAAGAATTGCATAAAACTGATCCATGCTTACACGGCGAATCAATCTATGCTGTACATTTTTCCCATCCACTTTTGTTGACCATTTTATATTCTGTGATTTCTTTGCAATTGCTTCAACCAACAGACACGCACAATCATCGTCCTCCAGAATCTGTCCTTGCATTTTTATATATGTTTTTGCGGAAGATGCAGAATTCATAGTATTGTGTTTGTTTTTCATTTCCACATATATTGTATGTACAATATCTCCGTCTGGCATTTGTATTCCATCTGGATTTCTGTAAATAACATCCCACCCTGCCTGTGGGACTTCGCAACCTTTGAAATACGAAAAAATATTTTGATGAAAATATCCTATATCATTATTATTAGACTTATCTCTCTGCCGGAAAATTTCATTATTTACAATTTCCTCCCAGCTTGTACGATATACCGATTTATCAAAAATCAGCTTGATTGGATCAATCAGATTACTGTTGAATCGCTTCAAATCATACGATTCTAGCTTTTCTCCATATTTCATAATCGTTGCACGCACATGCTTCTTAAAATCTTCTTCTGATATAAAATCTAAATTCCACGCCATTTATTTTACCCCCTCTAATGATTTATGTATCTCCAACCCAATTTCATATGCTAAGTTGACAGGAACAGCATTTCCAACCTGTTTATACTGAGATTGAACACTTCCACAAAACTGCCATTCATCCGGAAATGTTTGACATCTTGCATTCTCACGTACTGTAAACGGTCTTGCTTCCAATGGATGACATCTTTCTGTTTGCTTCTGAGACGGTGAAGTCAATACCGTCAATGATGGTTCATCCAGACTCATTCTCCTAAGAATTCCTGTTCTTCCGCCTTCCATATCCCAACAGCTTTTCATATATGCTTTTGCAATCTCTGGATCAATATCTCTCCAATATCCTCCAGGTGGAACTAATTCAAATATTTTTCTTTTATTTTCTCCATATGGTACTCCTGGCCCTTCTGGACAATCCAATAAAACATCTCTCAAAACAGGCTTATAATCATGTTCTTTTGGAAATGAGAATGAAACTTTTCCCACTAAATCATTTCTAATTCCAACAGTGATTAGTCTCTCTCTCTTCTGTGGCACACCAAAATCCCACGCATTTAAAACTTTTTTCTGAATGGTATATCCCGCCTGTTCAAAAATATTTGTTATCGTTGCATATGTTCTTCCTTTATCATGAGTCAGCAAGCCTCGCACATTTTCAAATAAAAACATCTTTGGCTGTAATTTCTGTAAAAAAGTTGCATAGTGATAAAAAAGTGTTCCTCTCGCATCTTCGAGTCCTAATCTTTTTCCAGCATATGAAAAAGCCTGACACGGTGCCCCTCCCGATAATAAATCCAGATCTCCTTTTTTTATGCCAAAATACTCTTCCAAATCCAAACAAGATATATTAGCTATATCATCATGAATAACTCTCCAGTTCGACCTATTGATCTTTAAAGATTCTGCAGCATCTTTATCAAACTCTATTAGTCCCAATGGTTCAAATCCAGCTTTTTCTATCCCTAAAGCCAAACCGCCAGCTCCCGCAAACAATTCTATGGTTGTAAATGCATCACTATCGATTTGTTTTGGTTCTTCTTTTTGTATCTCTACAACATCTTCTATCTTGCAATTTAATGTAAAACATATTTTTTCTATTGATTCAAATGAAACTGGCTCATTCTTTCCTAATCGAGCTAACACATTAAAACTTATTCCTGACGCTTCCTTCAATTCTGTGCGGTTCATTTTTTTATCTATCAGTAATTTCCATAATTTGTCATAACAAATCGCCATTAAAATTCCTCCAAAATCAAAAATAGTACAACTCATATTTTATCATATACTACAATTAGCAACAAGCAATTTTCTCACCATATCGTTAGATTTCCTCTTATATGTTTCTTAACCCGTTTGCTATTTCTCCTGTTTTTTGATAATATATTCTCATCAGTTCGGGCAGAAAGAAGGTACCTATATGTCGCGTGATTCCGCTACCGTTTCAAACAATATGCGTAAGATTCACAGTAAAGATACTTCCATAGAACTATTGCTCCGAAAAGCTCTATGGCACAAAGGTTATCGCTATCGTAAAAATTATAAAGCTCTCCCTGGTTCTCCTGACATTGTTCTTACCAAATATAAAATTGCTATTTTTTGCGATAGTGAATTTTTTCACGGAAAGGATTGGGAAATTCTCAAGCTTCGGCTTGAAAAAGGGAAAAATCCAGACTTTTGGATCAAAAAAATCGAGCGAAATCGTAATCGTGATTATGAAAATGATAAAAAACTTCTATTCCTAGGCTATACTGTTCTTCACTTCTGGGGGCAAGACATTTCCAAACATACAGATGAGTGTTTACAAGCCATTGAAGAAGCCATTTGGGATACAAAATTTTCTGATACAGCCACTGACTATGATATATCCGAAGAATAACCGCCTATACAGTAGGCTGTCCACAACGCCTGCAGACAGCCTCTCTCCTACATAAAGATTATATTTTTATATACTATTTCTTCAGCAGTTGCTTTGATATTATTCATCCTCCTCACCCATTCCATCTGATCCTGCATCTTCAGTTCTTCCGTCACGCCCCACTGTTCAGCCATCTGCTCTACTAGCTTTTCAACCTTTTCTCTGACCTCTTTATCGACCTGATTCAAATGCTCCGTCAGTTTCCCGGTCAGTACCAGATACTGATACCTGGCACTCCTATGTTCCTTCAAAAACTGTTTTCGCATTATTCCATATTTCCCATATGTGGGTTCTTCCTCATTGATTTCCAGATCCGGCAGATAATAATCTCCATGCAATGTGTAACTCAGTCCGTTCTTTTCATCATAAATTTGTTTCTTCATATTCTTACAACTCCATTCCTCTGTACTTTGCTTTATTCTTCTTAATTTGTGCATTGTGTTCTTCACTTCGTTCTTTCGCCCACGGTATACGATCACTTATTTTTTTCGGCATCTGCGCTTTCTGCTTTTTCGCTTCAAGTTCCGCCTGCATCCGGATATCGTCCTGCACCAGTCTTTCTACCATATCTTTCCCCAACATGCGTAAAAGTCGGTTATATCTGTCTGCAATTCCCTGCAGTATTTCTTTCTCACCAGACAATTTCTGATAATCTTTCTGAACTTCTGCCAGTTTCTTTTTTGTTTTTTCATGCTCTTGCCTTTTCTTCTGAAACTTACTTTTCCAACTATCTCTTTCTCTTGTGAGTTCTTTCACCTGTGCAGCCATCGCACCGATTTTGTTTTTCATTTCAATAAACAGTGGTTTGATTTTCTTTTCCCGGTAAGTTACCGCACGTTCCAATGCTGTAGCTTCCGGTAAAAATGTTTTGACCATTCCATATTCTTTTATTTCCTTACTGACATTATCCATCACCGGTTGCAGAAATTCTCTTCTGTCTTCCAGTTTTTTCAATTCTGTTTCTGCTTTCTCAGCACGTCTTTCCGCTGTTTCTTTATCTTTCTGGAACTGAATTTTTTCTTCTTCCAGAAGCTTAATATCTGCCCTTGCGTCCGCAATCTGAGAAGTCAGACCTTCATTCTCTGCTGTCAGATTTTCTTTTTCCTGTTCCAGTTCCTGCACTTCCTTCTTACGCTCTTTCTTTTTGAAATTGTAAACATCCAGATGCTCTTCATGTGTACCTTTCTGCTCCCATTCAATTCCATGCTGCATTGCAATTTCTGCCAGCACTTCTTTTTCATGATTTATCCACTGATTCAGTTCTGTATCATGCTTATTTCCACCTTGAAACCCAAGACTTTTCAATGCCTGTTTCAGTGAAACTCTGGTATCCATTCCTTTTCCCTTCCAGTTGGTCACATAAGGTACAAAGTCAATATGCAGATGTGGAGTAGCTTCATCCTGATGCAGATAGCAGCTAAATACCCGAAGTGTCGGATTCCGCTTCTGGAAGTCTTTCACATATTCGTCCAGTACCTTTACAGCCAGATTTCCTTCTGACGTTCCCACCGCCATATCCTCACGATTTCCTATCTGGAATATCACTTCATGAAACAGCTTCTCCTGTTTGCCCTGTCGGATTTTTTCATAATAATTTGCAATTTGCCGGTTCTTTCTTTTCCCGACATTGTATCTCTCAACCGCATCGTCAAACAGCTCTTTATAAACTTCCTTCAGATTCTCATTCTTATAACAAATGTTCAGTTGTACTCTGTCCGGATCTACATTTTCTGCTACAAAATCCCGTCTGTTATGAGCCAGTGAACCGGCTCCGATCATGCCACTGATTGTTCGTTTCATCATAAATTTTCTCACCTCTTTTCTGTTTGAGTGCCAGATATGGCACATAATTTTTATTTACGCCAGACATGGCAATATTTAAGAAACTTTTGCCGGATACGGCGGTTTTGTTACTTTTGTCAAAAGTAACGCAAAAGCACTTTCGACAGCCGTACCGTCCATCAAAAGTCCCCTTGCGCCCTGCCGGGGGCAATTTATCCCGATATTCTCGCCTGCACATATTCCATATCTCCGCAGTAAGGTGTCCCCACCAGATACCATTCTCTTGCCAGATTCATCTCCATTCTGGTCTGTACCCATTCATCACCTACCAGCACTTCCAGTCCTTCTCCACAGTGAAATCCTGTATCAATCCATAAGTCTGATGATAATAATCCATATCTTCCATTACTACTGTTGTATCCTAATCTTCCCTGTTTCATCATTTTCTGCTCCTTTCCAGTCTGTAAACGGAATTTGTAAACGGAGTTCAAAAGATTTTAAAAGTTAACGTTTTAAGTTTTTTCTTCAAGTTCCGTTTACATCGTTTACAATAATCTTTACTCAAACGGTATTTCCAACTGTTCCGGTACTTCTATAAATCCGTCTTTATCTTTCTTCACCGAATCTTCCATCCGTTTCCATGACCGCTGTATTCCATATTCCTTTCCGAATCGGTGTGTACCATGTGGTTTCCAGCCTACAATCGCATTGTTCATAATATTAGCAATCTCTTTACCTTCCCACTGTTTCATTTCTCCGGTTCGATGTAGCGCTTCATCGAACAGAATTCTTGTACATACATAATCGTCATCGTAGTCATCAAGAAATGCCTGTATGATTCCGGCATTGGTATCTTCCGGCATAAATTCTTTCTGCAGACGCTTTGCCTCTTCCTCAATTTCCTTTGTAAATCCTAAGAACACATTTCCCTGTCGATACAGTACCATTGCCTCTGCCCAAGCCTGTTCGATATAGGCTTTGCTCTCTGCCTCATTGTCCAGAATATGAACTTCTGCTTTCAACATATCTGTCATCACCGGAGCAAATCGTCTGTTTCCGGTTCTGTCCAGAGGAAGAAAATTCAGATCATTTGAAGTACCGCAAAATACACACTGTCTCGGTCTGTCTTCCGGGTGAACTTCATAAGGTACCTTGTAGGTTTCTTTCTGTCTGCTCAGAAACGATTTTATCTGTTCAATATTCTTTGCTGTGACAGTTGCCTTCATTTCTCCCATTTCAATAATCCAGTGGTTCTGCAGTTTTCTGTAAATGTTTTCATCATCCAGATGATCCAGATTATCACTGAACCATTCTTCTTTTATCGCCAGATATTTGAAAAATGTAGACTTTCCGGCTCCCTGACTTCCAACCAGACACAGCATAATGTCATATTTTATTCCCGGTTCATAAATTCTCGAAATCGCTGCCACCATGTGCATTTTCATTACTCCGACTGTGTAGTTGCTCTTTTCTGCTCCCAGGAAATGCGGAAGCATATTTTCTATTCTTGGAATTCCGTCCCAAACCAGGCTCTCCAGATAATCTCTGATTGGGTGATATTTATTTTCATTGGAAACAATATCTACTCCCGCTTTGATCACACGCTCGCTTGTCAGTTCATAATTTTCTTCCAGATACATCTTCAAATTATTTTCATCAGTATCTGTAACCGTAGGACTGTTATTTCTCCGTTCCCAGGGCACCTCTTTCACAATGTCCATTCTTCCAGAAAGCTCATTTCGTTTAATCGCTTTTTTCAGCACTGGATCTTTTTGTAATACGGTTACACAATTTCTGATTGTCTGCTTTGTTCTTCCTTTATCCGTATGCTCCAACATATCATTGACATCTTCTGTTGTAAGCATCTCCTCGTTCACAATATCTTCTAATTCCATTAAGGACTTCTCGCTGATATTCGTTAATTCTTTCTTCAATTTTTTCAACCTCCCTTCTCTTCATCTTGAAAAATTCTACAATTTCTTCTCCCGTTCCAAACATCAGCACGTCCAGATAGTCATTTATCTTTCTTTCATTTGCCAATGCCTCCGTAAATAACTCGTGCCATTCTTCTTCCGGTTCTGGTC
The DNA here is from genome assembly GCF_014287635.1 of Roseburia zhanii. Taxonomy (GTDB): domain Bacteria; phylum Bacillota; class Clostridia; order Lachnospirales; family Lachnospiraceae; genus Roseburia_B; species Roseburia_B zhanii. The sequence continues at coordinate 78,279 of NZ_JACOPH010000001.1, read as the reverse complement.
TGTAAAACTCTTTCCAGAACTGAATCCATTTCAGATATCTTATCAGCACGTCTGTTGCATGTTTCAACCACTGCTCCAGTTTTTCTCTGATCATCACAACTTTAGGTTTCTTTGATATCAAAGTATTCCTGCTTTGGTGCATCCTTTTGTATTTGTTTCTGTCTTCGATTTTTATATCCAGTCCAAAATCTTCTATCATCTTTTTCGCGGCTTCATACTGTGATATTCCAAATAACCTTGCTGTAAAATCTATCGCATCACCGCCCACTCCACATGCAAAGCAGTGATATATTTTATCTGCCTTCATACTTGGGTGTCGGTCTTTATGAAACGGACAACACGCCATTCCATTTCTTTTTACTTTAATCCCATAATGCTCCGCAGCCTGTCTGGCTGTCACACATTCTTTTACCTGTTCAAATAATGTCACTTCTACCTCCTGCCCCTCCGAGCAAGTCTCCGATGAACAGATATTCGGGAATTGTTGTATCTTTCAATTCGTGATATACTTAATCTGCCAAGATGGTATATCAGTGAATCTGATTATCAGAGAACTTGCTCAGATATTTTATCTGGGCTTTTTCTTTTTGTCTGTCAGTAGTCATAGCTTTTGCTCCTTACACAAATCTCCTTGTAGGAATAATAATGATTTCAAATTTGCTTCCGTCCTCTAATTCAAGAAGAATCACATAATCTGAATCCTGATCCGGTAAAATGGAACTTATTTTCAGCTTCTTACTGTAGTTAATTGCATCAAATATTTTTCCGACTACTTTCTTTGTTTTCATTTGCTTCTTTTCCTCCGTATTAACGTTTATTGTCCAGCATCTCAGCAACTTTTTTCTGCTGTGACGGGTACAGATGCCCATAAGTGTTCAATGTCATCTGAATGTCTTTGTGCCCCAGCCTTTCCTTGATAATCAGTGGTTCTACGCCCTGGTAGATCAGATATGCCACATGGCTGTGACGGATATCGTGCACTCTGATTGGTTTTACACCGGTCAGTGCTTCATATTTCTTAAGACGTTTCTGCAGTGTTCTCGCCACAATCGGGAACAACCGCTGATCTTCCGGAAATCCATAATGCTTCTTTGCATACTCCTGTACCTCTTCCTTAAGAAAATTGGGAATATCAATAGTCCGGACTGAATTTTCTGTTTTTGGAGTATCAATCACATCTCTTTTCTTGATCCGGTTATAGGTCTTATTGATATGCAGGAGATTTCCACTCATATCAAAATCCGAAAGACTCAATGCTAGAAGCTCTCCTTCCCTAATTCCTGTCCAGAACAGAATTTCAAATATCAGATAATCTTCACTCCCCGGCTCAATCCCGGCGATAAATCTGTCATATTCTGCTTTCGTCCAGAACTCCAGCTTATTTGCATCCGATTTCCCCATCTTTTTTACTTTCTTACATGGATTTTCCTTCAGATTGTAAATTTTCTGTGCATGATTAAACAGTGCATTTAACTGATTCTGAATCATACGCTCATAAGTCTTGCTGTATCCTTTTTCCTGAATGGCATTCTGCCACTGGATAATCTCTGCTGGTGTAATTTCATTCATTTTTCTTGTTCCAAAATATGGAACAATGTGCTTGTTCATCATGTGCTGCTTATTACGGATTGAATTTTCTTTCAGTTCATTCTTTTTATCTTCAAAATAGACTTGAATAAAACTGTTCATCTCCATTTTCATATCCGCTGCAGTCTTTCTTATGAATTCCTTTTCATAATTCAATGCTTCTTTCTTTGTCTTGAACCCTCTTTTCAGCTTCTGCGTTTTCTTACCTGTCCAGTCAATATAGCGGAAGCTCACATACCAGGTTCCCTGTGTTTTGTCTTTGTAAGCTGACATCTTAAAACCTCCTTCATACTGCTCTCTGAGAGCATCCATAAAATTTTGTTTCCCAGTAGGGACGTGGAATCTTTCCACGAACTGCTACATATCCTTCCTTTGCCAGTTCATCATTGAGCTGCTTCAGAATAGAATATGCTTTACTACGTTTCACACCTAATTCTTCCATGACATCATCAACAGTCATCATATAATTAGTTCTCATAGCGTCCTCCTTTCCAGTCACTTTTGTGACTCTTTCTTTGTTTTCTTATAATAATTCACTTTTGTGAATTTGTCAATAAACATTTGCGAATTTATTTTTTCCATTCCATACCTATTGCTTGCGTATCGGCAATTTGTTAAATCTCACTCTTTTGTATCATTCACTTTTGTGCTAGAATAGAAGCACAAATATTATTAAGGAGGCAGCATTATGGTTGGCAAAAAAATCCGGGCATTCCGGGAATTTAGAGGATACAGTCAGATACAGTTAGCCGAGCTGTCCGGCATTAACGTAGGAACAATCAGAAAATATGAACTGGGAATCCGGAATCCGAAACCGGATCAGTTAGAAAAGATTGCAACTGCACTGGGATTAAATGTAAGTGTTTTTCTGGATTTTAATATTGAAACAGTCGGAGATGTACTCTCTCTGTTGTTTTCTATTGATGATTCAGTGAACCTCTCACTTGCTGAGACACCTGATCAGAAGATTTCACTGACTTTCGACAATCCTACAATGCAGGACTTTTTCAGTAAATGGTGTCAGTTTAAAAATGTCTATGAAAAGGAAAAAGCTGAAATATTAGCTATCGAAAATGAAGATAAAAGACAGGAAGAACTGGATAAACTCAACGCTACCCAGGAAGAATGGAAACTGCGTGCTATGGGTACTACGATAGGTTGCCATACTATCGTTAAGAAGGGCACTGAAGGCAATGACATCAAGACATATGATCTGACTTAATTTTGTGCATAAGAAAAAGAGCTCACGAAGAGCTCTTTATTTTTGGTGGTCTGGGAGAATTGCTTATTATTCCATGCTACCATTACACCATATCGCCGCAAATACCCAGACCTACTAATAAGATTTCTTTTTTCATAATATCAATTCCTTTCTTGTAAATGCACTTTTCGATGTCATATACTATTCCCGAAATCATAGAACTCAAAAGAATTCCTAATATGGTGGCGATATCTGGAATCGAACCAGAACCTATTGCTAACTTAATTATAGTGGTAGTATAGCATTGATTTCAAATTTGTCAATCAACTTTCAGAATTTTGTTATCATTCTGTTATCACAAACGGTTGTCAGGACTCTCTCCCGGCAACCGTTTTTCTATACTGTTCGTTATTATTTCTCACTCTTTTCTATATTTCCAGGCAACAGAAAAACCCGTAGAACCGAAGTTCTACGGGTATCTTACGTTTGGACACAACGTTATCTTACGATAACAAATCTATATTCAGATTGTATTACTCGATGATTGTAGCAACACGTCCTGATCCTACAGTACGTCCACCTTCACGAATAGCGAATGTAAGACCCTGCTCCATAGCTACTGGATGAATCAGTTCGATTGTCATTTCTACGTTATCACCAGGCATACACATTTCTGTTCCTGCTGGTAATTCACAAACACCTGTTACGTCTGTTGTTCTGAAGTAGAACTGTGGACGATAGTTGTTGAAGAAAGGTGTATGACGTCCACCTTCGTCTTTTGTTAAAACGTAAACCTGAGCTGTAAATTTGTGATGACATGTAACTGTTCCCGGTTTAGCAAGAACCTGTCCACGAACGATCTGGTCACGGTTAATACCACGAAGTAATGCACCGATGTTATCACCAGCCTGAGCTTCGTCTAACATCTTACGGAACATTTCGATACCAGTTACAACTGTTTTCTGAACGTCTTCTTTAACACCTAAGATTTCAAGTTCGTCATTTAAGTGTAATGTTCCTCTTTCTACTCTACCAGTAGCAACTGTACCACGTCCTGTGATTGTGAATACGTCTTCAACTGGCATTAAGAAAGGTTTGTCTGTATCACGTTCTGGATCTGGAATATACTCATCTACTGTATCCATTAATTCCATAATCTTGTCGCCCCATTCTCCCATTGGATCTTCAAGAGCTTTTAATGCAGAACCTTTAATGATTGGGCAGTCATTGAATCCATATTCCTCTAACTGCTCTGTAACTTCCATCTCTACTAATTCGATTAACTCTGGATCGTCTACCATATCGCATTTGTTTAAGAAAACAACGATGTAAGGTACACCTACCTGACGGGATAATAAGATATGCTCTTTTGTCTGAGCCATAACACCGTCTGTAGCAGCTACAACAAGGATAGCTCCGTCCATCTGAGCAGCACCAGTGATCATGTTCTTAACGTAGTCAGCATGTCCTGGGCAGTCAACGTGTGCGTAATGTCTTTTCTCTGTTTCGTACTCAACGTGAGCTGTAGAGATTGTGATACCTCTTTCTCTTTCTTCCGGAGCTTTGTCGATGTTCTCGAAATCTGTAGCTTCGTTACCAGCAACTCTTTCAGATAATACTTTTGTGATAGCTGCTGTTAAAGTTGTTTTACCATGGTCTACGTGACCGATGGTTCCGATATTACAATGTGGTTTTGTTCTTTCAAATTTAGCCTTTGCCATTTTAAAACGTCCTCCTTAATTTGATGCCCTGAGTGGGCGGATATTTGTTCCAATTTTTATATCACTGACTTACACTCGGCTATCTCTGATTATATCTAAGATTGCCGAGTTTTTCAAGCCATTTATTTATTTTTCTTTACTAGCAAGTACTTTTTCCTGAACATTCTTTGGTACTGGCTCGTATTTCTCGAAGAACATGGAGTAGTTACCACGTCCCTGAGTCTTAGAACGTAAGTCTGTTGAGTAACCAAACATCTCAGCAAGTGGTACGAATGCACGTACAATCTTACCGCCGCCAAGGTCATCCATACCTTCGATACGTCCACGACGAGAGTTGATATCACCGATAACATCTCCCATGTATTCTTCCGGCATAGTTACTTCGACTTTCATGATCGGCTCAAGTAATACTGGAGCTGCCTTCTTCATAGCTTCCTTGAATGCCATAGATCCGGCAATGTGGAATGCCATTTCAGATGAATCGACTTCATGGTAAGAACCATCATATACTGTTGCATGGATACCAACTACAGGGAATCCACCAAGCATACCAGCCTTTGTTGCTTCTTCGATACCTTCGCCAACTGCCGGGATGTATTCCTTAGGAATTGCACCACCAACAACTTCAGAGTCAAATTTGAATAATTCTTCTCCGTTGGCATCCATCGGCTCAAAACGAACTTTACAGTGTCCGTACTGTCCACGTCCACCAGACTGTTTTGCATATTTGTATTCCTGATCAACAGGTTTTGTAAAGGTTTCTTTGTAAGCAACCTGTGGAGCACCTACGTTAGCTTCTACTTTGAATTCACGAAGCAGACGGTCAACGATGATCTCCAGATGAAGCTCACCCATACCAGCGATGATTGTCTGACCAGTTTCCTGATCTGTATGAGCACGGAAAGTAGGATCTTCTTCTGCAAGTTTTGCAAGAGCTTCACCCATCTTACCCTGTCCAGCTTTTGTCTTCGGCTCAATAGCAAGCTCGATAACCGGTTCTGGGAATTCCATGGACTCTAAGATAACCGGATGCTGCTCATCACAGATTGTATCACCAGTAGTTGTAAATTTGAATCCAACTGCTGCTGCGATATCTCCAGAATATACAACATCTAATTCAGCTCTCTTATTAGCGTGCATCTGAAGGATACGTCCTACACGTTCCTTCTTATCTTTTGTTGCGTTTAATACGTAAGAACCTGATTTCATGCTACCGGAATATACACGGAAGTATGCTAATTTTCCTACGAATGGGTCAGCCATGATCTTAAATGCAAGAGCTGAGAAAGGTTCATCATCTGATGAATGTCTTTCTACTTCGTTACCGTCTAAGTCAACGCCCTTAATAGCAGGGATATCTGTCGGAGCCGGCATATACTCAAGAATTGCATCTAACAACTTCTGAACACCTTTGTTACGATATGCAGAACCACAGCATACTGGAACGGCTGTACACTCACAGGTTCCTTTTCTTAATGCTTTCTTCATATCTTCAACAGAAGGTTCTTCACCTTCTAAGTACTGCATCATTAAATCATCATCTAATTCGCAGACTTTTTCAATCAATTCTGTATGATATAATTCAGCGTCATCTTTCATATCGTCTGGAATATCTACGATAGAAATATCTTCGCCCTTATCATCATTGTAGATATATGCTTTCATTTCGAATAAGTCAATGATTCCTTTGAAATCATCTTCTTTTCCGATTGGAAGCTGAAGAACGATAGCGTTCTTTCCTAATCTTGTACGGATCTGCTCAACAGCTCCGTAGAAGTTTGCACCTAAGATATCCATTTTGTTAATGAATGCCATTCTAGGTACATTGTATGTGTCAGCCTGACGCCATACATTTTCTGACTGAGGTTCTACTCCACCTTTTGCACAGAAGACACCAACGGCGCCGTCTAATACACGAAGTGAACGCTCTACTTCAACAGTAAAGTCAACGTGTCCCGGTGTATCAATGATATTGATACGGTGCTCTAATGCACCCGGCTTTGGTTTACAGTTTTCTTCCAAAGTCCAGTGACATGTTGTAGCGGCTGAAGTAATTGTGATACCTCTTTCCTGCTCCTGTTCCATCCAGTCCATGGTAGCAGTTCCTTCATGGGTATCACCAATCTTATAGTTAACACCGGTATAGTAAAGAATACGCTCTGTTAATGTGGTTTTACCTGCATCAATATGAGCCATGATACCAATGTTTCTGGTTCTCTCTAATGGATATTCTCTTCCAGCCAAGGGTTTTTCCTCCTTAAATTCTGCCCACAAAACGTGGCTTACATATACCCTTACGGATACTGTTTATTCATTCTGCAACACAATCATGCAGCAGATCTATTAGAATCTGTAATGAGCAAATGCTTTGTTTGCTTCTGCCATTTTGTGCATATCTTCTTTCTTCTTTACAGATGCGCCTGTATTGTTTGCTGCATCCATAATCTCGTTTGCAAGGCGATCCTGCATTGTTTTCTCGCCTCTCTTACGAGAATAAGTTGTCAGCCAGCGAAGTGCTAAAGCCTGACGTCTGTCCGGTCTTACTTCGATTGGTACCTGATATGTTGCACCACCGATACGTCTTGCCTTTACTTCGAGAACTGGCATAACGTTGTTCATGCATTCTTCAAATACCTCAAGAGCTGGTCTTTCTGTCTTCTCTTCTACTTTAGCGAAAGCTCCGTATACGATTTTCTGAGCTACACCTTTCTTACCGTCTAACATAATGTTATTGATAAGTTTAGTAACCACTTTATTGTTGTACATCGGATCTGCTAAAACGTCTCTTTTCTGAGTATGTCCTTTACGTGGCACGGTACTTCCCTCCTTAATCATTCTTTTTAGATTTTACTTCGATTAATTCAACGGTACTCACATGTGTCCTCTAATGTGTTTCGTGCGGAAATCTATTCCTTATAAGTGAATCATAATTCCAACACTAACCTTTAGATCTGTTTGTGATACTATTGGTCGCTAGTTCTTATTTCTTAGCGTCTTTTGGTCTCTTTGCGCCGTATTTAGAACGAGCCTGTTTTCTGTTAGCGACTCCGGCTGTATCAAGTGTACCACGGATTACGTGATATCTTGTACCTGGTAAGTCTTTTACCCTTCCACCACGGATAAGAACAACGCTATGCTCCTGTAAGTTATGTCCCTCACCCGGGATATAGCTTGTTACTTCGATTCCGTTAGAAAGACGAACTCTGGCGATCTTTCTAAGAGCTGAGTTAGGTTTCTTAGGAGTAGCTGTCTTAACTGCTGTACAAACGCCTCTCTTCTGAGGAGCGGATGTGTCAGTCGGTTTCTTCTTTAAGGAGTTGTATCCTTTCTGAAGAGCTGGTGCTGTAGACTTCTTAACAGATGTCTGACGTCCTTTTCTTACTAACTGGTTAAATGTTGGCATTAGTTTCACCTCCTGCAATTTTCTTTGTTCTCTATGCATAACACACAGCGTACACATTTATGCACGCTAAATTATTATATAAACGAAAAACCGCTTTGTCAAGCGGTTTTTTAGCATATCTGCTCAGCTATCCTGTTTTTTTTAAATACTTTTCTGCATGCTGGATATATTCTCTGGCGTTTTCCCTGTTATGTGTGATCTCCTCCTCCCGTACTTTTCTTTTCACTTTTCCAGGATTTCCCATTACCACACTTCCATCTTCTATCACTGATCCCTGTGTTACTAATGCACCGGCACCAATGATGCAGTTTTTTCCAATTGCACAGCCATTTAACAGAATGGCTCCCATACCAACTACAGTATTATCACCAATACTGCATCCATGGAGAATTGCTCCATGTCCAACGGTTACATATTCTCCGACCGATAATGGGAAATCTTCATCTACATGCAGGACACAGTTATCCTGTATGTTACTGCCTTTTCCAATCGTGATCTTTGCTGCATCTGCCCGGATCGTGGCATGATACCAGATGTTGACATCTTCCTCCATGCAGACATCGCCTATGATGTCTGCATCGTCTGCTATATATTGTTTTGACATTTGTAGTCGCTCCTTTTTTATTTTTAACAGAAAGAATATAGCATGCCTGACATTTTTATTCAACCAATGAGAAATATTCCTTTATTGCTGAATCAGTTCCTGTCCGTCAAATATAAACGAATCCAAGCTGTTAGTATCTGTATTTATCTTTAACTGAAACTGACTTCTGACCATCGCTCCGAATCCATTTTGAGAATCTACATATCCCTGCATTGTTACAATATTTTTTTCTCTACAATATCCCCACTCTGTATAATTTGGAAATTTCGCCGTCGCAGGTGCTTTTAAAATTTCTTTTACCTTTTCCTGACATAAAATAATGTATTCATCTCTCTCCTTCGCTGTCATTGTATAGTCATCAATAGTTGCCAATACTTCACCATTTTCGTATAACATATAGGTGTTATAACTCAACGAATATACTGTCTTATCCGGATTGATATATAATATAATTTTATCCAGATTACCGCCCTCAACTAACCTGAAGCCCATCTCTCCCTCGGAATGTGCATTATCTAATAAGGAATCTCTTTGAAAAGCTGTAATATTTGTAAGTCCGCAGTTTACCAAAATTTCATCTATTCTTTCTCCTTCTTCCTTACTAATGTCCATATACTGAATGGCAATACCCTCTTTTTCTTCGGTTGATGATAATCCATTTTTATCTACATTTTTTGAAACCAGTAATGTTACTATGATAACAAGTACCAGTAAACCTGCCAATACTTCCACCATAAGTACGAGGCATCCTTTCAAACATCCCCGTTTTTGTTTTACCACTGGCTGCTGGCTCTGCATATTTCCCCCGTCATTATTATTTTGCACAAAATCCATTTTTCATTTCCTCCTTAGCAAAAATTGTCATTCTCATGTCATAATATGAATGAAAAACAGGAAAATTTGGTATGCAGCCAGCATACACCCCAGCCATTTATAACCGTACAGAATATAAAACCGTATCATTTAAGTAACCCTGAAAAGCTGCCCCTGCAAAGAATAACACTCCAAAAAGCACTGCTCCAAAGATCAGTCTTCCGGCACTTCCTAACTCTTTTAAAAATGGCACATGATCCATCCAATGCAGGAAATTAAATGGCAGCAAAATACTAAGCCACCCATATATGAGCAGTGCAAGTCCCTGTAAGATTGCAGCAGAAACAGTTCGGCAAAACAGAATAATGGCTGCCGTACTGTATACACCCATCACAACATAGTAAATGCCTGCCAACGTCTTTTTCCACTTCACTCCTGTCCGGAATCCTGGCATAATACTTTGTTCTTTTTGCCAGTTTTCTTCTTTTTGATGTTCTTTAGACAATCTTTTTAGTTCTTTTAGCAGTTCTTCCACGTTCTGATAACGTTTCTTAGGATCGATCTGCGTACATTTTGAAATAATTTTTCCTAACCTTCCCTTGTCATACAACACTTCCCCTAACAGTCTGCCTGTCAGCATCATATTCATAAACACGCCTATTGCATAAATATCCGTACGTGTATCACTCTGCGTAAATCCAAACTGTTCCGGTGCCGCATAACCAACCGTACCTAAGATCGTGGTGTCACTTCCCTGTGACTTTTTATACTTCCGCCCGATATCAAAATCTAAAAGTTTCACGACTCCATCGGTAGAGATCAGTACATTTTTGGGACTGATATCCCTGTGAATGATTCCCTGCGCATGGATAGCCAGAATCCCCTGTAATAACTGTATCGTATCCGTTATCACTTCCTGCTCAGAAAAATTCCTGCCTGCTTTCTGCAGCTGTTCAACAGTCTGACCACTGACATAGTCCATGATCACAAGTGCCTGCTGTTCATTTTCGGCAACGTAAAATATCCTGACTAAATGCTGTTCTTCCACTTCCAGCAGCCGCCTGTAGATATCCGCCTGTTCTTTCTGAATATATTTTTTTAGAACAATCCGGCCGTCTAGTGTATCGTTTGCTAAATAGGTTGTTTTTTTATCCTGATTTCCCAGTATGATAAGATTTTCATATCTGTTATCTAAATATTCGTACTGTAAATTCTGCATACTCTGCTTATCCTCTGTCAAAAAATTGACGTTTTTTTCTTTTTCTTCTATACTGATAATTGCTGTATCCATTACAGAATATCACATGATGATACCAGGGTCAAAAGGTCGATAAGCTGATATAAGCTTGCTTACAATCGGATTTTTGACCTTTTGACCACAACATCATCATATTTTATAAGGCAGGTTATTATTTTGAATAAAAATACACAGGAGTTACTAAAATTATTAAAAAATACAGACAGCATTGAAACTTTTCTTGAAAAAGAATCTGCTCACATTGCGTCCGAACCATTGCCACTGCAGTTAAAAAAACTTTTAGAAAAACATGATCTGAAAAAAAGCCAATGTATCGAGCAGGCAAATCTCCAGCGGAATTATGGGTATCAGATCTTTTCCGGCGAAAGAACACCTTCCAGAGATAAGCTGCTTGCACTTTGTTTTGCAATGCATCTTACTCTTGACGAAATACATGCTTTACTCTGTTCTACCGGATATGCAGATTTATATGCCAAAAATAAACGTGACAGTATTTTGATCTTTGGCATCACAAAAGAACTCTCTCTCATAGAGATCAATGAACTTCTCTATGAATTAGGGGAAGATGTGATCGAATAAAGTTACCGTTCTCACCGTAATTCTACACAACATCAAAAAAGCCCAGACTTTGCTAAGTCTGAGCTTTTTTATGATCCATTTAATCTACTTCCATGATCTCGTCAACTTCGTACTCATCGTCGTCAAAATCATCATCATCAAAATCTAAATAATCTGAATCATCAATATCTGTATCCAATTTCAGATCACGGTATCGTTTCATACCGGTTCCGACCGGAATCAGTTTACCGATGATTACATTTTCCTTAAGACCGATCAGCGGATCGACTTTACCCTTGATCGCAGCTTCTGTCAATACCTTTGTTGTTTCCTGGAAGGAAGCAGCGGATAAGAATGAGTTTGTTGCAAGGGAAGCTTTTGTAATACCAAGCAGTACCTGTTTTCCTTCTGCCGGCTCTTTACCTTCCCCGATCAATGCTTCATTTGTATCATTGTAATCTAAGATATCTACTAATGTTCCCGGTAAGAACTCTGAATCTCCGTTATTTTCAATACGGATCTTCTTTAACATCTGGCGAACGATAACCTCGATATGCTTATCGTTGATATCAACACCCTGCAGACGGTATACACGCTGAACTTCCTGTAACATATAATCCTGTACGGCACGGACACCTTTGATCTTTAAGATGTCATGTGGGTTGACAGAACCTTCGGTAAGTTCATCACCAGCTTCTAATACAGCTCCGTCTAAGATCTTGATACGTGAACCATATGGGATCAGGTATGTCTTTGACTCGCCTGTTTCATTGTTCGTTACAACGATTTCACGTTTCTTCTTTGTGTCACGGATCTCTGCTGTTCCGGCAAATTCTGTGATGATCGCAAGTCCTTTTGGCTTTCTGGCCTCAAAAATTTCTTCGACACGAGGAAGACCCTGTGTGATATCATCACCGGCAACACCACCTGTATGGAAGGTACGCATCGTAAGCTGTGTACCCGGCTCACCGATGGACTGTGCTGCGATGATTCCGACTGCTTCACCGATCTGTACTGCCTGACCGGTAGCCATGTTTGCACCATAACATTTTGCGCAGACACCAACGTGTGTACGGCAGGTAAGGATCGTACGGATCTTCACACGTTCGATCGGACCACCATTTTCATCTACACCTTTGCTGATGATATCTGCTGCACGGCGCGGTGTGATCATATGATTTGCTTTTACGATCACATTGCCATCTTTATCGCAAATCGTATTACAGGAGAAACGACCGGTAATTCTTTCCTGAAGACTTTCGATTTCCTCTTTACCATCCATAAATGCAGTTACCCACATACCCGGAATCTCTCTGTTTGTTCCTGCAACACAGTCGGACTCACGAATACTAAGTTCCTGTGATACGTCAACAAGACGTCTGGTCAGATATCCTGAATCGGCTGTACGCAGAGCGGTATCGGAAAGTCCCTTACGTGCTCCATGGGCAGACATGAAATATTCCAGTACGTCAAGACCTTCACGGAAGTTTGACTTGATCGGCAGCTCGATCGTTCTACCGGTTGTATCAGCCATCAATCCTCGCATACCTGCAAGCTGTTTGATCTGTTTATCAGAACCACGCGCACCGGAGTCAGCCATCATAAAGATGTTATTGTACTTATCCAGACCGGATAACAGTGCATTTGTCAGTTCATCATCAGTTTCTTTCCATGTTTCAACAACTTCTTTGTATCTTTCTTCATCTGTGATAAGACCACGTTTGTACTGACGCATGATCTTGTCAACGGTATTCTGTGCAGCCTCGATCATCTGTGGTTTCTGTGGCGGCACTGTCATATCAGAAATAGATACTGTCATGGCTGCTCTTGTAGAGAACTTATAACCGATGGACTTGATATCATCAAGTACTTCTGCTGTTCTTGTTGCACCATGTACATTGATTACTTTTTCAAGGATCTTCTTTAACTGTTTCTTTCCTACATGGAAATCAATCTCTAACTTAAATTCATTTTCAGGATCACTTCTGTCTACAAATCCTAAATCCTGCGGAATGATCTCATTAAACAGGAAACGTCCTAATGTAGACTCTGTATTGCCATAGATCACGGTTCCGTCTGCCTGCTTTTTCGCTACACGGACTGTAATCTTTGAATGAAGTGTCAGTGCTTTATTTTCATATGCTAAAATTGCTTCATTTACACTCTTGAAATGTTTGCCTTCGCCAAGTACTCCCGGTCTTTCCTGTGTCAGATAGTAAATACCAAGTACCATATCCTGTGAAGGAACGGCTACAGGGCCACCATCAGATGGTTTTAACAGGTTGTTTGGTGAAAGTAACATAAAACGGCATTCCGCCTGTGCTTCTACGGATAATGGAAGATGCACAGCCATCTGGTCACCGTCGAAGTCTGCGTTGTAAGCAGTACATACCAATGGATGAAGTTTGATTGCTTTACCTTCTACAAGGATTGGCTCAAATGCCTGGATACCAAGACGATGCAGTGTAGGAGCACGGTTTAACATAACCGGATGCTCTTTGATCACTTCTTCTAAAACATCCCATACCTCAGACTGAAGTCTTTCTACCATTTTCTTTGCACTCTTGATATTGTGTGCAGTACCATTCGAAACTAACTCTTTCATAACGAAAGGTTTGAATAATTCGATCGCCATTTCCTTTGGCAGACCACACTGGTAAATCTTAAGTTCCGGTCCTACGACGATAACGGAACGTCCTGAGTAGTCAACACGTTTTCCAAGTAAGTTCTGACGGAAACGTCCTGATTTACCTTTTAACATATCGGATAAGGACTTTAATGCACGGTTTCCCGGACCTGTTACCGGTCTTCCGCGACGTCCATTATCGATCAAAGCATCTACTGCTTCCTGTAACATTCTCTTTTCATTACGAACGATGATATCCGGTGCACCTAACTCTAAAAGTCTTCTTAAACGGTTATTTCTGTTGATGATCCTACGATACAGATCATTTAGATCAGATGTTGCAAAACGTCCACCGTCTAACTGTACCATAGGACGTAAATCTGGCGGGATAACCGGAATGACTGTCATGATCATCCATTCCGGTTTATTTCCAGATTCACGGAATGCTTCTACAACTTCTAAACGTTTGATGATCCTCGCACGTTTCTGTCCGCTTGCATCTTTTAATTCTGCCTTTAATTCTGCTGCATCTTTCTCTAAGTCGATTGCCTGAAGCAGTTCTAAGATTGCTTCTGCACCCATACCAACGCGGAAACTGCTTCCGTACTGCTCTCTTGCTTCCTGATATTCTGCCTCAGAGAGTACCTGCTTATATGTCAGGTTTGTATTTCCTGATTCTAATACGATATAGGATGCAAAATATAATACTTTCTCTAAAGTTCTCGGAGAGAGGTCAAGGATCAGTCCCATACGGCTTGGAATCCCTTTAAAGTACCAGATATGGGAAACAGGTGCTGCAAGTTCAATATGTCCCATACGCTCTCTTCGAACGCTTGCTTTTGTAATCTCAACGCCGCATCGATCGCAGACTACGCCTTTGTAGCGGATTTTCTTATACTTACCACAATGACACTCCCAGTCTTTGCTCGGTCCAAAAATCTTTTCACAGAATAAACCGTCTTTTTCCGGCTTTAATGTTCTGTAGTTGATGGTTTCCGGTTTTTTAACCTCACCTCTCGACCATTCCCTGATCTTTTCAGGAGAAGCCAAGCCAATCTGAATCGCATCAAATGCAATTGGCTGATATGTGTCTTTATTCGTTGTTTCTGGCATTTCTGACGCTCCCTTCTATTTATTCTTCATCAAGAACTTCATCGGTAAAATCGATTCCCTCAAAATCGTCGTCCTCATCTACATCTTCTTCATCGACATCGACCAGTTCTTCGTTTTCAGCATCAAATTCCTGCTTTGTAAAGCCCATCTTGCCGAAAGACTCACTGTCTTCAAATGCAAAATCCTTATCTCCTGCAATGATTGCATTCAGATCGGTATTGCCATATTCACTAGTCTCCATCAATTCTACTTCATTTCTTTCCTCGTCTAATACTTTGACATCCAATCCTAAGGACTGAAGTTCTTTCAAAAGTACTTTGAAGGATTCCGGTATTCCCGGTTCAGGAATATTATCACCTTTGATGATTGCTTCGTATGTCTTAACACGTCCTACAACATCATCGGATTTTACAGTTAGGATCTCCTGTAATGTATAAGCAGCACCATATGCTTCAAGTGCCCAAACTTCCATTTCTCCAAAACGCTGTCCACCGAACTGTGCCTTACCACCTAACGGCTGCTGGGTTACTAAGGAGTACGGACCTGTGGAACGTGCATGGATCTTATCATCCACTAAGTGGTGCAGTTTCAGATAATGCATGTGTCCGATTGTTACCGGACTATCGAAAAATTCTCCTGTTCTTCCGTCACGTAGCCTTACTTTACCATCTCTTGAGATTGGAACACCTTTCCAGAGTTTTCTGTGTTCTCTGTGTTCGGATAAGTATTCTAATACTTCCGGAAGTAATTCATCTTTATGTTTTGCCTCAAACTCATCCCATTCTAAGTTTACATAGTCATTGGCAAGGTCTAAGGTATCCATGATATCATTTTCTTTTGCACCGTCAAATACTGGTGTTTCAATATTAAAGCCAAGTGCTTTTGCTGCAAGACTCAGGTGGATCTCAAGCACCTGTCCGATGTTCATACGGGAAGGCACACCTAATGGATTTAATACGATATCCAAAGGACGGCCGTTTGGTAAGAATGGCATATCTTCTACCGGGAGTACACGGGAAACAACACCCTTGTTACCATGACGGCCAGCCATCTTATCACCAACAGAGATCTTTCTCTTCTGTGCAATGTAAATACGGACTGCCTGATTGACGCCCGGAGATAATTCATCACCGTTTTCTCTTGTAAATACTTTTGCATCTACGATAATACCGTATTCACCATGTGGTACTTTTAAGGAAGTATCTCTGACTTCTCTTGCTTTCTCACCAAAGATCGCACGAAGCAGTCTTTCTTCTGCTGTCAGTTCTGTTTCTCCCTTTGGTGTCACTTTACCAACTAAGATATCTCCGGCACGGACTTCTGCACCGATACGGATGATTCCTCTTTCATCAAGATCTTTGAGTGCATCATCACCAACACCCGGTACGTCACGCGTGATCTCTTCCGGTCCTAATTTGGTATCTCTTGCTTCTGCTTCATATTCTTCAATATGGATAGATGTATAAACATCATCCTGTACTAATCTTTCACTTAACAGAACAGCATCTTCGTAGTTATAACCTTCCCATGTCATAAATCCAATGAGTGGGTTCTTACCTAATGCTAATTCTCCCTGGGAAGTAGACGGACCATCTGCGATAACCTCTCCTGCTTCTACATGATCTCCCTTAAATACAACCGGTCTTTGGTTGTAACAGTTTGACTGGTTACTTCTTGAGAACTTTGTCAAGCGATATACTTCTCTTGTACCATCATCATTGCGGATCGTGATCTCATTTGAGACGGAACTCTCAACTGTACCCGGTTTCTTAGCAACAACGCAGACACCAGAGTCAACAGCTGCCTTTGTTTCCATACCTGTTCCAACTACCGGAGCTTCTGTTGTAAGAAGCGGTACTGCCTGACGCTGCATGTTAGATCCCATCAGCGCACGGTTTGCATCGTCATTCTGTAAGAACGGAATCAATGCTGTTGCCACAGAGAATACCATCTTCGGAGATACGTCCATGTAATCAAACATGGTCTTTTCATATTCCTGTGTTTCATCTAAGTAACGGCCGGATACAGAATTACGGACAAAATGTCCTTCTGCATCTAAGGCTTCATTCGCCTGTGCTACATGGTAATTATCTTCCTCATCGGCTGTCATATAAACAACTTCATCGGTTACTCTCGGATTCTTAGGATCTGTTTTATCGATCTTACGATATGGAGCTTCTACAAATCCATACTCATTGATCCTTGCATAGCAGGCTAAGGAGTTGATCAGACCGATGTTCGGACCTTCAGGAGTTTCAATCGGGCACATTCTTCCATAATGGGAATAATGTACATCTCGAACTTCGAATCCTGCACGATCTCTGGAAAGACCACCAGGTCCTAATGCAGATAAACGTCTTTTATGTGTCAGCTCACCTAACGGGTTGTTCTGATCCATGAACTGTGACAGCTGTGAAGAACCGAAGAATTCTTTGACTGCTGCTGTTACCGGTTTGATATTGATCAGACTCTGTGGTGAAATTCCTTCAAGATCCTGTGTTGTCATACGCTCTCTGACAACTCTCTCTAATCTGGAAAGTCCGATACGATACTGGTTCTGTAACAATTCACCGACTGCACGGATACGACGGTTACCTAAATGATCGATATCATCATCATGTCCGATCGCATACTCTAAGTGCATATTATAGTTAATAGAAGCAAAGATATCATCTTTTGTAATGTGTTTCGGGATCAAGTCTGCCACATTCTTACGGATCGCTTCTTTGATATCTTCTTCACTTTCATTTTCTTCTAAGATCTGTGCTAATACAGGGTAGTATACCAGTTCTGTAATGCCGACTTCTTTTGGTTCTACATCGACATAACTTCTCAAATCTACCATCATATTAGAGAGAACTTTGACATTTCTGGTTTCTCCCTGAATCCATACGTATGGTACTGCAGCATTCTGGATCTTATCTGCTAACTCACGGTCTACTTCTGTTCCCTGCTCTGCAATGATCTCTCCTGTTGTCACATCAACAACATCTTCTGCAAGCACATGACCATTGATACGGTTCTTTAATGCTAATTTCTTATTAAATTTATAACGTCCTACTTTTGCAAGGTCATAACGTCTTGGATCAAAGAACATAGCACTTACAAGACTCTCTGCACTTTCTACGCTCAGAGGCTCACCCGGACGGATCTTTTTATATAACTCTAATAAGCCCTCTTCGTAATTGGTTGCAACATCCTTTCCGAAGCTGGCTACGATCTTTGGCTCCTCGCCAAACATATCAATAATTTCCTGATTACTTCCAATACCTAATGCACGGATCAAAACTGTGATCGGTACTTTTCTGGTTCTGTCTACACGTACATAAAACACATCATTGGAATCAGTTTCATACTCTAACCATGCACCACGATTCGGGATCACGGTACAGGAAAACAATTTCTTACCAACTTTATCGTGGGAAATTGCATAATATATACCCGGAGAACGTACTAACTGGCTGACAATAACACGTTCTGCGCCATTGATAACGAACGTTCCCGTTTCAGTCATAAGAGGAAGATCGCCCATGAAGATTTCATGTTCATTGATTTCATCTGTTTCTTTATTGTAAAGTCTTACCTTTACTTTTAAAGGTGCTGCATATGTTGCATCTCTTTCTTTACATTCCGGGATTGAATATTTTACATCGTCCCTGCACAATGTAAAATCTACAAATTCCAAGCTTAAATGTCCACTATAATCTGCTATCGGCGAGATATCCGCAAACACTTCCTTTAGACCTTCGTCTAAAAACCACTGATAGGAATCTTTCTGGACCTCAATCAGATTCGGCATTTGCAGAACTTCTTTCTGCCTTGAGTAACTCATACGTAAACCTTTTCCAGCCTGCACCGGACGTATTCTGTTCTTCTCCATCGACGTTCACCTCTCGTTTTTATTGAATACAAACTATCCTTTTCTGCCTTTCCTAAAAAAGAATAGAGTAAGCCTATGTCACCACAATAGTGCATCGTACATAATATCATAAGTCGTCAGTGGTGTCAAGCAGTTTTTACAATCTCATTTAACGTATGGTAATATTCCGTTACTGTTCAGACAGCACCTAAACACCCTGCTGTTTAGGTGCGTATGACCGTGATTCGGGCGTGAGCAGCCCCCCTTTTGCGTGCAAAATTTAAATGGGGCTGCGAAGTTGCAGTTCGCAGGGATACCTGTGAACTGCAACAATATTCCCCTTCGCATTGTGTAGCAGGTATTTCAACGAAATTCCTGCTACACAAAAAACGCAGAAGCCATTGGCTTCTGCGTCATCTTTATAAACAATCTCTGTCCGAAATTATTTTAATGTTACTTTAGCACCTTCTGCTTCAAGTTTAGCCTTGATATCATCAGCAGTTGCTTTGTCAGCAGCTTCTTTTAATACCTTAGGAGCTCCGTCTACTAAGTCTTTAGCTTCTTTTAAGCCTAAGCCTGTAGCTTCACGAACAACTTTGATAACTTTAACTTTGTTTGGTCCAACTTCTGTTAATTCAACGTCGAACTCTGTCTTTTCTTCAGCTGCTGCTGCATCTCCACCTGCTGCTGCAACTACAACACCTGCTGCTGCAGATACACCGAATTCTTCTTCACATGCTTTTACTAAGTCGTTTAATTCTAATACGCTTAACTCTTTGATAGCGTCAATAAATTCTGCTGTTGTTAATTTAGCCATTTTAATTTACCTCCGTAAATGATATTTTTTAATTATTTGTTATAAATGATCCCTAAGCTTCCTCTGTTGCCGGAGCTTCTACTGCAGCTTCTGTTTCTACTGCTGCTGTTGCTTCACCTGCACCGCCTTTTTCAGCGATCTGGTTAAGCACACGAGCCAAATTCGTAATAGGTGACTGGATACTTCCAAGGAATTTGGACAGTAATTCTTCTCTTGATGGAACGGCTGCGATAGCTTTCATACCGTCTGCATCATAGAATGTTCCTTCTACAACGCCTGCTTTGATTTCTAAAGCCGGAGCTGTCTTCGCAAATTTAGCTAATACTCTTGCAGGAGCTGTTGCATCTGTAGTAGAGACTGCGATTGCGCTTGGTCCTTCTAATACCGGAGCAAGGCTTTCGAAGTCTGTTCCCTTGAATGCAAAATTCATCATAGTATTCTTATATACTTTGTAAGTAACACCTGCTTCTCTAAGCTGCTTACGTAACTGTGTATCTTCTGCAACTGTAAGACCGCGGTAATCAACTACTACAACTGACTGTGCATCTTTGATGTTTTCAGAAATCTCCTGAACGATTGGTTGTTTTAATTCTACTTTTGCCACGAATCGTGCACCTCCTTTTAATATTTTTGAACATATATACCGTATAAAGGAAGTTCTTCTCTAAAAATACTTCCTGCCGGATATTCCGGCATTCCGTAAAAAAACCTCTCTGCCCAAAGACAGAGAGGTAATCATCATTTTTAAAAGATAAAATCTTCAAAATCCCTCGGCAGGCTCTTTGCGATTATGCCCTGATGGACACCTGCTGTCTTCGGCAATATGCTTTTACTTGCTTGTATGTGCGAATATTCTTCACACATGCTTATGCATTATAGCATGATATATTATAGATGTCAATAAACAATTCAATTACTGAGCAACTTTTACTACGTTTACTTTTACACCAGGTCCCATTGTAGGAGCTAATGTAATGCTCTTGATGTACTGTCCTTTTAAGCTGCTTGGTTTTGCTTTGTTGATTGCATCCATAAGAGTCTGGAAGTTGTTCGCTAACTGTTCTTCTGTAAAGGATGCTTTTCCAATTGGCACATGGATAATGTTATTTTTATCTAATCTGTACTCAATCTTACCAGCTTTGATGTCGTTTACAGCTTTTGTCACATCCATAGTAACTGTTCCGGCTTTCGGGTTTGGCATTAAACCTTTTGGTCCGAGTACACGTCCTAAACGACCAACAACACCCATCATATCCGGTGTAGCTACTACTACATCAAAGTCAAGCCAGCCTTCGTTCTGGATCTTTGGAATGAGTTCTTCACCACCAACGAAATCTGCACCTGCTGCCTGTGCTTCGTCAACTTTAGTTCCTTTTGCGAAAACTAATACACGAACAGTTTTTCCTGTTCCGTGTGGCAGAACAACTGCTCCACGGATCTGCTGCTCTGCATGACGTCCGTCACATCCAGTTCTGATATGAGCTTCGATTGTTTCATCAAATTTTGCAACTGCTGCTTTTTTTGCTAATGCAACAGCTTCGTCTTTTTCGTATAAAGCTGCTTTGTCGATAGCTTTTGCAGCTTCTAAATATTTCTTTCCTCGTTTCATATTCATAACCTCCTGTGGTATTATCGGGGGAGTATCTCCCTCCCACTTTTATGGGAAATTCTTTCAAGTACCGCGAATCGCTGTATCCGCAGTATTCTTTTCAAATTATTCTTCTACAGTTACGCCCATAGATCTTGCTGTACCAGCGATCATGCTCATAGCTGCTTCTACTGAAGCTGCATTTAAGTCAGGCATTTTTAACTCTGCGATCTCCTGAAGCTTTGCTTTGGAAATAGTAGCAACCTTTGTCTTGTTCGGTGTTGCAGAACCAGATTTGATGTTGCAGGCTTTCTTGATCAGTACAGGAGCAGGCGGAGTCTTTGTTACGAAGCTAAAACTTCTGTCTGCATAAACTGTGATAACTACAGGGATAATCAGATCTCCCTGATCTGCTGTTCTGGCATTGAACTGCTTTGTAAATTCTACGATATTTACGCCATGCTGTCCTAATGCTGGTCCAACTGGAGGAGCAGGTGTTGCCTTTCCAGCAGGAATCTGTAATTTAATATATCCTTCAACTTTCTTTGCCATTTGGAATTAACCTCCTTAATCCATCTTCTTGACTTCTGCGAAACTGATCTCTACCGGTGTTTCGCGACCGAATAATTCTACATTGATCGTTACGATCTGTTTGCTATGATTCATTGCCTGAATCACGCCAACGGTATCTTTCCAGACACCTCCGGTAACTACAACTGTGTCACCTTCTTCAAAATCGACCTCAATGTTTTCATTTTTGATTCCCAGCGGCATCATTTCTTCGTCTGTCAGTGGTACCGGTTTTGATCCCGGTCCTACAAACCCTGTAACGCCTCGGGTGTTTCTGACCACATACCATGTATCATCATTCATAACCATATTGATGAGGACATATCCCGGAAACATCTTCTTAGAAACTTGCTTTTTCGCACCGTTCTTCATCTCAAAAACATCCTGCATCGGGACTCTTACTTCAAGAATCTGATCCTCTAAATGTCTGTTTTCAATCGTTTTGTCAATGTTCGCCTTTACCTTATTCTCATATCCCGAATAGGTATGAACTACATACCAGTGTGCCTCTGCCATAAAACGCCTCCATTATAATTTTACCAGGAAATCAATACCATACTGGATAAATGTATCCAGCACTGCAATCAATAAACCGACTACAACTGATACAGCGACTACAGCTACAGTCTGTTTTGCAAGTGATTCTTTTGCCGGCCAGACAATCTTGCCGAACTCGGCTTTCAAACCTTCGAACCAGCTCGTTTTAGGAGCTTTTTCTAATTTTGCGTTATCTGCCATGATCCAACTCCTTTGCTCAACCTGATTATTTGGTTTCTTTGTGTAAAGTATGTGTTCTACAGAATCTACAATACTTTTTCGTTTCCATTCTGTCCGGATGAGCTTTCTTGTCCTTTGTCATGTTGTAATTACGCTGTTTGCATTCTGTGCATGCCAATGTAATTTTCGTGCGCACAACTTCCACCTCCATAATTTCATTGTGTGTTTTTCTGATGCCTTATTTTTAGGCATAAAAAAAAGACCTACTTCCAAGCTGTTCTATAGTAACACACTCTTTTCGCTCCGTCAACAGTTTTTTAATGCAATCCGGTCATTTAAAATGCTTTTTGAAATTTTTATAAATTTAATCTTCATTATTTTAAGGAAGTTTACGATATTAGTTATGAGATATTATTTTTTCGTGACTTATGTACACGGATATAGTATAATTTATATAGTTATAAAAGGACTTAAAGGATTTATCACACCCCCAGTGCAGAATATCAATCACAGGATCTGAGGATGATCCCGGGATATTCAACTGTTGATTTTCTGCACACATTTCATGGAAGAAAGGAGGGGTTTCTATGTCAGCCGTTGACAACGCTTATCATTATTACCTAAGCACTTATGGCAGCTTCGCTGCATCGCGCTATGACACTCACAAAAAAAGTGAACTGCGCCATGTCTATAACAGTATATTAAAGATCAATCGGGAAGCCCCTCTTTACAAATTGAAACAGTCTGAGGATGTTCCGCGCTTTCTGATCGATATCAAGGAACATACCCGCCAGATCAAAAATGTGATTTCTTCTCTTTCTGATGATACAGATGGATTAGAGAGTTCTTTCCAGAAAAAGGTTGCTGTATCTTCTGATGAAGATATTGTATCCGTTGCTTACATAGGTTCGAACAATAATTCGGAAAATTCACAGCAATTTAATATAGAAGTAAAACAGCTCGCCACACCGCAGGTTAATTTAGGTAATTTTTTGTTTGGTGATTCCCTTGATATACCGCCGGGTGATTACTCTTTTGATCTGACGACAGCGACAAATTCCTACGAATTTCAGTTTACGGTAAATCCAGACGATACCAACCGTTCCATACAGGATAAGCTCACCCGTTTATTTAATACATCCGGTGTCGGTCTGACAGCCGAAGTCATGATTGATGAGAAAAACCGCAGTTCCTTAAAGCTGACTTCAAAACAGACGGGTTTAAGTGAAAACGAAACTTCTCTTTTTGAGATCAAACCAAGTGCTTCTTCCGGTTCGATTGCAGCAATGGAAGTATTAGGCATTGAGCATGTCAGTGCTCCGGCACATAACTCGTCATTTATCCTAAACGGTAAAGAACACAGTTCTTACTCGAATACATTTACGATCAATAACATTTTTGAACTGACCTTACATGGCATCAGCCGGACAGACCATCCGTCTGCTATCGGTTTTAAGACCAGTATCGATGCTGTTGCAGATAACCTGCAAAAACTCGTCGATGCCTATAATGGTTTTATAGAAACAGGAGAGAACTATTCGTCCAGTGCACAGGGCAACCGCCTTCTGCGTGATCTGAAAAATGTTTCCTATTCCTATAAGGATAACCTTGAAAATATCGGCATGATTGTAAATGAAAGCGGTTCCATCACGATCGATAAAACATTACTTGCCGACGCACTTGATACCGAAGATCCAAGTGCTGCGTTTTCTATATTGAATTCGTTTAAAAACTCACTGTTTGCAAAAGCAGATAACGCCTCAATCAACCCGATCAAATATGTAGATAAGATCATCGTTGCCTATAAACGTCCGGGAAGAAATTTTACTTCTCCATATTATTCTTCTATCTACTCTGGTATGATGTTAGACCGATATTGTTAAAAAAGTGTGAAAAAAGCCGTGCAGATTTCATTTTTCTGCACGGCTTTTTATTTTATCGTGTTCTTTTTAAATATTCTGCACGCTTTATCCACGTATGATTGTTTTTTGCGTACAGATATCCACAATCTGCGATCGCCTGCATCTTATCTGCCTGTTGCAGTAAATCTTCCACGATCCCCGGCAGATGCTGTATTTCCGGAAGTTCAAACGTAACAAAACCTGTATCTGCCATCTTTTTTTGTTCTTCTTTCAGATACTGTGACGTATCTGTGACTACAACCGATTTTGCCAGCATACCATTGATGATCCGGTCATGTATTCCATTTTTATACCATGTCATGGTATTTAGCACAATCTTACTGTGGTTCATCAGCTCTAACACCTGTGGTGCAAGTACTTTTCCACCATATAAAAGATTCGGATTGTCTGCCCACTCACACTGATCCCAGCCGCCGCCAAATACTGCTACCTTAATGCCGTGCTCTACTAGAAGCCTGACCGACTGTTCCCTGTAATACGAAGTTGCAAATGAATCTAAAAAACGCAGTTTTGTGATCTGCCTGCATAATTCTTCGTCGGAATACTGTATCCCGATTGACTGAAAATATGTTTCGACCACATCTTCTGTTGTCTGATATGGATTTTGTATCAGATTTTTTAACACTTCCTGCGTTAATGCAAACGCATCATATTCCTGAATTTCTCCTAAATCCGGCACTAACCCTTCTGCCACATATTTTGAAAGACTGCCCGCATACAAGACATCGATCTGCCGTTCTTTTATGCATGGGTGTGATACTTCTTTTCCATAACTAAGATAGCATGTTCCCGCTTCTGATGGCCGGGAAATATCTGCTTCCATACCTGCATGTGGCAGGAAATCTACATGGGCAAGTTCCGGATAAAAACGTTTCAGATAAGTCACATGGTTACGGTCTGTACAGAATATCCTCGATGTTTTCGGTGCATGACGGAGTGGTTGGTCATAATGAAAGGGATGATCCATCAAAATATTATAGTATGGGATATTCTTTTCTTCCCATATATTTTTTCCTTCTGAAAAAGACAGATTATAGCCGATATTGTTAAATGTCACAACTGCATCAATGCCCGGTTCTTCCAATAAGTTCCAAAGTTTCTGCAAAAAGGTATCTTTTTCCCGCACATCAAGAATATAGACAGCATCACCTAATTCTTCAAATGCTGCAGACAGATCTGCGATAAACAGATCGATCGTATCGTAGATGCCTTGTATAAATAAAATGTTTTCTTTCATGGTGTTCTCCACATTTATTTTGCTTCTATAGTATTTTGATGATGGATCTGCCTGATATATGCTATATCATAGCCTGTTAGTTCAGCAATTTCCTCGGGTGCTTTCCCATTTTGCAGCATACGCAGTATAACAGTTGCAATTCCTCGCTCTAGTCCTTGTTCTAATCCCTGTTCTAATATTGCATCACTCAAAGTACACATCCCATCAATCCTCCTTCGCATTTCCGATGTCATTTTCAGACCATATTTCATTTCTGATCTTATGAGAGAGAACCTCTCTGAGCAAATCTCCCTCTCCAAAAATACTGATATGGCTCTGTCACACCTTCTGCCCTGCTTTCTTTCGCAAAGGAAAACTCCTCCACCCTTATACCGGCTGCATTTAACAGGTCAATCCATTCTTCTGCTGTGTAACCTGTAACATGATCTGCATCTGCGATGCCGATATCCTGATTCTTATACTCCTTTGGCAGCAAATGACACCATGGATGTTCACGGTTATAAATACTACCGGTTATCATGCAATCTTTCCCTGCCCATCTGCGCAGCTTACGAAATACAGCAGATACCTGCTCTTTTGGGATATGTTCCCAGATCCCACCCGTTAAGATCTGATCAAAACAGTCTGTATAGGCATCTTCCTTCATGTCACAAATATCTGACTGCAATACATCTGCAATCTTAGCTGCCAGTCCGGCAGCTTTCTCCTGTTTTTCAACCCCGGTCACTTTTGCATCCGGATACCTGTTTATGATCCTTGCCAAAGTTGCACCAGTTCCACAGCCAATATCTAGCAGGCGAAACGTTTCTTCTTCCGGTCTTTTGACCTGCTCTGCCTCCCAGACTTTTATGTAGGAAAATCTTGATGGATGCATATTCCATTTTTCTATAAATTTTTTCTGATTTGTTTCTAACAGCTTTGAAAATTCCGGTTTTCTCTTTCCAAAGCTTTTACTGCCATAATGAAAGATAAAACTATTCCTGCACAAAAGCTGCTGCCAGCCGGCATTCGCCAAACGCATTCCAAGATCTGTATCTTCATAATTTCCGGGTGAAAATCTTTCATCTAAAAGTCCTACCTGCTCTAATGCCTTCCTTTTAAGCAGTACTGAAAAACCAACCAGCCAGATCTTCTTTTCATAAGGATTGCTTACGGAAATCTTATGCCGCATAGCATAGCTTAAATAATTCTGATCTGTCACTGTCGTATCATCAATATTCTGATAATTTGGTGCAAAATTTGTCACACTTCCTGCTGCTCCAATATCCGAACTTTCATACAATCCCATCTGTAGCCAGAACAATGCGTCCGGTGGAACTAATGTATCACTGTTTAACAGCCAGATATTACTGTCTGCTTCTGCCATCGCGATTCCCTGATTGCATCCTTTTGGAAATCCCACGTTCTCTTTATTACAGCACAACTTAATATCCTTTTGGTTCTTTAACCATTCTACGCTGCCATCACTTGACGCATTATCGATCACGATCAGTTCATATGTCCCACTATCACAATGCCTGCGGATACTTTCAATACAATTTCTTGTTTCATTTAACGTATTATAAGATAAAATGACGATCGCTGTTTTATTTACCACAACAGACATTTTTTCTTTTACGCTTTCTGCAAGAGCCTCTAATTCCTCTTTTGCCTTTCCGTCACTTTTATAAGCCTGCTGCCTGTAAAACAGATATGCCTGTGTGCTGTTCTTTGCTTCATAGTAAAGTCCTAAACGTTTGACTGCCGGAAGATATCCCCCTGCCTGTACATAAAATTCCGTTGCACGATTCATCCGTGACAGACATTCATAAATCACACCAATATTATAATAAGCAAGATAAGAATCTACTCCGACCACCCGTCCGTTATGTAAAGAAACCGCCTTTAAAAATGAATTGACAGCCTGTTCAAAATACTCATTATTCATATAGACAAGTCCGAGCAGAAATTGAAAATCAGATGTCCCACCAAATTCTTCTTCAAGGCCGGTAAGCCCCAATGCCTGCTTCTTTTGACCGGAATTTAACAGTGCATAGCCATACGTTTCTACCATTGTAATCACATATTCTAACTTCGGATCAAGATCATGCCAGAGGGCTTTGGAAAAATAATCACTCGCCATTTTATAATCTTCTGCCATGTAGTAGCTTTTTCCAAGCTGATACAAGATATAAGGATCTTCTCCATTTTCTTCTAACGTCTGCTTTAACAGGCTGATATTACGTTCTGCTTTTTTTGCTTTTTCTTCTTTAGTCAGTAAATACCCACTGTGATCAATCTGTACCGGAGCCGTATAAGTTTTAATGGCACCGCCATCTTTTCTTACAAGCTGTTCGTGTATCTTTCCCTCATACTGATAGTATCTTCTGTCAAACAAACGGCTGATGTATTCTACTTCTTCCTGTATTTCATTTTTTTGATAAAAATAATTCTTTCTACGAATCCGTCCTAAGCCTTCTGGGAATTTGTCAAAGCAGTTCTGGATCTGTTTAATATCCATCTTCTGTATATATTCATCACTGTCTAATACAAGTATCCTGTCATTGACTGCTTTTGATACTACATAGTTTTTGGCTTTTGCAAAGTCATCACACCAAGGAAACTCATAGACGGAACCTGTATAGTTTCTAATCATCTCTAATGTTCCATCCGTAGAACCGGTATCGGCTACTACAATTTCAAGATCATAACCAGCTAATGCCTGCAGGCATTTTTCTAAATTTTCTTTTTCATTTTTTGTGATGATACAGACTGATAAATTCATATTCTTTCCTTTCAGCACTTTTTAGCCACAAGCAGATACTGATATACTTCAAACTCTCTCTTTGCAGCAACACCCGGAATCTGTAACAGTGCATCATAGATACCTTGATCTTCTTCTGACATTTTCGGCATATGCTCTGTGTGATCGGTAATCTCTATCTGATATCCACAATCCAAAAACATCGCTTTTATTTCATTCCATGTAAAAAAGTGGATATGTGTCCGGTCTAAAATCCCTGATTCCTCATATGTGAAATTACCTTTTAACAACTCCACGATCACCGGTGCGTGCATCAGATTCGGTATACTTGCTATCAGCCGTCCGTCTTTTTTCAGATACCTATGCAGCATCTTAAGTATCTGTGCAGGATCATGTAAATGTTCTAACACATCTGCACAAATGATATAATCAAAAAATCCTTCTTCATAAGGCATTGTGATCTGTTCAATGTTACCATGGATGATCGTTGGCAGATATTTTTTTGCAATAGGCATAATAGTTTCTGCAATTTCAATTCCATAAACCTCTGCCTCTTGATACAATCCTTGAATACAGCCTAACGTTGCACCCATGCCACAACCGATCTCTAATACCCGGAAGGCTCCATTTGGTTTTGTTTCCTCAAGCAGCTTTACGATCTCATAACGTTCATATCTGTAATACTGACAGTCAAATCCCCATTTTTCTTTAAATTTTGCTGCATTTTTATCAACCAGATCAAAATACGACCGCAGATTCTTTCGGAAACTGCCTTTACTGAAATGATAGACAAAGGAATTTTTACATAACAGCAATTTATAGCCTGCCTGAATGATTCTGTAGGAAAGATCATCATCTTCAAAATATGCAGGTGAAAATCTTTCATCTAATAATCCGATACGGTTTAATACGCTTCTTTTCAGTATCATCGAAAATCCTATCAGACGCAGTTTATCTTCATATGGATGTTCCATCGGAATATTATTTTCCTCTGCAAAGAGCATATAGTCAGAGCCTTTCTCAAACTCCTGTTTTACCTGCTGATGATTGGATATGGAATTACTGACACTTCCGGCTGCTCCTATTTCTTCACTCTCATACAGTCCCATCCGAAGCCAGAAAACCGCATTTACAGATACCATCGTATCATTGTGTAACAGCAGGATATCATGGTCTGGTTTTGCCATTATTATTCCCAGATTACAGGCTGCCGGAAATCCTAAATTCGTATCACTACAATACAGCCTGATATCGTTCTGCCTCTTTAAGTATTCCGTTACTTCATCATCTGATGCATTATCTATGACAATAATTTCATTAGAGGTTACATCTATTGTTTCACGCAGACTATCTAAACATAAAGATAATTCTGTTTTTGCCCGATAGGACGGAATAATGACAGAAACTTCTGGCACACGATATCCCTGTATCGCAAGTGCTTCTTTTGCATCTTCGATCACTGACTGATCCTGCACGTCATCACAATAATATGCTGCCTGTTCAAAACAAAGATATGCCTGTTTAGGATTATGCTTAAGATAATACTGTCCAAGCATAAAGTACAATTCATAGTTCCTGCAATTATATATAAGTCCTCTTTGTATACAGGAAAACATCTTTTGATATTCCTGTTTCTGATAACAGATCTCTGCTTCTAAAATTGCTAAAATATCTGTATAACCTGTTTTTTCTGTTTCCGCATGAATACATGCCTCTGCTTCTTCATAACATGCCTGTTCTATATATTTGCTGATTTCTTCATACATAGCCTGTTCATCCTTTACCAAAAACTTAAGAAAGCAGTTCCCTGAGCCGTACCTCAAAATTAAAATCACGCTTGATACGCTCTGTTCCGCGATGTGCAATACTTCTGCGTAGTTCTTCGTTTCTTAGATAAAACTCTGTTTTTGCATATAGATCTTCCAAACTCTCATATACTTCACATTCTTGTCCTATTTCAAAATATTCCCCAAGTTCCATCTGATAATTACTCAAAAGAAATCCACCCGATGCCATGACTTCGATCGCACGGAGCGGTATTCCTGTCTGGATATATTTTAATGAAATATTCAGGTTAATGTCACTAGCTGCAAAGATTACAGGCACCTGCGTTTCATAATCTGCATATCCATGAAAATGTACTCTCTTTAAACTCTTATCTTCCTTACCGGAATACACATCCACTGGATAATGTTCTGATAAAACAGACAATGCCAGATACCGCTCCCGTCTGGTGACTTCCTGTGCAAGCAGAAATTCCAATTCCCGCCTGCCCATCGTAAAACCATCCTCTGACACTTTTTGATACACTTCACTCATACGAAAAAGCAATTCATCTGTCAGCAATTCTGATATCAGATATCCTCCATAAATTTTCAACTGTGAATTTATAATTCCCTCAAAATATCCCTTTAAATACCCATCTAACGGACTCATAAAGTATGCATATTCTGTCTGATAAAGATTTCCTACCATAGAGATCTGGTAGTGTTCCCGTTTTTTTGCTGCCTTGATCTTCTCCTGAAACAATGCCACATCTGCGGCTAACGGAAGATGTTTTGCTAAAATTCCCATTTTCTGATAGGAATAAGCCTCTGTGCGGTCAAAAAAATACAATGTATTACAGGAATTTTTCATCGGTTCTAAATTCTCTATATGTACCGGTGCATCATAGATCCATGACACATAGGGAATACTATATTCTTCACAAATGTCTGAGATCAACGGAGAAAAATTCACAGACAGCACTTTCTGATAGTTCCCTGTCTGTATGACCTTACGGAATTGCTGCATAAACAGATCGTCACATTCCCAATCTGTAAACTGATAAAAATATGTATCATATGGAATATCTAATGTTTGTAATCCACGTTCGATTCCTTCGTTCATAAAGGAATGCCATTTGAAAAACAGGAGTTTTGTCATGGTTATACCGCCTCTGTCACTTCTATGATCTTTTCTGCCACGTATCTGATCTCATCCTTCGTGATCTGTGTACTACATGGGAAATTTAAGACACACCTGCTGTAATAAGATGCTTTTTCGATCTGATAAGCAATATATTCCTGATATGGTTTTTGTTCATGGACCAGTCCCCAGATCGGTCTAGTCTGAATCCCCAGTTTATCTAATTCCATGATCACATCTCTTAAATTCAGATTTTTCTGGTCTTTTAAAATTTCAAGTGCATAGAACCAGTGGTTCGTACGCGTATGCTCCCGAAATGGCAGAAGTTTTCCGGCAGTATACTCTGTAAATAACTTCTGATACAACAGATAATTTTCTCTTTTACGCCGGATAAATTCCTCTAATTCTTCCATCTGCGCCACACCTAAAGCTGCCTGCAGATTTGTCATCCGGTAATTATATCCGATTTCATTATGGATATAATAGTGTGGATCATCTTTTGCCTGTGTCGATAAGTATTTCAAATGTGCAACTTCTTCTTTTTTTCTACCAGTAAGTGCACCCCCGCCGCCGGTTGTAATGATCTTATTTCCATTGAAAGAATATGCTCCAAAATCGCCGATCGTTCCTGCAAATCTACCCTGATATTTTCCACTTTCAAAATAGGAACCCAATGCTTCTGTTGCATCTTCGATCACCTTTAGCTGATACTCTTTTGCGATCTCCATGATTGCATCCATATCAGCAAGATTTCCAAATACATGTACGACAATCACAGCTTTTACCTTTTTTCCGGATGCTTTATGGATCAGGTATCCATCAGATCTTACACACTCTTTTTCGCAAAACTGCCGCAGTTTCTGTGGGTCCATACATAAACTGTCATCACAATCCATAAATACCGGCTCTGCAAACTGATATCTGACCGGATTTACAGCTGCAATAAATGTAAGTGTTGGCACAATCACCATATCACCGGGTTCTACACCACATCCAAGCAGTGCTAAATGAAGGGCAGATGTTCCACTTTGACATGCTACCACCTGTGGTATATGAAGATACTCTGCCATCATTTCTTCTAACTTTGTAATATAAGCTCCTCCGGTAGATACCCAGCCTAACTGTAAGGCATCGTCTACATATTTTTTTTCATTCCCTTCAAAATTCGGAATGGATAATGGTATATACTTCTCCATACCAGTGATCCCTCTTTTCTATCATCCTGCTGCCAGATCATATATCATACATTCTGATATATACATCATATTTCAGCACATTTATCTTTAAAATTACACATTATAGATATCCGTTTTATATGCCTGCATATGTTCCCTGATCCATGCGATCGTTTCTGCAATACCTTCTTCAAACGTATACTGCTGTTTCCAGTTCGTCAATGCTTTGATCTTTGTATTGTCCCCTAATAAACGGTTGACTTCACTTTTCTCAGGCCGCAGCCGCTTTTCATCACAGACGATTTCTGCATCAGAATTGATCTGTGCTATGATCTCTTTCGCCAGATCTCCAATGGAGATTTCTCTTTGTGTCGCAATATTGATCTCCTCACCGATCGTTTTATCCGATTCTGCGATCGCAATAAATCCTGCTGCTGTATCTTTTACATAATTAAAATCTCTTGTTGGTGTCAGCGCACCTAATTCAATCTTATCTTTTCCTGCTAATAACTGTGAAATGATTGTAGGGATCACAGCTCTTGCAGACTGTCTTGGTCCAAATGTATTAAACGGTCTGACGATCGATACCGGCAGATTGAAACTGCGGTAAAAACTTTCCGCTAATCTGTCCGCTCCGATCTTCGTTGCAGAATAAGGAGATTGTCCTTGAAACGGATGTTTTTCATCGATCGGTACATACTGTGCTGTTCCATATACTTCTGATGTTGATGTTACCAGTATCCGGCTCGTATCTAACTCTCTAGCCGCCTGCAAAACATTTAAAGTTCCCTTGATATTGGTATCAACATATGAGTCCGGTGAATGATAACTGAATGGTATTGCGATCAGCGCTGCTAAATGAAATACTTCATCTACCCCTTTCATAGCTTCACGAACGCCATTCGGATCGCGGATATCTCCTGCAAATATTTCGATCTGATCTAATTTTTCTTTGGGAAATGTATCTAACCATCCCCAGTTATTGAATGAATTGTAATATACAAATGCTTTAACATCATATCCTTTTTTCAAAAGATTTTCTGTCAGATGGCTCCCGATAAATCCATCTGCACCTGTCACTAATACTTTTTTCATTTCTGTACGCTCCTTATATCTTCTGTTATTCAGATTTGAGATTTAACTTTTCTTCCATACGATGCATTTCCTCAAATTCACCCATATCAAGAAATGAATCTTCACTGATCGGATACATTCCTACTTTTTTGTGTTTTTTTAATAAAAGATCTGCCAAATCCGTCATATGGAAAAATGTGTCCTCTGGTATCTCCTGTATCAGTTCCGGATCTAAAACATACATCCCTGTATTGACAAAATAGGAAAGCCTCGGCTTTTCTTCCATGGATTCGACCATACCATTTTCACTCGCATGGATCACCCCATAGGGTACCACCATATTTTTCATTGCCGTAACAATCGTCAATGCATTTTCTGACTCTTTATGATGTCTGTAAATATCTTCATAATCTGCATGGATCAAAATATCACAGTTCGTAACGATAAACGGTTTTGTAAACGGTTCTGTTATCAGTCTAAGACTCCCTGCTGTACCAAGCGGCTTATCTTCCTCCACATAACATATCCTGTAATCTGTCGAAATTTCGGAAAAATATGATTTGATCATACTTTTCCGATAATTTACTGTTGCATAAAACTGCTGCACACCAAAATCCTTGAACTTATCAATGATCCTCTCCATGATCGGAATATCTCCGATCGGGATCAGTGGTTTTGGAAGAATCTTTGTATAGGGATAAAGCCTTGTTCCTTTTCCACCAGCCATAATTACTACCGGAACTTCATTTAAACTTTTTCGATGCTTTGGCACATCACTTTCTTTTTTTTCTCTAAAAACAATATCCGATATGATTCCTTTTAAAGTAACAACTGGAAGTGCCGTAATATCCTGCTTTTCCATATATTTTTTAGCTGCTTCGATATCCTTGCGGCCAATGGTCTTAGGATCATGGTTCATCACCTGTTCCACTACCCCGGATAATTCTCCTGTCCGAATCAGCCATCTGCGGATATCTCCGTCTGTCACCACACCGGACAATTTCCGGTTCGCACCAACAACAAACAAAATTCCCCTTGCATTACTGTCTATTTTCTGCATTGCTTCAACAACAGTATTGTCCGGGGATATCAGAAATCGTTCCAACTGTTCTGTTTTCATACGGTAACCTCCTTGTTGATCCACTATCTTCCATGATAGGCTGTTCGTTTTCTTTATGATATATAGTTGCCAAGCACCATCTCTGCCATCTGAAAATCAAAGGCATCATCAATGTCTATAGAATGTTGTTTGTCCATGATATAAGCATATGACTTTTCATTATAAAGATTTTCATGTGCCATAAGCATCTTTGTCTTTTGTATATAAATTGCTCCGTTAATACGGTAAAATGTTTCTGCTGCCTGCCTTGCACCTACCAGATTGCTGTCAAGGAACTGATACATTGAATGATCTTCACCTAATTTATTGCATATCTGTATGGAATGTTCTAACGGACAGACACTGATCACTGCATCAGCTTTTTTTTTACAAAATATCGCATATGCCTGACAGATATCGGCTGCATCACGTAACGGTGAAGTCGGCTGTAAAAGTGTCACTAAATCAAACTCTCTGCCATATGCCTGATACTTTTTTATGACTGATCTTAAGGTATCCCATGTACTGCTTGTATCCTGTGCTAATTCTTCCTCACGTAAAAACGGGACATCTGCTCCACATTTTCTTGCAATATCCGCATACAGACTGCTGTCTGTCGATACATGCACACAGTCAAACAGCTTTGACTGTACTGCCGCTTCAATCGTATATGCCATCAATGGCTTTCCTTTTAAGAGTTTGATATTTTTATCTTTTAACCCTCTTGAACCGCTTCTTGCCGGAATGATCGCAATATGCTTCATCTCAATCGCTGCTCCTTTTTATATCGTATAAAAATGTTTTTTCAGATCAATCTTTTCTTCTGAAAACAATTTCTTAATTGTTTCTGTAATGATTTCAGAAGTGTGGCCATCTCCATATAAGGCAGACTTCTTATGCTCTGTTGCTGCTGCCTTTTTCATTGCCTGTACAATCTCATCTTTCTCATTCCCACAATTTATGATTGTATCTGCCATCAATCTACCCATTTGCCGGTTTCCAATATTCACTGTCGGCACCCCAAGTGCAGGTGCCTCGATAATACCACTTGATGAATTTCCAAGCACAAATGCACTGTAACGTACTGCACTCAGATACCGAAGCATCCCTAATGACGCTGTGATCTGCACATGTTTATGTTCCTTTGCAAAGATTTCCAGCATCCGGTTGATTTCACCTGCTCCTGCATCAGCATTCGGCTTTGTAATAAGATAATGATACTGGCTTTCTTCTTCTATGGCCGCAAGCAGTTCCCTCGTCTGTTCTCCTGCCTGTTGTCTTTCTAATGTAACCGGATGAAAAGTAACGATCACATATGCTTGATCCTTTGCTATTCCCAGTTCTTTCTCCACTGTCCGTCTGTCATATAATGGTACATGCAGAATATTTTCCACTCCGAGAGCCCCTGCATTGATTACACGTTTCGGATCTTCTCCCATCTGAATGATCCGCTTTCGGTATACTTCTGCCGCCGGAAAATGCAGATAACTCATCTTTGTAATAGCATGTCGTACACAATCATCCACAGCACCTTCCGTCAACTCGCCGCCATGCAGATGTGCGATTGGAATATTCTCGTTCATTGCTGCACAGCAAATACCTAAGATTTCTGTTCTGTCACCAAGTACAACCAGAAGATCCGGCAGATCTTCCATAAAAGCTTTTGCAAATCTCCTGAGTGCATTTGCCATGGTTGCAGAAATTGCATAAGGCATATTCCCCTCTTCAAGAATCGGAATCTCTTTATAAATTCTGATTCCATCTGCCTCGATCTCCTGTTTTGTATTCCCATACCGCTTAGACAGATGTGTGCCGGTAACATACAATTGTACTTCAAATTCTTTTTCCTGTTCCAACCGGCAGATCAATGGTTTTAAAATTCCATATTCTGCCCGCGTGGCAGTTACGATTGCAATTTTCTTCATATCAGTTCATCCGTATCATAATCTCGTGCTGCTTTCGTATTTAAGAGTTCCGTCCATTTCATTGGGGAAATCCCATTTCCCGGACGTTTGACTGTTAAATTTTCTTCTGTAAAAACTTCCCCTTTTTTAATCGGGCATCGTGCAACAATGCTCTTTCTTGCTGCAATGCAATTCTTTTCTTCTGAAACGGTACATTTCTTTCTACCATCACCAAGACTTTTTTCCACATTGCGGATCGCACGTATCATCTGCTTTAATTCCTGTGGTTCTAAGCTTGCGGCATGATCCGGTCCGTCCATACCCCGGTCTAGGGTAAAATGTTTCTCGATCACAACTGCACCAAGTGCTACTGCTGCGATCGGTACTTCGATACCTTTGGTATGGTCTGAATAACCCACCGGTTTTTTTAATTCATTTTTCATCTGTGCCATAGCAGAGAGATTGACATCTTCAAACGGTGTTGGGTATTCCGTATTACAATGCAGAATGGTAATATCGTCGGCTCCGTTTTCTTCTAAAACTTCTATTGCATCCTGTATCTCCGACATTTCGCACATTCCAGTAGACATGACGATCTTCTTTTTGGTCTTTCCTATTTTTGCAAGATACGGATAGTTTGTCACTTCACCAGATGGTATCTTCCAGAAATCCACACCTAATTCATCCAAAAAGTCTATACTATGCAGATCAAATGGTGTAGATAAAAAACCAATCCCACACTTTTTGCAATACTGTTTTAGTTCTACAAATTCAGATTCTTCCAAGGCTAATTTTGTAAGCATCTGTAACTGGGATTCTTCCTGTTTTTCTGCTGTTTTCTGATAATCTGCTTTTTTTGCATAACGTGAAACCAATGCGGCTGGCACAAATGTCTGGAATTTAACATAATCTGCACCTGCCTCTTTTGCAGCATCCACCATCTGCTTTGCAAGCACCAGACTGCCATTATGATTGACACCTGCCTCCGCTATGATCATAATACTCATCGTCTGTCCCTCTCTTTTGCCGGTACGCCCATGATCGTACAATTTCCTGCAATATCCTGTACAACTACACTTCCGGCTCCTGTTACTGTATGTCCACCAATCCAGATTCCCTGTATGATCTTTGTACCTAAACCTAGTTCACAAAAATTTCCTACGGTTACATTTCCGGCAAGGGTTACATCTGGGCTTAATGTCACAAAATCACCGATCCTGCCATCATGTGAAATCGAACTCCTTAGATTTAAAAATACAAAATCCCCAAGCGTTACATTTGTCGAAATGGCTGCATCCATACTGATCATGCACCCTTTTCCCATTTGCACATCTTCGCAGATCCTCGTATTAGAAAGAATCAGATTCGGAAAATGCAGATTCGGATTCTGCATCAGTCTGTCGGCAATCTTCTTTCTTAATAGTGGTGGTCCTACACAGATAAATACATTTGTATCTTCGGTTTTACCCAGCAGATAATCATCATTTCCAAGATAAGTTATCATTTCTTTTCCTACGACAACGCCTCTGCCATTTTCCGGTAGTTTTTCATCTATATATCCGAGGATTTCCCATGTCGGTGTCAGTTTATTTAGTTCCTGTATCTGCCAGACCAACTCTCTCATGCAGCCGCCTGAACCAATCAGGACTGCCTGATTCATTCCCCACTCACTTCCTCTACTGCCTCTCCTAAAGCCTCAAACTCCACGATCAGCTCTTTGATCGCCTCAGCGATCTTTTTATCGTCCTTTGCGGAAGCTGCATCTGTCAGTGCTAAGATCTTACGGTTAAATACCTCTTTATGAATACGCTCTTTTCCTTCATTCAAAAGTGACAGTGTCCCGTTTACCACCTGCACTTCCCAGTTAATTCCATCAATGATCCCTTTTAAGAAAACATCCGTATCATCTAACCGTTCTCCTGATAATTCCTTGATAATGATATTCATATTTTTTAAAAGACGTACATTAAATTCTTTTAAAATCTCTAGTGCCTCTAACTGTTCTTTTCTGTTATCCTCCATGATTTCTACCTGGTCTTCATGACCTTCCTTTCTTTGTCATTATAATTTATATCGGACAAGCGTACGCTTTCCTTAATTCTGTTTCTTTTCATTCACATACAAATGTATTATAATACCCTTAAATAAAAGATACAAAAGGTAAACTTATGCATATTTTATATTATTTCTGGAATGAAAATTCCGCCGCTGACATTGATGACTCATTTGCTGCTTTAGGGCATCAATGTATGCGTTTCTCCATGCCTTTAAAAAATTAAGACCACGATTTAGAGTTTGAACTGCAGATTACCGATACCAGATATATTTACTGCATCTGATCCGAAACTGTTACAAAATTGTAACTGCCATGGCGTGATCTCTTATACAAATGAAATGCCTTGTGTATTTCATCTTTCTAAGATCAACTTAAATATCTCTCTCCGTTCCATCACAAGCGGTATCCCGCTTAGATGCTTAGACATCCTTGGTACCAACGGATTCCCGCTGACAAACTATCAACCGGAGCTGGCAGAGTTTTTCATACCTGATGAAGATTTTGTCATGTATGAATCAGAAGATGACTTTCTTCAAAAAATAGAATATTATCTCTCACATGAGGCAGAACGCAAAGAAATCTCCTACAATGGCTGGAAAAAGGTCAATCAGAACTTTTCCTATGAAAAAACAACTGCAGACACTCCTGTCACAGCTTCCCTTAAATTAGACAGCGTGGCATAGCTATGCATCTGTATTGTGATATGCCATAAAATTCTGCTTATTTTCTTTGGCACTCTCTTTTGGTCTGCCTAAGTCAGCTCTTGAACCAACTGCAACTTTAACCTCTATAAATGTCAACTTTTGATTTTGGGATACAGTTTCTAATACCTCTGATAATCCCTTGCTGTCTGTCACTGTATAACACTGTTCATAACCACACGCCTTCGCAATCTCTGCATAATGTGTACCGACACAACCAGTCGGCATCCCACCGACAGATTCATGTGCGTCATTGTTCAGACAGATATGCACCAGATTTTTCGGTGCACGATTTGCAATGAATGCAAGTGCTCCCATATGCATCAATACTGCACCGTCACCGTCTAAACAGTATACACGCTTATCTGGTTTCTCCGTTGCCAAAGAAAGTGCAATCATCGATGCGTGTCCCATTCCACCTACGGTTAAAAAGTCCTGTCTGTGACTTCCCTTGATCGCATCACTCTGTTCATAAACTTCCCTTGATATCTTTCCTGTGGTTGAAACAACAATATCTTCCTCATTGATCGATGTGATAATTTCTTTGACCGCATCTTCACGTATCAGTGTATTGCCATTGTCCGTATCATGCAAAAAAATTTCTCCGTCAAAAAAATCCTTTTTGATCACGACCGCAAACTGCCGGTTCTCCTCAAATGTCTGTCTGGCAGACGTAAGTATCTCTGTTAAATCCTGTTTTGTGGTATCAGCACCTATCACCGCATGGGGAATATCTAAAACTTCTAACATGCTTTCTGTGATCTCTCCCATGAACCGATGCTGTGGTTCATCTTTTTTTCCGGGTTCGCCACGAAAACCGATCAGAAAGAGTATCGGGATACCATATACTTTTTCATTTGCCAGCGAAGTAACCGGATTTACCATATTACCGATGCCACTGTTCTGCATATAGACACAGGCTGCCTTTTGTGTTGCCAGATAACTTCCGATCGCCATGCCTACTGCCGCACCCTCATTGACCGGTACATAATGTTTAAATACCTGTGCACCCTCATTCGTCTGCAGATAATCACAAAATGGTTTTAACGTAGAATCCGGTACCCCGATCAGTGTTGAAATGTCTGCCGCCTTCAATTCTTCAACAAATGTCTTTACCTGCATTGTGCAAGCCTCCCTTCTAATGCTTCTAATTCTTCTACAGTATCCACTTCCACAATTTCTTCCGGTAAGACTTCTGCGACTGTCACATAAATATCTTTTAAACAGCGGTCTGTGATCTCATCCCAATATAACTGTTCATGCCCTTTTTGTTTATAAGCAG
The DNA here is from genome assembly GCF_014287635.1 of Roseburia zhanii. GTDB lineage: Bacteria > Bacillota > Clostridia > Lachnospirales > Lachnospiraceae > Roseburia_B > Roseburia_B zhanii. The sequence goes on along the minus strand of NZ_JACOPH010000001.1, from coordinate 37,744 downwards.
CAAGGATCGCATCTTTAATGACTTTAGCATCTTCTTTTTTCCAATAAGAAATACCTGCCATATTATAAGCATCTGTTCCATATTTATGGATACCTGTCATTCGATCTTTCGCCATATCAAATACCCAGTCATCCGATCTTCCCTTAATCATCTTAGCAAAATAACAGGAAGTATCTAATTTGCGGTCTAACACTTCTTTTTTCGGCAAATACAGATCCGCTTCACAAATAAAACAATCACTGCTGCCTAAGAGATCTCTGACGGCATAAAGGGAAGAAATATTATTTTTCTCTAAATATTCTGTATTCTCAACTAAGACAACATTTTGGTATTTTTCTGTCAGATAAGAAAACTGCTCTTTTAAATATCCTACCACAATATAGATCCTATCTACTCTGCGGTATAAAAGTGCAGCGATCACGGTTTCTATAAACGGTGTCCCCGCTGCCGGAACTAACGGCTTTGGTATCGTTTCTGTAATCGGCCGCATTCTGCTTCCGAGTCCTGCTGCCATAAGTATGGCAATCTCTTTTCTTTCCATCTTGTTTCCTCAATAGGTTACCGGAATGTTTACGCCCATATCGATAAGTCCGGCTTTCAATACTTTAAAAAATGCATGGATATCTTCTTCATCGATCGCACCTAATGCACACAGGCGGAATGTTTCTGTTCCGCTGATCTTGCCCGGATAGATCGTAAATCCTCTTTCATAACAGTAATCATGCATTTTTTCAAAATTCCAGTGCTCGTCTTTCGGATAAGGAACGGTTACAACTAAGCCTGCCTGCCATTCTCTCTTAATCACATCTGTAAATCCAAGTTCTGACAATCCCTGATGCAGTGCCTCAAATACGCGCTTATGACGCTCCCATTTTGCCTGCTCTCCCTCGGCAAAATATTCCCTGATCGCCTGACGCATCGCATATACGGTCTGTACCGGCGGTGTAAAATGCATCTCTCCATGTTCTTCAAAATACTGATACTGCATATATAAATTACAATAATACGAACGTGTCGGAAATGCTTTTGATTCCTCAATAATGGCTTTTTTTCCAACAATAAACGAGATCCCTGTCATTGCCATCAGTCCTTTTTGTGCAGATGCCATACAAAAATCTACATTCTCTTTTTCAATATCGATCGGCCGCATGGCATATGTCGATGTGGTATCTACAACAAAAATGGCACCATATTGATGCGCTAATGCACCGATCTGCCGGATTGGATTTAAAATTCCTGTACCGGTTTCATTGTGCGTCGTATATACCAAAGAGATCTCTTTATGTTCTTTTAAAACTTCCTCAATCTTATGGCAATCCGGCAGTTCATCAAATGCAAATCTCAGATCTATATATGGAAGATGATAATATTCACAAATCTCTGCTGCCCTGCTGCTATAGGCTCCATTATTAACGATCAGTATCTTACCATCTGCCTTTAACAGGGAATTTAAACAAACATCCATGCAGATCGTTCCCGAACCGCAAAAAAGTACGGACGTATAAGTTTCTAAATCTCCATGCACGATCTTTACAAGATCATTCCGGATTTCTTTCATAATCTCTACAAATTCCGTTTCCCTTGGACAGATATCCGGTACGATCTGTGCCTGTTTGACTGTATCTGTTGTAGTTGCCGGTCCCGGATTTAATAATATTTTTCGCTCCATTATGCTTATCCTGCCTTTTATTTTTATATCTCATCGATCAAAGTAATGATCTCTTTAAATGGCATCAGTGCATCATCTACTTCTAATGCCCGGTGATGTCTTAAAATGCTCTCAGCCGTATGCTTCATTGCCGGAAATTCACTTCGCAGAAGCTGGTTGGCATAGATCACGATATTCACTCCATGCTCTGCTAATTCCGATTCATAAATGCTGTTAAAAGATGTCGGAACCACAACAATCGGTGTGATTGTATCTTCCTTGCGAAACCGGTCACAAAATTCTAAGATCTCGTCCGGTTCTTTCTTTCTCGAATGTATCATAATGCCATCTGCTCCGGCTTTTACATAAGCCCTTGCACGTATTAGGGCATCTTCCATTCCCTGTTCTAAGATAAGGCTCTCGATACGGGCAATGATCATAAATTCATCTGTCCGCTGTGCACTTTTCCCGGCGGAAATCTTCTCACAAAAACGCTCGATGGATTCCTGTGTCTGCACCACTTCTGTGCCAAACAGAGAATTTTTCTTAAGTCCTGTCTTATCTTCAATAATGATCGCAGAAACACCTAACCGTTCTAATGTACGCACATTGTATACAAAATGCTCCGGCAGTCCACCCGTATCACCATCTAAGATGATCGGTTTCGTCGTGACTTCCATCACATCATCGATCGTTCTGATCCTAGAGGACATATCGACCAATTCAATATCCGGTTTTCCTTTTACAGTGGAATCACAAAGACTTGAGATCCACATTGCATCGAACTGGTCTAAATTTCCATCAGATTTCACAACAGTTTTTTCCGCTACCAGTCCACTCAATCCACTATGTACCTCGATGGTTTTTACAACCGGACAGAACTTGATCAACTGACGCAGTCTTTTTCTCCTAAATTCCGGCATGGCAAGTTTTTCCCGCATTAAGCTGTCTACTTTCCGCACATGCAGATTATAGGTATATGGTACCTCGATCAGTTCCCCACCATATTTTTCTAACAAACCGACAACATTCGCCCTGATGATCTGCTCCGGCCCTTCTTTCCAGTTATCCCCATGGATCACATAATCAGGATGCAATTTTTCAAATACTTCATCATACATGATCTCTGACTGTATGATCACTTCATCTACACCCTCAATATTTTCTACCATTGCTAAACGTTCTTTAAAACTGACTGTCGGGAAACGGTTAAAACGGATCATCGCCTCATCACTTAACACACCAACGATCACTCTGCCGTATCTTCCCGCCTGTTCAATAATATTTAAATGTCCCTCATGTATCACATCTGTACAAAAACAGGTATATACTTTCTGCATTCTATTACACCTCTTTATTCTTATAAAATATACCTATATCATACAATATTTTAAGCACTAAATCGACCTTTTTCTGACATTTTCACATTTTTCTCTCTTTACTGGTGTAATTTTCTTAAATAAGGTATAATAAAAATATTCATAGAATGATAGGGGATTGATGTATGAAGATATTGTTTTACCGCTATGGAAGCATCTGTGAACCGGATGTAATTGAAGGATTTTTGGAATTAGGGCATCAGGTATCTGAAATCACAGAGGAGATCACGAATAAGACACTTCTTCCCAGCCAGACGATACGGCTGATTTCGGAATATTTAGGAAATGATTCACATGATCTGGTATTTACGATCAACTTTTATCCGGCAATTTCAGAAGTCTGTACGCTGTTAAAAATACCTTATGTCTGCTGGATTGTCGATTCCCCAGTTTTAGAACTATATACGACCTCTGTCACAAATCCGTATAACCGCATTTTTCTGTTCGACTATACAATGTATCAGGAATTTGCCCCATTAAATCCTTCCTGCATTTTTTATCTGCCACTTGCAGTCAGTGTCAATGCAAAACAGGCTGTCATTCAGGAGGCTGATATGGATACCCGTCATTCTTATGCTTCGGATGTCACTTTTTTAGGTTCCTTATATTCAGAAAAATGCCCTTATGACACCCTTCATCATCCTTCTGACTACAGCAGAGGATATCTGGATGCGATCATGCAGGCGCAGTTGAAGATCTACGGATATTATTTCATTGAGGATCTTTTAAATGATTCCCTCATAGCGTCTTACCGGAACTGTAACCCTGATTTCTTTTTCTTTCCGGCAGATTCCTATCTGACTGACCGCATCACATTGTCTTTATATTATATCGGTAATAAGATCACCGCCTTAGAACGCGATACGACGATGCGGCTGTTAAGCGAAAATTTTTCGACTACGATCTACACCGGAAGTGATACCTCGATGTATCCGAAGCTGCATAACCGTGGTTTTGCAAAAACCTTAACGGAAATGCCGGTCATTTTCCACGAAAGTAAGATCAATATCAATACTACATCAAAGCCGATCCGCAGCGGTCTGCCGCTTCGCATCTGGGATATCTTAGGCTCTGGCGGTTTTGTATTAAGCAATTACCAGTCAGAGATCCCAGACTTATTGCAGATCGGTGAACATTTAGACACTTACGGAAGTATGGAAGAACTGCTTGAAAAATGTGAATATTATCTCGCCCATGATAAAATACGAAAAGAAATCGCAGAAAACGGCTTCAAAGAAGTGGCTGCACATCATACTTATGTACACCGCTTACAGACGCTCTTAGAACTTGCCTTTAACAGCACAGAAAATGAGGTTTAGATTTATGAACATATTATTTTTAGACTGGGACTGTTTTGGAAAAACAGCCGCCATTTCAGCATGGGAAGAACTTGGACATCATGTCTTTTTATTTATGCATAAAGATTTTGACACACGCATCAGTGAAGATTATGAACGCTCTTTTGACCAGTTTGTCTGCGAAAATCCGATTGATTTTTGTTTTTCCTTTAATTATTTTCCTGTACTTTCTGAAGCTGCAAAAAAACATGATCTGCCTTATATTTCTTTTGTATATGACTCTCCTCATGTCATGTTATATTCCTATACGATCATCAACCCGAACAACCATGTATTCCTCTTTGACCGTATGGAATGTATCAAACTGCAGTCTATGGGGATTTCTACAGTACAATATCTACCTCTGCCGGCGGATACGACGTCCATACGCTCTTTGTTACAACAGCCATATGATACTGACAAATTATCTGCAGAAGTATCTTTTGTCGGTTCCCTGTACCACGAATCGCATAACCTGTTTGACCGTCTGTCAAATGTCAATTCCTATACCAAAGGATATTTAGATGCGATCATGCAGGCACAGTTAGAAATCTCCGGCTATAATTTTATTGAAGAAGTATTGCCAAAAGATATCGTAAATGAAATGCAGCGGGTTCTGCAATATGACAACCGCCGTTATGGTGTGGAAACTTTAGAATATATCTTCGCACACTATGTCATTGACCGTAAGATCACGCAGATAGAACGGAAAAAACTTTTATCTGCGGCTGCTATGCACAGCAGGCTGCGGCTGTATACTTTAGATTCCTCCGCTGTGATTACCAATGCCACAAACATGGGCCCTGTCAGCTATACGACAGAAATGCCTCTCATATTTCATAACAGTAAGATCAACCTGAATATTTCCCTGCGCAGCATCCGTTCCGGCATCCCTTTGCGATGCATGGATATCCTTGGTGCCGGCGGATTTCTGCTTACGAATTATCAGGCAGATCTTTTTGAACATTTTACTTCTGATGTGGATTTTGTCTATTACGAAGATGAAAATGATATGCTGTCTAAGATTGACTATTATTTAACACATGATAAGAAACGGAAAGAAATTGCTGCCAATGGATATGAAAAAGTTCTAAAATCCCACACCTTTACCAAAAGGTTTGCGGAGATTTTAGAACTCAGCCATATCTGTTAAATTGTTTTATACATATAGCAGTTAAAAACAAATGCATTGTTCCAGTATCCTGCCACATCTGATTCTAAGAAACGGATCTGCATCCTCTGGCTGTATCACATCTCTTTATAATATGGTATCTTGCTTAAATCTTCAATCATATCATCTGCTGCCTTACAGTAACTTTCTAAAAGTGCCTTTCCCTGTACTGCAAGTTCCTCAACTGCCACATCTGTCTGTGCAAATACCACATCATCGGTTTCATAATTTTCTTTTGCATTATATAATGTCAGAATATCGATCAGAAGTTCCTTTGCAATTTCTTCATCTACCACTGCAATCTCCTGACAGATCCTGTCATATTCTTTCTGATCTTTCTTTTTTGATCCTGCCCAGCGGTTTAAGTTATCATATGCAGCAACCCCCTTATGAAAGATTACTTTTAATTCCTCTAAACGCTTTGGTATCTGACAGAGTTCCCTATGGATATTTTCCTGCTGTTCCTTTGTAAATACCGGCTCTAACTCTGCGGTCACAGCATCCATATCAAACTTTCCTATACATTTCTCATCTAATACTTCCTGAAATGTCTTTAAGATCGTTCCCTGAATACGTGCACCGCCTTCTGTTGCATCAATAACTTCTAACTCTGGATGTTTCTTGATCTCCCGCTCAAACCACCGCAGATATTGTTCCATCTTAATATCTGTACGAAGTTCTTCTCCATGGATTCCCTCTACAGTTACTATGATACTGCCCTTCGTAAGGTCCTCGTCCGGCTTTTTCATATCCTCGATCCCTTTTGTATAGACTCTGCCACCGGTAAATGCCAGATCCTGTCCGATAAATACGATCGTACGAAATCCCAATGTCACAGCTAAGGAAAATGCATCATTTGCTACAGAGCCGCCCGATGCTAAATAAACTCCATCTCCTTTTCCCTCTTTCCAGTAAAATTGCTGTACAAACGGATAGCTGATACTATGATAAAAATGTTTCCCCTGATTCTTTTCGATCAACTCTCGTGCAGATAATGGCATCACTACAAGATTCGGTGTTTCAATGCCTTCGATTCCTACCATTTTCATACCAATGACAGGATCTACTGAAACAACCAGATCTGGCTGTACCCCTGCACGTACCACGCTCCGCATGGCTGCATCTACGACAATGATCAAGGCTTTTCCTTTTGCCTCTTTTAACAGATGGATATTTTTATCTAACGATGGACCTGCTGAAACAATGATCGCGGGGATATTTGAAATATCCATCTTTGCTAAATATTCTACCAACTGATCGACCGTATAGCCCTTCATCATGTCCGGTATTGCATAATACAGATTGTCTAAATATTTACTGCCAAATTCCTCATAAGATGCCCGCTGGAAGATCAGCCATTTGATCCTCTGTACTAACAATTCGATGAATACTTCACACTGTTTTGGAAATAGTATATCATAATTCGGCAGGATACACTGTTCTACAAGATCCCTCTTTGCATAATTGATCGTATTTACGATCAGCTTTTCAAGTGCACCATCTTCAGCACTTCCTGTAAAAAATTTTACACGCGTATCTGAAAAAATATCCGTATAATCATATATCTCTAAATATTTATCTAACCATGCCGCATCCGGCTCATAGATCAATACTATATTCGTATCATCTAACTTCTGTAAAAGCTGCCGGATACATTTTCCATCCGATAATCCGGCAATTGCATACACTTTATAATCGCTGTCAACAACATACCGCTCTGCAAATAATTCTGCTGCCCAAAGCGGCTCGTAATAACTGTTTAATCTATATTCACCCTGCTCTGTTTTTGCAAACGGAATGCAGTCTTTATTTTCATTTTCAACAAATACAAGTTCTATCTGTGCAGTCTGTGCTGCTTTTAATTTTGAAATAACATCCGGGAATCGCTCTTCTATAATCTTATAATTTTTCTGATATCTGTCCATTCGTTCTCCTGTTATCCGATAAATGCCAGTATTTCATATCTTAATACATCCGCTAATGCTAATGTATCACATCTGTTCCATGCATCTGCCATCACACCGATCAGATACATCATCACTTCTTTTGCATCCGCAGATGACTGATATTTCTCCTGCCATGCCATAATCATTGCTTCGTGGATCGCCTGACGATTTGCTTCAAACCACGCATATCCTTCCTGTTCCCTGTTCTGATATAGAAGAGCACTGTTCTTTTCTATCTCCTGATACATATTATTTTTCTCCTATAAAATAAAAAAATAAGGTCGGCAAAGCCGACCTTATTTCCAATACGCCGATTACTGTAATAAGGATAATACACCCTGTGTAGACTGATTTGCCTGTGCAAGCATAGACTGTCCAGCCTGAGCAAGGATATTGTTCTTGCTGTAAGTAACCATTTCTTTTGCCATATCTGTATCACGGATACGAGATTCAGCAGCCTGAGTATTCTCAGATGTGTTGTCTAAGTTAGCGATTGTGTGCTCTAATCTGTTCTGGATAGCACCTAATTTAGAACGATGAGAAGATAATTTGTTGATAGCTGCCTGTACTTTAGACATTGTCTTAGATGCAGCTCCATTGCTAGATACGTCAACTGTTCCATCAAGTCCTAAATCTGTAGCTTTACAAGAGCTGATGCTGATAGACATTGTCTGTCCTGATAAAGAACCAACCTGTAATTTCTTTCCAGTAAATGCTCCATCTAACAGGTTCATTGTGTTGAACTGTGTTGTAGAGTAGATTCTGTCAATTTCAGTTGTAAGCTGAGTCATCTCATCGCTGATCTTTGTTCTATCATCTGTTGTATTTGTATCAGAAGCTGCCTGTGTTGCTAATTCATTCATTCTCTGTAAGATAGAATGAGTTTCGTTCATAGCACCTTCAGCGATCTGTACTACAGAGATACCATCCTGTGCATTTAAAGAAGCTCTGTCTAATCCACGGATTGTTGCTCTCATTTTTTCAGAAATAGCAAGACCTGCTGCATCATCACCTGCACGATTGATCTTGTATCCAGAAGATAACTTCTCAGTTGATTTACTCTGTGCGCTTGTTGTAATTCCTAACATTCTGTTGGCATTAGCTGCCTGCATATTGTGCTGTACTACCATAATTGTTTCCTCCTTGAATTTACTGTAGCGTCCATGCTACAAAACTTATTATTGTTGTAGGATCATCTTCCTTGTGACCGTACGCTTCACTTAGATCAAATCCTCAAGTAACAATTGTTATCTTGTTTACTTGTAATATATATCGGGCAGTTCTTCAAATACTTTACACCTTTTTTGAAAAATTTTCTAATTTTTTTAAAGAAATTGTAAAAGCCCTATTTATAGGCATTTCTCAGCCAATCTTTCTGGAAAGTCCGCGGATCATATCATAACCGTCCCAGTTTAAATCAATGTCTAAGCTCTTTCCTATCGGCACCACACGGTCTATTCCGAGCATATGCATATGGATGACTTCCTTTTTGATTTCTTTTTCATCTACTCCATATATCACACAGGTCTGCACTCTTGTATCATTCAAATGCACCAGTGTATCCTGAACATTCTGAAATTCTTTTTGAAAAAACAAACCATACTTTCCTCTGAGTTTTGTGATATTCTCCGGCAGCTTATTTAAGCTGATGACATAGAGAAGATTCTGATACCGGTCAGTCTGCTTTGTATCTAACTCCATCAGATAACTGCACAGCGTGGTAAATTTCTCACTGGCTTTGATATCCTCTAAAGTATATCTTTCTGCCTCTTTAGAGATGTGTTCCCAGAAACGCTTCTGTGCCTTCCGGTATTGCTCTCCTTCTCCGATCCAGCAGATCATATGCGGTGTGGAACATGCATTCTGATCCATCAGATATGTGTCATTATAAAAATTAGCAGCAAGACGGCTCATTTCCTGTTCACTACTATCTAGAACTGCCTTGGCATCCATCAGCGCAAATGAATATCTGTCTGCAAATGTGATCTCTGTACTGCGTGGCGGCAGTTTTGACTGACGGATCATTTCGATCGTATGATCCCCGCCCCAGATCAGGCGTACTTGGCACTGTGCGGAAAATAAATCTGTCAGTTCCTTTTTGGCATGATCGTACATGACAACTGCATTTTCCTGTTCCACCCAACGGTACTGCTCATCTAAGATCAGTCTGTCTACTGCATCGCAGATGATCCGTACCTGTATAAAATCTTTCATCGATACACGAACGATATTCGCATTTCCTGAAAGCAGTCCAAATACCCATGAGTAGGCAAAATTGATCGGTACATTTGATGGTGCAATATGAAAAACTGTACCTTTTCCGATCATATATGCTGCATCTGCATATCGTTCCTTCATCAGTTTTAAATTTGCCCTCCGAATAAAAAAAGCAAATGTCAGAATATCCGTATACTGTTTTGCCCGGACATCTGCACGTAATTCCTCTGATAATTTTCCTAAAAAATCACATACTTCTTCGTCAAAAATTTCTCTTGGAGCAGGTTGTACCTGTCTGGCTCCAAACAGATATACAATATCTTTATTGTCCATAGGTATCACTGCACCCCCTGACTTCTGCATTTTTGATCCTTCCAAGCACTTCAAAATACTTTCCTTTTCTTCCGCATGGGCAGTCATCCTCGCCTAGCAGAACACCCTCGTCTTCTGTCAGAATTGAATGTCCCGGATAGGACTCTGGGATCAGTGAAAGTACCTGTATCACACCTTTTTCTCCGATATCGCATACAGAAAAATCTTTCATTCTCCGCATGATCACATCGGAAAATATGCTTGTATGTAAATGCCCACATTCGCACTGCATATAAATACTTCCGGTCTGTTCGACCATTCCATAATAATCATGTATGTCTGACAATCCACATACACTCTTTAAACGCTCCCGAAATTCCTCCGGACTTACTGCTTCATTGGCAAGTTTCTTCCAGCCGCCGCCATGGATCAGTATGGCATTTCTTAGATCAATACAGTTTGGATTCTTTAATAATTCTTTGTAGAAATGCTGCCAGATCATAAAAGTAAAGCCAAACAGTAGAATCTTCTCACCATTATGCTTTTGTAAAAATTTCTGTACCGCTTCTAAATCTAACTGCATATCATCATTCAATACATACTGCCTGTCTGACGCAAAAATGGAAAATCCTAAGATTCCTGCACCTCTTGCTGAAAACATTTTTCTGTCTTTTACAACAGACGGACTATCTATGATCAACATTGGAAGGCGTGACTTTCCGGTAAATTCTGATACGATCTTTACTAACACTTTCTGCTGGTTCGCAGAAGTTTTCCTGTCTAAATAGATCTTAGATACTGCCTGTCCGGTCGTTCCTGATGATGTCATGGTCTTAAAGACCTCCTCATCATCGACTGATTTTAACGCATGTGTCTTAAATAACTGCACCGGTAGAAATGGCAGTTCTTCGTATGTCTGCACCTTATCCACATCTATCTGCAAACCATCTAAAACGTTTCCATAGGCAGCACAGTGCTCTTTATGATATGTTGTCAATCCACATAAGCGTTCTGTAAAAAGTTTCTGCTTTTCTTCTTTTGGCAGTCCATAAGGTGAGAGTTGTAAAATTTCTGACATATCAATCATAATATTTCTCCAATTTGCGGTATAAGGTTTTTCCTGCATCATTTTTTGGAATTTCCATGACATACTTCACCGCATATGCCTTTGCATTTAAGCCTGTTTTCCCTGCTAAAAACTGTCGGATCTGCGTATGGATCTCCTCCTGATCAGTTGTTACGAAAACATATAAACGATCATCTACTCCTGCACATGCACATTCGATCTGTTCAAATTCATGCTTGATCATTCTTTCAACTTCATCTAAATTTACACGATTTCCATAAATCTTTAAGAAACGTTTCTTTCTACCTACGATATAAAAATATCCGTCGGCATCCATCTTCGCCATATCACCTGTCTGCAACACACCATGACGCTCATCTTCTTTTGCAAGATCTGCTAGACATTCTGCATAACCAAGTGTAACGTTTTCTCCTTCATACACAAGTTCTCCAACGATATCCGCATCTTTGATCTGATTGCCGTCCACATCTTTCAGCCATAACCTTCCATGTGGGATCGCAATTCCCATACTGCCGTATTTTTCTAACGATCTTTCAGAAGGAAGGTATGCCATACGCGCGGTTGCTTCGGTCTGACCATACATGACAATGAATTTTTTCCCGGTATTTTTTGCATATTCCGCAAATTCCCTGTGCAGTTCCGGTGAGAGTTTTCCACCTGCCTGTGTCATATAACGCAGACTTGGCAGTTCCATCAGAAAGAACCGCAGTCGTTTTAACATCTCATATGTAAAAGGCACACCCCCAAAAGAAGTGGCATTATTTTCACGGAAAAATTCCCAGAAATGCCGGCTTGTCATAGGCTCATCTGTCAGTAAGATCTCTGCTCCGACCAATAGATGACTGTTAATGATAGAAAGACCGTAGGTATAATTCATCGGTAAGGTGGAGATCGGTTTTTCATCAACAGTAAGCTCTAAGTATTCTGCAATAGACTCTGCATTTGATAAGATATTTCTATAACTCTGCCGCACTAGTTTCGGACTTCCCGTCGAACCGGATGTGGTAAGCAGCAGTCCTAACTCCTGATACATTGTCTTTTCCATGGCATATGAGGTACGAAGCAGGCAATAACCATATGATTCCCATACCTTCTCATAATCACTAAATGCCTCTGCCATTTCTTTTGGAAGATATAAAAAAGCCGGCTCATATATTCCTATCAACTGCTGCCTTAACTCTGTTTCGATCTCGGCATTTAATAGAACAGGAACAATATGATACCGTAAAAATGTTACATATCCCAGTACAGATCCAGCCTCATTTCTGCAAAAAGAAAAGACTAACGTTCTCCCTCCTATTGTATCAAAAAGTTCTGCTGACTTTTGATCAAGTGTTTCATACGTCAAGGACGTTCCTTTTGCATCTGACAGTGCTATATTGTCTTTGTATTGTTTTAATACATTCTCTATCATCATCCTTCCCTCCCTCTCTGAAACGTCTGTTATCTATTTTTTATGGATTCTAAATAGGTGATTCTCTGGCTCAACCGGAAATTCTTCCCATGCCCCGGATAGATCATGCTCTCCTGTGACTTGGCTAACAGAAACGGAACTACTATCTTTCTGTAATCGTCCTTAGAACCATATCTCTTTCGGATGATCACATCATGATCTAATGACAGGGAATCCCCGACAAATATCACATCATCAAACACGATCATTGCACTTCCGGGCGAATGTCCCGGTGCTCTAAAAAAACAGACCGGTATGCCTTCCCACTCCATTGCAAATGATTCTGTATAGGTAATATCTGCCGGTTCACAATGATATGGTTCTACCACGATATCTGGATCTTTTCCCATAAAATGCAGCTGCACTTTAAAGATGCTCGATAAATTTTTATCTGCATCCTGCATCCGTTCGCTGCATACCTGTGAACAGATCACTTTTGCATCGGTTATCTTTCTAAGTGCATTTAATGCTGCAATATGGTCATAATGTTCATGTGTCAATCCGATATATTCGATCTCATATCCCTTTGTATACTCTAAGATAGCATCAATATTATTCGGATCGATCACAAAACATTTATGATCCTCTGCATAGATCACATAGCAGTTGCTTTCTAATATTTCATCCCTGTAAACTGCAATCCGGTTACGCATTCATATCAATTCCGTATTTTGTCATGATCTCAATACCTTTTTCAAATGAGTTGAAATCAATGATATCATCTGCCTCCATCATAATATCAAACTCATCTTCTAAAGATGCGATCAGATCCATATGTCCGATAGAATCCCATGCTTCTACATCCTGATATTTTAATGTCTTTGCCTTCTCTGCATCTACCTCAAAACTCTCTGTAAAAATCTTCGTATACTTCTCTAAATTACTCATGTTCTTCCTCCTGTTTTTCTTTTATGATAAAATCTTCTGCTGCAAAAACTGCAGCAGCCGGTTCCGGCGTAAACATAGATGTACTTCCACTTAAATATTTATCACGAAAACTGCGGTTTTGTGCTGCCAGACAGATATTCGAATATTCTCCGAAGTACTTAATACTAAAACCATAGTCAATGATTTCTTTTAAAGACTGTTCTTTGATATTGCCTATCTTTATATTGATAAACGGGCATGGCAGGACATCTCCCATCGGTGTCACAAAGATCCGGTTGACCGCCCAGCAGCCCCAGATGGCTTCTTTATTCCTATCAAATTCATCCCAGAGATCATGCAGACATTTATAGTTCTTTCTGATCTCTTTAAACTTCTTAAGGTCTTCGGCATCCATATAATTATCTTTCCAGACACCGTAGGGCATTGCCATAAAGAAGTTGGTAGCGATATCCCGCTCTTTTAGGTAATCTAAAAACTCATATAATTCCTTAGAATGTGCATTATGATGACCAAATAACACTTGTGCCCATACATCAAGTCCGGCATTTTTTGCATGGTCAAATGCTTCTAATGCCCGTTTATGGGCACCCGCTACTTTTCTGGAACGATCATGTTCTTCTTCATCCAATGAAGAAACACTGATACCGACTCCATCTAAACCTTCTGCTGCTAATTCCTTTGCCACTTCTTCGGACAGAAAATATCCATTTGTGATAAGTACCATTTTAAAACGTTCCGGTCCACAGGCAGCTATGATCTTCTTTGTGTTTTCCACATTAATCAATAGTTCTCCACCCTGTAATATGATCTCCCAGACACCAAGGGCATCCGCTTCATCACATATCCTCGTAATATCTTCGAAACTAAGTGACTGAGTATTATATTTTGCTTCCCCAACTTCATAACAGAACTCACATCTGAAATTGCACGCATTATTATAATCGATTGCGACCTGCCGTGGGGTTCTTCCTACTTTACCGCCATTTTTTCTAAGATTACGTCTATATTTATGTAATTTGTCCACCACACGGGGTTTCTCCATGATCGACATCTTATCTTCCCACCTTTTCGTACTTCTCTGATATTTTCTGTAACATGGTCTTTGCATCAAGCCCGCAGTCCTCTAACAGATATTCATACTCTGTTGCATTCGGATATACATCTTCCACTGCGAACATCTGCATCAATGGATGCTGCTCTTTTTCAGCATAATATTCAGCGATGGCACTTCCTAAGCCGCCCGCTTTCATATGTTCTTCAATGGTAACCACTAACTTGTGGGTACAGATCTCATCTAATATATCAGTATCTAACGGTTTGATCGTATGCATATCGATCAAGGTTACAGAGATACCATTCTTTTCTAATTCCTGTGCAATCTTTTTGGCTGTTCCTAAGATCACTCCGGTGGCAATGATCCCAATGTCCTCTCCTTTTGCAAGGCAGATGGCTTTTCCAATTTCAAACGTATAGTCCTCTTTATAGATGACTGGTATATTTGTCTTTCCAGACAATCTTAAATATACCGGCTTATCATAATCCATCAGTGCATACATCATCTTTACCAACTCTGTGGCATCTGCCGGTGATAAGATCGTGATATTCGGAATTGCCCTGATATCTGCAATATCTTCTAAACCCATATGGGTTGCACTCAGATCGCCCTCTGCCAAACCGCCGCCGACACCGATCAGTTTTACAGCGATCTTTCCATATCCTAGATTCACCCTGATCTGATCTAGGGTACGTGCTGTGATAAAGGTTGCATAGGTTGCTGCAAATACATGCAGTCCCTCTTTCTGCATTCCTGCCGCAACACCGACAAGATTCTGTTCTGCAATCCCTACATCAATATAATGATCTGGATAATTTTTCTGAAATTCTTCTGTACCAAAATATCTCGCTACATCTGCTGTTGCAAACATCATCGCCGGATCTGCTTCTGCTAACTCCCCTAACAACATTCCGACAACTCTGCGCATTCCAAGCATCGACCATATTCTCGCATTTCGTTTATTTATCTCCTGCACAGTTCCATTCTCCTATTACTTGTTCATACATTTCTTTTGTCAGATACGAAATATGCCAGTCCACATTGTTTTCCGCAAAGGATACGCCTTTCCCCTTGATCGTATGTGCAATGATGGCTTTTGGTTTCTCTGTTTCCTGCAAAAAAGCAGCCTGTAATTCCATCACATCATGTCCATTAACTTCTATCACATCATATCCCATACTTCTCCATCTGTCTGCCATATTTCCAAGATCCATAACATCTTCTGTATTGCCATCATTCTGCAAATGGTTTAAATCAATGATCGGAACCACATTTTTCAGATGATAGTGGCAGATAAAAGAAGCTGCCTCCCAGATGGAACCCTCGTCACATTCGCCATCTCCGATCAGCACATAAAACTTCGCGTCTTTATTATTTCTCCGTTCTAATGCAACTGCTGAACCGGCTGCTAAAGCTAGTCCCTGTCCTAAACTTCCACCGGAAAATTCGAATCCATGGCTGATATCCATGCGGGGATGTTTGTATAGATATGCCCGTCCCTGTAGCGCATCGTTTATTTCTTTTTCCGATAGAAATCCTGCATACCGAAGTGCCGCATATAAAGCAATGGCACTATGTGCTTTACTCATAATAAAACGATCCCTGCCATCCCACTCTGGATCAGACACATCATATTTCATAATACTGCCATATAAAACTGCTAAAATATCTGCACATGACATTCCACCGCCAATATGCGCACCTTTTGTACCGGAATGTAATGCCATCGTCAATATATCTTCCCTGATCGTCTGTGCGATCTTTTCTAATTCTTCTCTCTGCATATATCTACCTACCAAACTGACTTCGGAGGATTCGTTCCCCCATCTACTCTTAAGACCTGTCCTGTAATATAAGATGCCATATCGGACCCAAGGAATAGTACTGCATTTGCGATCTCCTCTGCTGTTCCGAAACGTTTCAACATGACGGCATCTAAAATACTCTCTAAATTCTCCTCGTTGGAATCCTTGATCATATCGGTACGGACAATACCCGGAGCAACTGCATTGACACGGATTCCACACTGTCCTAATTCTCTTGCCTGCTGTTTCATTGCCGCATTGACAGCCGCTTTACATGCAACATAATCATAAGATGAGAAAAATCCATCTAAGGATGCGATCGAGGAAATATAGACAATACTTCCCTTCCGTTTCCGCTGCATAAGTCTTGCAATATATTGTGTAAATTCCATCTGAGCAAAAAAGTCCACTTCAAAGGTCTGTCTGACTTCCTGTATCGGCATCATGGAGAAGTTCCGGTATGCTGAAAGCACACCCGCATTGTTGACTAAGATATCGATATCTCTCTTATAAGAACGGATCTCTTTGACTGCCTCTTTCATTCCCTCTGCATCGGTCAGATCAAAGTAGATCTCTACAACTTTACAGCCGGTTTCTTCTTCAAGGACACGCATTTCCTGTTCAAATTCCGGATTTTTCTTTCTTGCACATGCAAAGATAAATGCTTTATTTTTTGCAAATACTTCGAGGATTGCCCTTCCGATCCCTCTGTTTGCACCTGTAATAACTGCACATTTTCCTGTTAGCATCTTTTTTCTCTCTTTCAATTATCATTCTTTTTCATCTGAAGTAATTCCGTTGGGGAGATCAGGGAAAATTCCATCTGGCATGTTGTCTTTCCTTCGACGGTTGCAACACCTTTAAACCAGCAGATGCCTCTCTTATAAGAGATCAGCGTAACATCTGTGATTAAAATATCTCCCGGTCTGACTTCCCGCTTAATCTTAACACTCTTACACTCGCCGAATAACAATGGAATTTCTTTTTTACCCTCTAAAGTATTGATGATCAATCCACCTGTCTGCATTAAGGCTTCCATCTGAAATACCCCCGGCATGACCGGATTTCCCGGAAAATGATACTGAAAATACCAGTCCTGTGAGGACATAAGCTTTGTACCCTTTGCAGATTCTCCCGGTTCAATATCTACTTTATCCAGGAAAATAAATTCTTTTGTCTGTCTGAAATATTCCTGCATATTACAATAATCTAAATGCACCATAATTATCTGTTTAATTCCTTTCGAATCCGTTTGTATATTTTTTGTGGTGTTAAGCCTGCTGTTTCTAATAACAGTTCCTTGCCTGCCGGATGTAAAAACTGATCTTCTACTCCAATCCGCACGACCTTTGGATGACGTTCAAACTGTGCATAATATTCTGAAACTGCTCCGCCTAATCCACCTATGATACTGTGTTCTTCTACAGTTACAATGATCTTTTTTCCCATCTGTCTCTCAAGCTGTCTGGTATCTAGCGGTTTGATCGTATGCATATCGATCACAGAAGTACTAATACCTTCGCTCTCAAGTAGTTCTACCGCCTTTTGTACCGTCCCTGCAATATTGCCTGCAAAAATGACCGCTACGTCTGTTCCGCTTTGTAATTCTTTGGATTTTCCTATCTGGATACCACCATCTTCACATTTCGTAATGATCTGCTGGTTCATTCCACCGGTCAGGCGGATATACATCGGTCCCTCTGTTGCTGCTGCCTGATGCATAATCTGATATGCTTCTGCCGGATCTGCCGGTGATACGACGGTAATATTCGGGATTGCACGCATGATTGCTATATCTTCATAAGTATAATGTGTATTACCTGACATTCCCATTTCTACTCCAGCTGCTGAACCGATCAGTTTGATATTCATATGCTGATAACCCATATGATGCCGGATCTGTTCATAACATCTCATGGTCAGAAATGTCGCGTATGTCGTTGCAAAAACAACATTTCCTTCTGCTGCCAATCCTGCTGCAATTCCTATCATATTCTGTTCTGCAATCCCGACATTGACAAACCGCTCCGGAAACATATGTTGTACCCGGTCTAGACCTGATAAATGTGCAAGATCGGCTGTTAATGTATAACTGTTCTGATATTCTTCCATGATCTCTATCAGTGCCACTCCACATACTGTACCACGCTGTCCTAACATAGACCATGCTCTTAAATTTCTCTTGGTCAGTTCCTGCATACTCACATCTCTTTCTCTATTTCTGCTCTTGCACGTTCATAATCTGCTTCTTTTAATTCTGCATGATGCCATAATGGATCATTTTCCATAAAGGAAACTCCCTTTCCTTTGATGGTATCTGCTATAATCGCGATCGGCTGATCATCACTCTTTTGTGAAAATGCCTGTAACAGGCTGTTTACATCATGTCCGTCACAGGTGATCGTCAGAAATCCAAATGCCTTTAATTTAGCTTCTATATCTGTAAAACCACCGACTTCTTCTGTCTTTCCATCATACTGTAAATGGTTATTATCTATGATCACCGTCAGGTTATGAAGTTTCATCTTAGCCGCAGACATCATAGCCTCCCAGATAGCACCTTCTTCACATTCTCCATCACCTAAAAGAACGTATACCCGGTGTTTTCTCCTTTTCACCTTTGCATCTAATGCCATTCCACAGCCTACGGATAATGCCATTCCCAGACTTCCACCGGAAAATTCGATTCCATGCTGCAGATTTCTCATCGGATGTCCGACGAGATCAGAACCGTCCTGCTCAAAGGAATCTAAATCCTCCTGTGTTAAAAAGCCCATCTCATACAAAGCTGTATCATATGCGAGTACGGCATGTGCTTTTCCGATCAGTATACGATCCCGTTCTTCCCAGAGTGGATTTTTCGCATCTATTGTGGCACATCCGCCATATAATGTGGCAAGGATCTCTATACAGGATAAACCACCACCAAGATGTGCACCGGCTTTGCCTGCCCGATACGCCATATGAAGTGCCTGCAAACGCATCCGCTTTGCCATTTGCTGAATCTGTTCTACCTTATCCATGACTGCTGCTCCTATCGAAAATTTGGTCTGTCCTGATCTCCGTCTGCCTTAAAGATCACAGCATCTTCTGCATCTGTATGATAATAGATCTCAATATTCTTCTGTACAAACGGCTCAAAATAGTTTGGAATGATATTTCTGTCATTTTCTGTTCTTTCCACAAAGCCTGCCTCTTTTAATGCATCTTCTGATACACCATGCTCATACAGATCTATATATTCATATCCGTTATGCTCGATCAGTTCACGCAACGCTGCTCCTGCATATCGGATCTCTGTCACATCTCCTAAGATATCCACAAGCCGGAATACCTTTGCTCCATTCTGGTTGACTTCCCGTCCAACAAGCACTGTTTTTGTACCGATACCAAACATCTGATAATGGTAGATCGAGTGGGAAAAATATCTTTTCTGTACATACCACGCATCTTTATATGGGATTCTCTCCTTAAAAGCTGCATCATCAAAGACCTGATACATTTCTTGTACATTCTGATATTCCATAAGAGGTTTTTGCGGAGTGCTAAAACTGCTCATAATCTCTGGCTGCTTTACGATCTTTGCAATCTTATATTCGTCACGCTTATCTAAGATATAAAAATGCCTGTGCCTTCCTCCATGGTGTCTTAAGACTCTGGTTTCTAACGGAAGTGCAGTCACGGGATTTGCACCATTTCCAATATATGCTTTCTGCTGCATAAGGGCATATATTCTTCTAAGCATTTCCACGCCAAGCATTGGAACTGCACATTTCGGATACACTTTTAAGATTCCACCGGAAAAACAACTCTCTTTTGGCTTCATCTCTTTCTCATATGGATAAAATCCCATAATGGCTTCTATCGCATTTGTTTCTTTGCTCCTTGCCAAAAAATAGTTTAATTTATTACCGTTTTGAAATTCATATAAGAAAAAATCTTTATCATTGGCTAATATATGGTCTTTATTCCAATATTCCCTGATAAATCCCATGATATCATCTAATTCTTCCATATCTGCAATTTTAAAAATATATTTCTCATCAAATCTGTTCATCGTCATTCGCCCATATCCAAGCTATATCTCTAAGCCTGTCCCATTCTCTTGTAATTTTCGCTCTTTGGCGGATAATCATTACAGTCTAACCGCGGCAGTTTCATCACATCGTCGATTTCTAAATCTGCAATCCGTACTTCTGTCGTCACACCTACACATGCACCGTGTTCTTTTGCATAGCGGATCACGTCTTCATTATAACTTCCATAAGGATAATTCATTGCCCATTTCCTGCTATCAATAAATTCATCCATGATCTCTAGAGCTTTCTGCATATCTTGCTGCATCTTCTCTTTTGAAAGATTCCCTAACCAGTAATGGTCATATCCATGCACCCCGATATGCATTCCATGATGCTTTAGTGTACGTATCTGTTCTGCTGTCATATATAATTCATGTGCTAACTGCTGTTCTGAAATGCCTACATGCTCTACGAACAGTTCACTTGCAATGCGATTACGCAGTTCCTCCGGCAAAACTGTCTGTAACATTCTTTTCACAAAGATCACTTCTTTGCTGTCGAAGCGGTTGCTCTTTGCATATTCCTGAAATAATTCCTCATTAGAAGGATAGGAATATTCATTCCCTCTGTAATGATCCATGCGTTCTAACAGATCTTTTAAAATAATATGGATATCTGTACTTGCAAGCAGATAATGGATCTTATTAACATCTAACAGCTCATATGTCGTAAATGTCTTACCGGGTATAAAAAATGACCCCTGCACACCTAATTCATCTAACACCGGAAAAGCAAATGTATAATTATCAATATAGCCATCATCAAATGTCAACAGCATCGGATCTTCCGGCAGTTTATAATGACCACCCGCCGCCTCCATCACTTCTTCCATTGTTACGATATGGAAATGCTCTTTCATAAACAGGATCTGTTCCCGGAACAACGAACTGTCTAACCCCTTGATATCCGGATATCTGGAATTTTTTAAATCCCTTGTATAATGATACATTGAAATATATAGCTTTGACATATGACTTTTCTTCCTGATTCTCTTATTTTCTGATCTGTTATCGCATATTTTAAATCATTTTATTAAAAGATCTAATAAAATATATATCGATCTTTTCATATCTTTTCTTAACATTCTAACAGTTTATGTATATCTGCATGATCTTCTTTTGTCTCTTTCTCTAAATACTCACGCAGAAGCTTTTCCTGCTTTGCATAAAACGGATAATCATGATCCGCTCCGCCACGCACCGGTGTCATATAATCTCCATAATCTATCTGTAATATATGGCCATATCCCTTAGGAACCGGCAGGGTGATATTTTCAAAGGGCATTTCCACAGATTCTTCAAACCATTCTCTTTTCCACCTGATTTCCGGTCTGTCAATCCAGTAAAAGACTTCTGCAACCTCACCGCCTTCATCCTGCCCATACATCTGGCTCACATGATCAAGTAACAAAAGCAGCTGCGGAAGAATCTTCCGCGAATGGTCAAAAGACATCCGAAATAACTGTTCGATCTGTGGAAGAACATCTGATACATCTTCATCTTTATCACGCAGGCAGATAATTGTTGAATACAACATTTCTGTAATATCCGAAAAAAATTCTCTTTCTTCTGAATTATCCGGCAAGGTATCAATCACAAAAAGATCAATCCCTACTGCGTAAGGGCATCCATGATATTTATGCAAATACTCTTTCGAACATGATATACTTGTCCCATTTAATATACGGGCAAATGGGCGGTTTCTTTCATGATCGCTGCCTATTTTCATAAAATAGTTTCCACATATATCATTATTTTGCACTGTTTCACACAATTTACGGTAGTTCTCCCTTGTCATTGCCAGATCAATATCATCATCCCATGGAATAAATCCGTGATGACGCACTGCACCAAGCAATGTTCCCCAATCTGCAAGAAACGAAATATCATACTTTTTACAAAATTCACGAAAATCACATACCACCTCAAGCTGTGCTGCCCAGGCTCGTTTCATCATCGGCTCGATATAAAATCCATCTCTTGTTTCCCCTTCAAAATAGCTTTCATCAAATCGCAGTTTTGGTTCTTTTTCCATTTTATCTGTATTCCTCTGTTATTTTCCGGCTTCTTTTTCCAAATACTCTCGCAATATTTTTTCCTGTTTCGCATAAAACGGATAGTCATGGTCTGCCCCACCACGTACCGGTGTCATATAATCTCCAAACATATTTGTAAGAAGTTTATCATACTCATACGGAACCGGGAGGGTTATCTTTTCAAACGGAAGTTCTGTATATCTTTCAAACCACTCTTTTTTCCACACGAGTTCCTTTCTGTCGATCCAATAGCAGACTTCTGTAACCTCTGTGCCATTTTCATCTTCATATAACCGGCTTACTTCATCTAATAGCAGAAGTAACTGTGAAAATACGGATTTCGAACGGTCAAACGTGACGCCAAGCATTTCTTCGATCTGCGGCAGAATACCTGAAACATCTTCTTTTCTCGCACATACGTGAACTGCACCAAGAAGCATCTCCGTAATATCTGCTAACAGTTCTCTTTCCTCTGATTCCTCTGGCAGTATGTCAATAATAAAAATATCTACTCCTACAGAATAAGGGCATCCATGGTATTTATATAGATGCTCTTCTGACCAATCAATCTTCGCAGAATTTGTGATTCTTGCAAATGGCAGATTCATTCCTTCATTTTCTCCTACACAGTAAAACGTATAGCCTTCCGGAAAATCATTTTTAGAAATCTCGAGGAGCCTTCTATAATCTGCCCTAGTCATCGCAAGATCGATATCATCATCCCACGGAATAAATCCCTGATGACGTACTGCTCCAAGTAATGTTCCCCAATCTGCAAAGAAATGAATCCCATACGCTTCAAAATACTCCCGCAGATCACATACCACTTCAAGCTGGGCTGCCCAGGCTCGTTTCATCATTGGCTCAACATAAAATCCCTCTCTTATTTCCCCTTCAAAATACTTTTCATCAAACTGTAATTTTGGTTCTTTTTTCATATTTTTTTCCCACGCAAAAATGGCACGCAGAAAAACTGTGTGCCATTCTCTGATTATTTTCTGTTATCTACAACACTTGCTCCTGAGTAACTATTCTGTTTCATCATATTCTGATAATACTGTTTTACCACTTTCTGACTGTTTCGGACTCCTTTGACCTGTTTGCGGATACCGGAAAATTTCTGCATTGCTTTCTCTTTGTTACGCAGTTCCTGCGTCTGGATCATCGCAGACTTCTCTGTAATCTCCTTGATCAGATCCTGCATCTGTGAGATCTGGCTGACATATTGTGCTCTTTGCGCCTGCAATTCATCTTTTACCCGGTTATATAATTCTTCAAATCCCTCATCAAGTTCATTTAGCTTCCGTATCATCTGATCCTTGTCACTTAAATTCTGTTCTAAGGATTCTGGTGGCAAATTAGGATCATCTAGAAGAATTTTCTGCTGGCGGTTTAATTCAATAATCTGATTTAATACCGTTACTTTCTTCTTTAAACTTTGTAGCATTATATCTACATAATTCTCATTCATGCTGTAATCTCCCATTCACACCCCATTATGCATGCGCAACTTTCATAACCTCTTTCCATGTATCACGCATGGTCCGAAGATATTCTAGTACTTCTTCTAGCACCTCTTTATCTTTTTTTACATTTGCCTCCACTAAACGCTCTTTCAGATACTTATAAACAGCATCAAAATCCTTTGCTACCGGATATTTGTGATTTAACGTAATCTGAAATTCCGAAATAATGTTCTCAACTTTAATGATATTATTATGTGCCTTCTCTAAATCCTTTTCTTCTAATGCCATAATTGCTATATTGCAGAATTTAATTGCTCCATCATATAACATTAATGTCAATTCTGCTGGTGTTGCAGTTGCCACTTTGCTGTTGGCATATGCTGCATACCCATTACTCTTAATCATCAGCTAACCTCCTTGTTTGGATGATTTTATCCCAGCATACTAGCCAATGATGACTGCTGGCTTTGTAATTTTGCAAGTGCAGATTCCATCGCAGAGAATTTCTTGTAATAAGAATCTTCCATATCCTCTAGCTTCTGTTCCCACTTGCTGATGGTTTCCGTATAATCACTATACTCCTTTGCCATCTCTTTGTCATTATATACAACATTAAAACTACTGATTGTTGTCGAACGCATCTTTGCATTGATCTTATCATATACTTTGGATGTTAATTCTTTAAAGAATGTCATAACTGTATCCGGATCTTCAGACAATGCTGCCATCAGTTTATCTGCATGACCGGAAACAAGGGAATCCTCAGAATCTCCGTCAATATGGAATGCATTTTCCTCATTTTCAGAAGCATTTAACACGCCTAATGTCTTTATGCCAAAACTCGAAAGACTGTATGACTTTCCATTGATAGTAATGGATGAGAGCATGGTTGTTGTCATAGAGCTCTTTAAACTCTCAAGTGTGCTATCACGGCGGAGAAGCGAATCTTTAATTTTTGTTTCCCACTGCTCCACTTCTTTATCTGTCATTGCCTCTTTTTCATCAGATGTCAGCGGCTCCATATTTTTTGCTACATCCGCATTGTAAAGTTTGGTCATTTCATTGATTAATGTATTGTACTCTTTGAGCATACTCTTAATCTTGTCATACATTCCCTGTGTATTATTAGAAACTGATACTGAAATATCATCATTACCAGTTGTCGCATATGCCTCAATCGTTAATCCGTTGATTGTAAATGTATTGTCAGAATCCTCATATCTTGCTCCATTCACATAGATGACTGCATTTTCTGCATCCACCCTGGTTGCACCAGCACTTACCGGAAGTGCTGACGGATCTTCAAGAACATTTGCTGCATTACTGATCTTAGCCGTCACACTGTCCGCTGTAAAACTAGCATCATTTAACAGACTGTATTTCTCGAGATATGCTTCCGCATCATCATATTCTGCCTGAAGATCTGAAATCAATGCATCAAGATCTGCTGCATTTTTGACCTGATCAACTGCATCTGCGTTTGCAGTATCTTCCTCATAAGAGGATACTGTACTAAGTGCTGTTTTATATGCGCTGACTGCAGCACTGTCTACTTCTACAATTTCAATGCCATCTTTATTTGTCGTCTTTTTAGCTAAGCCGGCTTCTAATTCCAACTCTTTTAATTTTTCATCAGCATTTGAAAGTGTAATGCCCTGTGCATTTAAGTCTGCCTCTGACACTCCAAATTTCTCATCACTGCCTTTTTTCTTGTAAGTACCATCATTCTGCTGCTCATAAATCGTGCCATCCTGTGATACATATTTACCGTCTAACTTAGATTCAGCTAAGAGATTTTTCAGAGTAGTTTCCTTTGTGGTATCATTCAGTTTAGAAGATACATTCTGTGCAGTCTGATATGCTTTTGCATATGCAATCTGGGATTTATTATTCGTCACCGTTGTACGGTATGTCGTCATGTTTGTCAGAATAGAATCCATCTCTGCCTTCGTCTTATCTTCACTGTAAACACCGTTTGTAATGGCTTTTCCGTCTGCGTCAAAGCCTGTGATATAGGCTTCTCCATTTTCATTTTTTGCATAAGAAGCCCATGCCTTATACATGGTCATATCTGCATTTGAATTTACAGCTAATCCTAAAGAGGCTAATGCGCTTGTACCTGCTGCATCTGATCCGGAAAGCGAAAAATCATTTTCTTTTCCTGACTTTGCTGCAGCAACATAAATTCTATGATTTGAAGAATCAAAATTCGCATTTACACCTGCACCCTTTAATGCATTTACAAATTCAGATACTTTCATATCCTCTGTAACCGCAATATCAGTAACTTTATCACCACTTGCTACGGTAATTGTGCCATTTCCCGCTGAATAACCAAGATCTTTTAAAGTACTGCTCTCTGTAATGTCTGACTTCAGCTGCGCACCGGTTAAATAACCGCTTTTTGCTGTCTGTTCAATCTTAACAGCATAGGTTCCGTTTACAGCACTTGAACTAGCAGAAACCTTTGCTTTTGTACTATCTGATACTGTTGCTGAACGCAGCGAATATGCGGATGAATAACGCATACTGCTGATATTATTATAAAAACTGACAACTTTTGTATTTAGTGACTTCCACGCATCCTGTTTCCATGATAATTTGGTCTGAGCTTTTGTATATTTCTCAGTTTTCTTACGATACGCTGATACTAACTCTGATACTAACGCCTCTGTATCAAGTCCTGAATTCATTCCTGTAATCCTGATTGGCATATGCTTATCCTCCTATCTCTTTTCATCTACCATAAGGCCTGCCATCTCCCAGACCTTTGCGATCATATCAAGTGTCTTTTCCGGTGGATACTCTTTAATTACTTTCTTTGTATCCTTATCTACGATCTTGATCGTGACACGATTCGTTGCATCGTGGATTCCAAATATTGCTTCAGAATTTTTTACATTCTTATTGATCTCATCTACTGCTTTCTTCATCGCTTCTGTTCCACAGCCAACGATAACTGCTTCATCTTCACCATTTAACGCATTTTCCTGTGCAGCCGGAGCATCTGTCTGCTTATCCGAAACATCTGCCGAAGTGGCAGCTGAAGCTGTCTTGTCAGTTTCTGTGACTGATTCCGGACCTGACGTACTTCCCTGATAAGCCACACCCGAACTTTTAATACCTTCAATTACCATCTTAACCACCTCCGTGTGATCCCTGTTCTGCTGTTTTACTTTTATTTTACATATCTTTCAATTTTTATATCGGTTTTTTCCAATAAAAAAATTAGAATAATTTTTTTATTGCATCTACACTTTCCGGTGTGATTGCTGCTTTATTTTCATTTTCGATCTGCAAATATACTTCTTTACGGTAGATCGGGACTTCTTTCGGTGCAGAAATACCGATCTTCACCTGATCTCCGCGGATCTCTAATACGGTGATCTCCACATTGTTGTTAATGACTAAGGATTCACCTTTCCGTCTTGTCAATGCCAGCATTTCTATTCACCTTCTTTCTTTCCGTCTTTTACTTTGTCATAAATCTTGTATTTTACCGGATATTCGTCTTCTACGATCACCTGTGAAGCTTTATTTGTTGCTAAATTGACAACTACCGGTGCTTTTAAATTGATCGACATCTGTGTAATATCTGTCGGTACGGTAACCGTTACTAAAACTAGCATATCCTCATCTCTGATCTCGCCTAAGGTCTGCCATGTTTCATCACTGACAGACGGATGATAATCCGGTACTAATTCGTAAGGACTCATGACCGGCATTGCAAAACATTCCTCATCCATGGACTGCAGCCATTTGATCTTTGCTTCTTTTCCGTCCTCTACATCAAAAATCAGTGCAAAATGTTTCATATACGGGAATCCGATGATTCCCTGATCAAAGGTAAGGATCTTTTCATCTTCAATTTCAATTTTTCCAAATAATCTTGTATCTGCTTTCATGCTATCTGTCCTCATTTCTGTTTATTACAGTTTAAAGCTGTCTGATACGGTAACTTCTGTTACAGCCGCCTGCACACTCTTTGTATACAGGCGGCTGCCACTTTTAGCAACTATTCAAACCCTACTCATATATTCGCAAAACCGCACGATAAATCGTGCTTTACCGCTGCTTTGCAGCTATTTTGCTCATATATGAGGGCGGTGGCTCTATTCGAGCCACCTTACGAATCATAAAAATTGCTACTTACATACAAGCATGACGTATCAATTTTTATGATTCTAAAGGGTTTCGAATAGTTACTATTTTAAATATAATTCAACAATGTCTGTTTTTCTATTTTACTTGAAGCAAGCAGCGATGCCTGATATGCATTGTAAGCTGCTGTATAGTCAATAATGATATCAGAAATATTCCTGTCTTCATTGTCAGATTTCAACTGCTCTACTGTAAGCTGCTGGTTGCTCATTCTTGACTCTGTCATCTTAAGCTGGTCACCTCTCGCACCAACTTCTGTATATGCCACATTCAGTTTTTCCATATACTGATCAAACTTACCGATTCCGGCACTGTATAAGGATGTCAGACGGCTGTCTGCATAATCTGCTTCTTTCTGTGCAGCATCTAACCATTCCTGTATCTCATCCTGATAATCTGCATACTGTGCTTCTGACTTCATTGCTGTCAGCTTATCAACTTTATCATGTGCATTGATCGCTGCCTGTACGGAATCTGTCAATTCTACGACATCCTGATAAATACTCATGTCAAATACTTCATCTGCCTGCATATTCACCTTAATGGTCTGATTCAATGCAACTGTATAATTGATATCTTCATAAATCTTACTGCCATCTGCATTATATTTGGTATACTTGATCGGATTTGCCGCATCACTGACATCTGTACAGTTATAATAATATTCCGGGCGAAGTTCTCCTTTGTCAAAACCGGTTTTCTGATAATCGATCGTAAACGCTGCCTTATTTGACTTTAAGTCATTAGAGATTGAACTTCCAACGACCAGATCTCCTGCATCTTTGATAAAGACAAGTTCATTGGCACCGACTGTCTTTGTGCCGTCTGCACTGGCTGCTTCCCATGCTTTCTGTGTATCATACACAGTCATGGTGACTGCATTTCCATCTGCATCTAATACCGGATCGCCAAATTCATCTTCTGCAGGATAAGTCACACTTCCATCCGGATTCGTTGTTGCTGACTGCTTTGAGAATGTAACTTCTGTATTGCCATAGGAATAACTTAAGTTAGTGATCTCATCTACTTTATCATATGCAAGCCGGATACGGTCAAAACTGCTCTTTGAAATATCTGAGATATTACCTGTATTCTGTACGTCTGCTACCGTATTCGGCACATCTACCGATCCACTGTAATAAGTAAATTCTCCTAGATCTTTATAAGAAAAACTCTGTGAGATCTTATAAGATGTATCTGTTTCATCTTCCATAAAGGTAAGCTGTGAATTCGTCTTAAATCCCGTAAATACTGTTCTTCCTGCATTATCTGAATTACCTTCTGAATAAAGCTGGGATTTTAAGGCTGTTAAACTCTTTAAGATCGTACTTCTGTCATCTGCTGTCAGGTAGGAGTTTGTACCTGTTACGCACTGTGTTCTGACATCTTTTAAAATCTTATTCATATTCTTAAATGCTGTTTCTGTTACTTCTAACCAGGTCTGTGCATCCGGAATGTTTTTCTCATAGTACTGGTTGATCTGGCTTAATGTACTTCTAAGGCGCAATGCACGGATTGCAATAACCGGATCTTCCGAAGGTCTCTGGATCTTCTTCTGGGATGACATCTGGTTATTCAGATTATTGACATTTAATTTATTTCCATTGATATTGGAAGATGTCGTATTTAACATCATATTATTTGTTATACGCATACTCTTTCCTCCTGTAGTGCTTATACGCCTGTTTCATTGATCAGCTTATCGTACATTTCTGACATACACTGCACCATTCTCGATGCTAAATTATATGCATTCTGGAATTTTACGATATCTAATGCTTCTTCGTCTTCATCAACACCTGCGATTGAAAGCCTCTGATTCGTGATCGCACTTGCAATATCCGTAAAGTTGCTGCTAAATATCTTAGATTCCTGTGTATCGATCGTAATATCTGAAATAATACACTGTAAAAAGCTTTTTGCACTTCCTCCGCGGAAAAGCTTTACATCACTCTGTAATTTTAACATGGCATCTACGATTTCATGTGCATCAATCTTCTCACCTGTTACATCTGCTGTCGTTGCGAAGATACTCGAATCCCTGATACTTGCATCTGCAACATTAAAATTCAATGCATTCATCTGGTAATAGCTGTTTGATGTAGAGGAAATAACAGACTTCGTTCCATCTGTCACACCATTTGTACCTACATTCTGATCTGCAAAATCATATTCTGAACCATCGTATTTCTTAGCGATAAAGAATGCTCCCATCGGATCTCCGTTTAAATCCTGTCCGCCCTTCTGATAAGCATTAAAGCGTTCACTAAAAGCTCTTAAGAACTCACTCATCTGGCTCATGTAATATGGGATTCCCATGGCATCGATCTTATCACCGATTTCTGCATATCCTCCACGTAAATTATTGATCTCGTTCGCATCTAAATTCGCTTCGATTTCAAATTTATAGGATAATATCTTACCGTTTTCATCTACTTCGGCAGTAAAACTATTATAATAATATTCTTTATTCTTAATGGTGATCACACCTTCAGACGCCATCGACATAGTTTCGATCGTGTTCATCGTTGATGGTTTGATCGTAATCGTCGAAGATGTTGCTGATGTGATCTTACCCTGAAAGTTTTCTTCATTATTACCATCTCTGATATCAAACAGTGCTTTTAGGGAACCATCCATAGAATCTGCATTCATGTTGAAATTCATTCCCGTATCTGCCCAGACGATATCATAAAGACCTTCGGCATCTGTCTGCCATACCTGATTTTCTCTGGATACACACTTTAAAGTAGTATATTCATAATTATTGACTAATGTCTGTCCATCGATCTTAACGATATAATTCGTTCCACCGGTATACATATCAGGATAATTGCTGTTTGTAACCGGAGATTCTGCTGCTGTGATCGGAACGATCTTAGAAAGTTCGTCAATAATCAATGCTCTCTGATCTCTCAGTTCATTTGCTGTTCCACCCTGAATTTCAATGGAATTGATCTGTTTTGTCAATGCTGCGATCTTCTGTGCACTGGAATTGATGCTTTCCACAAGTGTTTTGATCTGGTCATTACAGTCTTTCTGAAGCTTCACCAGTCCATTAGAAACATCATGGAAATAAGATGTAAAGATCTGTGCCTGACTGATAAAATTCTTACGGACATTTTCATCACCGGCATTACTTGTCAATTCATTCAACTGGTTGAACATATTCGTAAAGATTGTGGAAAATCCCGGTTCGTTTGACTCCTTATCCTGAAAATAATTCTCAATCTGGTTTAAGAAGTTTAACTTCGTTTCAAACATACCGACAGAGGACTGGTTCTCCCAGTATTTGGTATCGTAATACTCACTTCTGATCGATGTGATCGATGTCGTTGTAACACCGGTTCCGATCGTACCGTATTTCTGATATACACGTAATGCATCGGATGCCTGCCGGTTTGCTACCTGCTTCGTATATCCTTTTGTCTGTACATTTGATATATTATTGGCTGTAGTATTGACTGCTGTCTGAAATGCATTCAGTGCAGATGATGCTATATTTAATCCAAAAAATGTAGATGGCATATATTTTCACCTCTTTCTGTGCCGAACCCTTAACCCATCTGTACGATCAGTGTTTCGATCATTTCACTGATCACATTGATAAATCTGCTGGCCGCATTGTAGGCATTCTGATATTTGATCATGCTTGTAAGTTCTTCATCGGAAGATACGCCGAGCACCTGCTGCCTTGCATTGTCTGTCGTAAGCACGGTCGAGTCCAGATCACTTGCGACCGATCCAAATACATCACCTAATGTTGCCAGTTCCCCTGTCATCTTGTTATAGAACTCACTGAAAGTAACCGGTGTGGTGTCGTGAGGGCTTAAATACATCAGTTCCTTATCCCACAGATCAGACAGCGCCTGTCCTAAGTCATATGCTACCGGTCTCTCTTCACTGCCGTTCTGTTTATATGCAGGAAGTAAGGATTCACTCTCTAAGAGGTTTGGATTCACAGAAATACTTCCTATCGTATATTGAAGTGCTGTATCTGTCGGATCTTCTTCGTTATATACATAATACACTTCACCTTTTTGCGTTGTTATCTTTGTATACCGGTCGCATCCGGTCCTTGTAAATAACTCCTGTGGCGGTAACTGCCCATCAGAGCCGACACAGCAGTTTTCTGCATCTAAGATCTTCGTGCCGGCTTTATAAGTTACGGTATTACCATCTGCATCTGTTCCTGTAATGTCTGTCTTTAATGTGGTATTCGGACAATACAGATCATTGATCGCCGTGACTACTTTATGTACCAGCATATCGATGCTCGCTTCGCTGTTCATCATAACGGAATTTCCAAGTGTCTGGTCATATTTCTTTGCTGAAACTCCGTCTAAATCCAGGTAATTCGCCTCTTTATCTCCACGGGCAAGTATCAATGCTTTTAACTTCCCGTTATCATTTTTCTTTGCAGCAGATATCTGTTCTCCGGTATCATATACTTTATAATACTCACCTTCTTTGGTATTAGAAAGATGATTCCAGTATGGTGTGATAAATCCTGTTACTTTATCTGTCTGCTTACCGATCTCATACACACGCATCTCATCTACAAAAGATACGCCTTCAAAATTAACTTTTACTTCACCATTTGCTAACTCTTTGTAAGTGATCGTTCCATATTGGGCAAGTTCATCTAAAACTAAATCCCTCTGATCCCGCAGGTTCATAGCGGTTTCGATTCCACCTGACTCAATCGTCATAATATCTATATTTAACTGTCTTAGGGTATTTCCCAAATCATTTACCCTGTCGACCGCATCGGAAATTTGTGTATTTAAATTTGACTGGTATTTCTCTAAACCCTGATATACGGCTTTTGCCCTGCTGGCAAATAAACCGGCTTTCTGAACTACCAGATTCTGATTTACGCTGTCTGAAGGATCTTTTGCGAACTCCTCAAAAGCGACCCGCAAACCGGATTCGCCCATCAGTACTTCCTGAAATGCTGTTCCTTCTAATTCCTGAAACAGTGTTTCTACTTCAGTGATCGCTTCAGATGTAGAAGAATAAAACGCCTGTCTTCCGGATTCTGTCCGAAACGTTTTATCCAAAAAGACATCTCTTGCATGTATGACATCACCGATCGATACACCAAGTCCTGACTGGGATGGTCCGATCGCTGCTGTTGTATCAAATGTATCATAATGACGGTCTGCCTGCAGTACTCTCTCTCGTACGTATCCTTTGGTATCAACGTTTGAAAGATTGTTTGCAGTTGCATTCATAGCATTCTGGCTGACCTGAAGTCCAGATGCTCCTATAAATAAGCTGCCCATTGAATTGGCCATGATTTTTCCCTCCTTATCTCCTCTTATTGTTTGGCATCAAATCCGCTGCCGCCTAACAAATCGCCTGTATTATAAGCATCTTTGTTATAATTCGCAGTTTCCGGTGCCTGCCGCATACTCTTAAACAAGGTAAGGTCAAATTCTACCATCTCAAGTGCCTGATTCAACAGGACTTCATTCCGTTTATTCCATGCCTGCATCTCATTTCCCGTTTCTAAGATCTGATCGCGGATAATGGATAAACGTTCCTGTTCTTTCGGTTGCTGCTCTAAATACCCGATCAGCCTGGTAATGGTCATCTCTTCAAAATCTTTTCCAAGGACATCTGCCATGTCCTTTAATACTGCATCCCTGCGGATATCCAGATTACGAAGCAGTGATGAGATGTCCTGCTCCATTCCCGTGATCTCCTCAAGCTCTGCAATATCTGCCTTTATGATCGCTTCTTTCTTGTTCTTTGATAATTCAACAAGTCTTTTATACTGTGTATTTTCTTCTTCTAAGACTTCTACAAGATTATCCATTAAACTAGCCACTGGTATTCCTCACTTTTAACACTTATTTCTGCAGAGAGTTGTATTTCTCTAACAGTTTGCTGGCAAAATCTCCAGAATCAACTTTATAATTTCCTGACTGTATCCTTGCTTTTAGTCCGGCGACTTTATCTTCCCTGATATCTGAAGCTTCTGCTACTGCCTGCTTGGCAACCTGATAATCATATCCAGCCTGTGAGATGCTTACTTCATCCCGTCCTAAAGCGGCACTGTAAGACTTTTCTGCCTTCGTAGCTTTTGTGTTTTTATAAAGCTGTGTTACCTGATTATAAGCCTCTATACGCATAACAGCATCCCCTTTCTTCCTTGAAATTCGTTATTTTTATAAGCTCTTACACTATTTATCGGTCGTTTTTTTATTTTCCTTAGCATAAAATTCCCAAATTCTCCAAAAAGCACTTGTTCCATCCACACAGATAGCGTATGATATACAAGGAAAAAATCTAAACGGAGGAGAATTACATGAATTCATCAAATTTCAAAAAATCCATTGCAGTCTTTGCACTGGTATTATTTTCAGGCATTCTGCTTGGAACAGGTAACACAAAGGTAGAAGCCGCAAGCGTATCTGCAATATCTTCCCTGCAGCAGACAGCCGCAGACAAGACATCCGCAACAATATCCTTTCAGCCGTCAGAAGATGCAGCTTCCTATAATATATTCTATAAAGAATACGGTGCTGATGATTTTGTACTGGCAGGAAATACAACCTCTACCACGTATACACTGACAGGTTTAAAATCGGCTACAAATTATTATGTCAAAGTAACTGCCGTAAACGGAGCAGATGAAAGTTACGGAGTGACTGATTATGATGTGGTTACTTTACCGGATCAGATGACAGGTTTACATCAGGAACGCTGGTATTATTTCATCAAAGAATTAAATGTCGCATGGGACAGACAGAGTGCCGCTGATGGTTATGAAGTTACTTTATTAGATGATAAGGGTAAAAAAGTAAAATCTTTAACTTTATCCGGCTATTCTAGCAGTATCTCCTTTTCTAAAATGAAAGATAAGGTGTATACCGTAAAAGCCCGTTCCTTTATGACTTACAATGGTCAGAAATATTATTCTTCCTATGCATCCATCCGGTGTCTGAATCAGGCAAGAATTACTAAGATCAAAGTCAATGGCAGCAAATTAAATCTCAAATGGGGAAAAATTTCCGGTGCAACCAGATATCAGATCTATGTATCTACAAACCCAAAAAAAGGTTATAAAAAAGTCGCAACCGTAAGCAGCAAGAAAAA
This sequence comes from Roseburia zhanii, assembly GCF_014287635.1. Classification (GTDB taxonomy): domain Bacteria; phylum Bacillota; class Clostridia; order Lachnospirales; family Lachnospiraceae; genus Roseburia_B; species Roseburia_B zhanii. The sequence continues at coordinate 2,599 of NZ_JACOPH010000001.1, read as the reverse complement.
CAGCTGCACGATTAAAAAATTCAAAGGCAAGAAATTTTCTTCGAAAAAGACCTATTATGTATATGTAAAAACTGTATGTAACAAGGGAAAATCCAAAAATACTTCCGGTGCCCTGTATTACTGGAACTCAAAAACCAATAATTTCGGCTACCTGTAAGCAGACAAAAAAAGTTCTTCTATGACCATTAAGATCATAGGAGAACTTTTTTCTGCAATCATTTCTGATTAAATTTTCTTTTTCTTCGGTTTCCCAAACTTTGAAAATGTCCTGCCTGTTTCAATATACAGAGGCTTTTTATCTTCCGGAATGCCCCGATAAATGTTTACGAGATGACGTTCTTCCGCATTATAAGGAGATACCATCGGTTCCCGTAGCGTTGTTAATCCGTAAATGTAATCTGTTGTTGTATGAAAATACGAAGCAAGGCGAATTACGGTTTTGGCATCCGGCTGTCTGCGGTTTTGAATATAACCATTTAAGGTTGTTGTTGAAATATTAAGTGCCTCTGCTAATTGCTTTTGAGTAATTCCGTCCTGTTCTAACAGATTACGCAGTTGATTTCCGATGTCCAATACCATTCCTCCTCTCAATGAGAGTTATTGTAATGCATAAATCAGAACATTTTTCTTAAAATATGCAAAACGCAAACGGAAAATATTCAACTCGAAAATAGTACGCAGAATGCGGATTGAATATACGAAAAAAAGAATGGTAATTATATCCACCCTCCATCAAAGCTGATGACCTGTCCTGTCAGATATGCCGGAGCAGACGCTAACTGAAGCAGAAATTGTGCAACATCTTCCGGTTTTCCAAATGCACCTGCCGGAATTTCTTCTTCTAATTCCCTGCGTTCTTCCTCATTAAAACAGGCATTCATCTTCGTATCGATCACGCCGCAGGCAACCGCATTGACCTGGATATTGCTCGGTGCAAGTTCTTTTGCAAGAGCCTTCGTGAATGCATTGATCCCGCCTTTTGTCGCAGAATATGCCACTTCACAGGATGCTCCGCAGATGCCCCAGTCGGAGGAAATGTTCATGATCCTGCCTGATTTCTGTGACACCATATGCGGAATGGCGAGTTTACAGCAGGAAAAAACGGAAGTCAGATTCGTATGCAGAATACGTTCCCATTCTTCATACGACATCTCACTAAGCAGTCCGATATGGGATATTCCGGCATTGTTGATCAGCACATCAACACCACCGCAGAATCCGTTGATCTTTTCAAACATCTGTTCAACAAATGCATGATCTCCAATATCTCCGCAGCAGCAGAGTGTTTCTATTCTAAATTCCTCTTTTAGACCACAGGCAAATGCTTCGAGTTCTTTTTTGGAATGGGCGCAATTTAACACAAGATCATAACCCGCCCTGGCAAATGCATAAGCGGCAGCCCGTCCGATCCCCCTTGAAGCGCCTGTGACCAATGCAGTTTTTCGTTTCATAAGATAATCCTCCTGATATATATTGTCTAAGCATAAATGTCATATATTATGCAGTCATCAGTTCGATACAATACCATTATTATAATGTACAAAACCAGTGAAAGCAAATCTACTAAAAAAATTATAAAGTTTTTAGGAAAAGCATATAAAAATCATATAAATATCAGAAAATTTATTGAAATTATACACAAATATGATATAATATGACCTATACACAGATAGGAAATAACTAGATGACACCCCCATCTGTGAACAAAGGAAAGGGGCGAGACACCATGCGTATTACAATTACAGGAAGAAACATCGAACTAACCGATGGACTCAAGAGTGCCGTAGAAGAAAAATTAGGAAAGTTAGAGAAATACTTTACCCCCGATACGGATGTATTCGTAACATTAAGTGTTGAAAAGGAGCGTCAGAAGATTGAAGTGACGATACCTGTCAAAGGCAGTATGATCCGTTCTGAACAGGTAAGCAATGATATGTACGTATCGATTGATCTTGTAGAGGAAGTGATCGAACGACAGTTAAAGAAATACAAGAAGAAAATCATCAGCAAACAGCAGAGTGCTGCAAGCTTTAAGAAAGAATTTTTAGAGAAAGAATCCGAAGCAGATGATGAGATCCGTATCATCCGGACCAAGAAATTTGATATGAAACCTATGTATCCGGAAGATGCATGTGTACAGATGGAATTATTAGGACATGACTTCTTCGTATTCTGCAATGCAGAAACTGAAAGTGTCAATGTTGTTTATAAGAGAAAAGGTAATACTTATGGATTGATCGAGCCGGAGTTCTAAGGAAGTACAAGAACCTGTCACAACGATGTGGCAGGTTCTTTTTTTGTAGTCCCTATTTACATTTGTGTGTCTGATGTATCAACAGTATAATGATACATTTCACGAATTGCGTATGCAATTAGAAAATCAAGTAGTCCAAATTCCATAAAATGAAATTTTAGGGCAAATTACAGACATTGGCTTGGCTGTAGTATTTTTAAACAACGTGTGTTAGACTACTGTTATACAAATCGTTAAGGAAAGAATCGAAGGTGGTGCAAACGAAAAAGCAGTATTGAGACTTTTCATTAACTGCCCTTTCGTTTGCATCAATTTCGATTTTTTCTGGTTGAACAAAGCGCGTCA